>NZ_JBEZFW010000003.1:876364-964349 GCF_040649695.1 Nonomuraea sp. NPDC048901 | reverse complement strand
CGCAGACATGACGGGGTTGTGCATCATGCACTGGCTTTTAACACACTGTTGAGTTCTCAAGAAACGGACGCGTACTCCCCAACCTGCGAGAGGCGCACATTTCGTTTTCTGTTTTCGTTGTGTCTTTATCTTTTCAGCCGCCCGGCCCGGTGTCAAATTGACCCGACCCGCTCCGACCTGCTGGAATAAAGACCGCCCCGTTTCTGGGACAACCCCTCTAACTTACCAGACCATCCTGAGTGATGCGAACACCATCCGAAGGGATCTGTTTGGAGGTTGCCCCCGAGTGAGACCGACGATCATCGCCGTCCTCGTGGGACTGGTGAACTCTATGTACGCCTCCCGGAACCGTCAAATCAACCACCCGCCGGTGTCATCCGCCGCCCACGGGTAGGAAGCCACTGTGCCCCGAGCCCTCACCATCCTGCTGGGTATCGCCTGCGCGGTGATCGTCCTGTTCGGCATGCGCGAGGTCGCGTCGATCCTGGGTCCGGTCGTGCTCGCGCTCGTGCTGGTCATCGCCGTCGCCCCAGTGCGCGGCCGGCTCGCCCGCGCGGGCGCTCCCGGCTGGGTGCAGGTCGTCGTGCCCTTCCTCATCGTGCTGTTCGTGCTGCTGGGCATGGTCGCGGTGCTGACCGTCTCCGTCACCCAGCTCGCCTCGCTGCTCCCCGCGTACGCCCCGCAGTTTCAGCAGTTGCTCACCGACGCCCAGAACTTCGCCACCACCCACGGCGTCAGCAACGCCCAGCTCGACAAGGCGATCCAGGCCTTCGATCCGGCCAAGGTGCTCGGGCTGGCGCAGAGTCTGTTGTCGAGTCTGCTGGGGATCCTCTCCAGCCTGTTTCTCATCGTGGTGCTGTTGCTCGGGATGTGCCTGGACACCCCGGCCATCGCCAGGATCATCGCGTCGGGTGAGGCGGCCAAGCCGCACCTGGTGGAGGCGTTCGGCACGTTCGCCCACAACACCAGGCGCTATCTCATCGTCTCCACGATCTTCGGTCTCATCTGCTCGGCGCTGGACGTCGTGGCCCTGTCCATCCTGGGTGTGCCGTTGCCCCTTCTCTGGGGTGTCCTGGCGCTGATCACCAACTACATCCCGAACATCGGCTTCGTCCTCGGACTGATCCCGCCCGCGATGCTGGCGCTGCTCGACGGCGGCATCAAGCAGATGCTCCTCGTCGTCGCCGCCTATATCGCCATCAACGTGGTGATCCAATCGTTCATCCAGCCCAAGTTCCTGGGTGACGCGGTGGGGTTGTCGACCACGATGACGTTCCTGTCACTGATCGTCTGGGCGTTCGTCCTGGGGCCGCTGGGCGCGCTCCTGGCGATCCCGCTGAGCCTGCTCACGCGGGCGATCCTCGTCGACAGCGATCCCAGCGCGGGCTGGGCGGCCGCTCTCATCTCCGGAGCTCCGCCAGAGTCACGCCGCTCAAGCGCTTGACCTCGTTGGCCAGGTGCGCCTGATCCGCGTAGCCCGAGACCACCGCCACCTCCACCGGCGCCACCCCCGCACGGGCCAGTTTCAGCGCCCGCTGGAACCGGACGACCCGCTGCAGGACCTTCGGCCCGTATCCGAACGAGGCCAGACTGCGCCGCAACAGCTGCCGCTCGCTGAACCCCAGCGTCCAGGCCACCTCTCCCACGGTCCGCCCCGTCCGGAGCGCCTCGGCTATCGCGGGCGCCGCGGCGTCGGCGGGCGCGGTGGCCCGAAGCCGGGCCACGACCGCGGCCCGCATGCTCGCGAGCCGCCCACCGGACATCGCCACATGCCGCCCTACGGAGAACTCCCCGTCGAACACGGACGACCCCCCGTCGGACACGGAGAACCCCAGGTCCGCCACCGGCACGCGCTGGTCGCGCAGGGCGTGCGCCGGAACGCCGAACACGTCCCCGACGCCGCCCGGCTTGAACCGGATCCCGGTGAAGGCATCCCCCGCGCGCACCCGCACCGGCATCGGCCCGGTGTCCGGACCGGCCACGAACGCCCCCGAAGGCCCCCAGATGAGGTCCACGCACCCATCGGGCACCACGAGTCGCGCGCCGTCGACGTCGCTCACCTGCCGCCACACGCAGGCGACCCGTCTGTCGAAGCCGTCCCCAGGAGGCCGCTCTTCGTACATGCCTCCAAGCTACGCACCCCCACCGACAAGAAGTCGCACCCGCCCGTACGCCCGAGGAATCACAGCCGCCCGTACGCCTGGAGCGTCCGCAGCCGGTGCACGGTGATGAAGCCGCCCCACTCGTGCTCCACCACGGGCGTCCAGATCAGCCAGTTCCCCTGCCACCCGCCCTCGTCCGACTGGGCGGCGGCGAGCGCCTCGAGGTGCCGGTCCAGGACGTCCTGCGTGAAGAGCGGCAGCCGCAGCGGCGACGGAGCGAAGTCGAGGGGGAAATGCACCTCGCCGGACGCGTCGGGGTCGAAGGTGACCATGGCCAGCAGGGCCTCGCGCAGCCGGGCGAACTCCGCCTCGGCCCGTGCCCGGTCGGGGACGAGGTCCAGGAACTGGACGACGGCCCGCGCCTCGTACGGGGTCGTGGCCGAGATGCCGGCGATCGCCGCCCAGCAGAAGTCGGTGGCGGGCCCGAGCCATGGATGGGCGACGCCGTGCTTGTGCAGGAGCCCGGCGATCGACGCGGTGGGGATGAGGTTGCCCGGAGACTCGTCACCGGGCTCCCACCAGGGCGCCCGCGGCGTGTCGCGGACGCTCGGCAACGCGAACGGCACGCCGCCGTCCTTGGCCGTGATCCCCAGGAGGTAGTCGCAGGCGGCGGCCACCATCGGATCGTCGAAGGCGTCCAGCTCGTCGAGGATCCAGAACGCCACCTCCACCGGCTCCGGCTGGCTGCCCGACCCGCGCAGGTCCGGTTCGAGCGCGTTGCCGAAGCCGCCGTCGTCGTTCCGGTAGCAGCGCAGGGCGTCGAGCACGCGTGTACAGGAGGCACCCTTGAACAGGGCCTCGAACCTGAGCCTGTCGATCAGCCGCCCGTGCAGCAGCAGGTATCTCTCAGCGCGGGAGACCGCCCGCGAATTCAGCTCCATAGCGGTGAAGCTATCCCGGTCTGGCCAGGCTCTTCTTGTAAGAAACGGACACGCGGGGCGCCGGGGTGCGCGCCGCACGGGCATCTCCGCCCGCCTGTTCGTCACGGCGTGGCCAGGGCCTCCGTGGGCGACATGCGGGCGGCTCGTACGGCCGGATAGAACCCGGCGATCCCGCCGATGACCAGGGTGGCGAGCACGCCGCCGAGCATGGCCCAGACCGGCACGATCGCCGGCCAGCCCTGGAAGCTCGCGTACGCGGCGGTGACGCCGATGCCCAGCATGACGCCGCCGACACCACCGATGGCGGACAGGAGCAGCGATTCGGCCAGGAACTGCAGCCGGATCTGCCCGCGGGTGGCGCCCAGCGAGCGGCGCAGCCCGATCTCGGCGCGTCGTTCGAGCACGGAGATCACCATCGTGTTGGCCACGCCGACCCCGCCGACCAGCAGGGCGACGCCGCCGAGACCGAGCAGGAGGGCATTCAGCGTGGCGTCGGTGGCCTGTTTGGCGGCCAGCGCGTCCGACGGTCGGGAGACCTCGACCTCGTTGGGCTTCTCCGGGTTGGCGGTGGGGCCCAGCACATCGCGTACGGCGACGACGGACGCCTCCTCGGCCCTGGCGTAGATCGTGGTCGGGTAGCCGTCGAAGTCCAGCCGTTCCTCGGCGACCGGCCAGCCGATCAGTGCCGCGGTGTCGAGTTCGGGGGCGAGCGGCGCGGGACCGAGCACGCCGACGACGGTGAACCACTCCCCGCCCAGCCAAACCCGCTGGTCAGGGCCCGCCCGTACGACACCGAGCCGGTCGGCCGCCTTGGCGCCGAGCACGGTGGCCGGGTACCGCTGGGTGGCCTGGTTCAGCCAGGTGCCGCTGACGATCTGGGCGCCCACGTCGTGCGGCAGGTCGAGGCGGGCGGCCGTGACCGAGATGCTGCCCGACTGGGCCGCCGGAATGTGGTCGTTGCGGTAGACCTTGGCGGGCGTGGTGCCCGTGGCGGTGACCGAGGTGACGGGTGCGATCCGCTCGATCATGCCCTCCGCCTCTGCGGGCAGGTGGGGGCTCTCGCCGAAGAGCGTCTGGCCGGGTGAGACGGTGAGCAGGTTCGTACCGAGCGCTTCGAGCTGGCGGTTCAGGTCCTCCTGACTGGAGGCGGAGATGCCGACGACGCCGAGCATGGCCGCGATGCCGATGGCGATGCCGAGCGCCGACAGGAACACCCGCAGTGGCCTGGCCCGCAGGCCCGCGCCGCCGACCCTGAGGACGTCGCGCGGGCGCAGCCGGGCGGAGGTGAGGATGGCGGCGGTCATAGCCCACGTCCGTCCGCAACAAAGCCGCCCACCACAAGGCCGTCTACAGCGCCGTCCACCACGAGGCCGTCGAGCATCTCGACCTGCCTCGGGAGCGAGGCCGCGATGTCGCGGTCGTGGGTGATGACGACCACGGTGGTGCCGCCGGCGTTCAGCTCGCGCAGCAGGTCCATGACGCCCGCGCCGGAGCGCGAGTCCAGGTTGCCCGTCGGCTCGTCGGCCAGCAGCAGCCGCGGCCCGCCGACCACGGCACGGGCGATGGCCACCCGCTGCCGCTCGCCGCCGGACAGCTCGTGCGGCCGGTGGCCGAGCCGGTGCCCGAGCCCGACCCGTTCGAGTGCCTCGCAGGCGCGCAGGCGGCGTTCGCGCAGGGAGGGGCCCGCGTACAGGAGACCGTCGGCGACGTTGTCCAGCGCGGGGACGCCCGCGGCGAGGTGGAACTGCTGGAAGACGAAGCCGATGACGTTCGCCCGCAGCGCCGACAGCTGCCTGTCGTTGAGGGTGAGCACGTCGTGCCCGGCGATGCGCACGGTGCCGCTCGACGGGCGGTCCAGGGTGCCGATCATGTTGAGCATGGTCGACTTGCCGGAACCCGACGGGCCGACGATGCCGACGAGTTCGCCGTACTCGATGCCCATGGAGACGCCGCGCAGCGCGGCCACCTCGCCGTACTCCTTGCTCACCGCACGCAGTTGGACGATCACTTGGGCACCGCCACGGTCGCGCCCTCTTGGACGCCGCCGACCTCCACCTTGCCGTCGGCGAACATGCCGATGTCGACGGCCGCGTACTGGGTGGTGCCGCCCGTCACGACCTGTACGCCGTAGCCGCCCTCCGCGAGGGCCAGCAGCGCTCCGACGGGTACGGCCAGCACGTCCTCGCGCTGGGCCGACACGATCGTGACGTCGACCGGGGCGGAGTCGAACGGCTTCTTCAGACCCCTCACCGACACCTTGACCTCGATCGTGGTGGTGGCGTCGCCGCCCGTGCCCGTCTCGGTCGCGACCTTGCCCACGCTGGTGACCTTGCCCTTCACGGTGGAGCCGTCCGGCAACTCGACCGTGGCGCCGAGGCCCTTCTTGACCAGGTGCGCGTCGGCCACGTCGAGGTTGACGAGCACCTGGCGGGTGGTGCCCGTCGCGGTGAGCACAGGCCCCGTGCCGCCGGCGCCGAGCGTGGTCTTGAGGCCGGCGACGCGGAGGGGTCCGCGCTCCACGACCACGTCGGTGGGCTGGACCTCGCCGGTGACGTCCAGGCCGAGGTCGTCCTGCCAGTCCTCGACGGCCTCGCGGGTGGCCCAGGTGAACTCCTTGTCGACGTCGAAGCCGGTGTAGCCGAGCTTGGCCAGGTTCCGTTCCAGCAACTCGACGTCCTTGCCCTCGACGCCGTCCTTGAGCACGCGGTAGAGGGGCATGCCACCGTAGAGCAGAGGGCGGCGGTCGGCGTCGACGCTGTAGACGGCCTTGCCCCGGGTGATGGTGGCGCCTTCCTCGGGCAGCCAGGTGATCGTGCCCGGCGACTTCGCGGTGACCGTGATGGTGTCGCCGTAACCGAGCGTGCCGTCGACGGTCTTGGTCTCGGTGAGCGTCGTGCGGGTCACCTTCGCGGTGGCCGGGGGCGTACGGCCGGCGACGGCCGTACCCGAGCCGTTGCCGCCGAAGCCGATGGCGGCGGCCGCGACGGCGGCGGCGAGCAGGGCGGTGCCTCCGGCCCAGGCGACGGTGCGGAACGAGCGCCGCCCAGGTCGGAGCGGGCGGCCGGGAACGACCTCAGGCTGGGACTTGACCTGCGTCATCGAGTCCGTCCCAACTGCGAGAACGTGACCCGCGTCATTGCGTCTTGCCCAGCTGCGGGAACTTGGCTCGGCAGACCTCATAGGCCTGCTTGAAGTCGGGGTCGTCCAGCCTGAAGCTCTTGGCGAGGTTCTGGTTGGTCTTCCCGCTGAAGTCCGGGTCGGGCAGGTCGATGCCGTTCTCGCGCATACAGGCGGCGAACTGGCGCATCTTGTCCTGGTCCGCCGGGCTCAGCTCCTTGGCGTCCCTGATGGGGGCGACGGAGCGGCAGGCCTGCAACGCCTTCTGGACCTTGCCCGAGTTCATCTCCGACTTGGGCAGCGCCTGGAACATCCCTTCGCCGTTCGGGTCGGGGTCGGGAACGTCGAGGCCGTGCTCACGTAAGCAGGCGGCGAACTTCCTGCCCTGCTCGGCCTTGTCCACGCTGGCCGAGGGCGACGGACTGGCCGTGGCGGCGGGCGAGGTGGTCTTGACGGAGGCGACTCCGGCGGAGCTGGGCGCCGAGCCGCATCCGGCGGCGGCCAGGGCCAGCACGCCGGTGGCGCTCAGGATTTTTCTGGTCAGGAATCTTCGCTTCATGTCCCGAATGTGCCGAGCGCCGATCAAAGGAGCCTGGGAGCCGCCTAGGAGCCGGGTAGGAGCACGCGGAAGGTGGCGCCCCGGCCCGGCGCGGAGTCGAGTTCGATCGTGCCGCCATGGGCGTGCACGATCGCGGCCACGATGGCCAGGCCCAGTCCCGCGCCGCCGTCGATCCTCGATCTGCCCTGGCCGACGCGGTAGAGGCGGTCGAAGACGTGGGGGATGTGCTGCTCCGGCACGCCGGGCCCGGTGTCGGCCACCTCGAACACCGCCATGCCGCGTGCGGTGCCCACGCTCACCGTCACCGACGCGTCCTCCGGGGTGTGAGTGAGGGCGTTGCCGACGAGGTTGGCGGCGACCTGGCGCAGCCGGGCCTCGTCGCCCACCACCGAGACCGGGGCCAGCGTCCCGCCCAGGCCGCTCAGCCTGACCTGCCTGCCGGGCACCCGGACGCGGGCGTCCCGGATGGTGTCGGCCGCCACCTCCAGCAGGTCGACGGGGTGGCGGTCGATGGGGCGTTCCTGGTCGAGCTGGGCCAGGGTGAGCAGGTCGTTGACGAGCATGCCCATCCTGGCGGCCTCCTCCTCGATCCTGCGCATCGTCTCCTGCTCGTCGCCGCCGCCCCGGCGGTAGAGCTCGGCGAAGCCGCGGACCGAGGTGAGCGGGGTGCGCAGCTCGTGCGAGGCATCGGCCAGGAAGCGGCGCATGCGGGACTCGGAGTCGGTCCTGGCGGCGATCTCGTTCTCGACGCGGTCGAGCATGACGTTCATGGCCGCGCCCAGGCGGCCCGCCTCGGTGTGCGGGTCGGGGGCGGGGACCCGGCTGGCGAAGTCGCCCATGGCGATCTGACCGGCCGTACGCTCCATCCTGGTCAGCGGGCGCAGGCCGAGGCGTACGACGGCGTCGGCGGCCAGGCCGAGCAGGAGCAGGATGAGCGCGCTGACGGCGAAGGCGATGGCGACGAGCGAGGCGCGGGTCGCCTCCAGTTCGCCGAGGGACTGCGCGACCACCACGGTGCCGCCGTCGCGGGTCGTGATCCCTTTCAGCCGCCAGGACGGCCCCGTGGTGCCGCTCACCGTGTAGGGATCGCCCACGTGGACGTCACCCAGCACCGGGCCGGGGTCCGAGCCGCCCGGCAGCTCGCTGACCAGCCTGCCGTCGGCGGAGTAGATGTAGATCCTGGCCACGGAGGCGACCCGCTTGGTCAGCACCTTCTCCCAGTCCATGGTCTGACCGCCGGAGATCAGGCCGGCCATCATGGGCAGCTTGCCGACCGCGCCGCCCATCGTGTTGAGCTGGGAGTCCACGCGGCGCAGGAGATTGTCGCCGAGCAGCGCGATGCCGACCACGTTGGCCAGCACGAGCGCGACCGTGGTGAGCCCGAGTATCGCCATGACGAGCCGGGCGCGCAGCGTCCACCTGCCCGGCCTCACCGCGGGGTCCTGAGCGTGTAGCCGACACCGCGCACGGTGTGGATGAGCTGCGGCTCGAACTTGTCGATCTTCTTGCGCAGGTAGTAGACGTACGACTCGACGATGCTGGAGTCGCCGTCGAAGTCGTAGCGCCACACGCTGTCGAGGATCTGCGCCTTGCTCACCACCCGGCCGGCGTTCGTCAGCAGGTATTCGAGCAGGTTGAACTCGGTGGGCGACAGATCGACGAGCACGCCGCCGCGGCGCACCTCGTGCGCGGCCACGTCGAGCTCCAGGTCGGCGTAGCGCAGCACGTCCGCGCGCCCGGTCTCGGTACGGCTGCGCCGCAGGATGGCCCGGATGCGCAGCACCACCTCCTCCAGGCTGAACGGCTTGGCCACGTAGTCGTCGGCGCCCAGCGTGAGCCCCTTGACGCGGTCCTCGACCGTGTCGCGCGCGGTCAGGAACAGCACCGGGACGCTCTCCCCGAGCCGCCTGGCCACCTCGAACCCGTCGATGTCCGCCATCATCACGTCGAGCACCACGATGTCGGGCTCGAACTCCCTGGCGGCCCGCACCGCCTCGGCGCCGGACTCGGCGGTCCTGACCTCGAACGAGACCAGGCGCAACGTCTGCGAGAGCAGGGCACGGATGTTCGGCTCGTCGTCCACGACGAGCACCCTGGCCGGTCGATCCATGGTCAAAGGTCTACCCAAGCCAGCTCAAAGCCGGCTCAAAGTCATTTCATGAAGAAGATCGGCCCGCGCGGCCGGAACGGCAGCGAAGCGCCCTGTGGCACGAGGAAGGCGTGGTCGCGGCGGATGCGGATCACGTCGCACTGGCCGTCGGTGATGAGCAGGATCGGCCCGTCCGTCGGGAAGTCGTCGGCCCGTTCCAGCAGGCTGACTCCGGGCTGCAGGATCGTGCCGCCCCGGCCGCGTACCTTGACCCGGTTCGCGATGTCCTCGACCGGCAGGTAGCCGGCGTCGTACGCGATGGCGTCGCAGAACACCACGCGCGCCCGCGGCACGTCGCGGACCGAGGCGTAGGAGGCGATCGCGCCGAGCGCCTTGCCGAGCAGCTTGACGTCCATCGAGCCCGAGGTGTCCAGCACCACGCCGAACGTGGCCTTCCTGACCACCTCCTCCGGCCGCACCCGGCCGGGGCGCGGGATGTGCGGGGTGGCGGCCTGGCGGCGGGAGGCGCGGGCGTAGGAGCGCCGCGTCTCCTCCGGCTGGAAGTGCTCGTCGAACCAGCGGGCCAGCTGCGCGTCCCACGGCAGCGGCGGCTGGTCGAGCGCCCGGATCTCCTGCTCCAGCCCGGCCGGTACGTAGCCGCGGCCGTTGCCCTGGTGGAAGGCCAGGCCTGTGCAGAGGGCGCTGCGGTAGTACTCGTCGAGGTCGACGCCGCCGCGGGCCGGGCGTGGTGGCCGGTCGAGGACGTCGCCGAGGCCGCGCCCGCGCAGCGTGGCGAGCTTCCGCATCCGCCGCAGGTCGGTGACGATCGTGTCGTAGACCGCCTCGGCCGACATGCCGGACAGGGCCTGGTCGAACAGCAGCCCTTCGGGCATCTCGCCGACGCCCATCTCGGTGAGCCAGCCGTTGATCACATAGTCGCAGGCGACGTTCCAGATGTACGGCTCGCGCGGGCCGACCCGCTCGCCATGGCGGAGCGCGGCGTGCAGCATCTCGTGGGCCAGCACGAACCGCCACTCCTCCTCGGAGTGCCGGGCGAGCGGATTGATGTAGATCTCGCCGGCTTCCGCGCTGACCGCGGCGATGGAGATCCCCCAGCTCCTGGCCAGCTCCACCTCGGCGACGATCTTCATGCCGGCGGCGAGCGCGCCCAGCAGCGGGTAGGAGGAGACGAACCAGCGCAGCGCCGCGTCCCACGGCCCCTCGACGTGCTTGTCGGTCGTGACGCGCGGGGTGCCCGCCTGGTCGAGCGCGGCGGTGGCCGCCTCGGCGACGCCCACCGCGAACATGGACGGGAAGTCGAAGTGCTTGGCCATCTCCGCCGAGCAGACGCGGAAGTCCTCCTCGCCGAGCGGTTTGTACGCCTCGGGGATGCCGAGCCTGCGCCAGCGCTCCGACAGCGTGACCTCGTCCTGCTCGGGCAGTTCGGCGGGCAGCGGCGCGGGGCAGCGGCCGATCTTGAGCGTCCGCAGGAACCGGTCGACGGCCAGGCAGCACGCGGCCCGGTAGGCGGGCTCGGGACGGTCGCCTTCGACGTCCTTCGGCGCGCAGGTGCGCGGGTCGGCGTGGCCGAAGCCGAGATGGAGCAGCAGGTGGGCGAAGATCCACGCCCACTCGGCCGCCTCGGCGCGGCGGCGGGGGTGGTGGCGGATGTCCCCGTCCTCCGTCACCACCGCCCAGGTGTCGGCCGACAGCTCCCCCTCATCCGCCGCGTAGAGCCAGCTGTGGTAGACGGAGAACAGCGGGTGCCGGTCGACGAGCTGCCAGCCCTTGCGCACCTCGGCGCGCCACGGGTCGGTCTTGGCCTTGTTGCGGGGGCTCATGATCGGGCCGCCATCAGCCTGGGCACGTCCCTGCCGACCTCGACGAGGAACCAGGTGGGCAGCGCGGGCGCGCCGTTCGCGTCGGAGGCGATGACGAGCTGGGCGCACTCCAGCGAGATCTCGGCCAGCTCGACCAGCAGCGTCTTGGCGCGGAAGCCCAGGTCACGCCCTCTGGAGGAGGCGCCGCGCTTGTCCGCGGGCAGCTCCTTGACCAGCCGGGCCCGGAACGCCTCGGCCAGGAAGTAGAGCAGGTCGCGCTCCTCGGGCCGGCGCGGCCATGGCGCCTCGCCCTTGATCACCGCGTTGAGGTCGTACGCGTGCCGGACGGTCTTGACGTAGGCGCGGAAGGCGGAGGCGTGGTTGGCGGTGAGCGTGCCGAACGCGAGCATGGCGAGCGTCTCGTCGGCGACGTCATCGCCGTAGGAGGTCAGCACGTCGGAGAGCATGTGCCAGGCGCGCGGCGAGGAGAACGGCTCCTCGGTCTTGGGCGGCGCGCTCCACAGGTGGTCGGGCCGCTGCGCCAGGTAGTCGACGATCCACGGGTGGATGCCGTTGGCGGCGGCCCACTTGAGCCAGTCGTCGGGCGAGGCCCGCAGGTGTACGTGGACCAGCCGGTTGATCAGCGCCGAGGCCATCGGGCGGGCGAGCGCGTTGTCGGTGGCCCGGTTGCCCGCGCCGATCACGACCGATCCGGCGGGCAGCTCGTACGCGCCGATCCTGCGGTCGAGGATCAGCGAGTAGAACGCTTTCTGCACCTCGGGCGCCGAGGCGTTGAGCTCGTCGAGGAACAGGCAGTAGGGCTCGGCGCGGGCGATCGACTCGGGCGGCGCGAACCGGCTGCGGCCGTCGACCAGCTCGGGCACCCCGATGAGGTCCTCGGGCGCGAGCTGGGTGCCGAGCAGCGTCACGCAGTCGAGGCCGAGGGAGTCGGCGAACTCGCGGACCAGCGAGCTCTTGCCGATGCCGGGCGCGCCCCACAGGAACACCGGCCGGACGACGGCGACGTGCAGCAGCAGCTCGGGGAGCTGCATGGGAGTGACCGTGACCGTCGCCTGCACGTCTTCAGAGTGGCGAATCGTGGCTGTCACGCGCATCAGGTTTTTTATTGGGTTGCCGCGCCGGCTGCCGCGTTCCTAGCATCGTCGGCATGTATTGCTGCTTCATGCGTCTGCGCAGCGACCGGGCTCGGGCCCGCTAGCTGACGCGGTTACGACCTAGGCGTCCGCCGGCGCGCCCCGGGCCCTTCGAGAGACCCATACATCTCGAAGACCCGAGAGGGCGGCTGTGGCGCAGAACTTCGCGCACGGAAACTATTCACATACCCAGAAGAACGCCAGGAACAGCGGCGGTCGCACGCCCAGAGACCGGGCCAGGCGGGCCTTGTCGCAGAACTTCCTGGTCGACCGGCATGCCGTCGAGCTGGTGGTCAAGGCGGCCGCCCCCGAAGGGCTGGTGCTCGAACCCGGCTCGGGCGAGGGCGTACTGACCTGGGCACTGGCCGAGGCCGGCGCCCAGGTGATCGGCTACGAGATCGACCCGCGGCTGGCCGGCCGGCTCGCCGCGCGCACCCGCGACGATCCCCGGATCGACGTGGTCAGAGGCGACTTCACGAGCGCGCGGGCGCCGCGTGAGCCGTTCGCGGTCGTCGGCAACATCCCCTACTCGGTCACCTCGCGGATCGTCGACTGGTGCCTGCGGGCGCCGGGGCTCACCTCGGCGACGCTGCTCACCCAGCGGGAGTACGCCCGCAAGCGCTCGGGCGACTTCGGCCGCTGGAGCCTGGTGACGGTGGAGTCGTGGCCGTGGTTCCACTGGCGGCTGGGCGACCGGATCGGCAGGGAGAGCTTCCGGCCGGTCCCGTCGGTCGACTCGGCGATCCTGCGGATCGAGCGGCGGCCCACGCCGCTGGTCGAGGCCCGGCGTGGCTATCAGGAGCTGGTGGAGGTGGGGTTCGGCGGGGTGGGCGGCTCGGTGCGCGCCTCGCTCAGACGCCGCTATGAGGGAGTCGACGTCGCCATCGCCGCCGCGGGCATCGCCCGCGACACGGTGGTGGGCCACGTCCACCCCGACCAGTGGATCACGTTGTGGGAGCGGCTATGCCGCTGACGTGACCGTGGCCTTCTCCGCCGGCCCGACGGGCGGGGCGAGCACCTGGACCGCCGGGGACCGGCGGCCCCAGGGCATCGCCATGAGCAGGATCGGCAGCAGCACGATCGACGCTCTCGACCAGTCGCGGTGCAGCAGCCACCAGGCGTTGTCGTCGAACTGGGTCATGTACAGATAGCCGTACGCCGACCACAACGAGACGCCGATGATCGCCGGCCAGGCGAACTTGGTGGGCCTGGCGATCAGGAACGGCATGAACCACAGGAGGTATTGGGCGCCCAGCCGCGGCGTGACGACCATGAAGATCAGCAGGATGGCCAGGGTCATGTCGATCGGGTCGGCCCGCCGCCAGATCAGCACCGCGAGGACGACGCAGATGTAGATCAGGTAGGTGCCGATCTTGGCCAGGCCGGGGATCAGCGCCCAGTCGCCGCCGGTGAAGTGCGGCGTCCAGCCCCACTCTCCGATGATCGGCCGGATGTCCTGAATGGTGTCGATGACCGCGGGGATCTGCTTGAGCGACGTGCCGGCGAAGATCGGCAGGGTGACCAGGAAGAACACCGGCAGCGCGCCGGTCATGAACAGAGCCGCGATCCTGGCCCGCAGGTTGGGCAGGAGCAGCAGCATGCCGGGGATCAGCCAGATCGGCCAGCTCTTCGCGCACAGGGCCAGGCCCATCAGCAGACCGGCCAGCGCGCCGCGCTTCAGATCGGCCCGGTCCATCGGGCCGGGCATGAGGGCGCGGTGGAGCATGCCGCCGGGGCCGATGACACGGGGCAGCGAAGCCCGCCAGCCGTAGGCCGCGACGCCTCGGCGTACCTTGGCGACCACCTGAGTCGTGACGCCAGCCCGATCGGGCGAGCCGGGGCCGCGGGCCACCACGAAGGCGGCCACGCCGAAGGCCAGCGCCACCGGCTCGACCTGGCCATGGATGCAGGCGACGAGCAGGGCGAGCGGGTTGAGCGCGTACTGCAGGGCGCGCAGCGACGCCTTGGGGCCGCCGGCCAGCTTGGCGACCAGCGGGATCAGCACGATGTCGGCGACCACGGTGACCAGGCGTCCGGCGTAGACCCACGGGATGCCCAGCCACAGCAGGATCCCGTAGACGTAGGGGATGGTCGGCAGGAAGTGCCAGCCGCCCTCGCTGGCCAGGACCGGGTCCTGACCGTTCAGCACCGCCTGACCCGCCGGCTGGAAGCTCTCCATGAAGTCGACGGGCTGCCAGGAGTCGTGGGCCGCGGTGAACATCAACACCACGCGTACCGCCACGCCGACCAGCACGGAGACAAGGAGAGGGGGTCGCCAGTCACGCCATTGGGCGATGAGAGCGAACAAGACACCTGCGACGAGGATCGTCCCCGTGAGAACTGCGTAATCCATGGCGGCTTCTAGCCTGCCGTACTCCTCTGAGTACTTCCACCGAGGGTTCCGATTCTTAACTCTGACATGGCGGGTCGTAACGCGATAGAACATGACCCTCTGTGCTGAACTTTTCTCATGGGGGGATCGCAGGTCAACCAGGCTCTGGTCAGGCTCTACTTCGAGGTGAAAGACGGGCTGCGTGACCCGGTCGCGGCGTGGGCGAAACTCACAGGAAATTCGCAGGTCTACCAGCAGGCCAGGGGTGGAAGGCGGGTTCCGCTGGACGACGGGACGGCGGCCGAGCTGACCGCCGCGGCGATCGTGCACACGGCCAGCGAGCACGGCGCGGACCGGGTGGCCGCGCTGTCCACCTCGCCGCTCGCCGGGCTGATCGGCGGCCTGGGCGGCGCGGTGCTGACCGAGCAGTCCAGCGTGCCGGACCAGCTGCTCGGCCAGGGGTTCCCCGGCACCTCGCCGGAGGACTGGCCGCGAGCGGCGTATGTGCTGCTGTGGGGCGAGAACAACAGGCTCGTCCGCACGCCCGACATGCCCCTGGTGATCGCCGGGCGCTACAAGGGCCAGAAGGTCGTGGCGATCGGGCCGCATCCGACGCGCCTGTCGGACGAGACCCTGGTCGTCCGGCCGGGCACCGACGGGGCGCTGGCCATGGCCATGGGGCATGTGCTGCTCAAGGAGTTCTTCCTGGAGCGGGCGGCGTTCGCCGGGCACGCGATGGAGCATACGGACCTGCCATACCTGGTGCGGCTGCGCGAACACGGCGGCGCCTTCGTGGCCGGCGGGCTGACCGGGCGGCCCGCCGAAGGACTGAGCGTGTACGGCGGCGACTCGGTGGAGGTGCTGCTGCCGCGCTTCGACGACGGGCCGGGGCTGCTGCGCCGCGGGGTGCCGGTGGTCAGGGACGGCGACGAGCCGGTGACGACGGTGTTCGACCTGCTGCTGGCGGTGTACGGGGTGGCGCGCGACGGGTTGCCGGGCTGCTGGCCCGACGGCTATGGCGATCGCGGTGAGCCGTACACGCCCGCCTGGCAGGAGGCGTACACGGGGGTGGCCGCCGCGCGCACGCTGAAGATCGCGCGGGAGCTGGGGGCGACGGCGGAGCGGACCGGCGGGCGGTGCATGATCGTGCCGGGGCGGCTGGAGACGAACCACGCCGACACCGCCTACCGGGCGATGCTGGCGCTGCTCGTACTGACCGGCTGTGGCGGCGGCTGGGCGCAGGCCGGCGCGGGGTCGGCCATTCCGCTCGTGCCGTACCTGTGTCTGCACGCGTGCGGCGAGGACGGCACGGACGTGGGCGCGCTGAGCTGGCCGCTGGCCGAGGGGCTGTTCGACCGGCGGTCGTCGCGGTCGATGCTGCTCGAAGCGGTGCGTGACGGGTTGCCGATGGCGCCGACGCCGCGCGTGCTGGCCATCCCGCGCCCGATCTATCCGCTTCCGCCCGAGGTGGAGTTGCTCATCGGGCCCGACGACCGGTGCGACCTCGCGCCGCCCGACGCCTACCTGGTGGCGGACGCGGTGGCCAAGCTGACCGTCGATCACATGGAGCCCGCCGCGCCGGATCCGGCGGGGGTCGCCGCCGGAGGACGGATGCGGTTGCTGGTCGATCACGCGTGGATGCACGAGTACGGGGAGGCCCTGCCGACGTACCGTCCGCCGGGGCAGGGCCTGCCCGTGAAACCGACCCAGTTGGTGCGTTAGCCGGCTGGCGCGTTAGCCGGCTGGCGCGTTAGCTGGCTTGGTGCGTTAGCCGGCGCTCATCCGGCGAACCCAGTGAAGCCCTTGAAGATGCCGGTGAACTCGTACGCCGACTGGGAGATCCCGCTGCACGTCGGCGAGACGCTGCCGTTGGGGCAGCCGCCGTTGTCGCGGCCCACCGACCAGAAGCCGACGAAGCCGATGTGGTTGGTGTTGGCCCAGTCGCGCAGCTTGCGGGCGTCGGCCTGAGTGGTGGTCTGGCCCGTGTCGTTCTTGCCGATCATCGGGGTCACGCCGAGCATGCGCTTGAGCTGGGCATCGGTCTTCGACGGCCACACGCCCTTCATCTGGCCGAGCGTCGCCTGGGCGGCCGAGACCATCGCGTCGCCCCAGTTGCCGGTGTAGCCGAAGTCCATGACCATCGGGTTGACGATCACGTTCAGGCCCTTGGCGGCGGCGTCCTGGAGGATCTGCACCGAGAACGGGTCGAGGCCGTAGTCCTGTGCCTGCACGCGCAGCGTGTACCTCACCACGGTGCCGCGTTCGGACTGCAACTGCTTCAGCGCGCTGTTGACCTTGTTCACATCGATCGACGCTTCGACATCGACGTCCAGCTGGTTCGTGCCGACCGCGTCGAGCACCTTCTTGTAGGCGGCGAGCAGGGTGGCGGTGGTGCCGCAGTTGTGCTCCAGGTACGGGCCCTGGGCGCCGCCGCTGGCGACGACCACCTGGCCGCCCTGGGCCTGGAGCGCCTTGACGTCGTTGATGATCCTGGAATCGGTGAGCGGGATGACCCCGCCCCAGGCCGGGTTGCAGCCCGTGCTGTCGCCGAGCACGAAGGCCAGCGTGTAGTTCTTCACCCCGGTCGCGGCGGCGGCGCCGGTCAGGGACGGGGTGTTCATGGTGATGTCGATGTAGGGCGCGTAGCGGATGTCACCGGTCGGCGGCGGCGTGGTGTCGTTGGTGGTCTTCCCACTGACGGAGGCCGTGTACGCCGAGCAGTTGCCGGCGGCGTCACACGCCCGGACGCGGAAGCCGTAAGTCGTGGCGGCGCTGAGCCCGGTGGCCGTGTAGGTGGTTCCGGTGACCGCCGTGGGGGACGCGTTGTCCCTGGACACCTCGTAGCGGGCGACGCTGCCGGAGTTGTCGGTGGAGGCGGACCATGTCACGGTCAGGCTGGAGTTGGTGGCACCGCCGACCGCCGGGCTTCCCGGCACGGTCGGCGCCTGCGTGTCCGGGGCACCGCCCGGTCCGTCTAGCACGACGTCATCGGCGTAGTAGGCGCCCTGGCCGTACCATCCGTTGACGTAGACGATCACGCTGGTCACACCCGCGCCGGTGGTGAACGACGTTTTCAGCTGCTGCCATTGACCGCCCGGGGCACCCCAGGTGCTGACGTCGATCCCGGTGCCCGTCGCTCCCAGGAAGATGTAGTTGCCCTGGACCCATGCCGACAGCTGGTAGGTCGTGTTGGGCTGGACCGTCACGGTCTGCTGGCATCTGGCGTAGTCATTGCCCGCCGGGGTGGCCTGCAGGGCCTTCGTACCGCCGTGAACGGGTTGTGACACCGTTTGGGCGGCGGCGGAAGTCTGGCAGGTCCAGCCGGACAGAGCGGACTCGAAGCCGGGGTTCGTCAGGATGTTGGCGGCTGAGGCGGGTGTGGCTTGGAGGGCTATGAGGCCCAGGGCGATGGCGGCGGTCGCCGCGAGTCCTCGCAGGTTCATGGAGATCCCTCATGTTCTCGGGTCTTCACGTTCTCGTCTTCGTGAAGCTCGGGTCTTCGCGAAGCTCGGGTCTTCGCGAAGCTCGGGTCTTCGCGAAGCTCGGGTCTTCGTGGAACTCGGTCTTCGCGAAAGTGCCGCCGCGCCCCCGTGGGCCACCCGTCGCACCGGCGGCGGGACACCGGTGCGACGGGTGCGGTGGGCCGGTCCCGGTTCAGGAATCGGCAGTGGGTCGGTTCGGTTCAGAAACCGGCGGTCGGCCGGTCCTGGTTCAGAAGCCGACGGTGGGGCCGGTCCCGGTTCAGAAGCCGGCGGTGATCCTGGTGAAGTCCCAGTTCGACTGGGCGATCCCGCTGCAGTTGGACACGACCCCGCCGCCCGGGCACGGCCGGTCGCGGTTGACGGCCCAGTACGCGAGCCTGGTCAGGCCGTTGTTCCTGGCGTAGTCACGGATCTGCGTCCAGGTGGCCGTGGAGGTGAGCTCCTGCTGGTCCGACAGGCCGTTCATGCCCGAGATGCCCATGTGCGCGTACGCCTGTGCGTCCGACCAGCCGAAGGCCGTCTTGAGGGTGTTCTTCAGCCCTTCGGAGGCGTTGACCGTGCTCTGGTACATGTTCGAGCCGCCGCCGAAGTCGAACGGCATGATCGTGTAGTTGTCGATCGGGACCGCGAGCTCCTTCGAGCGGTTGATCAGGCGGGTGCCCCAGTAGGTGGGGCCGGTGGTCGAGGTGCCGAAGGTGACGACGACCTTGATGTTGGGGTTGTTCTGCTTGACGATCTTGAGGCCGTTCAGGATGCGGTCCTGGACCGCCTCGCTCTCGAACTCGTCGGTGTTCTCGATGTCGAAGTCGACGGCCGCGGGACCGACGGCGTTGATGACCGTCTGCACCGCGCCGGCGAACGCCGAGGGCGAGGAGCAGTTCGGGCCGAGCTTGTTGCCCGACCAGCCGCCGAAGGAGACCTGCACGCTGCCGCCGGCCGACTTGATGGCCGAGATCGCCTGCGCGTCGGCGCCGCCGGTCAGCGGACGGCTGCCGTCCCAGGCCGCGTTGCAGCCGCCGCTGGACAGGATGAACGCCATCGTGAACGACTTGACGCCGGTCGCGCTCATCACCGTGGCGGGCGCTGGCGGGTCGCCCCAGCCCATGTAGAGGTAGGGGGCGCCGGGCAGCTTGCTGCCGCCGCCGGTGCAGCCGATGGTCGTCCCGGTGACCGCGGCGCTGGAGGCCGACTCGCCTACCGAGTTGTACGCCCTGACGGTGAAGGTGTGCGAGGTGCAGGTGCCCAGGGAGCCGATGGTGGCCGATGTCCCGGTGACGGTGGCCTTGACCGTGCTGCCCTCGTACACGCGATAGCCCGTGACCGTGCCCGACGACGCGCCCCACGACAGGGAGAGCGAGCTGTTCGTGGACCCGCTGACGCTCGGCGAGCCCGGCTGGCCGGGGGCGCCGGTGCCGGCCGAGGTGGTGGCGGTGACGGAGTTGCCGGCCGCGGAGAGGTTCCCGGCGGCGTCACGGGCGCGGACCGTGTAGGTGTAGCTGGTGGAGGCCGCGAGCCCGCCGTCGGTGTAGGTGGTGCCGGTGGCCGTCGTCACCAGCGTCGAGCCCCTGTAGACGTTGTAGCCGGTGACGCCGACGTTGTCGGTGGAGGCGTTCCAGGCCAGCGAGACGCTGCTGGAGGTCGTGCCGGTCGAGCGGAGGTTGCCCGGCACCGAGGGGGCGGTGGTGTCGCCGCCGCCGCCGGAGACGGTCTTCCACAGGGCGGGCACGGCATCCGGCGTCCAGTCGGGCTGGGAAGTGTGAGCCTGGATGCACTCGTAGTCGACGCCGTTGTAGGTGACGCGGGTGCCCACGCTGTAGGCGGTCCATGCCGTCCACGCGGGGTAGGCGAGGGCCACAGCCCCATAGGCGCTGATCGAGACGGTGGTGAGCCCGGCCCCCATCATGGCCAGGGCGGCGAGTAAGGCGAGGAACATGCGGCGAAATCTCATGGCATTCCCTGGTGGTGCGGCTGTGACGGGTCATGTCCTTGTGGCGTGCCGTACGGCTTGCGCCGGGGGGTGAGAGCGCAAGCCGTACGGCATGGGCCCGCGGGGTGGCGCGGGCCGCTGGGGGGTGGCAGCAGGAGGGGTTCGCTTTGTTCGGCCAGTCAGCGGCCTACGCCGGAGGGTCACTTCGACGGCCCGGAACACTCTGGGTCAGAGTGGAGGAAGGCGGCGGCGACCGGGACATGGCTTCCTGATTCATGATTTCTTTTAGGAAAGTTTCCTAAGAGTTGCCGCGATCGTAGCCTTGACACCGGGGTCTTACAAGACCCAAAGAAATGGTTACGGCGGAGCACCCGCACTCGGTGCTCCGCCGTGGTGACCGGCCGAAGAGACGATCAGTTCTGCTGGGTGATGCGGACGTCGTCGACGCCCGCCTCGACCAGGGACGCGCCGGAGGCGTCGGCGGCGTCGATGAGGATGCGGACCGTCTGCCCCGCGTACGCGCTCAGACTGGCCGTGGCCGTGGCCCAGGTCCCGTTGCGGTTGGCCGCCGCGCCGGCCTGCTGGAAGACGGTCGTCGTGGTGTTGCCGACCACCCTGACCCGGAAGTAGTCGGCGCTGGAGGCGTTCGAGCCGTGCGCCAGGTACCACGACAGCGAGAGGCTGAGCGTGCCGGTGGCGGGCAGCGTGATGGGCGGCGACTGGATCGAGGTGATGCCGCCGTCGACGTCGAAGTCACCCGCGGCGGTGCCCGCGAGGCGGCCCGTCACCAGGTCGTTGGTGCCGCTGACCGTGGTGGCGAGCTGCTTGGCGCCGGAGGAGGTGGTCGCTTCTGGGACACCGCGCTCCCACGCGCCGAGGGTGGCCGTGTCCGTGGCGCTCGGGTTGACGGTCCAGCCGGTGCCCGTCTCGAAGGTGTCGGAGTAGACGGTCACGGGCGGGGTGCCGGTGCCGCAGTACTGGGACTCCTTGCCGATGATCCGGTAGACGCAGTCGGAGTACTCGAGGAAGCGGAGCACCGCCTCCCTGTTCCGGGTGGTCTGCGGGACGATCTGCTCGTCCGGCGGGTAGAAGCCCGGGCTGGAGCTGACGGGGTACATCTCGAAGGTGAAGCTGAAGATCTTGTACGCGCCCCACAGCCAGTCGTCGATCGTCCCGTCGGTGATGTAGAGGTCGCTGGCCTGCTCCGGGGTGTAGTTGTTGGTGGAGGCCATGTTCCGGCCGAGTGCCGCGAACGCGTCGTGGTCGTCCTGGGTCAGGCCCGGGGCCGTGTCGTTGAAGGTGAAGCCGTAGGGCCACAGGACGAGCTCGGCGTAGGTGTGGAAGTCGATGTTCGACTTGATCTGCTGGACGCCGCCGACGACGCGGCCGCGTACGAAGTTGGCCACGGCCCTGACCTCGGGCGCCGACTCGGCCGCCGCGCCGCGGTAGGTCTCGCTGGAGGTGCTGCCGGAGGAGCCGCCGCAGCAGCCGAAGTTGTAGGCCCAGTTGCGGTTCAGGTCGGTCCCGACGGCCGACGAGCCGCTGTTCGGCTGGCGGTTCTTACGCCAGGAGCGGTAGGAGCCGCTGGCGATGTCGTACTCGCCGCCGTCCGGGTTCAGGTCCGGCATGATCCAGATCTCCCGGGAGTTCACCAGGTTCGTGATCCGGGGGTCGGTGCCGTAGTTGTCCACCAGCAGGTGCGCCAGGTAGAGCGCCATCTCCACCGTGAGGTGCTCGCGGGCGTGCTGGTGCGCGGTGAAGAGCACCTCCGGCTCGGCCTCGTCGGTCGCGACGTTGTCGCTGATCTTGATGACGCGCAGGGCTCTGCCCTCGTACGACGTGCCGTACGTGGAGACCGTCGCGAGGTTGGGATGAGCGGCGACGAGCGCGTTGATGTCGGCGTTCGCCTCGGCGTAGTTGTGGTAGCCGGAGTCCGCCGGCGGGAAGTCAAAGGTCCCGACGCCGCCGGACGGCGATAACGGGCGCGACACCTCCGAGACCCGGTAACCGAGGCGCCTGATCGCGTCCACCTCGGCCGTCGTGGCGGTGATCAGGACCGACCCCGTGGCCACCTCGTCGATCGCGGCGCCGGTCGCGGCGACGGCGCTGCGTTGCTGGGCGTTCGCCGGTCCCTCCACGCGATACTGCCGGTTCGGCGGCGGCTCGGCGGCGGCCCCGGCTCCGGTCATGCCGGTCAGGCAGACCAGGCCGAGGACGGCGAGCAGGATGACAAAACGGCGTTTCACCTAGTCCTCCTCGGGCGCGTGGGATGTCGTTGACACGCGCCTGAACCGAGGGTGAGGACGTTGCGGTGGTTGGGAAAGGCCCAACTTTCCGGCCCGTCCGGTGGGCCCGTTTCCTGCTGGCTCCAGAGCCTGACAGACAGGTGCCAGGTTAATGCCAGCCCTCTACCAGGGCGTTCAGACACGCTGAGTGACATGAGCATCAGTGCTGAGGGCCTGCGACAGGAGGATCCCATGATCAAGACCACGGAGACCATGACCACCCGCGACGGCGTCACCCTCGTCGCCACGCTCTGGCGGCCCGCCGGGCCCGGCCCCTTCCCGGTGCTGCTGTCCCGCACGCCGTACGGCAGGACGGATCCGGGGCCCGGAATGCACCTGGACCTGGCCCGGCTGGTGGCCGCCGGATACGCGGTCGCCGTCCAGGACGTGCGCGGGACCGGCGACTCGGACGGCGAGCTCACCTTCATCGCCGGCGAGGCCGCCGACGGCTACGACGCGGTGCGGTGGGCGGCCACGCAGCCCTGGTCGGACGGGAACGTCGGCATGTTCGGCGATTCCTACCTGGGCATCACCCAGCTCCTGGCCGCGCAGGAACGCCCGGCGGGCCTGCGGGCCATCGCGCCGCACGTGGCGCCCGCGTCACTGCACGAGGTGGTCTACCACTCGGGCGTGCCCAACCTCAACGTGGTCCTGACCGTCAGCGCGGCCGTGCTCGCGCTCGACGAGCTGGAGCGCCGGATCAACCGGGGTACGGCGCTCGCCGCCGACAGGGACGCCTATCTGGCGGCACTGGGCTTCCCCGATCGCTTCCCCGAGACCATGCTGCGGCTGGCCGAGCGCCTGCCGCTCAGCGACCAGCCGCTCCTGACCGACCTCGTGCCCTTCTACGCCGGCTGGATGGACCATCCCGACCCGGCGGCGGAGATGTGGCGAGACGGCGCCGTCCGCTACGCCGAGATCGAGGTGCCGGCGCTGGTGGGCACCGGCTGGTACGACTACTTCCGCGACGCCTCCGTCGGCCACTACCAGCACCTGCGCGGCGGATCCCGGCTCGTCGTGGGCCCGTGGGCGCACTTCACGCAGGACGGCAATGTCTGCGGGCGTGACTACGGGGCAGGAGCGAGCCAGGACGCGATCGACTGGACCGGCCTGCACCTGGAGTGGTTCGGCCAGTGGTTGCGCAGGGAGCCGCCGGCCGACCGGGCCACGGTGACGTACTTCCTGATGGGCGCCGACGAGTGGCGTACCGCGTCCGACTGGCCGCCACCCGCCGCCCGGCGCGTGGCGTACCACCTGGGCCCGGACGGCACGCTCAGCACCGTCCCGGCGGGCGGCGGGGGCGGCGAGTTCGTCAGCGACCCCGACGACCCGGTCCCCACGGTGGGCGGGGCGGTGATGACGTTCGACGCCTTCGGGCCGCTCGACCAGCGCCCGCTCGACGACCGCGGCGACGTGCTGCGTCACCAGAGCGAACCGCTCGACGCCGCGCTGGAGGTGACCGGGGACGTCGAGCTGATCGTGCTCGTGTCGTCCACCGCGACCAGCGCGGACGTCGCCGTCAAGCTGATCGACGTACACCCCGGCGGCCGGGCCGAGCTGCTGACCGACGCCATCACCCGGGTGACGGACCTGACGCCCGGCGAGGTGCGCGAGGTCAGGGTCGAGCTGGGCGCGATCTCGAACCTCTTCCGCCCCGGACACCGGATCAGGATCGACGTGGCGGGATCGAACCTCCCCAGGTTCGCCAGGAACCCCCAGAAGGGCACGACCACGGTCCACGAACCCTCCTACGCGATGCTGCCGATCATCTCGTAGACCTCCTGCCTGGTCATGGCGGCGCCCTCGCCGTACAGGTGGTCGTAGCGCGCATCGCCGAGCGCGGCCCTGGCCGACGCCGTCCCCGCGACCGTGTCGGCCGACGCGTCGGGCGGCTCGACGGCGGCCGACGCGCCGAACAGGACGGCCGCGCGTTCCGGGTCACCGCCCGACAGCTCGGCCAGCGCGCACCCGGCCAGCACGATCGACAGGTACGGCAGATCCGGCGTGGCACCCAGCAGGCCGAGCGCCAGGCGGTGCTGTTCGAGCCCGGCCGCGGGGTCGCCACCGGCCGTCAGCGCCCTGCCGTAGCCGGTGTGCACCGCCACCGCGAGCTGCGGAATCGGCGGTGCCTCGGCCAGCAGCGGGAAAAGGTCGCGGTAGGTGGCCAGGCTCTCCTCGACATCGCCGAGCCGGTAGGCCAGCGCGGCCTCCCCCATGCCGAGCTGGATGAGGGTGAACGCCGAGATCTCCGCATCCGCGCCGAGCCGAGCACGGCTCCGGTAGGCCGCCCGATCGGTGGTTCCGTCGGCGGCCCGATCGGTGGTTCCGTCGGCGGCCCGATCGGTGGTTCCGTCGGCGGCCCGGCTGGTGATCCGGTCCGCTGTGACTCCGCGTCGGGCTTTGGCCAGGTCGGCGGCGGCGCCGTCAAGGTCGCCGCTCTGCGCGCGGAGCGTCGCCAACCGGGTCAGCGTCGAGATCGTCTCCTCCGAGCTCACCCACTCGCTGGTGAGAGACTGGGTCTCAGCGATCAGATCTTCCGTGGGTTCCCCGCGCGCGGCGCGCAGCGCGGCCAGATTCAGCAGCGCCTCGCTCAGCCCCCACCGTTCGCCCAGCTTCCTGAACCCGGCCACCGCCTGCTCGAGCCGCTCTTCGGACGCGTGCGGCCCGCCGAGCATCCTGGCCGAGCTGGCCAGCCAGAGGTCGTCGCTCTCGGCGAGGTGATCGAGCAGCGCGGCGGCCCGCTCGTCCTGCCCGGCCGCGCTCGCCATGACGGCCCGGCTGATCAGCAGCAGCGGGTGGACGGGTCCTTCCCGCTCCGCGGCCGTGATCAGCTCGTTCATCCGCACGGACAGGACCCGCATGGCCGCCCGATCACTGACGATCGACGCGAACTTACTCACCCCATCCGCGAACAGACAGGCCACGTACGCCCTCACCAGACCCGGAGGCGGGGTGTCGCCCGCCAAGTCCAGCACCTGCGCCGCCCAGTTCGCGCTCTCGTGCCGGTAGCCGCACATCCACCAATACCAGTTGAGAGCCGCGCAGAGCCGCAGCGCGATCTCCACGTCGCCCTCGTCGAGCGCCCAGCGCAGCGCCACCGAGCAGTCGTCTCGCTCGGCCGAGAGCCGCTCGATCCACTCGATCTGCGCGCCGGTCCGCAGCTGGGGAACCGCCCGTTCGGCGAGATCGAGCAGGTGTACGGCATGGCGCCGCCGGTAGGCCGCCGTCTCCCCGGTCTCGGCCAGCCGGTCGGCGGCGTACGCGCGGATCGTCTCCAGCATCGAATAGCGGCCCTCCGGCGACACCTGGACCAGCGACTTGTCGGCCAGCGCGCCCAGCACGTGGGCGGTGCCACCGCACACCGCCTCGACGGATTCGAGTGTGGCGCCGCCCGCGAAGACCGCGAACCCGCGGGCAAGCTCGCGTTCGGGCTCGTCGAGCAGGTCCCAGCTCCACTCCACCACCGCTCTGAGCGTCTGCTGGCGGGGCAGCGCCGTACGGCTGCCGCCCGTCAGCAGCCGGAAGCGATCGTCGATGCGGTCGGCGAGCTGCCGCGGCGTCATCGTCCGCAGCCGGGCCGCGGCCAGTTCGATGGCCAGCGGCATGCCGTCCAGCCGGCGGCACAGGGCCACCACGGCCGTGACGTTCCCCGCGTCGAGGGCGAACGCGGGCCGGGCCGCCGTGGCACGGTCGAGCAGCAGGCGTACCGACGGGTATTCGGCCGCTCGGGTCGCGTCCACGCCGGTCGGGGGCGGCTCCAGCGGCGGGATGGGCACCAGCCGCTCCCCCGGCACGCCGAGCGGCTCCCGGCTGGTGGCCAGCACATGCAGGCCGGGGCAGCCGGCCAGCAGGTCATCGGCCAGGCGCGCGGCGGCGTCGACGAGGTGCTCGCAGTTGTCCAGCACGACCAGCACCTGACGCTCGCCCAGGGCCTCGACCACCTGCTGGAGCGGCCCGGCCCCGCCAAGCCGCCCGGCCCCTACCGGTTCTCCGCCCCCTCCCGGTCGCCCGTCCGCCCAGGCGCCCGGCGTGTCCGGCCTTTGGCGCGGATAGTCGGTCATATCCGGCCGGTGATGCGAGTAGCCGGGCCGGTCCTCGCGCAGGCCAAGGGCGTCGAGCACCGCGCCGGGCAGAGCCGTGGGGTCGGTGACGGAGGCCAGCTCGACCATCCACGCGCCGTCGAACCGCGTGTCCATGCGCAGGGCCGCCTCGGCGGCCAGCCTGGTCTTGCCCGAGCCGCCCGGGCCGACGATCGTGACCATCCGGGCGTGACCGAGGACGGTGGTCAGCAGGTCCAGCTCGTCCTCGCGGCCGATGAACGTGGTCAGGGGGACCCGGACGTTGCCCTTGGGCAGGCCCTTGGGAGGGTCCTGCCGTACGGGGACCTCGCCCGACACGACCGCCAGGTGGGCGGCGCGCAGCTCGGGCCCCGGGTCGACGCCGAGCTCGTCGGCGAGTGTCCGGCGGGTGCGCTCGAACAGGGCCAGCGCGTCGGCCTGCCGCCCGGCGGCGGCCAGCCCGCGCATCTCCAGCGCGCACAGCCGCTCACGGAGGGGGTGCGCGGCCACCTCGGCGGCCAAGTCGGCCGGCAGCCCGGCCGCCAGCCGCGCCTCGGCGCGGGTCTCGATCGCGGCCAGCCGGTCCTCCTCCAGCCCGGCGGCCGCGTTGGCCAGGTGCGGCACGGCGCCGAGACCGGCGAGCGCGGGCCCCCGCCAGAGCGCGAGCGCCTCATCGAGCTGCGCCAGACCGGTCAGATCGAGCTTGGCGAGGCCGGTCAGGCGGCGAAAGCGCAGCGCGTCGACCTGGTCGGCGTCGACGGCCAGCGCGTAGCCACCCGCCCGGCTCTCCACGATCTCGTACGGCCTGAGCGCCACTCGCAGCCGCCTGACCAGCGTCTGCAGCGCGTTGGCGGCGTTGCTCGGCGGCTCCTGCGGCCAGAGCATGTCGATGAGCCGCTCCGACGTGACGGTCCGCCCGGCTTCGAGGGCGAGGATGGCCAGGAGCGCCCGTAACCGGAACCCACCGACCGCGATCGGCTCCGCGCCGGTCACTTCCAGTGTCCCCAGGATGGATATCCGCACGAAACCCATCCTGCCGCTTTCCCCCCGGATGGGCGCTCAAGTGGTACGGCTCGCGCGACCACCCCTAGCCACGCGAGCCGTACCCACTCTCAAACGGCGAACCCGCCGAACAACAGCGCGGCCAGCCCCAGCGCCAGCAGCAGGTTCACCGCCGTCGCGGCGGCGAAAACGCCGACCGGACGCCAGCCGGCCTCCCTGAGCGAGGAGACGCGGAACTCCAGCCCGATACTGACGAACGCCAGGATCAGGAAACACACCCGCAGGTCGTTCACCACGGCGATGGCGGCCTTGTCGCCGCCCGCGCCCAGATACCAGGTGGCGATCACCGAGGCGGCGACGAAGCCGAGCACGAACTTCGGAAAGCGGTGCCACAGGTCCGCCAGGCGCGGCAGGGGCGCGTCGGGGCGGCGCTCGACCTTGAAGGCGAAGTAGGCGGTGAGCGCGACGGCGACGACGCCCATGAGCGCGTTCTGCGTCACCTTGACGATGGTGGCGACCTGCAGCGCCTGCTCGCCGACGATCGCCCCGGCCGCCGTGACCGCCGCTGTGGTGTCGATGTTGCCGCCGATCCACGCGCCCGCCACCTCAGGGCTCAACCCCAGCACCCCGGCCAGCCAGGGCAGCACGAAGATGGACGGCAGCGCGAACGCGATCACCAGGCTCGCGCTGTAGGCCAGCTGCTCCTTCTTGGCCTGTACGGCTCCGGCCGCGGCGATGGCCGCGCTGACGCCGCAGATCGACACGGCGGAGGCGAGGAGCGCCCGCAGCTTGTCGTCCAGCCCCAGCTGCCCGCCGAGCCACCAGGTGAACAGGAAGACGCAGCTGATCAGTACGACCGCCTGGGCGATGGCCGGGCCCGCGGCGGTGACGATCACCTTGAGATTGATCGACGCGCCGAGCAGCACCAGGCCCGTCTTGATGAAGAACTCGGTCCTGAAGCCGCCAGCGAGCCGCTCCCGCAGCCCGGTGGCGCTCAGGACGGCATTGCCGAGCAGGCCGAGGGCGATGGCGTAGACGGGATACTCGACGGCCGCGCCCAGCTGCTCGAACGGCCCTCCTTTGGTGGCGTCGGGCACGCTCTGTTCCAGGAACCTGGTGGCGGCGCCGAGCACCAGCACCACCAGCACTCCTCCGGCGACGTCCAGACCGGTGGCCGTCCGGCCTTCGGTTGCTTCGGCGCTCATCAGGGCACCAACCCGGCCGGGATCACACCGGTGATGACGAGCAACAGCAGCGCCAGGCCGACGATGGTCGCCGCCCAGTCTTCGTTGATCGACCGCATGTTTTCACACTAAACCTACATGGAATCAAGGTAAAGGGGGTCCGCAGTCATCGGGGTAGCCGGTTTACACCGGTCGGCTTTCGTGATGGATTCGGGCAATGACCGTACAAGGGACGTGCGACCCCAGGTTCTCCCAGGTCGCGGAGGAGTTCGATCGTAACCTCGCACTTCGCGGCGAGGTCGGCGCATCGGTGTGCGTGGTGCTCGACGGTGAGATGGTCGTCGATCTCTGGGGCGGCCAGGCCGCGCCCGGCGTCCCCTGGCTGCACGACACCATCGGCCATGTCTGGTCATGTACGAAGGGCGCCACGGCGCTCTGCGCGCACATGCTGGCCGCGCGCGGTGAGCTGGATCTCAATGCCCCCGTCGTCCGCTATTGGCCCGAGTACGGGGCCCACGGCAAAGAGGCGACGCTGGTCAGGCATCTGCTCTCGCACCAGGCGGGGGTTCCGGTGTTGCGCGAGCCGCTGGCGCCCGGGGCGTTCTACGACTGGAAGCTGATGGTCGATCGGCTGGCCGGCGAGCGGCCGTTCTGGGAGCCGGGCAGCCGTCACGGTTATCACGCGCTGACGTTCGGGTTCCTGGTCGGCGAGGTCGTCCGCAGGGTGAGCGGGCGCTCGCTCGGCACGTTCTTCCGCGAGGAGGTGGCCGAGCCGCTCGGCCTGGACTTCTGGCTGGGCCTGCCGGAGGAGCAGGAAGGCCGGGTGGCGCCCACGATCCCCGCCGACCCGCCGTCGGACCCGCCCATGTTCTACGTCAAGGCGTTCACCGATCCCGCCTCGATTCCGGGGCTGCTGCTGGCCAACGAGGGCGGCTACATGACGACGCCCGGCGAGTCGGACAGCCGCCAGGCGCACGCGGCCGAATACGGCGCCGTCGGCGCGGTGACGAATGCCAGGGGCCTGGCGGGCATGTACCGGCCGCTGTCCCTCGGGGGTGGTGAACTCGTGACCGAGGAGCAGCTGACCGTCATGGGGCTGACCGCCTCGGCCGGGACCGACGCGGTGCTGGCCGTGCCGACCCGGTTCTCGACCGGGTTCATGAAGGCGGTCGACAACAGGTACCTGCCGCCCGCCGACAGCGAGGGCGCGCTGCTGTCGGCGACCGCGTTCGGGCACGCGGGCATGGGCGGCTCGCTCGGCTTCTGCGACCCGGCGGCCCGGCTGGCCTTCGGCTACACGATGAACAAGCAGGGCATCGGACTCGGCGTCAACCCGCGCGGCCAGGCCCTGGCGGACGCCACTTATCGGGCGCTCGGTTACCAGCAGGTGCATGGAGGAATTTGGTACGCGCCGAGGGATTAATCGCGCGATACCCTGGCTTGTCATTACGCATTCCAGGAGCGAGCGGCATGTTCTTCGGTATCACGGATCTCTCGACCTATGTCCTCGGTGCCTTCCTCATCATCCTGCTGCCGGGCCCCAACTCCCTGTACGTCCTGAGCGCGGCCGCCCAGCACGGGGTGCGGCACGGCTACCGGGCCGCGGCGGGCGTCTTCGTCGGTGACACGGTTCTCATGGCGTTCACGGCCGCGGGCGCGGCGTCCCTGCTGCGCTCCAGCCCGGTGCTGTTCAGCATCGTCAAGTACGCGGGCGCCGGCTACCTGGCGTGGATCGGCTTCCAGATGCTGCGGAGTGCCTGGCGCGCCTGGCGCTCCCGGCCCGGCACCGCCGAGACCGCCGACACCGCCCCGGCCAAGGCCGTTGACGCGGAAATCCCGGGCAGCCGCCTACGCCCGTTCCGCAAGGCGTTGACGATCAGCCTGCTCAACCCCAAGGCGATCCTCTTCTTCGTCTCCTTCTTCATCCAGTTCGTGGACCCGGGCTACACCGCGCCCGTGCTGTCGTTCCTCATCCTGGGCGCGATCATCCAGGTCTTCAGCCTGCTCTACCTCACCGCGCTCATCCTCGGGGGCACCTTCCTGGCCACCCAGTTCCGCGCCCGCAGAAAACTTAGCGCGGGCTTGACCTCGGGTGTCGGCGCCCTTTTCCTCGGTTTCGGGGCCAAGTTGGCGACCACTTCACTGAGCTGAAACCGCTTCTACGGCGGGGCTCAAGCGAGCTCTGGTTGAGTGACGATCGGCGGCGGCGCGCCACCCGCGCCGCACCGAGTCGGACAGCCACAAACTCATGGAACGTGGCAAAAGAGGCAGTGGCATACCGATTCGTCGGGTACGGTAAGCCACCGGCAGACCCGGAGTAACCAATTCGTAATCTCCACCGGTCCGTCCGGGAAGCCTGGTCTCCCGAAGCTCGGGTAGTTCGCTGATCGTCGGCCAATTTGCGGAGCAGTCGTGAATCACCCTCCCGTAACCCTGCCGCGTCTGACCGCTCTTGTGCGACAGGCGGTGCCTCGGCTGCTCGAAGGCGTGGTCGCGCCGCTCGCCGTGTTCTACGCCGCCCTGGCCGTGCTGGGGCTCAACGGGGCGCTGGCCGCGGCCGTGTCCTGGGTCTACCTCGGCGTCGCCTGGCGGCTGATCAGGGGCATCCGGGTGCCCGCCACGATGATCCTGGCCGCGATCGCGATCACCGCGCGCGCCGCCGTGGGCTTCTGGACCGGCAGCTGGGTGGTCTACTTCATCCAGCCGGAGCTGGGCACGCTCTGCATCAGCGTGGCCTTCCTGGCCTCGGTACGGCTCAACAGGCCGCTCGTGCAGAAACTCACGCTCGACTACATCCACCTGCCGTCGGCGGTGCTCAAGCATGAGCGGGTCCGCAGGTTCTTCGCCAGGATCACGCTGCTGTGGGCGTTCGTGCTGATGGCCAACTCGACGGTGAGCATCTGGCTCGCGCTGCACGAGTCGCTCAGCACCTTCATGCTGCTCCGCACCTCAGTGGTGGCCGTGATCAGCGGTCTCGCGATCACCTTCTCGATCTTCGCCTTCAAGCGCCTCCTGCGCCGGTTGCACGTGGCCCACGCCTGACCGTTCGGCCAGCAGGAACGCCCCGCACATCGCCATCACCAGCCCGGTCAGCGTGCCGAACAGCTCCACCAGGCCCGCCGCGCCGGTCATCTTTGCCCCGAGCGGCCCGGCGGTGACCGTGAGGATCATCGCGTACAGCCCCCAGCCGAACATGACGCCCGTGCCGAGCCAGCCCACCACCAGTGGCGGCCAGAACGCCCCGGAGCCCCGGCCTCTGACGAGGAGGACCAGCGCGAGCCCCGCCCCGAGCGCGAGCAAGCCCTTGAAGCCGTCCTGCAGCACCTGATCCGGCGCGGCGTTACCGGCGGCCCAATACAGGCGGGTCGCGCCGAGCACGGCCGACACCGGTAGCGCCCCTCTGGCGACGACGGTCTGGAACGACCTGGTCGGGCTCACGTAGCCGTACCCAAGGGCTGTGGAGAAGACGACGGGCCACCGGTCCCGGGCGTACAGGACGAACGCCACCATCAGCCCCACGCCCTGCCCGATGAACCCGCCGTAGACCATCATGTACACCCAGGGCGCGATGGGCCCGTCCGTCACGAAGATCGACGGGCCGGAGACCAGGACGCTGACCGGCACCGTGACGATCACCACCGACAGCAGGCCGGTGCCGACCCAGAGGGGCAGCAGCACCAGCCAGGCGGGCAGCCGCATGCCCCGCCGCGTGGTGAACGCCAGCGCCAGCAGCAGCGCGACCGCGTCCATGCCGAATGTCATCACGTTCAGCCCGACCATCGCCGGATCGTTCATGAACGCCGGGTCGGAGACGCCCACCGGACGGCCGGTCAGCCAGAAGATCTTCAAAGTCAGGTACGGGAGCATGGCGGCCATCGCCACGACCGCCGCCGTGATGCGGCCGATTCCGGCCTTCTGGGGAGTCATGTGCCCACAGTGCGCCTCGCCACCCCGGCCATCCCTCCCGCAGCGGAGGGATCCGCCTCACCCGTGAGGGGGAACCCGGCGTCCGGATGGGAGTAGGGGAACTACCCTGACGAAAGTCAGGGTGGTGCTGGATAAACCATCCCCGGTGGTGTTAACCCCACCCCAAAGCCGCCCACCCACACTCCTGTGCTGGTAGCGGCGACCCGCTTTGATCGAAGAGTGTCGCCCGGAGGTCGTATGACCGCCCCTGACGAAAGTCGGGGGTCATGTGTGCCGATCGACTGATGTGCCGTGACCTGCGGAGTTTCTAGCTTCAAAAGGTGCGCGCCCTGACCCCTATCGGGGTGGGGCACGCGTTCGACCGGGGTGATCCCCGATGTCCCACGGCACCTCACACAGACACGCTGTGAGGGCGCCTCAACGATCGGAGTACACGCAATGTCGCACGCCATTCTGGAACTGGTCCAGCAGGTGATGTCGTCACCTTGGCTGTACGTGGCGCTGTTCGCGCTGGCGCTGCTCGACGGGTTCTTCCCGGTCGTGCCGGCGGAGACCGCGGTGATCACCGCGGCCGTCTTCGCCGCCTCCGGGCAGACGAACCTGGCGCTGGTGATCGTGGTGTCCGCGCTGGGCGCCTTCGCGGGCGACCATGTCTCCTACCTGATCGGTAAGAAGTCGGGCGGGCGGCTGCGGCACCGCAAGGCGTTCGTGTGGGCCGGGAACGCACTGGCCGAGCGCGGCGGGATGATCCTCGTGGCCGCTCGCTACATCCCCGGCGGGCGCACCGCGACCACGCTGACCATGGGCGCCGTACGCCATCCGCTGCGTTCCTTCACCTTCTTCGACGCGATCGCGGCCGCCTCGTGGGGCCTGTACTCCGGCCTGATCGGCTTCTTCGGCGGGATGGCCTTCGAGAACGACCCGATCAAGGGACTGCTGCTCGGCCTGGGCATCGCCCTGTCCGTCACCGGCCTGGTCGAGGTCATCCGGTGGGCGCGGAAGCGACGCGCCACCCAGGCTTCCCCGGAGCGCCTTCCGGTGGACACGTCTGTTTGACCTCGCCCGGTAACCATCTGTTTGAGAGGAGTGGGCATGACTGTCCTGGCCGCCGTTATCGCCCTGGTCGGTTCCCTATTCTTCGCGCTCGGCGCCGCGCTTCAGCAGTTCGAAGCGGCCGGTACGACCAAGCCCACCCTGCTCATGCTGTTGCGGAGGCCGCGCTGGCTGCTCGGCGGCCTGTCGATCCTGTCCGGCGGCGGCCTGCACATCGTCGCCCTGGGCCTGGGCCCGCTGACCGTCGTGCAGCCGATGGGGGTGGCGAGCCTGCTGTTCGCTCTGCCGATCGCCGCCGCGCTGCACGGCCGCCGGCCCTCACGCAAGGAACTGAGCGCCGCGGGTGTGGTGGCGGCCGGGCTGATCGGCCTGGTCCTGCTGGTGCCCGCGGCCGAAGGCCCGACGTACCTGAGCCCGAACGGCGTACTGACGCTGCTGGCGGTCGCCGGCATCGCGTCGGTGCTGCTCTGGGCGGGCTCGAAGATCGCCTCGCCGGCGGGCCGGGCGGCGCTGCTGGCCACCAGTTCGGGCGTGTTGTACGGCGCCACGGCCACGCTCATGCGGGCGCTGGTCGACGGCTCCTGGAACTGGTGGTACCTGCTGGCGATGCCGGTGCCCGCACTGCTGGCGCTGATGATGCTCCAGCGGGCCTACGCCGTCGGCCACTTCGGCGTCTCCTTCGCCTCGCTGCAGATCGCCGACCCGCTCACGGCGGTCGCCTTCGGCGCGCTGCTGCTGGGCGAGCCGCTGCCCTCCGGACTGGCCCCGATCGCGGCGGCGGCGCTGACCGCGGCGGGGACCTTCGCACTGGCTCGCACCACTCCGCTGGAGGCGCGCCACTGACCTGCCCCCGAACCACCTACCCCCCACCACCTACTCCCGCACCGGCCTTCCCCAGCCGGTCGGCGATCATCCTTTCGACTGGAGTCCCCTGTCATGGTCATGCCCCTGCGCACCACCGCCGCCCAGCGCCCCGAGCTCGCGCCCGCCCCCGCGCGTCCGCGGCGCATCCTGATCTCCACCGACACCTACCCACCCGATGTCAACGGCACCGCCGTCTTCACCTACCGCCTGGCCAGCGGCCTGGCGGCGCGCGGCAACGAGGTGCACGTCGTCTGCCAGTCGGACCAGGGCCCGGCCACGGCCGACGTGGTCGACGGCGTGGTGGTGCACCGGCTGCGCTCCGCGCCCCTCCTGGTCCACCCCACGATGCGGGTCACCGTCCCCACCCGGCTGGACTGGCTGATGAACGCTGTCCAGCCCGACGTCCTGCACTCCCAGGGCCACTTCGTGGTCGGCCGGGCCGCCATCGCCGCCGCCCGCCGCCGCCAGGTGCCCATCGTGGCCACCAACCACTTCATGCCGGACAACCTCTTCCAGTTCGGCCACATCCCCGACCGGCTCCGGCAGAAGGCCGGTCAACTGGCCTGGCGCGACTTCGCCCGGATCTTCGACCGCGCCGACCGCATCACCACGCCCACGCCGCTGGCCGCCAAGCTGCTGGCCGACCAGGGCTTCGCCCGCGAGGTGGAGCCGGTGTCCTGCGGCATCGACCTGGCCCGCTTCTACCCGCACGCCGAGCCCAAGGCGTGGGCCCGCAAGCTGTTCGACCTGCCCGACCGCCCCACCGCCCTGTTCGTCGGCCGCCTGGACGAGGAGAAGCGCCTCGACGAGCTCGTCCGCGCGCTGCCGTACGTGCTCAACGAGACCGACGCGCAGATCGCGCTCGTCGGGCAGGGCAACCAGCGGCCGGAGCTGGAGCGGCTGGCCGAGCGCATCGGGGTCCGCGAGCGGGTGTTCTTCCTCGGCTACGTGCCCGACGAGAACATGCCGCAGGCCTTCGCCGCCGCCGACCTGTTCGCCATGCCGAGCGTCGCCGAGCTGCAGAGCATCGCGACCCTGGAGGCCATGGCCAGCGGGCTGCCCGTGGTCGCGGCGAACTCCATGGCCCTGCCGCATCTGGTGGCGGACAACGGCTACCTGTTCGAGCCGCGAGACGTCATGGCGCTGGCCCGCCACATGACCACCATCCTCACCGACGACGACCTGCGTGCCCGCCTCGGCAAGGCGAGCCGCGACCTGGCCCTCACGCACGACCACCAGAACTCCCTGGCCCGCTTCGAGAAGATCTATGACGAGGTGACCCGATGACCCGGACGGACCTCCCAGGTCGCGGTGTGGAGCCGGTTCCGGTGACGGTGCCCGTGGTGAGCGCCGTGGCCGGCGCGCTGGCCGCCGTCGCCGCGCTCGGCTACGCGCAGTTCGCGCTGCCCGGTCAGCCGCTGCTGAGCGACTACGCGCTGATCCCCGGCGGGATGGCGCCCGTGCTGATCGGCATGCTCGCGCTGGCCGGGTCCTGCCTGTCCCTCGCGTACGCGCTGGCGACCCGCGAGCCCGCGCGCAGCGCGGCCGCCCGGGTACTGCTGCTGGCCGCCACGGCCGGCTTGATGCTGAGCGCGGTCTTCCCCACCGACCCCGGCAACGCGGCGGTCGGCTCGCTGGCAGGTGAGATCCACCGCTGGTCCTCGGCCGTCATCTTCACCACCCTGCCCGTGGCCGGCTGGACCCTGGCCAGGGGCCGCGCGCCCCTGCCGAAGTGGAACCGGGTCAGGGCGCTCAGCGTGACCTCGGTGGTGGCGCTGGTCGCCTATCTGGCCGCGCACCCGGCCGCCTTCACCTCGCCGCTGATCGGCGGCGGCGCCTACTACGGGCTGCTGGAGCGCGGCGTGGTGCTGGCCGACATCGCGCTGGTCGTCTGCATGGCCATGACCGCCGTGGAACGGCGCCCCGCAGCCCGGTCAGCGGCACGGCCCGGTCCGGCCGAGCACCCCGAGCATCCCGAGCACCCCGAGCACCCCGAGCGCCTGGCGGCCTGACGCGCCGGCACGTCGCCTCGCCCGTCAGCCTGCCAGGGGGACGCTCCCCGGCGGTCTGACGCGCCGACACTTCGTCCGGCGTCGAAGGGATTCCGGCCTAGCGTGGGTCCCATGCTCATCACCCGCCATGCCGAAGCCGTATCGGTGCTGGCCGACACCCGTTACGTGCCGCCTCCGGTGCGCCAGGACGCGCCCTACGGGACGCTGGCCTGGCTCCGTTCCCAGGTGTCCCGGTTCAGCACCGGCGAGGTCCACGCCGAACGACGCCGACTGGTCACCGAACGACTCGCCGCGCTCGACCCGGCCGCGCTGAGACAGGCCGCCACGGCGAAGACGCTGGAGCGGGGCGGCGACTGGCCGGGCGTCCCGACGGCGGTGCTCGGCGCCGCGCTCGGGGTCACCGACGAGAAGCGGCTGACGGGAGCGGTGACGGCCGCCGCCGCGGGCTACCTGTCGGGCGAGGCCGGGCCCGAGGCCGACGCCGCGGTGGCCGAGCTGGTCGAGCTCCTGTCCGGCGCGGGCGACCCGATCCCCGGGATCACCATCCTCCTGCAGGCCCACGCCGCCACGACGGCCCTCATCACGAACGCGCTCACCCACGCCGAACCCGGCGACGACACCGACGACCTGCTGCACGAGACGCTCCGCCACGATCCGCCGCTCAAGGCCAGCCGCAGGCTCGACCGGCAGACGGGCGAGGAGGTCACGATCGACCTGGTGGCCGCCAACCGCGACCCGGCCGTCTTCCAGCGACCCGAGCTGTTCGACGTCTCGCGCGGCCCGACGCCCCACCTGACATTCGGCTCGGGCGTGCGCCCCTGCCCCGCCTCCGCCCACGCGCTCGCCCTGGCGGCCGGCGTGCTGGAGGCGATCCTGCGACCGAAGGACATCCGATGAGCACCGCGTTCCGCGACCTGCACCGGCCGGGCGACCCGCTGCTGCTGCCCAACGCCTGGGACTACGGGTCCGCCGCCATGCTGGCCGCCCAGGGCTTCCCGGCGATCGGCACCACCAGCCTCGGCGTGGCCGCCGTACACGGCAAGCCGGACGCCGCGGGCGCCACCAAGGCGGAGACGATCGAGCTGGCCGAGCTGCTCACGGACCTCGGCGTCCTGATCACCGTCGACATCGAGGGCGGCTTCAGCGACGATCCGGCACAGGTGTCCGACCTGGTCGCGGCGCTCGCGGCCCTGGGCGTCGCGGGCGTCAACCTGGAGGACGGCCGGCCCGACGGCACGCTGCGGCCGATCGGGCTGCACCAGCGGATCATCGAGGCGGCCAAGGGCCACGGCGTGTTCGTCAACGCCCGGACCGACACCCACTGGCTGAAGACGGGCGACACGCGGGAGCGGGTGAGCGCCTACGGGCACGCCGACGGCGTCTTCGTCCCCGGCCTGCGCGAGCTGGGGGAGATCGCCGAGGTGGTGGCGAGCACGCCGCTGCCGGTCAACGTGCTCTTTTTGCCTGACGGGCCCACGCTGGCCCAGCTCGCCTCGGTGGGCGTCGCCAGGGTGAGCACCGGGTCGCTGCTGTACCGGGCCTCGCTGCACGGGGCGTTGACTAGCCTGCTGGCCGTACAGGGGAAGACGGCACCGCCGGCGCCGACGTACGCGGAGATCGTCGCGATGCTGCCGGGACCGCGATAGCGGAGATCGTGGCGATGCCGCCGGCGCCGCGATAGCGGACTAAGCGGAGATCGCCGCGATAATCGAGGCATGCGCTTCGAAATCCTCGGCCCGGCCCGGGCGCTGGGTGAGGACGGCGAGCCGATCGCGCTCGGCGGCCCCCGGGTGCGGGGGCTGCTCACACTGCTGGCACTCGACGCGGGCCGGGTCGTCGGCGCCGAGCGACTGGCCGCCGCCCTGTACGGCCCGCAGCCGCCCGAGGGCGTGGCCAACGCGCTGCAGGCGCAGGTGTCGAGGCTGCGCCGGGCGCTGGGCAAGGACCGGGTGGAGTTCCACCCGGCGGGCTACCGGCTGGCGGCCGACCCGCAGGACGTCGACGCGCACCGGTTCGAACGGCTGGCCGGTGACGGCCGGCTCGCCCTCGGCGCGGGCGACCCCCGCCGCGCGACGTCACTGCTGCGCGAGGCGCTGGCCCTGTGGCGAGGCGCGCCGCTGTCCGACGCCCCGCACGCGGAGGCGGCCGCCGCCGGGCTGGAGGAGCTGCGCCTGGCCGCCGTCGAGGACCGTGTCCAGGCCGATCTGGAGCTGGGCGCCCATCGCGAGCTGGTCGCCGAGCTGCGGCGGCTCACGGCCGCCCACCCGCTGCGCGAGCGGATGCGGGCCCAGCTCATGCGGGCCCTGTACGGCAGCGGCAGGCAGGCCGAGGCGTTGACCGCCTACGCCGACGCCCGGCGGATCCTCGACGAGGAGCTGGGCGTCGAGCCGGGAGCCGAGCTGGCCGCGGCGCACTTAGCCGTGCTCAGGGCCGACCCTTCGCTGGCGGCCACAGTGGCGACCACAGTGGCGGCCGTGAGCAGGCAGGGCCTGCGCGCCCAGCTCACCAGCTTCGTCGGCAGGGCCGAGGAGCTGCGCCAGGTGGGCGCCCAGCTGGAGGCGGCCAGGCTCGTCACGCTCATCGGACCGGGCGGGGCGGGCAAGACCCGGCTCGCGATGGAGGCCGCCGAGCGGACCACCGGTGACGTCTGCGTCGTGCAGCTCGCGCCCGTCACCGACCCCGCCGACGTGCCGAAGGCGGTGCTGGCGGCGCTCGACATCCGTGACACCCGGCTGTCCGGCCACGACCGGCCCGCCGTCGATCCCGTGTCCCGCCTGCTCGCCGCGCTCGCCGACCGCGCGCTGCTGCTGGTGCTCGACAACTGCGAGCACCTCGTCGCGGCCGCGGCCGAGCTGACCGACCTGCTGCTGGCCTCCTGCCCCGCGCTGCGGGTGCTGGCGACCAGCCGCGAGGCCCTGGGCATCACCGGCGAGTCCCTGCTGCCCGTGGCGCCGCTGCGGCTGCCGCCGCCCGACGCCGCGAACCCCCTCGACTACCCCGCCGTCCGGCTGTTCGCCGACCGGGCGGCCGCGGTCCGGCAGCCGGTCGACGAGACGAACCTGGCCCAGGTGGCCGGCATCTGCCGGGCGCTCGACGGGCTGCCGCTCGCGATCGAGCTGGCGGCCGCGCGGCTGCGCACGATGTCGGTCGGCGACGTGGCGGCGCGGCTCGACGACCGCTTCCGGTTGCTGGCCCGCGGCAGCCGTACGGCCCTGCCCAGGCACCAGACGCTCCGCGCGGTCGTGGCGTGGAGCTGGGACCTGCTCGACGAGCGGGAGCAGCGGATGGCCAGGCGGCTGACGGTGTTCGTGGGCGGTGCCACGCCCGATTCCGCGGAGCGGGTGTGCGGGCTGCCGGAGGAGGTGCTGTTCTCGCTGGCGGAGAAGTCGCTGGTCGAGGCCGTGGACGGCCGCTACTGGATGATGGAGACGATCCGGGCGTTCTGCGCCGAGAAGCTCGCGGAGTCGGGCGAGACGGAGGTGGTGCGCGAGGCGCACGCCGACTGCTACCTGGCGCTGGCCGTCGAGGCGGACGGCCACATGCGCAAGGCCGAGCAGCTGGAGTGGCTGGCGCGCCTGGACGAGGAGAGCGACAACCTGGCCGCCGCCGTGCGCTGGTCGGCCGAGACCGGCCGGCAGGAGCTGGGCCTTCGGATCCTCGCCTACTCCGCCTACTACTGGTGGATGCGCGGCCACCGGGGCACCAGTGCGAACCTGGCCGACGGGCTGATCGCCGATATGGGCAGCACCCCTCCCGAGGGCCTCGAAGAGGAGTACGCCATGTGCGTGCTGGTCGCGGCCTGGGGCAGGCAGCCGGGTGACGAGCTGCGTGCCCGGCTGGACAAGCTCCGCCGCCTGCTGCCGATCGCCTACCTGCCGACGCGGCTGGAGTCCCTGACGATGATGCTGTCGATGTTCACCGGCCCGCCCGACGACTACGAGAGCCTCCAGAAGCTGGTGGCCCACCACTCCGACACCCTGCCGCCCTGGTCACGGGCCTTGGCGCACTGCGGCTTCGCGTTCATGCTGCAGATCATCGGCCGTGGCGACGAGGCCAGGGCCGAGTTCGAGCTGTCGCTGACCGCCTTCCGGGCCCTCGGTGAACGCTGGGGCGCCACGCTGGCGCTCGGCGGGCTCGGCGAGCTGGCCTATGAGCAGGGTGACTACGCGGCCTCGCGCGACCTGGCCGACCAGGGGCTGCGGACGTCCGGGGAGCTGGGCGCGAAGGCGGACATGGCCGAGTGCCTGTGCCTGCGCGCCGACTCCGTGGCCCGGCTGGGCGACCTCGACGGGGCGCGGGTCGACTATCTGCGGGCTGCCGAGATGGCCCGCCGGATCGGCTCGGGTGACACGATGGCCAGGGCGCACGTGGGGCTGGGCGAGCTGGCGATGCTCCGCGGCGACCGCGACGAGGCCCGCGCGCTCATGGAGCAGGCCCTGGCCGAGTGCCCTGGCGACTGGTACAGCGCGGGAGAGGTCCGCGCCCGTATCCAGGCCGGGTTGACCGAGCTCGGGGAGATCGTCAGCGAGCGGTAGGCGATCGGTCAGCGCCTCCGAACATGGTGGTCCGCATGCGCACCATCAACAGCAAATGGTCCTGTCTGGCCGTCGCGTGCCTGGCCAGCCTCCTCCTCTCGCTCGATATGACAGTCCTGCACCTGGCCCTGCCCAGGCTGGTCGGCGACCTCGGCGCGAACGCCACGCAGCTCCTGTGGATCGGCGACATATACGGCTTCGCGCTCGCGGGGCTGCTCGTCACCATGGGCAATCTCGGCGACCGCGTCGGCCGCAAGCGCCTGCTGCTCATCGGCGCCGCCGCGTTCGGGGTCGCCTCGGCGGTGACCGCCTACGCCCCCAATCCGGAGCTGCTCATCGCGGCCAGGGCGCTGCTCGGCGTGGCCGGGGCGACGATCATGCCGTCGACGCTGTCGATCCTCCGGAACGTCTTCACCGATCCCGGAGAGCGGACCGCCGCCGTCGGCCTCTGGAGTGGGATGAGCGCCGCCGGGTTCGCCGTGGGGCCGGTCATCGGCGGGCTGCTGCTCGACCATTTCTGGTGGGGCTCGGTCTTCCTGATCAACGTGCCGATCATGGCGCTGGTGCTGGTCGGCGGCGTTCTCGTACTGCCGGAGTCACGCAACCCCGACGCCGGCCGCGTCGACCTGCCGAGCGTGGCACTCTCCTTCGTCGGCATCGTGACGGCCATCTACGCGATCAAGGAGGCGGCCCACCAGGGGTTCGGGAACGTCGGCGTGCCGGTGGCGGCCGTGCTGGGCGTGGCGTGCCTGGGGCTGTTCGGGTGGCGCCAGACCAGGCTGGCGGAGCCGCTGATCGACGTGCGGCTGTTCAGGAACCGGGCCTTCAGCGCGTCGATCGGCACCAACCTACTGGCGATCTTCACGATGACCGCCATGTCGCTGATGTCCGCCTGGTACTTCCAGCTCGTGCTCGGCTGGACGCCGCTTCAGGCCGGGCTGGCGAGCCTGCCGGGCGGGCTCAGCGGCGCGATCAGCGGCATGCTGGCGGGCCGGGTCATCGGGCTCCTGGGTAGGAACGGCGTCGTGGCGCTCGGCCTGGCGCTGGCCGCGGGCGCGTTCCTCTGCTACAGCACGTTCGGGCTCGACACGAGCCTGCTCGCCATACTCGCTCCGCAGTTCCTCAGCGGGATCGGGATCGGGTTCGCCTTCACCGTCAACCACGACAACGTGCTGGCCACCGCGCCCAAGGAGCGGGCCGGGGCGGCGGCCGCGGTGTCGGAGACGGCGTTCGAGCTGGGCGGGGCGCTGGGCATCGCCATCCTGGGCACCCTGCTGAACAGCTCCTACAGCGCCGGCCTGCGCCTGCCCGCCGGAGTGCCGGACGAGGCCGCCAGGGAGTCGATCGCGGGCGCGCTGCACACGGCCCAGACGCTGCCCGCGGCCCAGGCCGGGCAGCTCATCGAGGCGGCCCGGGTCGCCTACGTCGAGGCCGTCCAGGTCACGGCGCTGGCCACCGCGGCGATGCTGGCCGTGGTGGCGGTGCTCGCGCTGGTGGGGCTGCGCGGCGTGCCCAAGGTCATTCCCGAGACCGTGTCCGAGACGGCCAGAGTCTGACGTTCACAGGTGCTCGCGCAGGAAGTCCGCTGTCGCGTCGACGGCCAGAGTGACGTACGGCTCCTGGTCGTAGAGGTCGATGTGCTGCTTGGCGTCGACCCAGACGAGCTTCTTGGGCTGGTCGAGCCGCCGGAACGCCTCCTCCGCGCCCTCCGGCGAGCAGAACCGGTCCACCACGCCGTGCACGATCAGCGCCGGTTTGGGCGACAGGAAGTCGGCGCCCATCACGTTGTCCATGGTGATCAGCTCGCGGACACTGGCCCGGGTGACCTCGTTCGCCCAGGTCGCCGACGCGCCGCGCGCGCCACCGTAGTAGGCGTACGGCTCGTCGCCGGGCATGGCCGCCTCGCCCTCCTGCGCCACGGCGGGCAGGTATTCCACCGGCCCGCCGAGGTCCTGACGCTCCAGCACCTCGGTGAACGAGGTCAGGGCCGCCTGGTAGTCCATGCCCGAGCGCATCGCGTAGGGGTTGTTGTACGCCCCGGCGATCCCGGCGAAGACCTTCACCCGGGGATCGAAGGCGGCGAACCGCAGCGCGTATCCCCCGCCCAGGCAGATGCCGACCGCGCCGATCCGCGCCGCGTCCACCTCGGGTCGCGCCCGCAGCAGCGACACCGCGGCCCGCAGGTCGCCCAGCTTGCCCTGCGGGTCCTCGTGGCGGCGCGGCTCTCCGCCGGACTCGCCCCAGTTGCGGTGGTCGAAGGCCAGCGTCGCATAGCCCCGCGCGGTCAGCCGCTCCGCGTAGCGCCCGGTGACCTGGTCACGCACCCCGGTGAAGGGTCCGGTGAACACCAGACCCGGCCACGGGCCCGCTCCCTCGGGCACCCGCAGGTCCCCGGCCAGCACGATCCCGTCAGCGGTGAACTCAACCCTCATATGTCCATGATCTCGCCTTCTGATGGACTATCGGTCTTTGGCGGGTTATGAGCCTTGGACCGGGTCATGAGTCTTCGGCTGGTTATGAGTCGAAGCCGAGGCCCATCCGGTCGAGTGCGCGCAGCCAGAAATTGCGCCTGCCCTCGTGCTGGTCGGCCTGCGCGATCGACCACCGGGTGAACTGGATCACCCCGGACCGCACCGGCTCCGGCGGGAACGGGATCGGCTTCTCGCGTACCATCCGCAGGTCGGTCCGCTCGGTACGCTCGCCCGAGAGCAGGTCGAGCATCACGTTCGCGCCGAAGCGGGTGGCGCCGACGCCCATGCCGGTGTAGCCGACGGCGTAGGCCAGCCGGCCGGCGTGCGCCTGGCCGTAGAAGGCGCTGAACCGGCTGCAGGTGTCGATCACGCCGCCCCAGCGGTGCGTGAAGCGCACGTCGGCGAGCTGCGGGAACGTGGTGGCGAAGTGCCCGGCGAGCTTGACGAACGTCTCGTCGCGCTGGTCGTACTCCGGCTTGACCAGGCCGCCGTTGTAGTAGACGGCGTCGTAGCCGCCCCACAGGACACGGTTGTCGTCGGTCAGCCGGTAGTAGTGGAACTGGTTGGCCCCGTCACCGACGCCCTGCCGGTTGCGCCAGCCCACCTCGGCGAGCTGCGCCTCGGTCAGCGGCTCGGTCATGAGCGCGTAGTCGTACACCGGCACCACGAAGTGCTTGAGCCGCCGCAGCAGCGGCGGGAACACGCCGGTGCCGAGCGCGACGCGGCGGCCGGTGGCGACGCCGTGCGGGGTGCGCAGGCTGATCGTGACGCCGTCGTCGACCAGCGAGCGGACCGGGCTGCGCTCATAGACCCGGACGCCGAGCGACACGCAGGCCTCGCGCAGCCCCCAGGCCAGCCGGGCGGGGTCGAGCATGGCGCAGCCGCTGCGGTCCCAGAGCCCGCCCAGGTAGGTGGGCGAGTTCACCTCGGCCCGGACCTGGTCCTGGTCGAGTGGCACGTAGTCGAGGCCGAGCTCGGAGACGAGATCGAGGTGCTCGTTGAGCGCGTCGAGCTGCCATGGCTCGGTGGCGACGTTCAGCTCGCCGGTGCGCTCGAAGGAGCAGTCGATGCCGTAGCGCTCCAGCGTCCGCTCGATCTCGTCGAGATTGGCCACGCCGAGGCGTTCGAGCCGGTCGATCTCGTCGGGCCAGCGTTCGAGGCCGTTGGGCAGGCCGTGGGTGAGGGTCGCCATGCAGAAGCCGCCGTTGCGGCCGGAGGCCGCCCAGCCGATCCTGCGGCCTTCGAGCAGGACGACGTCCTGGTCAGGGTCGCGTTCCTTGGCCAGCAGGGCGGTCCACAGCCCGGTGAAGCCGCCGCCGACCACGACGAGGTCGGCGCTGGTGTCTCCGAAGAGCCGCGGTCGCGGCTCCGGTCTGGCCGGATTGTCCAGCCAGTACGGCTTGCGCTCCGCGTCAGCAAGCGCCTTCAGCGGATCCACACATTCCACTTCCCCACAGTGTCAGTCAGGAATTTTCAGGCACGACGGCGAGCCGTGACCGAGGTGGCGATGGCGATCAGTACCCCGACGCCGAAGATCAGCGTACCCATGACGTTGACCTGCGGCGGGATGCCGGTCTTGACGGACCCGACGATCCACAGCGGGAAGGTGACGGTGGAGCCGTTCACGAAGCTGGTCACCACGTAGTCGTCGATCGACAGCGCGAACGACAGCATCGCCCCGGCCAGCACGCCCGGCAGGATCGACGGCAGCGTCACCTGCCGGAAGGTCCCCCAGCTGGTCGCCCCGAGATCCTTGGCCGCCTCCTCCAGCGCCGGATCCAGCACGATCACCCTGGCCCGTACGGTGACGACGACGAACGACAGCGAGAACAGCACGTGCGAGACGATGATCGTGTTCGCGTCGCGCGGCACGTTGCCCGAGACGAACAGCGACAGCAGCGACGCCCCCATGACCAGCTCGGGCGTCGAGATCGCGGCGAACACCAGGAAGTTCGTCACCCCCTGGCCCCGGAAGCGGTATCGGCCGATGGCCAGTCCCAGCATGGTGCCGATCACGACCGTGATGAGCGTGCTGACCAGGGCGATCACCAGCGAGTTGCGCAGCGCGACGGTCAGGTCGGAGATGTCGAAGAGCTGGCCGTACCACTTGAGGGTGAAGCCCTGCCAGGTGGTGTTCGACTTGCTCTTCTTGTCGTTGAACCCGAACAGGATCATCACCGCGATCGGCGACGACAGCCAGACGATGATCAGCCAGGTGTAGACGTGCAGCAGCCGGTCCCCGAGCCCGCGGCCCCTCATCGCGCCGCCGCCTCTAGGACGTTCTCGGTGCCGAGCGCTTTGGCGTAGATGAAGATGCCCACAAGCAGCACGGCCATCAGCGTGAACGACAGTGCCGAGGCCGTCGGGTAGTCGAGGTTCGTCAGATACTCGGTCTGGATGATGTTGCCGATCATCGTGTTGGACGTGCCGCCGAGGATCTGCGCGTTGACCGGGTCCGCCGTGGCGGGCACGAACGTCATCAGCACCCCGGCGAACACCCCCGGCAGCGACAGCGGCAGCACCACCCGGCGGAAGGCCGCCGTGCGCGAGGCGTACAGGTCGTAGGCCGCCTCGATGACCCGCGGATCGACCCGCTCCAGCGCCACGTAGATCGGCAGGATCATGAACGGCAGGAAGTTGTAGGTCAGCCCGCCCACCACCGCGAACGTCGTGGCCAGCACGTGGAAGCCGACGGGCAGCACGCCCCAGCTCTTCAGCGGGCCGAACAGGACGCCGTCGTCGGCCAGCAGGAAGCCCCACGAGATCGTCCGCAGCACGAACGACACGAAGAACGGCAGCAGCAGCAGGAACAGGTACATCGACTTGCGCGCGCCGCCCTTGAAGGCGATCCAGTACGCCACGGGATAGCCGATGACCAGCATCGCCACCGTGGCGAGCCCGCCGTACAGGAGAGAGCGCAGGAGCTGCGGGCTGTAGCGGCTGAGCGCGTCGGTGTAGTTGGAGAAGCTGAACGTCATGGCGAAGCCGTCGATCGCGTTGCCCGTCTGCAACGACACCGACGCCATCGCGGCCATCGGCACGACCAGGAAGATTCCCAGCCACATCCAGCTCGGCAGCGCCAGCAGATAGGGGGTGAGCCGCCTCATCGGCTACGCCTGCGTGATCGACTGGAAGATCGGGTTGAACACCTGCTCCTGCTTGGTGCTCAACTTGGTGTACGTGCGCAGCTTGGCGTAGTCAGCCTCCGACGGGAACATCAGCGGGCTGTCGACCATGTCCTCCAGCGACTTCTTCGCCTCGCCCGTCGCCTTCCCGGCCTTCTCGCGCAGCAGATCCTGTACGGCCGGCACCGGCGTGACGTACTGGATGAACTCATCCAGTTCGGCGGCGACGGCCGGCTGGTAGAGGTAGTCCATGAGGATGAGCGCGTCGAGCGGGTTGGCGGCGTTCTTGGGGATGAGCATGTTGTCGGTCCAGATCGTGCCGCCCTCCTCGGGCACGACGAACTTGACCGGCTCACCGGCGAGCTGCCGCTGGAAGACGTCGCCCGACCAGGCCATGCTGATCCAGACGTCGCCCTTGGACACGGCATCGATATAGCTCTGGTCGTAATATTTCCGGACAATTCCGGCGTCGCGTTGGGCCTTGAGCTTCGCCCCGGCCTTCTGCCAGTCGGCCTCGGTCGACTTCTCCGGGTCCAGGCCCAGGGCGAACATGCCGAAGTTGGCGATCTCCTGCGCGTCGCTCATCATGCCGACCCGGCCCTTGTACTTCGGATCGAAGAGCGCCTCGATGCTCTTGGGCTCGTCCTTGACGTACTTGGTGTTGTAGGCGATCCCCGTCACACCCGACGTGTACGGCATCGTGTAGACGTTGCCGGGGTCGTAGGCGCGATCCTTGTACTTGTCACCGACGTTGGCCAGGAAGTTCGGCATCTGCGAGTGGTCGAGCGCCGTGACGTAGCCCAGGTCGATCATGTGCTGGAGCTGGACGCCGTTGGTCATCACGACGATGTCGAAGCCGAGCGACTGGCCCGCCCTGAGCACGGGGTCGGCCTTGCCGAAGAACTCGGCGTTCTCCTGGATGACCTCCTTGTACTCGTACGAGATGCCGGTGGCCTGCTGGAACTTCTTCAGCGGCGCCTGGTCCTCGGGCATGTACTCGGGCCAGTTGGCGAAGACCACCCGGCCGTGCTTGGTCTGCTTGGCCCAGAACTCCTTGACGGCGTCGGCCTTGGGCGGCGCCGCCTTCTTGCCCTGCACGCCGCAGGCAGCCAGGGCGAGCCCGGCGGCGGACAGACCGGCGATCCTGAAGGCGTCTCGACGGGTACGGGCTTGGGTCATGCCCCTCAGGAGGGCTGGGTTGATCGAGGGGTCCATGAATCAACTTCCGATCGCATAAGAGTGCTGCGCCCTCCACGACAGCCAGACGGGATCGCCCCGCTCCGCGGTGGTCGTCGAGTCGAGCGCGTTCTGCTGGAACACCGTGATCTCGGCCCCGTCGGCGAGGCTCACGGCGTAACTGTTGTAGGTCCCCAGGTAGACCACCTCGGCCACGGTGCCGGGCACGGCGCTGACGTCGCCGTCGGGCTGCTCCGTCGAGATGGTGATCTTCTCCGGCCGGACGGTCACGGTGACCTGACCGTTCCGCTCGGGCACCAGCACCCGGCCGCCGCCGACGGTCAGCACGCCGCCGGCCGCCGTGCCCGCCAGCAGGTTGGAGGTGCCGATGAACCCGGCCACGAACGCCGTCGCGGGCCGCTCGTAGATCTCGCGCGGCCCGGCCAGCTGCTCGACCAGGCCGTCGTTCATGACCGCGATCCGGTCGCTCATGGTGAGCGCCTCGCCCTGGTCGTGCGTCACGTACACGAACGTGATGCCGACCTCGCGCTGGATGCGCTTGAGCTCGATCTGCATGGCCTGGCGGAGCTTGAGGTCGAGCGCGCCGAGCGGCTCGTCGAGCAGGAGCGCCCGCGGCTTGTTGACCAGGGCGCGGGCCAGCGCCACCCGCTGCTGCTGGCCGCCGGACATCTCGCGCGGCCGGCGCTTCTCCCGGCCGGTGAGATCGACGATCTCCAAGATCTCGCCGACGCGCTGCCTGATCTCCTGCTGCGGCACCTTGCGCTGCTTGAGCCCGAACGCCACGTTGTCCCACACGCTCATGTGCGGGAACAGCGCGTAGGACTGGAAAACCATGTTCACGTCACGCTTGTTCGGCGGGACATCCGTCACGTCCTTGCCGTGCAGCCTGACCACGCCACGCGAGGGGTCCTCGAACCCCGCGACCATCCGCATGGTCGTGGTCTTGCCGCACCCGGACGGGCCAAGGAGCGAGAAGAACTCCCCCTCGGCGATGCCCAGCGTTATGCCCTTCACGGCCTGGACGACCTCGCCGTGCGAGAGGTACTCCTTGACGACGTCATCCAGTTCGATCGCGTTCAACTCGGCCATGCACAGTCCTTAGTCGCCGATGTAGTGCATGACGTGCTTGACCCGGGTGTAGTCATGCAGACCGAACACCGAGAGATCCTTGCCGTAGCCCGAGTGCTTGAAGCCGCCGTGCGGCATCTCCGACACGAACGGGATGTGCGTGTTCACCCAGACCACGCCGAAGTCGAGCCTGTTGGACATGCGCATGGCGCGGCCGTGGTCGGAGGTCCAGACGGAGCCGCTCAGGCCGTACCTGACGTCGTTAGCCTTGGTCAGCGCGTCGGCCTCGTCGGAGAAGGTCTGGACGGTGATGACCGGGCCGAACACCTCGTTCTGCACCATCTCGTCGTCCTGCTTGAGCCCGTCGACGATCGTGGGGGCGAAGAAGTACCCCTTCTCGCCGACGCGGTGACCACCGGTGAGCACCTTGGCGTGCGCCGGGACGCGCTCGATGAAGCCCTGCACCCTGGCCAGCTGGTTCTCGTTGTTGAGGGGGCCGTACAGCGCCTCGTCGTTGGACAGGTCACCGGTCACGGTGCCGGCGGCGGCCTCGGTCAGCGCGGCGACGAACTCGTCGTGCACGCTCTCGTGGACCAGTACGCGGCACGCGGCCGTACAGTCCTGGCCCGCGTTGTACAGGCCCGCGGTGGCGATGTCGCCGGCGGCCTTGCGCAGGTCCTTGACGTCCTCGAAGACCACGACGGGCGCCTTGCCGCCGAGCTCCAGGTGCACCCGCTTGAGGTCGTCGGCGGCGGTCTTGGCCACCGACATGCCGGCGCCGACGGAGCCGGTGATGGCGACCATGGCCGCGGTCGGATGGCCCACGACGAGCGCGCCGGTCTCCCGGTCACCTGTGACCACGTTGAAGACGCCGGCGGGCAGCACCTCGCCGAGGATCTCGGCCAGCTTGAGCGTGGAGGCCGGGGTGGTGTCGGACGGCTTGAGCACGATCGTGTTGCCGGCGGCCAGCGCCGGGGCGATCTTCCAGACCGCCATCATCATCGGGTAGTTCCACGGCGTGACCTGCCCGATCACGCCGATCGGCTCGTGCCTGATCACGCTGGTGTGCTCGGCGAGGAACTCGCCCGCAGTGGGGCCTTCCAGCGTACGGGCGGCGCCGGCGAAGAAGCGGAAGTGATCGGATGCGACCGGGGTCTCGTCCTCGGCCATGCGCGCCCGCGGCTTGCCGGTGTTCAGGCACTCCGCCTCGTTGATCTCGTCGGCGCGGGCGTCGATGGCGTCGGCCACCTTGAGCAGCAGGTTGGCCCGCTCGCCCGGGGTGGTCCGGCCCCATGACTCGAACGCGGCAGCCGCGGCGGCGTAGGCGGTGTCGACGTCCTCGCTGCCCGAGATCGGGGCCTGCAGATAGGCCTCGCCCGTGCAGGGGTCGATGACATCGGAGAATCGGCCGCTCTTGGCGTCCACATACTCACCGTTGATGAAGTTCTGCAGACGGGTCGTCATGCGCTCTCCTTCGTCGGTCGCCTGACCAAGGTGCTGTGCCTATGGATGACCTCGACAAGCTCGGTCATGTGACCTCCTGGTGAGGTGGCTGAGATGCCGAGACTCTTACAGAGCACACGCCTCACGACAAGGGATTTCGTGGCGAATATACCAAATTGCTACGAATTCGCTTGACAGAGCGATCAGAACTGACACCATGTCGCACCAGGACGGCAACACCGCGGGAATGCGCCCGCAACGCCGGACCGCTAGGAGGATCCTCGCAATGTCCACGCCGCCCCGCGTACGACGCAACAGTGACGCGCCCTCTGGGCCGTTCGTGCTCGACGATCTCTCCAAGCAGATCATCGAACAACTGCAGAGCGACGGGCGCATGCCGTACGCGGCGATCGGCAAGGCCGTGGGCCTGTCGGAGGCGGCGGTCCGGCAGCGGGTGCAGCGCCTGCAGGAGGCCGGGGTGATGCAGATCGTCGCGGTGACGGACCCCCTGACGCTCGGCTTCCCACGGCAGGCGATGATCGGGGTCAACTGCGAGGGCGACCTGGAGTCGGTCGCGGACGAACTGGCGGCGATCGACGAGATCGACTATGTCGTGCTGACGGCCGGGTCGTTCGACGTGATCGTCGAGGTGGTGTGTGAGGGGGATGGGCACCTGCTGGAGATCCTCAGCAAGATCCGGGCCATCCCGGCGGTGCGGGCCACCGAGTCGTTCGTGTATTTGAAGTTGCGCAAGCAGACTTACTCGTGGGGGACGCGCTGAGCTGACTGGAGGCGGGGTGTGTACGCCCGCCTCAAGTCATCGTTCGGCTGCGGGTCAGGCGAAGAGTTCCTCCGCCGTGGAGACCAGAGCCGCCCGCTTCAGCCACAGCTCGAGCTGTGCGGCGTCATCGCAGGTCGTGATGTGCTCGCGGTCGCTGTCGGACAACACGATCTCGCAGGCCGCGAGCACCCTGAGGAGCCCCTTGACCATCCCCTTGGTCACGCCCTCGGCGTATCTCCTGGCGTACCTCTTGGCCATCCCCTCGGGATACCCCTGGGCGATCGCCTCGGCGTATCCCTCGGCGATCAAACTCTGGGCGCACGCCTCCTAGTAGAGAGAGTTCTCAGGCAAAGACTTCCTCCACCGTGGAGACCAGAACCGCCCGCTTGAGCCACAGCTGGAGGCGTGCGATGTCGCCACAGGTCGTGATGCGCTCACGGTCGCCGTCGGACAACGTCATCCCTCGAGTCTCGAGCACCATGAGCAGGGATTCGATATCGCCCTCGACACGCCCCTTGGCGAGCAGGCTCTGGGCGTACTCCCCTTGGTAGAGGTAGGTCTCTGTGGCCATGAGTCGCTCCATTTCCTTGTGTGCGTTGCCTTTCAGCGCCACGGTGACATATTCAGCGTAGCGTCGGGCCACCTGCGGATCGAGGCTGTCCAAAGCCTTCGTGAGGGTGGCGAGGATGGTCGCTATCTGCGGATGGCTGCTCTGCGTGATCGCCGAGATGGCCGCCAGCCCGATGTTGCCGACGGCTTCGGCCACATCCGTGATGACCGGGGTGTTGTCGGGCCCGATCACCAACGGGGTGAGAGTCAGGCCGGGATGGCCGGTTTCGATGGGAAGCGACGCCCACTCGGCGGTGCTTCGCTTCGGGCAGATGACGACCAGACAGACGGGACAGTTGTCGCGGGCGCGGAGGTTGGCGATGTAGGCGAGCCAGGACAAGCGCTTCGTCTTGTCCTGCTCCAGTTGTACCTCGGCGATGACGCCCAGCTTGCTCTTGGCGTCATCGCTGTACAGCAGCGCCGCGTCCGCCCGGTAGACGGCCGGTACGCATTCCGACAAGTCGCAGGACACCTGGGCGCCCTTGGACTCGTCGGGTATCGGGAGGGCGAACAGCTCGCGCAGCATCCGCGCCGTAAGTTCGGGGTCGAGAGTAGTGATCCCGACCAGCCCCTCGTGCAATGGGGTGATCATGGCCGAGATATTACTCTACGTAGTCATGAAAATACTCTCAGTTTCCAAGTTGGACGGTGGCGATCTCCCAAGGGCGCAAGGGAAGGTGGATCGTGCCAGAGGAGACGGGGAGCGGGTCGCCTGGGCGGCCGCGGAGGTCGGCGTGGCGGGCCTGAGTGAACGTGCCGGAGATGATCGCGTTCGTGGGGGTTTCCGAGTACGCCACGACGCGGAGTTCATGTCGGCCGTCGCGGACCCTGAGCGAGGTCATGACCACGCCGTCGCCCGTCACCGACAGGCCGGAAGCCGCCGGGGGCAGGGCGAGCGACGGGTCGCCGGTGCCCGGCACCACGAGGAGGTCGTGCCGGAACGTCTCGGCCGCCGGTGGCACCGCCGCCCACGACCCGCCGTACGGCATGAGCGCGAGACTGACCGAGCGCAGGCCGCGCGACTGGGCGGCCGGGGTCGGCAGCTGGGGACCGGCGGGCTCCGGGCGCATGACGTGCAGGTTGCGGGAGAGGTAGCCGACCGAGCGCAGCAAGGTGAGGGCCAGCTCCGCCCCGTCCTCCACCAGTTCGTACTCGGTGACGTGCTCCAGCAGCGCCGCGACACCACCGGCGGCCACCCACCCGGAGGCCGGGAACGTGGGCAGCGGCTCCTCGCCGCAGCCGCCCTCCGAGGACAGGCCGCGGGTGACGACCGCGAACTGGCCCTCCGCGTGCGAGGCCGCCGCCCGTGTGGGCAGCGGTACGTGCAGGCGTACCCGGTGGTCGGAGCAGCGGTTGTCGAACGAGACGTGCAGTCTGACGTACGGCTCTCCGGCCCGCAGTTCGACCCGCGTGTCGACGACGATCTCCTCGGTCGCCTCGCTCCTGGCGGCGGCCGGGATCTCGGGAGTGCCCTCGATGCCCTGACCGGCGGCGGGCCAGCGGTAGGTACGGCGGACGTCGAAGGCGGCCACCAGCGGGCCCGAGCAGACCAGCGTGAGCTCGACCGACACCGGGTCCGACACGATCCGGTCGTCGGCCGGGGGCGCGTAGTTGTAGGTGTCGCCCACGTCGCCGCCGTCGACGACGCGGCCGGCGCCCGTGAGGGTGGTCCCGTCGGCGCCGGTCAGCGCCAGCGTCCCGTCCGCCGCCACCTCGACGCGCAGCAGCCCGTTGTCGAGCGCCCGCTCCTCGGCCCGCACCCCGGTGACTGGCGCGATCATCGCGGTGGAGGCCCCGGGCGTCGAACCCTCACCACCGGACGCCAAACGCTCGCCACCGGATGCCGCCGGAGAGCCACCCGACGCCTCCTGGGAGCCGCCGGACGCCGTGTCGCGCAAGTTGTCGTGGGATGCCGGTCGGATGCTGGTGTGTCCCAGAGGTGGCGTATCGACGAGTGCGGCGACCGTACGGCGGGCCTCGGCGACGATGCGTACCCGGGTCACCCCGTCGAGCGCCCCGCGCAGTTGCGCCACGTTGAAGGCCGTCGCCGACTCCCGCGCCACCGTGAACGTCAGCGTGCCGTCGTCCACCGACCAGCCGGTGATGTGCTGGCCGTACAGCTCCGTGCCGTGGATGAACGTCAGCGCCGTGGCCGGGTCCATCTCGGCGTCCAGCAGCAGCGTGGGCGCGTACTCCAGGGGCTGCGCGGGCACCCGTGCTCCGGTCGGGTCCACCAGGGGGTCCAGGCCCGCCACGTCCACCAGTACGACGCCGCGTCGCGTGGCGGGCGTCGGGTTGACGACGAGCACCCCGTCCGACGGGACGGCGGCCGACAGCCGGGCGGTGACCATGTCGCGTACGGCCTGCCCGAGGTGCTCGGCCTCGGCGATGCGCGCGGCGACCTGCTGGGCCGTGTCGTCGACGCCGCAGCCGGTCACCGAGTCGTGCCCGCTGGCGTCCACCAGCCGCCACCACGCCATGTCGAGGAAGCGGCCGGGCCAGTCGCCGCCCCAGAGGGTGGCCAGCGGCTCGGCGTAGCGTTCGACCATCCGCTCGGCCCGGCCCATGGCCTGCTTGACGTGGGCGCGTACGGAGATGACGCCGGGCAGGATGTTCGCGCGGGCGTGGGAGCGCAGCTCGCCGGAGACTCGGGGCAGCCCGTCCACAGAACCCGAATAAGCGCCGATATATCCGGACAAGGTGTCCATGCGGGCGCCGATGTCCGCCACCATGCCGGGCAACCCGCGCACGGGGGCCGAATGGTCGGTGCCATACATCGCCAGCAGCGCCCCCTCGGGCCCGTGCCACTCCCGCATCCGCTCGGTGAACTCGGCGGCCCGCTCCGGCAGACGCGCCGGATCCTCGAAGAGGTGCGCCCCGTTGCCGTAGCCGCCGGCCGGAAGGTACTGGGTCCGCAGCGCCGAGCCGTCCGGCGCGACCCAGGCGAAGGCGTCGGTCACCACCGACGACGGCACACCCCGGTAGACGCAGGCGTGCAGCAGCCCGGCCCGCCGCAGGATCTGCGGCATCTGCGCCGTGTGCCCGAACATGTCGGGCAGGTACCCCACCGGCATGGCCCCGCCGAGCTTGTCGGCCCGGTTCATGCCGAGTTCGAGGTTGCGCACGATGTTCTCGCCCGAGCACAGGAACTCGTCGAGCAGGATCTGCCACGGCCCGACCGCCAGCCGCCCGGACTCGACCAGCGCGGCGATGCGGTCGCGGTTCTCCGGCCGGACCTCCAGGTAGTCGTCCACGCAGGCCAGCTGCCCGTCGAGGGTGAAGTGGTAGTCGGGCTCGCGCTCCATCGTGTCGAGCACCTCGTCGAGCAGCGCCACCAGCCGCAGCCGGAAGCGCTGGAAGGGCTCGTACCACTCCCTGTCCCAGTGCGTGTGCGGGACGACGACGATTTCGGCGCTCACGCGGCTTCCCCTCCGATAGGCAGGTCATGCTGTACGGCATAGCGCGCGGCGATGCTCTGGGCCGTGACGATGTCGGCCAGCCCGCCGGCCGCGGCGGTGAGCGGCGGCTCGTCCTCGGTGACGTAGGCGTGGAAGGCGGCCAGCTGCACCTCGAACGCCTCGGTCACATCACGCCACTCGGTCCGGCTCTCGCCGCCCGAGCCGTCACCCGAGACCACGGTCAGCGTCGTGGGCGCGTTCATCAGGTACGGAGAGGGGAAGACCAGCTCCAGCGAGCCCTTGTCGTGGTGGATGACCACGGTCTCCCGGTAGGCCGGGTAGTCCTCCAGGTAGTGCCACCGGATCGAGAACCGTCCGCTGACCGGCAGCGTTCCGGAGATCTCGACGGACCCGGGACCCGGCCCCCACGTCTCAACAGCCGAAATTTCCGCTGGCGACCCGCTAAATCGCCTCAGGAGTGACAAATCGTGGCATATCGATCCGAGGGCTACCCCGTAGAGGGCCCGGACCGAGTCGGGAGCCGACTCCCCCAGCGCCGAGGAGACCAGCGAGTGCTCCGCCGCGCGCAGCGAGGCCAGCAGCGCGGGGTCGACGTCGCGGGCCGGCGTCAGGCTCGCGAAGGCCAGCTGGGACTCGGCGCTCGGATGCAGCACGGTCACCTCGACCGACCGGATCGCGGCCGGACCGCCCAGCTCGGCCAGCAGCGCCTCGGCCCGGCGCACGGCCGGGTCGTACTGCTTCATGTAGCCGACCATCAGCCGCCCCTCGGGCAGCGCCTCGACCTCGGCCCTGGTCAGCGCGAGCGGCTTCTCGCAGAGCACGGCGTAGCCCGCGGCCAGCGCCCGGCGTACCGGCTCGCCATGGGAGCCGGAGGCGAGGATGAGCACGGCGTCGAACCCGCCCTCATCCAGCATGCTCTCCACGGCCGTGAAGCGCCCGGACGCCCCCAGCCGGTCACCGACGACGTCGGCGAGGGCCCGCGACAGGTCACAGACGGCGGTCACCTCGAACAGGTCGCGGCGCCTCGACAGCAGCGGCACGTACACCGCCTGCGTGACGGCGCCGCACCCGACAAGCGCGATCTTCAAAACCCGATCCTCCAGCGTGGGGTCAGCCTGGGGGTCACAGTCCCAGTTCTCTCAGCTTCTCGCGGTTGGCGGCTTGATCGGCGATGTTCCGCTCAACCGACCGGCGGCCCGGCAGGGTGTCCTGCTCGATGATGATCCAGCCCTGGTAGCCGATCTCGTCGAGCGCGCGGACGACGCCCGGCAGGTCCAGCTCGCCCTCTCCCAGCGGCGCGAAGCCGCCCCGGCCCATGAGCTCGCGCAGGTCCACGCCGTCGGCGAGGGCCTGGCCGAGTATCGCGGTGTCGCCGTCCTTGACGTGCACGTGGCCGACCCGGTCCGACCAGTCGCGCAGGGCGGTCACCGGGTCGCCGCCGGCCAGCAGCAGGTGGCCGGTGTCCAGGCAGAGCTGTACGTCGGTCAGCTCCAGCAGCCGCTCGACGTCCTCGGGCGTCTCGACGTAGGTGCCGAGGTGGTGGTGGAAGGCGGGCTCGAAGCCGCGTTCGCGGCAGCGGTCGGCCGCGATCTGGACGCGGGAGGCGTAGCCGGGCCAGTCGGCGGCGGCCAACCCCGGAGCGTTCCCACCGGGCCTGGCGAACCTCGCCGGCGAGCCCGAGCAGCCGAGCGTGGGCCGGGGCGCCAGGTGCTCGGGGGCGGCCGGCGCGGCGGCGAACACGTCGAGCGTCGCGTCCAGCGCGGCCAGTCCCTTCTCGAACTCCACGGCGTCGCTGTAGCGCAGGTCGGCCCAGCCGCCGGCGAGCAGCAGCCCGTCGAGGCGTTCCACCAGGTCGGCGCCGGTGCCGAGATAGCCGATGGGCCCCAGGTCGATGCCCGCGTACCCGGCGTCGGCGAGCGCACGGACCATCTGGTCGGCGCTCAGCGGGGGCGGCGCGTCGGCCAGTTCGAACACGCCGAAGCTCACGGGGGCGTTGGCGACTCGTGTCACGCGCATATGGCGATCACCTCGTTCTCGTACGTTTCCAGGCGGTGCCGTCCCTCTCCCGCGGAGACCAGTACCCGCTCGCCGCGGATTACCTGGCGATCACCGCCGGGGCGCACCAGGACGAGGCCGTCGGCGCCGAGCGCGAGCAGCTCGTCGCCCAGCCTGAGCAGCAGCGGCTCGCCGGGGCCCGCGGAGATCGCGGTACGGCCCGCGGCGACGGCATCGAAGATCGTGCTGGTGTCCTCGGCCAGGACCCAGGTGGTCGGCGCGCCCGGCAGGCCGTCGTCGCCGACGCGGTGGAAGTCGCTGGCGCCGATCGCGACCAGGTCGGGTCCCCAGGCGTCGGCCCAGGCCAGGGGCGCGCCCCAGCGCCGATCCCACCAACCGGAGTGCCATACCTCGGCGATCCGCGGCCGCTCGCTCAGCGGCTGGAGCCAGGCGCAGTCGCCGCCGAGCGGGTGGTTGATCGACATCAGCCCGCCCTCGCGCGCGGCGTGCCGGACCCAGGAGTCGGCGGGCTGCCGGAAGTCCACCCAGCCCACGTCGCCGAACACGTTGGCGTGCCCCCGATCCGTGGTCACCTCCTGGCCGGGCAGCAGGGCGATGCCTCGATCGTCGCCGAGCCAGGGGTGGTGGCTGACGGTGTTGTGGTCGGTGACGACCAGGAAGTCGAGGCCACGGCCCTTGGCCAGCTCGGCCAGCTCGGGGACGGTCAGCACGCCGTCGCTGTGGACGGTGTGGGAGTGGAAGTCGCCCGCGAACCAGCGCAGACCGTCGACGCCGGGCAGGTCGCGGCGCGGCGGCCGGTCCCCGTGGGGCGGCTCCTCGATCACCGGCCGTGGGGGCGCGGCGGCCTCGGTGTGGATCTCCAGCGTGTAGTCGAGGCCCTGCGGCGGCACCCGGTGCAGCCGCAGCCACACCTGCCACGTCCCCGGCGCCGGCTCGCCGGGCAGGTAGCCGGGAGTCGCCCAGTCGGCGGTGATCGTGTACTCGTCGCGCGCGCCGCCCGACCAGCCGCGGAACCCGTCCGGCGAGCCGCAGCCGAGGTCGAGCACGCCCTGTGACCGGTCGAAGCTCAGCCGTACGGTCAGCGCGGCGGTGCCGGCCGGCACCTCGAAGGGCACCTCGCGCAGGATCCGCTCCAGCCGGTCGTCCAGGCTCCAATGGCCGCGGATCATGGTCATGCCGACACCAGCTCGCCGTCCCGGTAGACCAGGGCCCGATCGCGGCGCGGCGTGGCGAAGCCGTCGGCGCCGATGGACGGCTCGCCGCCCTCGGGCACGACCGCCTGCACGAGCACCGCGCCGACCTCCAGCGTCACCAGGTGGGACGCCCCCAGGTTCTCCACGATGACCACCTTTCCCCCCAGCGAGCCCTCGGCGGGCTCGGCCGAGTAGGTGTTGTACTCGGGCCGCACGCCGTACACGACCCGCTCGCCGTCGGTGAGCAGGCCCTCGGCCGAGACGGGGACCGGCACCTTGCATCCGGCCACCTCCAGCCTGTCACCGCGGACGGTCCCGTCGAGCAGGTTCATCGGCGTCGAGCCGATGAAGGCGGCGACGAAGGTGTTGGCGGGCCGCTGGAACACCTCGGCCGGCGTGCCGATCTGACGGATGTGCCCGGACTCCATGACGGCCATCCGGTCGGCCATGGCCAAAGCCTCGGCCTGGTCGTGGGTGACGAAGACGGTGGTGACGCCGAGCTCGCGCTGGAGTTTCTTCAGGAACGTACGGGCCTCCAGGCGGAGCCGGGCGTCGAGGTTCGACAGCGGCTCGTCGAACAGGAACGCCTGCGCCTGCGTCGCCATGACGCGGGCCAGCGCGACCCGCTGCTGCTGGCCGCCGGACAGCTGGCCGGGGCGCCGGTCCATGAGCTGGTCCAGGCCCAGCCTGGCGCCGACCTCCTCGGCCTTGCGCTGCCGGGCGGCCTTGCCGACCTTCTTGATGCGCAACGGGTAGGCGATGTTGTCGGTGACGTCCATGTGCGGGAACAACGCGTAGTCCTGGAAGACCATCGCGATGTCCCGGCCGCCCGGCTGGACGCCGGTGACGTCGCGGTCACCGATGACGACGGCGCCGCCCGTGGCGGTCTCCAGCCCGGCGATCGTGCGCAGCAGCGTGGTCTTGCCGCAGCCGGACGGGCCGAGCAGGGCGAAGAACTCGCCGTCGGGGATGGCCAGGTCGAGCGAGTCGAGCGCTTTGACTCCCCCGGGGTAGACCTTGGTCAGGGCTCGCAGTTCGATTGCGGCCATCAGCGCTTGATCCCTCCGTGGAAGCGGAAGCCATACTTCTTGCTGACGAACAGGTACATGAGCACCACGGGGACCGAATAGAGCAGGCCGAACGTGGACAGCAGGGTGAGGTTGGCCTGGCCGCCCTCGGTGTAGAGCGTGTACATGATGACCGCCGCGGGCTGCTTCTCGACATCGCTGAGCAGCAGGTACGGCATCAGGAAGTTGCCCCACACGTTCGCCACGGCCCACACCGCGATCGTCGCCAGCCCCGGCCGTACCAGGGGGACGACCACGTGGCGGACGATCTGCAGCGGCGAGGCCCCGAAGACGCGCGCCGACTCCTCGTAGGACTTCGGCGTGGAGTCCATGAAGTCCTTGAGCATGAAGATCGCCGCGGGCAGCAGGCCGCCGGTCAGGATGAGGATCACCCCGAACTGCGAATCGATCAGGTTCAGCTCGACGGCCAGCTGGAACAGCGGCACCATCGCGGCCGTGCCGGTGATGATCGAGGACAGCAGCAGCAGCGCGTAGAGCAGCGCGTCGCGGCCCGGCAGCCGCACCCGGCTCAGCGCGTACGCGGCCAGCGCCGCGAAGACCACCACGAGCAGGGCCGTGCCGACCGCCAGCACCAGCGAGTTCAGGAGCGACGGCAGCGCGTACGGATGCTCCAGGATCGCCGTGAAGTTGTCCAGCGTGAAGTCGGGCACCCGGACCTCGTAGGTGGGGTCCGAGGTGAACGGCGCGGCGGCCAGCCACAGCAAGGGGATGGTGAAGAAGGCCAGCAGCACCGCGATCAGCGTGTAGAAGCCGATCCGGCCCAGCACGAACCGCGTCATTTCTTTCTCCTGAGCAGGCGCAGGTAGAACACCGCCACGACCAGGTTGATCAGCAGGATGACCGTGGAGACGGCCGCGCCGTAGCCCAGCTCGCTGCCCTGCAGCGCGACCTTGTAGACGTGGACCGCCAGCACCTCGGTCTGACCATCGGGCCCGCCCGCGGTGAGCATGAACGGGGTGAAGTCGTTGAACGTCCACAGGCTGATCAGCAGGAGGTTCGTCAGGATATGTCCCCTGATGTGGGGGAACACCACGTCACGTAACTGCTGCCAGCCGGAGGCCCCGGCCAGGCGGGCGCTCTCCAGGTGCGAGGGCGGCACGTTCCCGAGCGCGGCGCCGTACAACATCATCGAGAAGGCGGCGCCGCGCCAGGTGTTGAAGATGACGATCGACAGCATCGGGTGGTCGAGCAGCGGCGCGAATCCCGGGACGTGCAGCAGCGCTTGGAGCGTGCCGCCGTCGCGGTCGAGCAGCGCCACCCACAGGAACGAGACCACCGCGCTGGGCAGAATCCAGGCCAGGATGACCAGGCCCTCGACGGTCCGTTTGAGCGGTCCGGTGCGATCGCGCATCAGCCAGGCGATCGTGAACCCGAGCACGACCTGGCCGATGACGGCCGAGCCGAGCACGAACTGGACGGTCAGCCAGGTCGAGTTCCAGAACGCGGGGTCGGAGACCGCCTTGACGAAGTTGTCCAGGCCGACGAGCTGAGGCTCGGCGGCGGCGGTGCCCGTGAGGCGGTAGTTGGTGAGGCCGAGGTAGAGGACCCAGAGCGCGGGGAAGACCAGGAACACCGCGATCAGCGCCAGCGCGGGCGCCACGAACGCGCCCGCTCTCAGCCTGCCCAGGCCCGCCGCGTCCGAGCTGTAGCGACGGGCCGGTGCGTCCTCGAGAGCTTCAGGAGGCGATATTGCCTGCGCCACCGACGATTCCTTCGAGCTTCTTCTGGTAGTCCGCGGCGGCCTGGTCGGGTGCCGTGCCCCCGACGACGGCGGCCGTGGCCTCCTGGAGTGCGGCCGACACCTGGGGATAGACGGCGACCGGCGGCCGGTAGGCCGTCAGCGGCAGCACCTTCTCCGAGATGAACGTCAGCAGCGGCTCCCCGGCGAGGATCTCCTTGTTGACGTCGGTGCGCGGGGTGATGCGCACGTTGCCGTTCTTGGTCTCCTCCTTCAGCCCCTCCGGCGAGAGCGTGAAGGCCAGCAGGTCGAAGGCCTCCTTCGGATGCTTGCTGTTGGGGTTGACGGTCCGCAGCGCGCCGCCCGACATGCTGACGAAGTCCTGGCCCCGCAGTCCCTTGCCGGGCTCCATGGCGGGGATCAGGGCGTAGCCGACGGTCTGGTCACGGTCGGCCATCTTGGCCACGCCGTCCTTGGGGTTGACGACGCCGCGCCAGAAGTAGTCGCCCTCCATCAGGATGCCGATCTTGCCGCCGGCGAACTGCTGGAAGGACTTGTCGCGGCCCTTGGCCTCCTGCTGGAGCTTGGGGTCACCGAGGCCGCTGCCGCCGTAGATCTTCTGGTAGAGGCCGAGCGCGTCCTTGAGCGGCTGGGACGCGCCGGTCCACTTGCCGTCCTTCTGCACCTCGCCGCCCGCGCCCGCCAGCAGCGGGAGCACGCCCTGCATCGAGGTGGCCTCGCCCATCGCGGTGCCGGCGTTGATCTGGATCGGCACCGGTACGCCCGCCGTCTTCAGCTTGGCGCCCGCGTCGAGGATCTCCTGCCAGCTCTTCGGCTGCCAGTCGGCGGGCAGCCCGGCCTTCTGGAAGAGCGTCTTGTTGAAGTAGAGCACCCGGCCGTCCGTGCCGACGGGCAGGGCGTACTTCTTGCCGTTGAAGGTGGCCAGTCCCTGGACCGACTCGGGGATCTGCTGCCAGCCGTCCCAGCTGTCGGCGCTCGCCCCCACCACGTCGGACAGCGGCTTGATGTAGCCCGCCTCGGCGAACTCACCGGCCCAGATGCCGTCGAGGTCGATCACGTCCGCGCCCTTGCCTGACTTCAGGTCGAGGGAGAGCTTGGTCTTGTACTGCTCGTCGTCGACACCGCTGGGGACGAACTTGACCTTGACGTCCTTCCCTTTCGCCTTCTCGGCCGCCTCGAACTTGGGGGCGACCCAGTTGGCGAGGAAATCGGCCGCCGCCGCGTTCTTGCCGCCCGCGATGGCGTTCTGGGCGATCGTTAACTCGATCGTGCCACCGGAGTCGCCGCCGGACGACTGGCCGCACGCGGCGAGCCCCAGCGCGGACACGGCGAGGACCGCGACCGCGCCTACCGACCTTTTCCGCAATCCCATGCAAACCCTCCGACATGTCCTTAAAGCCAGGAACCCGGCCAATATGTCATGACATCCAGATGACGTAAAGGCCTGCCGATATTTCAGGAGTGTGTCCGCATGCTGCATCTTTGTCACGAGGAGGTCTCGGCGAGAGGTCCGACCCTAGACGATCCACCTATCGGGGGTTTCGGTCAGGGAAAAAAGCCCGGCATAGCGGACATCCGAATGTCATGACAATATGCCATAGTAGGCACGAAGGCTCCGTCACTGGAGGTGCGTTGTACGACCTGATCACGATCGGCCGCTCCGGGGTCGACGTCTATCCGCTGCAGACCGGCGTGGGCCTGGCCCACGTCGACACCTTCGGTAAGTTCCTCGGCGGGAGCCCGACAAACGTCGCGGTCGCGGCCGCGCGCCACGGGCTGCGCGCCGCCGTGATCACCGCGGTCGGCGCCGACCCCTTCGGGGAGTACGTACGGCAGGCGATCCGCGGTTTCGGCGTGGACGACTCCTTCGTGGCCACCGTCGAAGGCCCCCCGACGCCCGTCACGTTCTGCGAGATCTTCCCGCCGGACGACTTCCCGCTCTACTTCTACCGGGGCGAGCATCCGCCGGACCTGCAATTGACCGCCGAGTCGCTGGACCTGGCCGCCATCCGGGACACGAAGCTGTTCTGGTTCACCGGCACCGGCCTGAGCCAGGAGCCGAGCCGGGCCGCGCACGCCGCCGCCCTGGCCGCGCGCACATCCGGCTGGACCGTCTTCGACCTGGACCACCGCCCCATGCTGTGGGAGTCGCCCGAGGCTTCCCAGGAGGCGGTACGCCAGGCCCTTCCGCACGCGAACGTGGCCGTCGGCAACCTCGACGAGGTGGAGAACGCGGTGGGCACCCGCGACCCGGTGGCGGCCGCGCAGGCGCTGCTCGACGCCGGGATGCGCGTCGCCATCGTCAAGATGGGCCCCAACGGGGTGCTGGCCCGCAGCAGGGACGAGTACGTGGTGGCGGAGCCGGTCAAGGTCGACGTGGTCAACGGCATCGGCGCGGGCGACGCGTTCGGCGGCGCCGTCTGCCTGGGGCTGCTGAGCGGCTGGCCGCTGGAGCGGACGATCCGCTTCGCCAACGCCGCCGGCGCCTACGTGGCCGCCCGCCTGGCCTGCGCCGACGCGATGCCCACGACTGACGAGGTGCAGGCACTCCTATGAGCGACATGACGCTGCCCAGAACCGCCCGCTACGACCACCTGACCCACATCCGGGCCACCAGGCCGGAGGAGATCGAGCGCGCCGCCGCCCGGCGGCAGCGCCGGGGGCTGCCAGGTGAGGGCGAGCGCCTGCTGATCATCGCGGCCGACCATCCGGCGCGCGGGTCGCTCGGCGTCCGCGACCGGCCGCTGGCCATGGCCAGCCGCCCCGACCTGCTCGACCGGCTCCAGACGGCGCTGGCCAGGCCCGGCGTGGCCGGCATCCTGGCCTCCCCCGACGTGCTGGAGGACCTGCTGCTGCTCGGCGCGCTGGAGGAGAAGCTGGCCTTCGGCTCAATGAACCGGGGCGGCCTGCAGGGCTCGGTGTTCGAGCTGGACGACCGGTTCACCGGTTTCGACGCGGCCGCCATCGACGCGATGCGCCTCGACGGCGGCAAGATGCTCTGCCGCATCGACCCGGCCGACCACGCCACGGTCACCACGCTCGAATCATGCGCCCACGCGGTCAGCGACCTGGCCCGCCGGCGGCTGCTGGCGATGGTCGAGCCGTTCTGGGCGGCGCGTACGGAGGCGGGCGTCCTGCGCAACGACCTGTCGCCCGAGGCGGTCATCCGGTCGATCAGCGTGGCCCAGGCACTCGGCACGACCTCCGCCTACACCTGGCTGAAGATCCCCGCGGTCGCCGAGATGGAGCGCGTCATGGCCGCCACCACGCTGCCCGCGCTGCTGCTCGGCGGCGACCCGCCCGACATCGACGCCGCCTACGCCGACTGGGACCGCGCGCTGCGCCTGCCGGGGGTGCGCGGGCTCGTCATCGGCCGCGCGCTGCTCTACCCTCCGGACGACGACGTGGCCGCCGCGGTGGACGGCGCGGCCGCGCTGGTTCGAGAGGTGCGCTCATGACATACCTTCCGTACGGCAAGGCCGCCGGCGGGTCGTGGTCGGTGGAGATCACGCCCGCGTTGGCCGGTTGGACCTACTCAGGGCTACGCGTGGCCGACCTCGGCGGCGCCCCGGTCTCTTTCTCGACCGGGGAGGAGGAGATGCTCGTCCTGCCGCTGTCGGGCTCGTGCACGGTGACGTGCGGCGCCGAGCGGTTCGAGCTGACAGGCCGCACGTCGGTCTTCGCCGGGCCTTCTGATTTCGCCTATATCCCGATTTCTACGGATGTGACGGTGGAGGGGACGGGCCGCATCGCGTTCCCCTCCGCTCGGGCGACCCGGCGGTTGGCACCGCGGTACGTTCCGGCCTCGGAGGTGCCGGTCGAGATCCGGGGCGCGGGCCGGGCCAGCCGCCAGGTGAACAACTTCTGCGCCCCCGGCGTCTTCGAGTGCGACAAGCTCGTGGCCGTGGAGGTGCTCACGCCGGGCGGCAACTGGTCGTCCTATCCCCCGCACAAGCACGACACCCCCAACGAGGGCGAGGCCGTGCTGGAGGAGATCTACTACTTCGAGGTGGCCGACGGCGGCCTGGGCTACCAGCGCGTCTACTCCTCCGAGCGGGGCCAGATCGACACGCTGGCCGAGGTCTCCTCCGGTGACGTGGTGCTGGTGCCCTATGGCTACCACGGACCGTCGATGGCCGCGCCCGGCTACGACCTCTACTACCTGAACGTCCTGGCCGGTCCCGCCGACGAGCGGTCGATGGCGTTCTGCGACGACCCCCGGCACGCCTGGATCCGTTCTTCCTGGGACGGCCAGGCCATCGATGCGAGACTGCCGTTCGGGAGGACTTCATGACCCGTTTGACCGTGGCGCAGGCTGTGGTGCGCTTCCTGTCCCACCAGAGGAGCGAGCGCGACGGCGTCGAGCACCGGCTGTTCGGCGGCTGCTTCGGCATCTTCGGCCACGGCAACGTGGCCGGGCTCGGCCAGGCGCTGGCCACCTCGACCGAGGACCTGCCCTACCGCCTCAGCCGCAACGAACAGGCCATGGTGCACGCGGCCGCCGCCTACGCGCGGGCCGCCAACCGGCTGTCCACCCTGGCCTGCACCACCTCGATCGGCCCCGGCGCGACCAACATGATCACCGGCGCGGCGGGCGCGACGATCAACCGGCTGCCCGTGCTGCTGCTGCCCGGCGACGTGTTCTCCACCCGGGTCGCCAATCCGGTGCTCCAGGAGCTCGAAGACGCCCGCTCGTACGACATCTCGGTCAACGACTGCTTCAAGCCGGTGTCGCGCTTCTGGGACCGGATCAACCGGCCCGAGCAGCTGCCATCGGCGCTGCTGGCCGCCATGCGCGTCCTCACCGACCCGGCCGAGACGGGCGCGGTGACGCTGGCGCTGCCGCAGGACGTCCAGGCCGAGGCCTACGACTGGCCGGAGGAGCTGTTCGAGCGCCGCCTCTGGCACGTGCCGCGACCACGCCCCGAGCGGGCGGCCCTGACGCGGGCGGCCGAGCTGATCAAGTCGGCCAGCCGGCCGCTGATCATCGCCGGCGGCGGGGTGATCTACAGCGAGGCCACGGCCGAGCTGCGGGCCTTCGCCGAGGCGTACGGCATCCCGGTCGCCGAGACGCAGGCGGGCAAGGGCGCGCTGCCGTACGGGCACCCGCTCGCGATGGGCGCGGTCGGCGCGACCGGCACCACCGCGGCCAACGCGCTGGCCCGCGAGGCCGATCTGATCATCGGCGTCGGCACCCGCTACAGCGACTTCACCACGGCCTCCCGCACGCTCTTCTCGGCTGAGGCCCGGTTCGTCAACCTGAACATCACCGGCTTCGACGCGGCCAAGCTGTCGGGACTCCAGCTCGTGGCCGACGCCCGCGAGGGCCTGACCGAGCTGACCGGGGCCTGCGCGGGCTGGAGCACCACGGAGTCCTACCGCTCGCGCGCCGCCGAGCTGTCGGCCGCCTGGGACGCGGTGGTGGACGAGGCGTACGCGCTGGACGGCCGGCCGATGCCACAGTCGGCCGTGATCGGCGCGGTCAACGCCGCGGCCGGCGACGACGGCGTGGTGGTCTGCGCGGCCGGCTCCATGCCCGGCGACCTGCACAAGCTGTGGCGGCCGAGCGGCCCTGGCAGCTATCACGTGGAGTACGGCTACTCCTGCATGGGCTACGAGATCGCCGGCGGGCTGGGCATCAAGATGGCCGTCCCCAACCGCGAGGTGTTCGTCATGGTGGGCGACGGGTCCTACCTGATGATGGCCCAGGAAATCGTCACGGCCGTCTCCGAGGGCATCAAGCTGATCGTGGTGCTGGTGGACAACTCCGGCTTCGCCTCGATCGGCCGCCTCTCGGAGAGCGTCGGCGCCCAGCGGCTCGGCACCTCCTACGCCTACCGGGGCACCGGCCGCTACGACGGCGACGGCCTGCCGGTGGACCTGGCCGCCAACGCCGCCAGCCTCGGCGCCACCGTGCTGCGGCCCGACACGCTGACCGACTTCCGCAAGGCTCTGGAGGCGGCCCGCGCCGCCGAGGAGACGACCGTGATCTATGTCCGCGCCGACCCCATGATCGACAGTCCGTCGTCGGAGGCGTGGTGGGACGTCCCGGTCGCCGAGCTCTCGACCGCGCCGGAAGGCCCTATGGTGCGCGCTTCGTACGAGTCCGAGAAGAGCGCCCAGAAGCCGCACATCACGCCCACCTGACAGAAGGGGCGCTGCTTCAGGCGCGCTGCTTCAGGCGCGCTGCTTCAGGCGCGCTGCTTCAGGACGTCGGCGATGCCCGCCAGGAACGAGTCGACGTCCGCGATCAGGTAGCCGGGCCGCAGCAGCACGGTCGAGAACTTCGCCTCGCGGACGTCCTTGGCCGTCACCGGATAGTCGGTGGTGCCGCGCAGCGTGGCCACGATCCGGTCCAGGAAGGCGTCGACCTCGTCCTCGTTGTAGCCCGTGCCCATCCGCCCGGGCCGGAAGGCCACCCGCTCCACCCGCGCCGCCTGCGTCTCGAACCACTCCTCGCGCAGCATCTCACCGGTCGGCTCGGCCATGGCCAGCCGTACGGGACTCTTGGCCCGCGTCTCCAGCGCCACCACGAACGCCTCCAGCGCGAAGTCCACCGCGGTCTCCTGATAACCGCCGCGCCTGGCCCGGAACGTCGCCCTGCGTACGTCGTCGGCCGTGACCTGCTCGATGTCGCGCGGCCCCCTGCCCAGTGTGGCCTCGATGCGCCCGATCAGGGCGTCGACCTCGACCGGGTCGTAGCCTGAACGCATACCCATGACGCGTGGAAAGCGGTTCAAGCTCACTCCTTCTGCGGTGTGCTGGGGGCCTGCTCATATTGTGGGGCTCTTTATCCTGACAATGCGAACTGAGATATACCGTTACTGGACCATGAGATTGACCAAGGTCTCTTTCCGTTATCGAAGACGTGATCCTTCTGTCATGAAGGACGTGGACGCGCACCTTGATCCCGGTGACGTGATCGAGGTCGCCGGCGTCAACGGTGCGGGCAAGTCCACACTGCTCCGCCTGCTGGCCGGGCTCACCAAGCCGTCGTCGGGCACCATCACCGACCGCCCGGCGGTGGTCGGCTTCGCCCCGGACCGCTTCCCGCTCGAGCAGCCCTTCACGGTCTCCGGCTACCTGCGCCACATGTCCCGGATACGCGGCGGCGCCCGATGGGAGCCCTGGGCGGAACGCCTCGGCATGGCTCACCTGCTCGGCCTGCGGCTGGGCGAGTTATCGAAGGGCAGCGCCCACAAGGTCGGGCTGACCCAGGCCCTGATGTGCGGGCCCGGCCTGCTCATCCTGGACGAGCCGTTCGCGGGGCTCGACGCCGACACCCGCGAGGTGCTGCCGTCCATCGTCACGGAGCTCTCCGAGGGCGGCGCCATCGTGGTCGCCAGTGACCACCAGGGCGGCCTGCGTCACCTTCCCTCCATCCGGCACTGGACGGTGGTGGACGGCCTGGTCAAGGAGGGTACGGCGGGGCAGCGGGCGACCGTGCGGGTGGATCTGCCGGTGGACGAGGTCCGGTCGTTCGTGGCCAGGATGCGTGACGAGGGCTACCGGGTCCAAGACGTGTCCGTCGCCACATCCGTCGCAGAGGTCGGCCACGTCGCGGAAGTCACCGACGCCAACGTTACGAACGTCGCCGACGTCACCGAGGAGCAGCGATGATCGCCTTGACTGTCTTCCGGGTCGCGGCCTACATCCGGTCCCACCGCATTTTCCAGGCGCTCCTGCTCATGCTCGCGCTGGTCGCCATCCTCTACGGCAGCCGCGCGCCCAAGGGCGCCGAGACCGAGGTCCTCACGGACGCCGCGGTGCTGGTGATCCCGATCCTGGCCTGGTCCAGCAGGAGCGTGCTCGACACCGAGCCGGATCAGCAGCGCGCCATGTCGGCGATCAGCGTGGGCGGCCGGCTGCGCGAGCTGAGCGCGGGCCTGCTGGCGGCCTTCGCGACGTCCCTGGTGCTCATCGCGCTGGCCCTTGGCTGGGGCCTGGCACTGGGCGTCAGCACGGTCCCGGCGCCCGAGGAGTTTGCCGCGGTCCTGACGTTGTACGGCCTCGCGACGCTCGCCGGGGTCACGCTCGGCGCCCTCACCAGCCGGGCGATCCTGCGCTCCCCCGCGATCTCCATCATGTCGCTGCTGCTGGGCTTCCTGGCCATGCTGATGCTCAGCGCCTCGCCCCTGTACTGGCTGACGGTCCCGGTCATCACCTGGATGAAATCCGCGAACTCCGCCGAGCTGACCGCCCGGCTGCCTGAGCTCGCGACCATCTCGCTGGCGTGGTGCCTGCTCGGCCTGGGCTGTTACGCCTGGCTGCGCCGTACCCGACCCTGAAAACCCGACAAGTACGTCGCGTCTGCCTCCTTTAGCCACTAGGTTAGTGAGCACTCACCCACCTATGAGGAGTCAGGCGTCATGAAAGTGATCTGTGTCGGCGACAGCATCACGCGTGGTCAGGTCAGCGCGAACTACGTGAAAATGCTGGAGTCCAGGCTGCCGGGCACCACTGTGATCAACGCGGGCGTCAACTACGACGTCTCCGCCCATGTGCTGGACCGGCTCTCCGAGGTCGTCGACCAGGATCCCGACGTGGTCACCGTGCTCATCGGCACCAACGACGCCACCGCCACGCTGGGCGAGAGCACCGCCCGCAAGCTGCGCGACCGGTGGAAGCTGAGCGAGGACATCAGCCCCGACGGCTACGCGGCGAACCTCTCCGCCATCGCCACCCGGCTCAAGGACGAGACTCGGGCCCGCATCGCGCTGATCTCGCCGCCGGTGCTCGGCGAGGACCTCGACTCGGAGGCGCTGCGGCGGACGTCGGAGTTCGGGGAGATCGTACGTAAGGTGGCGGCCGAGCAGTTCGTGCAGTATCTCCCGCTCAACGAGCAGATGGTGGCGCACCTGGAGAAGGCGGAGCGCAAGCCGCGCGTCCACTACCGGGCGGACAGCCTGCTGGCGCCCACCGCCGCGATGCAGCACTTCTTTCTCGGGCGCGGCTTCGACTCGATCGCCAAGAGCCGCGGCCTGCTGCTGACCACGGACACCGTCCACCTGAACAGCCGCGGCGCCGGGATGATCGCGGACCTGATCGAGGGCGTCGTGCGCTCTTCCTGAGCCTTCCTAGAGCTCTTCCCGGGGCTATTCGGCGGCGGCGAGCTGGCCGCAGGCGCCGTCGATCTCGCGGCCGCGGGTGTCGCGGACGGTCACCGGCACACCGTGGTATTCGAGCCGCCGCACGAACGCCCGCTCGTCCTCCGGCCGGGAGGCGGTCCACTTGGAGCCGGGCGTCGGGTTGAGCGGGATCAGGTTGACGTGCACCAGCTTGTTGCGTACCAGCTTGCCGAGCAGGTCGGCCCGCCACTCCTGGTCGTTGATGTCCTTGATCAGCGCGTACTCGATCGAGATCCGCCGCTTGGTCTTGGCCGCGTACGCCCAGGCGGCGTCGAGGACCTCCGACACCTTCCAGCGCGTGTTGATCGGCACCAGCGTGTCGCGCAGCTCGTCGTCGGGTGCGTGCAGGGACAGGGCGAGCGTGACCGGCAGGCCCTCGTCGGCGAGCTTGCCGATGGCGGGCACCAGGCCGACCGTGGAGACCGTGACGCCGCGCGCCGAGATGCCGAGGCCGTGCGGGGCGGGCTCCACCATCCGGCGTACGGCCCCGATGACCTGCTTGTAGTTGGCCAGCGGCTCGCCCATGCCCATGAAGACCACGTTGCTCACCCGCCCTGTGCCGCCGGGCACGTCGCCCGCGGCCAGCGCGCGTGCGCCGGAGACCACCTGCTCGACGATCTCGGCGGTGGACATGTTGCGGGTCAGCCCGGCCTGGCCCGTGGCGCAGAACGGGCAGTTCATGCCGCAGCCGGCCTGTGACGACACGCACATCGTCACCCGGTCGGGATAGCGCATCAGCACCGACTCGACCAGCGCGCCGTCGAACAGGCGCCACAGCGTCTTGCGGGTGGTGCCGGCGTCGGTGGTCTGCTCCTTGACGGGGGTGAGCAGCGACGGCAGCAGCACCGACAGCTTGTCGCGGGCCGCCGCGGGCAGATCGGTCATCGCGTGCACGTCGGCGTTCAGGCGCTCGAAATAGTGCCGGGACAGCTGGTCGGCGCGGAAGGCCTTCTCGCCGAGCTCCGTCACCGCCGCGCGGCGGTCGGGCATGGACAGGTCCGCCAGGTGCCGAGCCGGCTTGGCCCTGCGCGGCGCGACGAAGGTGAGCTGGCCTGGCTGCTGGGACACGTTCCTGCCTTTGCTTGGGTGGTTACCGACCAGGTTAGTGAACGTTCGGCTCCCAGGTGTCATTCCATGAGGGAGCTCCGGGTGGCGGAAGCTCTCGCATGAGGGTATGGGCCGATCTAGAGTGCATTTCGTATGGCGATTTTCCGGTCGGCTTCTGGCGAGGGGCAGACCGAGGTCGTCCTCACCGCCGGCAACCCGTACGGCAGCCGAACGCTCGTGGTCGAGCGGGACGAGGACGCCTCGGTAGCTTACCTGTGCTCGCCTGACGGTGCCGTGCACGGCGCCGTGTGGCTGGCCAACCACCGTCCCGCGCCCGAGGTGGTCGATCTGGCCAGGCTCAACTCCGGGTTGCCGCCGCTCATGCCCCGGCCCAACACCACGCACCCGGCCGGGCGCCGGCCGCTCGGGCAGCTGACGGCGCTGTGGTTCGAGGAGGGCGACGGGGTCGCGGTCTATGAGGACGAGGACCTGCTGGCGGTCATCCCCGGGTGGGCCGACATGAGCAGGGGCATGCCCGGCTACGCCCGTGACGCCGTGGGTGAGACGCCGTTCGCCTGGGCGCTGTCCGAGGCGCTCGACGGGCTGCGGCCGCGCATCTCCAACGCCAGGTCCTACTGGCGCTGGCGGCATCTGGAGGGGTCCTGGGCGTCGTTCCAGGAGTTCGTCATGGGGCATCTGGAACGGGGGCTCGGGCCGGCCGGGCGCTACTGGGACGTGAGCGGGGAGCGGCTGCCGACTGTCGGCGTCACCGAGCGGCCGCCGTACGGGCGCCGGGGGTTCACGGTGCTCTCCACGGTCGGGATGAGCTGCCAGCGGATGCCCACCGTCGAGCAGTGGATCGACCGGCCGGGCGCGTACGCCAGAATCGAGCTGGCCGTGGCCACCCGTGAGGATCCGCGTGAGGCGGCGCTGCTGCTGGTGTGGCTGTCGCAGTATCCGTGGCACTCGGTCACGTGGCTAGGGCACGGGCATACCGCCAAGTGGTATCACGAGCCGGCCACGTTCCCGCTGGGCCCGCAGTACGCGGGGGTCATGATGGTCGCCGACCCACCCGCCATGCCGGATTTATCAGGATTCGCCTTCGGCGGTGAAGCCGTCCGCTGGCTCTGGCTCCAGCCGATCACCATCGAGGCGATGGAAGAACACCGCCACTAGCGACACGTCAGAAGAACAGCGTCATCAGCAGCCAGACCGGCACCAGCGTGGTCACCAGCGAGTCGAGCCGGTCCATGAGACCGCCGTGGCCCGGCAGGAGCGTGCCCAGGTCCTTGATGCCGAGATCCCGCTTGATGATCGACTCGATCAGGTCACCGACGGTCGCCAGCACCGCCACGAGCGCGCCGATCAGGGCGCCCTGCCAGAGCTGCCCGTCCATGAGCCAGCTCACCAGCCAGGCGCCCACCGCCACGCACGCGATGATGGACCCGGCCATCCCCTCCCAGGTCTTCTTCGGGCTGATGACGGTCATCTGGTGCTTGCCGAACAGCACGCCCGCGATGTAGCCGCCGATGTCGCTGGCCACGGTCACCGCGATGAAGATGACCACCCGATCACGGCCGTCACCAGGCGCCAGCAGCAACGCCGCGAACCCGGCCAGCAGCGGCGGATAGACCAGGATGAACACCGAAGCGGTCGTGTCGCGTACGTAGCCGTCGGTGCCGTCACTGAACATCCGCCAGATCAGCAGGACGAAGACGACCACCACGAACGCGCCGAGCAGCCAGACAGGCCCGCCCCAGTAGGCACCGGCGAACATCGCGACCATGCCACCGAGCAGGGGCACGGCCGGCACCTTGATGCCGCGGCTCCCGAACGCCTGGATCAGCTCCATGACCCCGACGCCCACGGCTCCCGCCAGCACCAGGAGAAAGAGTTCTTTGACGGTGTAGAGCGTGCCGATGACGAGCGCGCCCAACCCCAAGCCCACCGCTATGGCGGCAGGAAGGTTCCGTCCGGTACGGCTGCCGCCGCTCGGGCTGGTGCCAGCCGTACTTTCGTCCACAGATCTCTTCCTGGGTCTTCCATGAGCCACGGCCCCCGCCACCGGGCGAGGGCCGTGCGGCGCGCCGCTCAGACCTCGAGCAGCTCGGTTTCCTTGTGCTTGAGCAGCTCGTCGATCTTGGCGACGTGCTTCTGGGTGATGTCGTCGAGCTCCTTCTCCGCGCGGCGGACCTCGTCCTCGCCCGCCTCCCCGTCCTTGATCATCTTGTCGAGGATCTCTTTGGCGGAGCGGCGGATGTTGCGCACGGACACCTTGGCGTGCTCGCCCTTGTTCCTGGCGACCTTGATGTACTCCTTGCGCCGGTCCTCCGACAGCTCGGGGAACGACACGCGGATCACCGCCCCGTCGTTGCCGGGGTTGACGCCCAGGTCGGACTCACGGATCGCCTTCTCGATCGCGGCCATCGAACCCTTGTCGTAGGGCTGGATGATCACCATGCGGGCCTCGGGCACATGGAACGAGGCCAACTGCTGGATCGGGGTCGGCGTGCCGTAGTACTCGGCATTGATCTTGTTGAACATCGAAGGGGTTACCCGGCCCGTCCGGATGCCCGCGAAGTCCTCCTTCGCGACCGTAACGGCCTTGTCCATCTTTTCCTCGGCTTCGAGGAGGGTTTCGTCGATCACAGCGGCTCCCTGTCTTCTGGCTGGCGATGTCGGGCGCGCTCCCTCATTTGCCTGCGGGACTCACCAGCGTGCCGATTTTCTCACCGCGGACCGCTCGCAGGATGTTGCCCTCGCCCATCAGGTCGAAGACGACGATCGGGAGGTCGTTGTCCTTGCACAGGCTGATCGCGGTGGCGTCCATGACCTGGAGGTCGCGGATCAGCACCTCGCCGTAGTCGAGGTGGTCGAACCTGACCGCGTCGGGATTCTTCCGTGGATCGGAGTCGTAGACCCCGTCCACCTGAGTGCCCTTGAGCAGCGCCTCGGCGCCGATCTCCAGGGCGCGCTGGGACGCCGCGGTGTCGGTGGAGAAGAACGGCGAGCCGAGCCCGGCGCCGAAGATGACCACGCGCCCCTTCTCCAGGTGCCTGATCGCGCGGCGCGGCAGGAACGGCTCGGCGACCTGCTGCATGGTGATGGCGGTCTGCACGCGGGTCTCGACGCCGCGCCGCTCCAGGAAGTCCTGCAGCGCGAGACAGTTGATGACGGTGCCCAGCATCCCCATGTAGTCGGCGCGGGCGCGGTCGATGCCCTGCTCGGACAGCGCCGCGCCGCGGAACATGTTGCCGCCGCCGACCACCACCGACACCTGCACACCCTCGCGTACGGCCTCGGCGATCGAGTCGGCCAGGTGGTCGACCACCAGCGGGTCGATCCCCAGCGGGTCGCCACCGGCGAACGCCTCACCTGACAGCTTCAGCATGACCCGCTTCCACCGGAGCGGGTTCTGATACGAAGAAGCCGCCGACGTAGCTGGCTCCTGGTTCTCCTGCACGGCGGCGGCCTCCCTCTTAGGCGGTTCGATGGGCTGGAATTTCGTTCAAGCCTAAGCCTGGCCGACTTTGAAGCGAACGAAGGCCAGCACCTCGGCACCGTTCTCCTCGGCGTACTTGCCGACAGTCTTCTTGTTGTCCTTGACGAACGCCTGCTGGAGCAGGGTGAAGTCCTTGTACCAGCCGTTGACGCGACCCTCGACGATCTTGCCGATGGCGGCCTCGGGCTTGCCCTCCTCGCGCGTCATCTCCTCGAAGAGCTTGCGCTCCTTGTCGACGACGTCGGCGGGCACGGCGGCGGCGTTGAGGTACTGAGGGGCCATCGCGGCGGCGTGCTGCGCGATGTCCTTGGCGACCTCGGAGTTCGGCTTGTCGAGCTGGACCAGCACGCCGACGGCCGGCGGCAGCGCCGGGTCGGTACGGTGCATGTAGGCGCCGATGTAGCCGCCCTCCAGCACCGCGAACCGGCGGATCTCGATCTTCTCGCCCAGCGCGACGTTGGCCTCGTCAAGGAGTTCCTTGACGGTCTTGCCGTCGAGCGAGGACTCGAGCAGCGTCGCCACGTCGGCCGGCTTGGTGGCCAGGATGTGCGCGACGACCTGACCGGCCAGCTCCTGGAAGCGCTCGCCCTTGGCCACGAAGTCGGTCTCGCAGTTGAGCTCCAGCAGCGCCGCGGCGGAGTCGCCGTCCTGCTTGAGCGCGACCAGGCCGTTGGAGGCGGTGCGCGCCTCGCGCTTGCCCACGTCCTTGGCGCCCTTGAGGCGCAGCAGCTCGATGGCGCGGTCGATGTCGCCGTCAGCCTCTTCGAGCGCCTTCTTGCAAGACATCATTCCGGCCGCGGTGATCTCGCGAAGCCGCTTGACGTCGGCCATGTTCACGGAAGCCATTGCTTTTTTCCTTGTGGGATTTCGTCGTGGATCGGGTGGGCGCCGACCTTCCGGCACCCACCCTATGGTTCGAACGGCCGGCGGCTGCCGTACAGGAGCTCAGCGTCTTACCTGGTGAGCAGCCCTGCCTTCGCGGCCTGCCCGGCTCTTCCGGCCTTGCCCGGCGGCGGGGGTCTCGACCCCCCGCCGCCGGGCTCAGCGTCTGCGATTTCCGCTCGGCCTCGCGTGCGGGTCACTCCACGGAGCCGGGCTGGGTAGGCGACTGCTCGCCACCTCGGTGTTCACCCGAGGTGTGAGCGGTCAGGCCTGCTGCTGCTCGGTCTCGCCCTCGGCGGCGGCCGGAGCGACCTCAGCCGCGACCTCAGCCTCAGGGGCAGCGGCCTCAGCCTCGGGAGCGACGGCCTCAGCCTCGGGAGCGGCGGCCTCGGCGGCCGGCTCAGGGGCGGCCTGCTCGGCGGCGCCCTGCTCGATGAGCTCGCGCTCCCACTCGGCCAGCGGCTCGGCGGCAGCGGGCTTCTCGTCACCGCGGGCGGCGCCCGAGCGAGCCATCAGACCGGCCGCGACACCGTCGGCGACGACCCTGGTCAGCAGGCCGACGGCGCGGATGGCGTCGTCGTTGCCGGGGATCGGGTAGTCGACCTCGTCGGGGTCGCAGTTGGTGTCGAGGATCGCGACGACAGGGATGCCAAGCTTCTTGGCCTCGCTGATCGCGATGTGCTCCTTCTTGGTGTCGACGATCCACACCGCGCTGGGCACGCGGCCCATGTCACGGATGCCGCCGAGCGTGCGCTCGAGCTTGTCCTTCTCACGCCGGCGCATGAGGAGCTCCTTCTTGGTGAGCCCCGAGGCGGCGACGTTGTCGAAGTCGAGCTCCTCGAGCTCCTTCAGACGCTGAAGCCTCTTGTGCACGGTGGAGAAGTTGGTGAGCATGCCACCCAGCCAGCGCTGGTTGACGTACGGCATGCCGACGCGAGCCGCCTGCTCGGAGATGGCCTCCTGCGCCTGCTTCTTGGTGCCGATGAACAGGATCGTGCCGCCGTGGGCGACCGTCTCCTTGACGAAGTCGTAGGCACGGTCGATGAACGACAGCGACTTCTGCAGGTCGATGATGTAGATGCCGTTGCGCTCGGTGAAGATGAAGCGCTTCATCTTCGGGTTCCAGCGGCGGGTCTGGTGCCCGAAGTGAACGCCGCTCTCGAGCAGCTGTCGCATGGTGACGACGGGGGCCATGTGATGGTCCTCCAGGTCTGGGCGCCCGTGCGGGCGGGCGCGGTTCTCGGTTGTGCCGCGACAGCCCAGTGGCTGTCGCCCTGATGCCCCGAACCCGCTCCAGCCGAGCCGTGGCTCGGACCGATGGGGCGGTCCGCGATGGGGCATGCGAAGTCGGCCTGTGATGCGCAGGCCACCCAAAAGTCTACCTCCCACGCCGCCCCGGCCTGACCGCCTCGGGTCAGCCCGCGTCGTGGTCCTCCGTGGGCAGCCCCGGCGCCGCCCTCCGCACATGCGGGAAGAGATTGACCTGGGCCTCGGCGATCCTGGCACCGGGAGGCGCCGCCCGCTCATCGCGATGGCGCGCCAGGTACGGCTCGAACAGCTTCTCGACCTCGACATTGAGCCGCGCCATCTCCTCGGCGTCGAGCCGCAGCATCAGGCGGCTGAAGCGGGTCGCCTCGCGCCACTCCTCGGGCTCCTGGTCGATGTTCTCCAGCGCCCGCCGGGCCTCCTCGTCCGCTTCCTTGCGAAACGCCTGGATCAGCAGGTGCTTGGCCTCACGCACCTCCGGCTGATCGCCGGGCTGCACGCCGACCGACAGGGGCGTACTCGTCGGCTTCCAGACCCGCTCCCGCCCGTCGCCGCGCGGCGGCGCATCTTCCACGAACCCGTACTTGGCCAGCATGCGCAGGTGGTAACTGGCGGCGCTCGGAGTGATGCCGGCGACCTCGGCGACCTCGGTGGCGGTGGCGCTGCCGTCGACACCCAGCCGGTTCAGGATCGCCAGCCGGGCCGGGTGCGCCAGGGCCCGCATCGCCTTGGGGTCACTGAGGCTCTCCCGCGTCATGGCACCAAGGTACCCGGAAGTGATGTGAAGCATTGCCTTCATAACCCTGAAGGGTTACTTTCATAGTTATGAAGCATTCCCTTCACAAATCGGCGCCAACTCGCGATCCGATCGCACCCGGAGGCGCGCCGGCCTCACCTGGGGACGCCCCACCGGCGCCAGACCTCACCCCGCTCCTCAAACAGCGCGACTATCGACTGCTCTGGACCGCTCGCACCATCTCCATAACCGGCTCCGAGGTGTCCAAGCTGGCCGTGCCGCTGACCGCGGTCACCCTGCTCGCCGCCTCCCCCATGGAAATGGGCCTGCTCACTGGGGCGGCCTCACTCCCCGCCCTGCTCCTCGGCCTCCAGTCGGGCGCGATCGCCGACCGCCTCTCGCGCCACCGCCCCCTCATGATCGCCTGCGAACTCGTCTCCTGCGCCGCCGCACTGACGGTCCCTGTGGCCTGGCTCCTGGGCGTGCTCAACGCCTTCTGGCTCATCGTCGTCGCCCTGGTCATCGGCTCAGCGGGCGTGCTCTTCAGGGCCGCGAACTTCCCGCACGTGGCCGCGATCGTCTCCCCCGAACAGCGAACGGAGGCCATGGCCGGCTTCCACGCCTCCTACTCAGTGGCTTCCGTCGGCGGCCCCGGCCTGGCCGGGCTCCTCGTACAACTGCTGACGGCCCCGCTGGCGGTGTTCACGGAGGCGCTGTCGTTCCTGGCCTCGGCACTGCTGCTGCGCTCGATCCGTACCCCGGAGAAGAACGAGCCGGCCCCCTCCCGAGGCATGTGGCGAGACGTGACCGAAGGGCTCCGCGTCAGCGCCACCCATCCCGTACTCCGTGCCCTCCTCGGCGCGGGCGTCACCATCAACTTCTTCGCCCTGGCCTACACGGCCGTCTACATGCTGTACATGGTGAACACCCTCGGCATCCCCAGGGGCCTCATCGGCGCCCTCATCGCCCTCGGCGGCGTCGGCGGGCTCATCGGCGCCTGGATCACCACCCGCGCCGCCAAACGCTACGGCGAGAACCGCGTGCTCCTCGCCTCCGTACTCTTCTTCCCGATCGAAATACTGGCAGTGGGGCTGCTCAGCGGACCCCTCTGGTGGAAGCTGGCTCTGCTCACGCTCACCGGCGTCGTCACAGGTGGCGTCGTAGTCGCGTTCGCGACCTGCATGGGCGCGATCGTCCTGCGCGAAACCGCCCCCGAACTCCGTGGCCGCGTCAATGCCACCATGACGTTCGCCGTACAGGGTGTCATGGCTCTGGGCGGCCTCGCGGGTGGCGCGCTGGCCGAGTTCGCAGGCCTGCGTCCCGTCATTGTCGTCTCAGCGGTCGGCATCGCACTCAGTACGATCTGGATCTGGGCCTCTCCCCTGCGCCCTGGCCGCCGCCGTCGCTTCGCGGACCCCACTGACCCGGCATCGGCCCAGCCCTCACCAGAGCCCTCGAAGTCCTGACCCTTCCAGACGAGAACGCCTCGTTCACCGCCACCCACTGACGTTCCCCATCGAACCGACGCACCATGGCGACCAACGTCCACCATCCGCACCACGCACCATGGCGACCAACGTCCACCATCCGCACCACGCACCATGGCGACCGAACATCAACCTGACGGCCCAGCTCTGCGAACACCGCAGCGTGGAGCATCCAGCGTCGCCATCCGTGACATACGGCTCAGGCAACTACACCCCGGCCTCAGCCACCAACCCTTCGAGCACAGGCCCTCAAACACAATCCTTCACCCAGCCAGACGCGGCCCCTCGTTTGGCTAGATCAACTCGTCCGCCAGTAGGTCCATAAGCAACCCATCGTGAAACTCTCCAGTCACCGGATTCCGCTCATAGGCCCGCATAATCCCCACCCGCTTGAACCCCACCCGCTCGTAGGCATTGATGGCCACCGTGTTGTGCGCCGCAGGATCGATGGTCAGCCGGTGATGCCCCCGCTCCTCGATTAACCATCGCGCCAACGTACGAACGGCTTCCTGCCCGAACCCGCGTCCGTGCCACCGCGGTCCGAGAAAGATGTCGATCCCCGAGCTGCGATACATCGGATCCTCGACCTCCTCGTACTGGATGGCCCCGATCACCTCGCCGCCGACCGTAATGGCGAGCATGTCGTCGAACTCATCGACCGGCCCCCACCACTTGGCCACCTCCGGCGTCCCCGCGATCTCCCGCAGCCGCGCCTCGTCATCCCGTACGACGTCCCGCAGTATCACCCGGGACCCACGCAGCTCAACCATGCCGCCTCCCCAACCCCGCCTGCGCCACGATGGCAGCAGTAATCCACAGGCTTACCGACCCGCACCCTCCTTTTCCACAGAATTACGTTCGCCCCTCCGACCGCCCCCACCTTTCCCGCAAACTCACCGCATGCCCATCCATCCCACCCCCTGCTGTCCGCCACCTCTTACCTCTTCCAACTCCGCCCCTCAATCACCGCATCACTTCCACCCCGCCCCTCCATCACGGCATCGCTCCCACCCCACCCCTCCATCACGGCATCGCAACCATCCGCTTCACTCCCGCCCTGACACTCCCAACAGCCACTCCAGCCCCGAATCCCCGCACCTCTTCGGCCCCACAGCTCCACGCCTCTTCGGCCTCAAACCCACGCACCTCTTCGCCCACCAAAGCCCACAACTCACCACCACCCCTTCAACCACGAAACCCCCACAATCCGCCCACGCCCCTCCGAAGGCGGCAGGTCAACCCATCCCCCGCCAACAAAGCACCTTCAGCGAGGAGCGCCGTCATACCCGGTGACGCTTCTGGCCGCCCTCCTCGCCCTAGCCATCCCCCTGATCTCCTTGGCACTCGCAAGCCCCGCCGCCGCTGCCGACCGCCCCACCTGGCGATGGCCACTGGGCGGACACCCCAGAGTCCTCCGCCAGTTCGCACCCCCACCCGAGCCGTGGCTGTCGGGCCACCGGGGCATCGACCTCGGCGCCCCACCCAGCACCCCTGTCGTAGCCGCAGGCCCAGGCATCGTCCGCTTCGCTGGCCCCCTCGCGGGCCGGGGTGTGGTCACCATCGAGCACACGGACGGCCTACGCACGACGTATCTGCCGGTCAACGCATCAGTACGCCGGCACCAGCGCGTAACGCCCGGCACCCGCCTGGGAGTCATCGAACGGCCAACTGGCCACTGCCGAGAATCCTGTCTTCACTGGGGCCTCCTGCGCGGCTCCCACTACCTGGACCCCTTGCTCCTCCTCGGACAAGCCCACATCCGCCTCCTCCCTTACTGGAACCTGGACGCCCTGGACACCGCCGCCCTCTGGACGCAGCCACCACCCTCAAGCACCGAACACCTCCACCCGGCATCCGCCGACATGACTCCCTCTACGGCAACAACGGCAACTACCCGACCGCTGACATCGCCACCTCAGCCAGGTCGCACCCCTGCGCCCGGCCCCACCGTTTCGAACGAACCCTCCTGGCCTCCCGACGCCAATCCCGCCTTCCGCTTCGCGGCACGTTCCGCCTCGACACCCGCCATCTCAATCATCAGCGTGGGCACGCTGTTCAGCGCATTACTGCTGATGACCCTGATCCGCCGCCATCGAAGTACGCGCACGCAGCACCCGCGCACCACACGAGGTCAACACCGCAAACAGCAGCGAAATCGACCCCCACGAAAGCGCCGACGCAGAGCCAGGCCCATCAAGCGATAACCCAGGGCGCCCGCCTGCCTGATGGCTGATGGCTGCTGCCAGCCTCTGTGAGGCAGCGTCCCACTGAGTGGTGGATCCACGATCTCGCTATAGGACTTCTACCGGGGACTCACAGGGCCGAGGAGCCGAGGAGCCGAGAAGCGACACCGCTCCGCGGGACGTCATCCAGGCCTTGCCACACGGGACCCCAGCTGACACGGTCATGCGGCCAGTCGGTCCGACGAACCCGCCAAATCTCACCGAGCGAAGTCGGTCATACGCCAGCGCGCACTAGGTCCACCCCGCCGAACCCCACAATTTCGTCCCCCGGCCGGACCCAGCCCCAGCAACAACCCCGCTGGACTGGAAACCCGAATCCCGCAGGACCCGAAACCCAGCCCTCTCGAGCTGACGTCCCGCAACGCGGTGAAGTTTCTCACCCCCTCGGCCCTGTTCGCCCACGTAGGAAAGGCACAACGAGATCGTTGTTCCGCCACTGGGCGGGACACCATCTCCCTCTCTCGAACCAGGGAACCAAGCCCCCGCTGAACCCGGAACTCAGTCCGCTATTGGACTCGAACCAGGAGTTCAGGGTTTTGATGAGTCCACGCGAGTTCAGGTGCGTGGTTAGGCCGGTCAATCGAGCCCAGACCCGTTCGCGCCCGTTCACGCTGTGTGGCTCCCATTCTGGCTCCCTTCGGGCTCTCAGCCAATCACGCCTCTCCAGCTTGGGCGTGTCCGACGGCCAGGGCATAGAGTCCTGCCAGCAGTTGAACCACTGTGCTGTCGAGGGCGCAGCAGCGCGATGACAGTCACTCACGCGAGGAGCGCTCGCAACGAGCAGGCTACCTTTCAGCCGGCGGGTCTAAACCGTCCGCAAAATGCCCCCTCCCAGAGACTTACGAAAAGTCAAAAATTCAGAAATCAATACAAGCTGCGCGACTTAACGGGTATTAGTGCGGAGATGAAGGGGGGCTGCATGCCTTGGCTGGATCACGAATTTATATTGGGTGACGACAGCATGTCATCTCCAACCGTTGGGTGCTCTTGCGGCTGGCAAAAGAAGGCATACTGGGGAGAGCCCGCAGACGCTTGGCAAAAGCACCTGCGCAAGGCGCGTGCATATTTCGAGCACGATGAGAGCGATGCGACTCGGTGGACTGATTCCAACGGAGAATCTCGGGTGGCTTGTAGGTGTGGCTGGGAAAGTGCACCTGGACGCCGACTGGATCTTATAGATGCATGGGAACAGCATCTACGCGACGCAAACTAATCCTCAGGCCGAAATATCAGCTGAGGAGCCGAGCCGACCACGCATTCTTCTGTCCATCCTGCCGTTGACCCACCGCGGAGCGGCAGCGGGCCGACGACGGAGGTGCAAGCCCGGCTTGACGTGTCCCTCAGCGTGGGCAGCTTCCACGTTCATTGGCCGCCAACGGTTACAGCCGGGCTTGCGGCGGAGGAGGCGGTCTGCTGGGCTTGCCTGGGTCGATGGCAGGCGGGATGGACCCCACCAGCCACCCCACAACCCGCACGTGCGTGCGATCGACATCCCGGAGCCGGAGCGCCCCCGCCGGAGGCATGCAGTGAGGCCGGCCCCGTGACCGCGCACGCGTGCGCTGGCTGGCTCGTCCACGTGAACCGAGAAGTGCGCCCCCTGTGTGGTCAGGTCTGTACTGTCGCCTGGCGGCCCCTTCCACTCGTCCGCGCCAGCCGTCCGGCGTTCTGCGCGTCGCCGCCGGGAGCGCAGCGGGAGGTGGTGGCGTGCGCCGTGACGGCGGCGCGTGCGGCTCCTTGGGCCGCCTTGAAGGTACGAGAGCTCCGCCACTCTTTCGTCTCGATCTTGAGCGATGGGGACGTCTCGGTGGAACGCATCGCCGATCTCGTCGGGCACTCGACGCCCACCACGCAAACTGTCTATCGACACCAGATCAGACCGGTCATCGTCCATGGCGCTGAGACCATGGATGCTGTCTTCGGCAACGGCGACCAAGCTGGGTAGTGGCTCCCCCGTTGGCTCCCGGAAGGACTCAGGCCCCTCATCCTTGATCCCGGAGAGGGGCCTGAGCTGTGTCTACCTCGGTCTTGCCGAAGCTCCCGCGATAGGACCCGAACCAATCCCCCACTGGGCCCCGAACAGATGTCCAGTCACGCCCTGGGGTGTGCCTGGCGGTATGCCGTGCGGAGGCGCTCGATCGAGACATGCGTGTAGATCTGGGTGGTGTGCAGCGATGCGTGTCCGAGAAGCTCCTGGACGCTGCGCAGGTCGGCGCCGCCTTCAAGCAGGTGCGTCGCCGCGGTGTGTCGCAGCCCGTGCGGGCCCATGTCCGGTGCTCCCTCGACCTCACGCAAGCGAGCGTGCACCACCCGGCGCACCGTACCCGCGTCGATCCGCCCGCCTCGTACCCCAAGAAACACCGCCACCCCCGAGCCGGCGCGGATCCACCGGGGGCGTCCGTGGACGCACCACCTGTCCAAAGCACGGAGCGCGGGCAACCCGAACGGCACCGACCGTTCCTTACGGCCCTTGCCGAGCACCCTGATGACGTGCCGATCCCGATCGACATCGTCGACGTCCAGCGCGCACAGCTCACTCACCCGCACCCCTGTGGCGTAAAGCAGCTCCAGGATGGCCTGATCCCGCAATTCCTTGGGCTCTCCGTCCGACGGCACTTCAAGGGTGGCCTGAGCCTGCTCCAGATCGAGTACGGCAGGCAACGGACGGGGAGCCTTGGCACTGCCCAACAGCAGGCCGGGGTCGTCCGGCAACCAGCCTCTGCGATGGCAGTAGGCCGTGAAGGTACGTACGCAGGCGGTCCTGCGCGCCAGCGTCGCCCTCGCCTTGCCGTTAGCGTGCTGCTCGGCCAGCCATTCGCGCAACGTACTGATATCAAGACCGTGGAGCTGACCGTCCAGGTGCTCGAACAGGGCCGTGACGTCGGAGAGATAAGCACGCACGGTATGCGGGGACAGGTCTCTTTCAAACCGCAAGTACCTGCCGAATTCGGCTGTCACCTCATCCGCCCCCAGCCACCCGTCGGTCATAAGTGCCTCCCCTCCCACAGAAGCCGACCGCTGCCGGAGCCACGCGCACCAGGCGATCGACAGCCCACGGCCGGGCTTGTACCCGTATATCGGCCTACCGTCGCCTCGTTTCTTTCACCTTTGCACATTGGTCCACGACCAGCAGCCGACCGATGGGGCGGTGTCTCGTTGGTCGCGAATCGATGACGCCCCGCGGAGTGGCGTGGTTTCTCGGTCGCTCGGACCGATCCTCCCTGGTAGAAACCAAGCCATGCGGCGAGTTCGTGGATCCACCACTCAGTGGGACGCCACCGGCAGATCAGTGATCTAGCCAAGCTGAAAGCCGAGATCGCCCGCTCGCACCGGCGCGCCAGAAGCGGTCCGGGTCACCGACCGTTTCCACCTCTGGCAAAACCTGTCCACCGCACTCGGTCGTCGGTCGAAGATGACGTCCCGCAGAGCGGTGTAGTTTCTGCGCGCTCGTTGTTCGCCATGTAGGAAACACACAACAAGATCGTTGATCCACCACTGGGGTGAGACACGACCCGCCGCCCTGGCCCGAGGCGGCTCAGATCGCGATCACGCGCCCACACCCGCTGGGCCCACCCTCGATGATCCCTTGCTCGCGGCAGCGCCTCCCCCGTGAAGGGATGAGCAACCCATGCTCCCCCAGCGGCTGTCAGTGCAATCTGCGCCGGCCGCCCGGCAGCCCCAGCCAGAGACCTCGGATGCGTTGGAATTCGCCGTCCTTGGGGGAGGGCCGTTGGGGTGCCGCCCCTTGAAGAGGGAAGGCGAGCGCCCGCCCCGCGGTGCTCGGTCGTGGATCGCGAGGCGGGCGCTCGTTCGGAGGCGCGGGCGGGAGCGCGTCCGCCCGCGACGGCGGGAGGGTCAGGAACTCGCGACGGTCGTAAGGCCAGCAGCCTTTGACGGTGGGAAGAGTCGAGCGCCCATGGCAGTGGGGAGGAGCGGGGAGCCCGTGACGGTGGGAAGGAGCGCGAGTTCGGGACGGTGGGAAGGGTCAGGAGCAGGTGGCGTGGAGGAAGGGTCAGGAGCAGGTGGCGTTGGTGGGCTGGACGGCCGGGCCGTTGGCGGTGAAGCCGACGGCGACCGACGCGCCGGGGGCGAGGTTCTTGGCGTAGTCGGGGCCCTTGGCGGTCCACGTCGTGCCCGACTGGGTCACGACCGCGTTCCAGCCGTTGACCAGCGTCACGCCCGACGGGAACGTCCAGGTGGCGGTCCAGTCGCTGATCGTGCCGGTGCCGGTGTTCTTCACCGTCAGCTCGCCCTGGAAGCCGCCCTGCCAGGAGTTCGTCTGCTTGTACGTCACCGTGCACTGCCCGGGAGGGTTGGGCGTGGGCGTATCGGAGGGCTGCCCGGTGCCGCCGGTCGGCGGGATCAGGTACGGCTGGAGAATGGCCTGCTTGGCCTGGTTGACGGTGGTCCAGTCGTCGTTGAGGATGCCCCCGGTATCACCGGAGTTCGGGTTCCACGACCAGTAGGTGAACGACATCCCGTTCACCCCGGTACCCGTGTACTTCAGGAGCTCCTGCAGCCAGATCTTGTCCACGTTCGCGGCCAAGGTGGTGCCGAACTCACCGATCATGATCGGCGCGATGTTCTGCTTGTACAGGTAGCCCCAGTACTTGTCCCAGATGGCCGGCAGGTTGGCGGGGTAGTCGGGGGCGTCGAACCAGGTCTGGTGGTAGACCGAGGTCGCATAGTCGTGGGGCGAGTAGACCAGGCGGTTGGCCACGTTGAGCCGTACCGGATACTGGCCCGCCTTCGACAGGTTCCCGCCCCACCAGCCGCAGTCCTCGTCGTTGCTGGGATCGCCGTCCCACACGTTGGACAGGCCGCCGCTCGGGCAGCTCACGCCCTCCACGAAGATCAGCCAGTTGGGGTTGACCGACAGGACCGCGTTGCCGGCCCGCTCAGCGGCCAGCCGCCAGTCGCGGGCCTGGTCGCCGCAGCCCCAGCAGGAGCCGGTCGCGTTGGGGTTGGTGCCCTCGGCGTGCGGCTCGTTGTGCAGGTCGGCGCCGATGACGGTGGGGTTGTTCGCGTAGTGCTGGGCCAGCGCCTTCCAGTCGTTGATCCAGGTGCTCTCCGGCGTGGCGGAGACGTACCAGAGCGCGGACTGGCCCGCGGCGGTCGGGCGGTGACGATCGAGGATGATCCGCATGCCCTTGCCGCCCGCGTACGCGATGATCTTGTCCAGGATCTGCAGCGGCGACAGGCCGATCAGGTCGGGGTTGACGTAGTCGTTGATGCCGGTGGCCGTGGCGCCGGACTTGAGCGCGTCGTTGGAGTACGGCACGCGGATCGTGTTGTAGCCCAGCGAGGCCATCTTGTCGAGGTGGCCCTTCCAGGGAGTGCTCGACCACAGGCCGTGGAAGGTCCGGTTGTCGGTCTCCATGCCGAACCAGTTGAGGCCGGTCAGGCGCACGGTCGCGCCAGTACTGTCAACGATCTTGTTGCCGCTGGTGTGCAGGTAGCCGGTGCCCGTGCCGCCGGCTGCGCCTGCCGGGGCAGCCGTGGTCACCGCGACAGCGACTGCCGCTCCGGCCACCAGCGTGGCCAGGGCGGCCGTCATCGCCTTGGACAAGTGCATGGGGGTGCCTTTCGGAGAGGGAGAACGCGGCGTCATGCTCGGCTGCTGTCTTCACGCTCGTCAATGCACCGTGGGTTCTATGGCTGTGACCAGGCAGAATGCTTGAAAGTTTCACTGGGCAGACTAGTGCTCTGGAGCGGGGAACAACCGGTGCATGCCCGCGGCCACCCTCCGGCTGATCAGGCCGTCAGGAGCTTGGCGATCGCGACGACGCCGATGCAGACGATCACGCCGCGCAGGATCGGCGCGGGCAGCCTGCGGCCCAGGCGTGCGCCGAAGAAGCCGCCGATCATCGAACCCAGCGCCACCAGCAGCACGGCCTGCCAGTCGACGTCCGCGACCAGGATGTACAGGACAGCGGCGGTGAAGTTGACCAGCAGGGCGAGCACGTTCTTGGCCGCATTGATGCGCTGCAACTCCTCGTCCAGCATGATGCCCATCAGGCCGATGAGCAGGATGCCCTGGCCCGCGCCGAAATAGCCGCCGTACGCGCCGGCAGCGAGCGTGCCCAGCCACAGCCACGGCCCGCCGTGCGCGTGCCCCGGCCGGGCGGACAGCAGACGGCTCAGCCTGGGCTGGGTGATGACCAGCGCGCAGGACAGCGCGATCAGCACGCTCACGATCACGTTGAAGCTGCCCTCGGGCAGGGTGAGCAGCAGCAGCCCGCCGGCCAGCGAGCCGATGACGGAGGCCGGCGCCAGCCTGAGCAGCCGCTCCCGCTGACCCTTCAGCTCGGCCCGGTAGCCCATGACACCGGTGAGGCCGCCGGGGACCAGGCCGATGTTGTTGGAGACGTTCGCCGTGATCGGCGGCAGGCCGACGGCCAGCAGCGTGGGAAACGTGATCAGTGACCCGGAGCCGACGACGGTGTTGATCGCTCCGCCCGCAATCCCGGCCGCCAGCACCGCGACCATCTCAAGTGGTGCCATGCTCGGAACTCTAGAGCGTATCTCTCTTTCTAAGACAAATCAGTCCAATATATGGGAATGATCGGGCGTGGTTTCAGAGGGAGATCACGACCTTGCCGGATGCGTGGCCCAGGGCCGTACAGGACCAGCGCCCCGAACGCCGCCAGGCCACGCGGCCGCCGAGCGGCGGCGCGCGTCCGCTTCCGGTGCGCCGCCGTGGACGATCGCCCGGCCGGGCAGCTAATCCCCCGGTAGCAAGACCCGGTGACCCCCGCCCCCGCCTCGATCCGCATCTGGGTCAGCAGACCGGCCCGCCACGCCACGCCACGCCTCGGGCTCACGGGAGAAACGCTTGGCCGACCCGACCTGGTCGTCCTCTCCGGTCACCAGCAGCACCGGCCCGTTGATCCGCCCCACCGGAATCGCCGCCGCCGCAACGACGTCGGATCGGAGGCTGCGTTCGTAGATCGGGCGAAGCGGCGGGAGCCGTCGTGAATGGCGTGGTTATACGGGAAATAAGACAACGGGTGGTCGCCCAGGGGCCAGATCGGTAGGCGTTTCGCCCCTTCGCCCCTTCGCCCCTTCGCCCCTTCGCCCCTTCGCCCCTTCGCCCCTTCGCCCCTTCGCCCCTTCGCCCCTTCGCCCCTTCGCCCCTTCGCCCC
>NZ_JBEZFW010000003.1:0-876267 GCF_040649695.1 Nonomuraea sp. NPDC048901 | reverse complement strand
CCCTTCGCCGGGGAGTATCGCCTACGGTCATGGGCGACTCGCTGGCACATGGGTGTGGACTGCCCGCGGAAGTTCACGGATCGTCGGGTGAAGGTGGGAGATCGTCGTCATCTGTTAGGTCTGAGGGGTACTGCCTAGGAGGTGCTGTTTCGTCGGCCTTCACGTACGTCCTTGATGGCGTTTTGCGGGTGCGCCAGCCCTTGGCCACTCGTTCTATGTAGCCTGCGGCGGCCAGGCCGCCCAGTGCGCTCAGGGCCGTGTCCAGAGAGACTCCGGCCGCTACGGCGATGGAGGCGGGGCCTGCGGCGCCGCGTGTGGGGATGGCGTCGAGGACCCGGCTGGTTGTCTCGCTCAGTGTGTCTCGTGGGACGACCGGGCCGCGAGTTTGGGGGGCTAGGTCGTCGCCTATCGAACCGACCAGTTCGATCACTTCCTCTGGCGAAGTGACACAGACGGCCTTGCGTTCGCGAAGGAGGCGGTGGCAGCCGGCCGACATGGTGGAGGTGATCGGGCCTGGCACAGCCGCCAGGTGGCGTTGCAGTGACAAAGCGTGACCGGCTGTGTTGAGTGCGCCGCTGCGGAGTGCCGCCTCCACTACGACGGTGCCTCGTGACAGGGCGGCGATCAACCGGTTTCTGATGAGGAAGCGCGCACGGGTGGGGTGTACGCCGGGAGGGCACTCGCTGACCACAACGCCCTGGTCGCGGGCGGCGGCGAACAGTTCGTGATGTCCGGTCGGGTAGCTGACGTCGACGCCGCAGGCCAGGACGACGACCGTCGGAGAGTCGGCGGCCAGGCTGCCGCGATGGGCCGCGCCGTCGATCCCGAACGCACCGCCCGAGACCACGGTCCAGCCGGAGTCACTGAATCCCACGGCGAACTGAGCCGCGACGTGCACACCATACGCCGTGGCAGCTCGTGCGCCGACGACGGCGATCGATCGCAGGCAGGAGAAGCGCAGGTCGGCCGAGCCGTGGAGCCACAGGCCGAGAGGGCGGCGCGGTCCGAGTTGGTCCAGCTGAGTAGGCCATTCTGGACTGCCGGGGATGATGAATCTGGCGCCGCTTCGTTCGCCGTTGGCGAGGTCGGCTGCGGGATCGGCGGACTCCAGACGGGCGCGCCAGGCGCGTAGTCGCTGGGTGAGCTCTGTTATGCGACGCTCTGTGAAGGCCGTGCCGAGTTGCTGGCCGGGGCCTGTGACGTGCTGCTGAGTGGAGTCGGAGATCCGTTGCTGGGGGATGGTCGTCGTTCCGCATTGCCCCCCGGAGTCTGTGGTCTGCCTCTGGGTGGGATTGTCTCCGTGTTGTCGGCTTGGGTCATTTAGCTGACGTTGGGTGAGGTCGGCTGCGATGTGCTGCCACATTGGGTCCGGGATGTGTGGCTGAGTCGGGTCCGGCATGTGCTGCCGGGTGGGATCCGACAATTGGTGCTGGGGGGCGTCCGAGATGTGCTGCCCGTTGAGGTCCGCCCGTCGGCGTTGGGTGGGGTCCAGGAGGTGCTGCCCGCTGGGGTCCACCAGTCGGTGTTGGGTGAGGTCCGGAAGGTGCTGCCCGCTGGGGTCCGCCAGTCGGCGTTGGCCGGGGTCCGGGATGTGGTGGTCTTGGGTTTCCTGGGAGATGAAATCGGGCGGGAGGGTCTCCGTACGTACCGCGTCGATTGCTGCCTCGGCGCCGCAGCAGGCGACGAGGCGACCCATCGTCGGGTCTCCAGCGTCGGCTACGCGCATGAGCGCGGCCCTCGCCTCCACTTCTGCTCTCGTCATCGACGCTCCTGAGGGGTGGGAATGCGGGCTTCGGGTGCGCCGGGCCTCGGTGGTGGCTGCGCGGCGGGTTGAGGGGTCACGTGTTCACCCCCAGCCACAAGGCGAGGGCTGTCGACGTTTCCGTGTCTTCGGGGCGGGGTTTGCCGGCCAAGTCCGTAAGGGTCCACGCGACTCGTAGGACGCGATCGAGGCCGCGCGCGCTGAGGGCGCCCGAGTCGAGGGCGGTCGTCATGCACTTCATGGCGGCGTCTGAAGGGCGGTAGTCGGCGTGGAGGGCGGCGGACGGGATTTCGGCGTTCGTGCGCCAGGCGGTGCCGGCCAGGCGTTTGGCGGCTCGTTGGCGGGCTGCCAGCACGCGCTCGGCCACGATCTTGCTCGGTTCGACGAACTGGCGGTCGGCCATGAGCTCGCGTCTGGACGTACGGGCGACTGTGACCTTCATGTCTACGCGGTCGAGAAGCGGGCCGGACAGTCTGGCCAGGTAGCGGCGTCTCATCGTGGGTGAGCACTGGCAGCTTTCGCCCTGGTCCTGGGGCTGAGCGCAAGGACAGGGGTTGGCGGCGAGAACGAGCATGAAGCGGGCCGGGAAGGTGACGGAGCCCGCTGATCTGCACACCGTCACGCGACCGGCCTCCAGGGGCTGGCGGAGGGAGTCGAGGATATGGCGGGGAAATTCGGGGGCTTCATCCATGAACAAGACTCCCCGGTGGGCGAGAGAGACCGCGCCGGGGCGTATGACGGTGCTGCCGCCGCCGATGATGGCCGCCGCCGTGGCGGTGTGGTGAGGGCTGACGAACGGCGGTCTGCTCAGCATGGGGCTGCTGGCCGGGAGTACGCCTGCCACCGAGTGGATGGCCGTCACCTCAAGGGCGTGGTCCAGCTCCAGGTCAGGGAGGAGTGTGGGGAGGCGTTCGGCCAGCAAGGTCTTGCCTGTGCCGGGCGGGCCGAGCATCCAGAGGTTGTGGCCTCCCGCCGCGCATATCTCAAGTGCTCGGCGGGCTACCGGCTGGCCGGCCACGTCGGACAGGTCGACGGCGGGCTGAATGGTCGGCTGAGGCGGCTCTGGAACGTCTTGGATGTGCCACTCGGGCAGGTCGTCTCCCCGTCGTAGCCACTCCACCAGCTGGCGCAGGTCGGTGAACGGCGCCACCTTGACATCGGGCACCAGCGCCGCTTCCGCCGAGTTCGCGGCGGGGACGACCACCGTGACGTCTCCGTGCTCGGCAGCGCCCAGCACCGACGGGAGAACGCCACGCACGGGTCTCAGGCGTCCGTCGAGGCCGAGTTCGCCGAGGAAGAAAGGCTCCGCGACCCGGTCGGCGGGGACCACCCCGGCGGCGCCCAGTATGGCCACGGCTATGGCGAGATCGAACTGGCTGCCACGCTTGGGAAGGCTTGCGGGGAAGAGGCTTACTGTGATGCGGGCGTCTGGCCAGGGGAAATGGCTGTTGACCATCGCTGATCTGACCCGTTCTCTGGCCTCGCTGAGTGCCATGTCCGGCAGGCCGATGAGGTGGATCCCCGCCAAGCCGTTGCCCACATCGGCTTCCACTTCCACGCTGCGGCCTTTGACGCCGACCAGGGCCACGCTGCGGGTCCTCGCGACTGCCATCTCAGATCGCCCCCCGTACGTGCTGGAGGGAGTAGTCACCGGCGAAGCGCTCCAGGGCGATCACGTCGATTCTGACCGTGTCGAAGGCGCGGGGCTGGGTCATGAGCCATTTGGCGGCGAGCATGCGGAGCTTGGCCAGTTTGGCCGGTCGTACCGACTCCAGGGCTGTGCCGTGTGATCGGCTGGATCTGGTCTTGACCTCTACCACGACCAGGTTGGGGCCGTCCTCGGCGATGACGTCGATCTCGCCGTGGCGGCAACGCCAGTTGCGTTCGATAATGGTCATTCCCTCGGCTTCCAGGTAGTTGACGGCGAGCTGCTCGCCGTGTTTGCCGAGGTCGTTCCTCGCGGCCATGTGGCACCTCCGGGCCCTGACTTTCGCGGATCGGGGATGGGCGATTGGGGCCGAGCGAGGTTCTGTGGACAGAGGGGGCTGTGGGTCCGGGGGTTGTGGATAAGTCGGGGGCGGGGTTGGGCATCTGGCAACGCGCCAGGCGCCGGGTGAGGTGCGCTGCCGCTCCGGGTGGCCTCGCCGAATGGCTGCTCCGGATGGCCTCGCCGTAAGCCACCCGCCCAGAATGAGCCGACCCAGGTGATCCATCCGCCCAGAATGAATCGGTCCAGGTGATCCATCCGCCCTGAGTGGCCTGTGGCAGGTGCAGGTGGTCAGTGGCGGTGCGGGTGACCGGCCTGCGGCGGTGCGGGTGCCCCGTGGCGGCTGCGGGACGGCTGTAGCGGGTGACCGCGGGGAGCGCGGGTGGCTTACGGCGGTGCGGCTGACCGGCCTGCGTCGGTCAGGGGCCCCATGGCGGCTGCGGGACGGCTGTAGCGGGTGACCGCGGGGAGTGCGGGTGGCTGTACGGGTGCAGGTGGCAGTGGAGCGACAGTGCGAGTGCGGGTGACTGCGGGGATTGCGAGTGGCCCGTCGCGTTGCGGGTGGCCTGTGGCGGAGCAGGTGGTGGCGGGTGAGCTGCGCTAGTTAACGTGGGAGGCCGCCGAGATGCGCGAACAACCGTCCGGGTACGTGAATCGGGCGTTCTATTACGCTTGTCCGCCGTTCGCGTCCGGCATTACCGTGCCGCAGTGGATCTCTTCTCACGCTCTTGGACGGCGTTGCGTACGGCGGTCGCCGAAATCCCGGATGAGGACTTCGAGCGGCCGTCCGGTTGTGTCGGCTGGCTCGTTCGAGACCTGGCGTGCCACCTGGTCATCGACGCCCAGGACGTACTGATCACGCTGGTCACGCCCGTAGAAACCGAGCCGACCGTGGACGCGGTCACCTACTGGAACCTTGTCGAGCCCCCGACCGGCGAGGACCCGCTCGATGCGCTGATCCCCCGGTTGGCCGCCGCGTACGGCGAGCCGCGGTTGCTCAAGTTCCATCTCGACGACGTCGGTTCCGCCGCTGGTCGTGCTGCCGAACTCGCCGATCCCGCCGTGCACGTCAGTACACGCGACGAGGTGCTGACCGTCGGCGACTATCTGTCCGCGTACGTGCTCGAATGGACCTTGCACCACCTCGACCTGATCGCGCATCTGCCGTCGGCCGCCGAGCCGCCCGCCGAGACCCTCGTGGCGGCGCGCGCGTCGCTTGAGAAGATCGGCGGGACCTCGTTTCCCGCCTCGTTCTCTGACAAGGACGCGCTGCTGATCGGCACCGGACGTCGTACGCCGACCGACGCGGAGAAGGCCGCGCTGGGTGATTTCGCCGCTAAGCTCCCGCTTATCCTCGGTTGAGCGGTTCACCGTGGGCTACGGCCCGCAGGGTCTACGGCCTGTGGGGTTCTACGGCCCGCAGGGTCTACGGCCCGTGGAGTTCTACGGCCCGTGGGGTTCTACGGTCCGCAAGGGGTCTACGGCCTGTGGGGTTCTATGGGCCCTAGAGAGGGCTATGGGGGTGGCCGGCAGGGGGCTGTGCTTGGGGCCCATGAGGAGCTGGCGCCCTAACGGGCGGCCCTCTGGGGATCCCGCGAGTGCCTAGGAGGAAGGGACCCGGGCGGGTAGCCAAGTGGTTGCGGCGCCCAGTGGTTGGCTGTGGGTAGGCCCGGCGCGGCTGTGGATCGGCCCGGTCGATGGGCCCTGACGGCCCGGCGGTTCGTCACGGGCGGACGTGCGAGGAACCACGGCGTCGACCCCAAGTTGGATGAGTGGTTCGGGGGGCGGGCGGGCTGGCGGGTGACCGTGTGGCTGCGGTGCCCGGGCGGCCGGCTACGGGTAGGCCCCGGCGGGTGATTGTGGATTGGCTATGGCGGCCAGGCAGTCGGATATCCGTGAGCGCGCGGGAACCGGGCGACTGACCCCCGATTGAGCGTGTGGCCCAGCAGGTGGCGGGCTGTCGTGGCTGTGATGCCCAGCGGCTGACTGCGGGCAGACCCCGGCGGCGGGGCTATGGATCGGCCCGTTCGATGAGCCATGACGGCCAGCCGGTTGGCCACGGGCGGACGTGTGAGGAACCGGGGTGACTGACCCCGAGTGAGTGAGTGGCTCCCAGCGAGCGAGTGGCCGAGCAGGTGGGTGGCCATGCTGGCCCATGGGCGACCCTTCAGGGCTGGCCCGGACGGTGACCCTTCGAGACGGCCCTGGACGGTGAACCCTTCAGGGCGGGCCTGGACGGGCCTCAGGGCTGGCAGGGCCCCGGCCACGGGTGTTCCGGCCCCCCAAGGCACTGTCCTCCCACCGGACAGCCGCCCACAGCAACCCGCTCCAACAAACCGAGCCACCCCGAACGAACACCCTCAAAAAGCGCCTACCCCGAGAACCCCTCCTTCGGCATCTCCAGGTCGGCCTTGGCCAGTTCTTCGACGTTGACGTCCTTGAACGTGACCACCCGTACATTCTTCACAAACCGCGCCGGCCGGTACATATCCCAAACCCAAGCATCCTGCATCTTCACATCGAAGAACACGTCCCCGTTCTCCGCGGTCCGGACGTCGAGGTCTACCGAGTTGGTCAGGTAGAAGCGCCGTTCCGTCTCCACGACATACGTAAACAGCCCGACGACATCGCGGTATTCGCGGTAAAGCTGCAGCTCCATCTCGGTTTCGTACTTTTCGAGATCCTCTGCGCTCATCGCGGTCCTCCTGTCGTACCGGTCTTCCGGTTCGCCTGGTCAGGCAACCCCGGCCCCCATTTCATTTTCCCCCATCTCCCTGGCCACCGTGACGAAGGAGTAACGGTGGTGGGAGCACGGCCCGTTCGTCTCCAGCGCCAGCCGATGTCCGGGAGTGACGTACCCCTTGTGCTCGGCGAAGCCGTAACCCGGGAACTCGGCGTCCAGTTCGATCATCATGCGGTCCCTGGTGACCTTGGCCACGATCGAGGCCGCCGCCACGCAGGCGGCCACCTGGTCCCCCTTCCACACCGCCAGCGAAGGCGCCGGCAGGCCCGGGACGGGGAAGCCGTCCGTGAGGATGTACCCCGGGTCACAGGTCAACCGCGCGACGGCCCGGCGCATTCCGGCCACGTTGCTCTTATGCAGCCCTCGCGCGTCGATCTCCGCCGGCGGAATGACGACGATCCCGACGTGCGCCGAGTCCATGATCAGGTCATAGAGCCGTTCTCGTACGGCCGGCACCAGCAGTTTCGAGTCGTTGAGACCCTCGATCGGCCTGCGCAGGATGGTCGCGGCGACCACCAGCGGACCGGCGCAGGCCCCCCGGCCTGCTTCGTCGACCCCGGCGATCGGGGTCAAGCCACGGCGGGCCAATGCCCGCTCGTAGGCATAGAGTCCGGAATCACGCCGGACAACGCTGGGCCGAGGGCGGAACGCAACTGTCATGACAAGAGGCAGCGTACGCCCCAATCGCCGCAAACCGCGACTGGGAGCCGCCGCTATTTGACCTTGGCGAAGGTGTCAGGGTGCATGAAGATGCTGCCTCGCGACAGCGGCCAGTAGCGCATGACGGCCTTGCCGACCACCGCGTCCTCCGAGATGAACCCGCCCCCGGGCTCCTCGACGTGGCTGCGCGAGTCGGCGGAGGCGCTGCGGTGGTCGCCCATCAGCCACAATTTGCCGGGCGGCACGGTGTACTTGAATGGTTCGCCCGGATCCGATGGGAAGTCGCCCGGATAGAGGTAGGACTCCTCATCCAGCGGGGTGCCGTTGACCGTCACCCGCTTCTTGGCGTCGCAGCAGGCCACCTTGTCGCCGCCGATGCCGATGACCCGCTTGATGGTGTCCTCGCCGTTCCAGCCCTTGAACACGATGATGTCGCCGCGTTCGGGTTTGCCCGAGAGCTTGTTGACGAACACCCGGTCGTTGATCAGCAGGGTGTTCTCCATCGACTCCGACGGGATGTAGAACGATCCGATGACGTACGCCTGCAACAGCAGCGCGATGCCGACGCCGAGGACCAGCAGCAGGATCGTCTCGCGGAAGCCGCCCTTTTTCTTCTTGTCATCCCCCGCCGCCGCCTTCTTGGTGAAGGACATCAGGGCCTCCTGCTTCGCCTGCGCCGACGGATCAGCACCAAGGGTAGTGCTCCCGCGAACCCGGCGACCAGCGGCACGGAGCCGCCCAGCGCCTGCAACGCCGGCTGCGCGAACGTGTCGGGGATGGGCAGCGTGGTCGCCCTGTTGAACGGCCAGACGATGACGAACGCCCGCCCGACCACCTGGCCCACGGGAATCGAGCCGCCGCCCGGATCACCCTGGTGCGAGCGCGAGTCGAGCGACACCGAGCGGTGGTCGCCCATCACCCACAGCCGCCCCTCAGGCACCTTGATGTCGAAGAACTTGTCGGAGGGCACATTGCCCGGATAGAGATAGCCACCCTCGTCGATCGCCACGCCGTTGACCGTGATGCGCCCCTTGGGGTCGCAGCACTTGACGTGGTCGCCGCCGACGCCGATGACCCGCTTGATGTAGTCCTTCTCGCCGGGCACCACGCCGAACGCGGTGCCGACCCAGCGGAAGAACGCCGCGACCGGGTTGGACGGCTCCTCCATCTCGAACTCGCCGTCCCAGGAGTCGACGCCCGAGAACACCACCACGTCGCCGCGCTCGATGTCACGCGTGTGGTAGACCATCTTGTTCACCAGGACCCGGTCGTTCTTCAGGAGAGTGTTCTCCATCGACTCCGACGGGATGTAGAAGGCCTGGATCACGAACGTCTTGATGATCAGGGCCAACACCAGCGCCACGACGACCAGGACGGGAAGTTCTTTCCAGAACGATCCCTTTTTGTCCTTCTTGCCGCCCTTTGCTGGCTTCTCTGTTTCTTCGGCGACCACGTCCACCTCGTCCTTGACAGGGCGGCGCGACGCGCCGTGCTCCTGGCTCTCGCTAGTCATCGCTGACGAGCCTAGATGATGCGTCGGCTCGACAAGTCTCGACCGACGTTACACCCGCGCCCGAGTCGCTCCACATAAAGGAAATGCCCCTGCAAAGCCGAATGGCCCGCGCAAGACGCGGGCCATTCGGAAAGGTCTGTGTCACTTGGCGGGCACGGCCTCGCGCTTCTCGCGGATCCGGGCGGCCTTGCCGCGCAGATCGCGCATGTAGTAAAGCTTGGCGCGACGCACGTCACCGCGGGTCACGAGCACGATCTTCTCGATGATCGGGCTGTGCACGGGGAAGGTCCGCTCGACGCCGACGCTGTAGCTGACCTTGCGGACCGTGAAGGTCTCGCGGGCGCCGCTGCCCTGCCTGCGCAGCACGAAGCCCTTGAAGACCTGGACGCGGGAGCGGTTTCCTTCGACGACGCGGACGTGAACCTCGAGCGTGTCACCGGGGCGGAAATCCGGCACGTCGCCGCGCAGGGTCGCCTTCTCGAGCTCCTGAATCTTCGTGTGCATGAGAGCTGTCCTCAAGTCCTCGCGAGCACGCGGAGGTCCACCCGGCCTGAGCTCGCGGCGGACGCGCCTGCTGATTCGATGAACCCGGGACTGTCCCCCGGGCATGGCAGACCAACCACATGATGGTCGGTAGCGCTTCAGTTTGCCATATCTTCCGGCTGGAAGCGAAACGAGAGCTCCTCCAGCAGCCGCCGGTCGTGCTTGTCGAGCGTCTCGGGGTCGAGCGCCGCCGCCAGCTCGGGCCGGTTGGCGACGGTACGGCGCAGCGCCTCGTCACGCCGCCACCGCGCGACCTTCCCGTGATGCCCGGACAGGAGTACGGGCGGCACCTCGTGCCCCCGCCAGACCGGCGGCTTGGTGAAGACGGGGCCTTCGACGAGGTTGCGCATGGCCCCCGGCGCGAAGGAGTCGTCGACGGCCGAGTGGGCGTTGCCGAGCACGCCGGGCAGCAGCCTGCCGATGGCCTCCACCATCACCAGCGTCGCGACCTCGCCGCCGGCCAGCACGTAGTCGCCGATGCTGATCTCGTCGACGCGCAGGCGCAGGCCGTACTCGGCCATGACACGCGAGTCGATGCCCTCGTAGCGCCCGCACGCGAACAGCAGCCAGGGCTCGTCGGCGAGCTCCTGGGCGAGCTCCTGGGTGAACGGCCGCCCGCTCGGCGTGGGCACGATCAGACGCGGCAAGCCGCCCCCAGCGACCGCAGCCGGTGAACCGCCCCCGGTGACCGTGGTCGACGGGCCGCCCTCAGTGACCGTGGTCGGCGAGCCGCCGGCGATCACCGCGTCGATGGCCTCGCCCCACACCTCGGGCTTCATGACCATGCCGGGTCCGCCGCCGTAGGGGGTGTCGTCCACGGTCTTGTGCACGTCGTGCGCCCAGTCGCGGAGCTGGTGTACCCGGACGTCGAGGGTGCCGCGCTCGCGGGCCTTGCCGATGAGGGAGACGTCGAGCGGCGCGAAGTATTCGGGGAAGATCGAGACGATGTCGAGCCGCATCACAGCAGCCCATCGGGCGGGTCGACGACGAGCCGGCCGCCTTCGAGATCGACCTCGGGCACCAGCGCCCTGACGAACGGGATGAGCGCGTCGTCCTGGCCGCTCCGCCGTACGACCAGGAGGTCCTGACCGTGATGGAGCACGTCGGTGACCTCGCCGACGGCCTCCCCGGAGACGGTGACGACCGTGAGCCCGATGAGCTGGTGATCGTGGAACTCGTCGGGGTCGTCGGAGGGCGTCACCTCGTCGGAGTCGATGACCAACATCGTGCCGCGGAGTTCCTCGGCCGTGTCGCGTTGGGTCACCCCGGCGAAAGTGATCAGCAGCGCGCCCTTGTGCCAGCGGCGGCTCTCGATGACCAGTGGCCCCCTGTCGGCGGGATCGGTGGCGACGGCCGCGCCGACGGCGAAGCGGAGCTCGGGATCGTCGGTACGCACCTCCACGGTCACGTCACCGCGTACTCCGTGCGGGCGGCCTATCCGGCCGACGACCAACTGCACCCTGAACCCACCTTTTCTAAAGCAAGCGCCCCCATCGGCAAGAAACCGATGAGGGCGCAGGAACCTGACGCTAACGGACGGCTTCGTCCAGGTCGAGCAGATCGACCCGGACGTACTTCCCGTCGGCCAGGGCATTCACGACAGTGCGCAGCGCCTTGGCGGTGCGCCCACCGCGACCGATGACCTTGCCCAGGTCCTCGGGGTGCACCCGGACCTCCAGGACGCGCCCGCTGCGAATGCGGCGTGCGCGGACCCGGACATCGTCGGGATGTTCGACGATGCCCTTAACGAGGTGCTCGAGAGCCTCCTCGAGCACGTCAGGCCTCGCCCTCGGTCTTGGTCTCGGCGGGAGCGGCGGCAGCGGCCTCGACGGGGGCGGCCTCGGCCGTCTCGTCCTTCTTGCGAGCCTTCTTCGGCGTGGTGGCGGACGTGCCGGTGTCGCCACCGGACAGCGTCTCCTTGGCCGCGGCCTCGTAGAGGGCGTGACGGTCGGGCGCCGCCTCGGCGACCTTCATCGGCGCAGGGGCGGCCTCGCCCTTGAACTTCTGCCAGTCACCGGTCAGCTTGAGCAGCTTGAGCACCGGCTCGGTCGGCTGCGCGCCGACACCGAGCCAGTAGGCCGCGCGCTCGGCGTTGACCTCGATGCGCGAAGGGTCTTCCTTCGGGTGGTACAGGCCGATCTCTTCGATCGCCCGGCCGTCACGCTTGGTGCGGCTGTCGGCGACGACGATGCGGTACTGAGGGCTACGGATCATGCCGAGCCGCTTGAGCTTGATCTTGACTGCCACTGGTGTGGTCTCTCCTGCATTCGAGCGTGGGTGAACGGCATCACATCGAGTGGGGCACGATGGGAGTCCGCTCCAGGGACAGGCATGACCGGCGGGAGGTGAGAGGGCACCCACCTGGCCACGGTGTTCCAACATGTCATTGTGCCAGACGCACAGGACTGCGCACGACCCGCAGGCGCGGGTCGCCGCACTCTTAAACCCGGAATATCCAGAAAAGTTGCTACTTCTGGCCCGGGAGATTGAACTTGCTGGGGTCGAAGCCCGGCGGCAGCTCCATGCCCGGAGGCAGCTTCCCGCCCAGGTTGCCCAGCAGACCGCCCTTGGCCGGCTGCTGCGGCTCGGCGGGAGCCGAGTCGCCCTTGCCCAGAGCGGCCTTGCGCGGGTCGCCGCTCACGCGCCGCCCCTTCTTGGCCTTCTTCTGAGCCTTGGCCACCTTGCCCCGGCCGCCCGGCATGCCGGGGATGCCCATGCCCCCCGCCATCTTCTTCATCATCTTCTGGGCGTCGAAGAACCGCGTCACCAGGTTGTTGACGGCGCTCACCGTCACACCGGAGCCGGCGGCGATGCGGGCACGGCGGGAGCCGTTGATGATCTTCGGGTCCTGGCGCTCGCCCGGCGTCATCGAGCGGATGATGGCCGCGATGCGGTCGAGATCGCGGTCGTCGATGGAGTTGAGCTGGTCGCGCATCTGCCCCATGCCGGGCATCATGCCGAGCAGGTTCTTGATCGGGCCCATCTTCTGGACCATCATCATCTGCTCGAGGAAGTCTTCGAGCGTGAAGTTCTCGCCCGAGGTGAGCTTGCCCGCCATCTTGGCGGCCTGCTCCTCGTCGAAGGTCTTCTGGGCCTGCTCGATCAGGGTGAGGATGTCACCCATGTCGAGGATGCGGGAGGCCATCCGGTCGGGGTGGAAGGCGTCGAAGTCCTCGAGCTTCTCACCGGTCGACGCGAACATGATCGGCCGGCCGGTGATGTGCCTGACCGACAGCGCGGCACCGCCACGGGCGTCGCCGTCGAGCTTGGTGAGCACCACCCCGTCGAAGCCGACGCCCTCCATGAACGCCTGGGCCGTCGTCACGGCGTCCTGGCCGATCATGGCGTCGACCACGAACAGGACCTCGTCGGGAGAGACCGCGTCGCGGATGTCGGCGGCCTGCCGCATCATCTCCTGGTCGATGCCCAGACGGCCGGCGGTGTCGATGATGACGACGTCGTGCTGCGCGCGCTTGGCCTCGTCGATCGACGCGCGGGCGACCCGGATCGGGTCGCCGACGCCGCTGCCGGGCTCGGGCGCGTAGACGGCCACCTGCGCGCGCTCGCCCACGACCTGGAGCTGCTGCACGGCGTTGGGGCGCTGGAGGTCCGCGGCGACGAGCATGGGCGCGTGGCCCTGCTCGCGCAGCCACTTGGCGAGCTTGCCCGCCAGCGTGGTCTTACCGGCGCCCTGCAGGCCCGCGAGCATGATGACGGTCGGTGGGGTCTTGGCGTAACGGAGCCGGCGCGTCTCACCGCCGAGGATCTCGATCAGCTCGTCGTTGACGATCTTGACGACCTGCTGCGCCGGGTTGAGCGCCTGGGAGACCTCGATGCCGCGGGCGCGCTCCTTGACCTGGGCGACGAACGCCTTGACCACCGGCAGCGCGACATCGGCCTCGAGCAGCGCGATGCGGATCTCGCGGGTGGTGGCGTCGATGTCGGCCTCAGACAGCCGACCCTTGGAGCGGAGGGAGGAGAAGACCGATGTCAGCCGGTCGGAAAGCGTCTCGAACACGTGGTAGGCCAGTCCTCGAAGCGAATGTTGGTCTAATGGTTCAGCCTATCCGCTCCGGCAGCCCTTCCAGCCTGGCTCGGCCATCCGGTCTGTCAGCATGCCCCAGACGGCGACATCCCGGACGGCGGCCTGCCAGGCGGCAGGCGAGGTCAGCTACCGCTCCAGCCCGGCACCGCCATCCGGACAGTAAGCGCGTGTTCGACCAGGTTGATGAGCGCGCTCTTGACCGAGTCCTTCGACCGGGCGTCCAGCCGCACCAGCGGGATGTGCGGCGCCAGTGTGAGAGCGTCGCGCACCTCCGCGTCACTGTGCGGGTATGACCCATCCCACCCGTTCACGCCCACGACGAACGGCAGTTGCGCCTCTTCGAAGTAGTCGATCGCGGGGAAGCTGTCGGCCAGCCGCCGCGTGTCCACCAGCACCACCGCGCCGATCGCACCACGCACCAGGTCATCCCACATGAACCAGAACCGGTGCTGTCCGGGCGTGCCGAACAGGTAGAGGATCAGGTCACGGTCGAGCGAGACCCGGCCGAAGTCCATGGCCACGGTCGTGGTGGACTTCAGCGGCGTCATACCGAGGTCGTCGATGCCCGCCGAAGCGTCCGTCATGACGGCCTCGGTCGTCAGCGGCATGATCTCCGACACCGCGCCGACGAACGTCGTCTTGCCCACCCCGAACCCTCCGGCCACCACGATCTTCGTCGAGGTGAGGCCGGGGCTAGAGCCTGCGAAGTCCACTGAGCACCCTTTCGAGCAGGTTTACGTCTGGCCGTCCGGACTCCAGCGCTGGCTGGTGTACGCGTACCAGACCTTCGGCCGCCATGTCGGCGATCAGCACGCGCACCACGCCGAGCGGGATCCGCAACAGGGCCGATACCTCGGCCACCGACCGGACCTGCCGGCAGAGCTGGCTGATCGCCTGATACTCCGGCGTGATGTGGGAGAACTCCCGGTGCTCGGCCGTCGCGGACGAGACCAGGGCCTCCATCGCCAGCTTGACCCGCGGCGCGGTCCGTCCTCCCGTCACGGCGTAAGGACGGACCGGCGACGCGGGATCTGAGCTCAGCTGCGGCTGGGGTTGCGGATGGGGATCCCAGCCACCGCTGTTCCACCTTGGGTCCGTCACCTACATCACCTGGTCTGGCTAGCGCGCAGCTCGGCGCGCACCGCCGGAGTAAGTACCTGACCGGCACGATCGACCATAAGCGTCATTTGGTACGCGACCAGGCCCATGTCGCAGTCGGGCGCCGCCAGCACGGCCAGGCAGGAGCCGTCGCTGATCGACATGATCAGCATCAGCCCGCGTTGCATCTCGACGATGGTCTGATTGACCGCGCCGCCCTCGAAGACCCTGGCCGCTCCCTGCGTCAGGCTCACCAGGCCGGACGCGATCGCGGCCAGTTGATCAGCCCGGTCCACGGGGAAGCCCGACGATGCCGCCAGCGGCAGACCGTCGGACGAGACAACGACCGCGTGGGCGACACCTGGAACGGTACTGACGAAGTCGGTTATCAACCAGTCGACTCCGCGTGCCGCGTGGCTCAGGTCGTTCATACGCCCTCCTCCCTGCTATCAACGGGCCTCGAGCCGGTGGGGTGCGCCCTGCCCTCGCTGATGTCGTCACGTGCCGCGCGGAAACCCTGCTGGAAGCTGGACAGCCGACTGCGGACACGATCGGGCGAGACGGAGGGCATCGGGGCAACGCCCTTCGGCGCCGAGGCGGTGTCGGCGGAACCCGGCACGAGGTTGGCCTTGGGAACCCGCTTGGGCAGCCCTGCGGCCGTCGAGCCGTCACGTACCGGCTCGACCGCGGCCGCCGCGGCGTTCCAACCGGCATCCGCCTTGGAGGAACCCCAGTTCGCGCCGCTTTCACCACCGTGCTCGAACCAGGCCGACTCCACTGAGGCGAAGATCGGCAGGTACTCGTCACCCGACGAGGGCGGGTTGACCACCGGGATGGGGCCGGTCGCCGCCGACTCCGTCTCCGGGAAGTCGTACCTCGGCCTGGGCGGCAGGCTCTGCTCCACCGGCCGGTTGCCGAAGCTCCAGTCCGGTGGCGGCTGGAACGGCGGCTGGTCGTTGGTGGGCCGCTTGGGCAGGCCGTTGTCGCTGCCCCAGCCGCCACCGCCGCCACCACCCTGGCCTCGCGACGGCACCCAGACGTCGGCGGTGTCGTAACCGCCGCTGCTGGCGCGCGGGTCGGAGGGCCAGCCGTTGACGTCGGACGGCCACTGAGGCATGGACGGCCAAGCGCCCGCGCCCGCACCGGCGGGCTCCGGGTTGGACGGGTAGGACGGGTGTCCCGGGCCCATCTGGTAGCCGCCGCCCTGCCACTGCGGAGGCGCGGGGGGCGCGGCCGTGGGAGCGGGAGCCGCGTAGGTCTCCTCGCGCACGGGCATGCCGCCCTGCGTCCCGGCGTAGGCCGGGGACTGGCTGCCGAGCAGGCTCTCGGGTACCAGGACCATGGCGGTGAGACCGCCGGAGCCGTGCGGGCGCAGCTGTACGCGGACGCCGTGCCGGTGCGCCAGCCTGGCGACCACGAACAGGCCCATACGGCGCGACACCGAGACGTCCACGATGGGCGCGTCGGTGAGGCGGTCGTTGGCCTGGGCCAGTTCGTCCTGGGTCATGCCGATGCCGGAGTCGGTGATCGACAGCATCACGCCGCCGCCGTCGATCCGGCTGCCGGAGACCGTGACGCGGGTCTCGCGGGGCGAGAACGACAGCGCGTTCTCCACCAGCTCGGCCAGCAGGTGGATGACGTCGTTGACGGCCTGACCGGCGACGGCAACGCCGTCGGGCACCTGCAGGACGACCCGCTCGTAGTTCTCGACCTCCGACAGGGAGGCGCGGGCCACGTCGACCAGCTTGACCGGCTGGCTCCAGCGGCGCGGCGGGTCCTGACCGGCGAGGACGAGCAGGTTCTCGCTGTTACGGCGCATACGGGTGGCCAGGTGGTCCAGCTTGAACAGGTTCGCCAACCGGCTCTCGTCCTGCTCGCCCTGCTCCAGCCCGTCGATGAGGGTGATCTGCCGCTCGACCAGCGTCTGGCTTCTGCGGGACAGGTTGACGAACATCGCGTTGACGTTGCTTCGGAGTCGGGACTCCTCACCGGCCAGCCGGACGGCTTCCCGGTGTACCTCGTCGAACGCCCGCGCGACTTCACCGATCTCGTCCTCGGACATGACGCCGATCGGCTCGACCTCTACGGGGCCGCTCGCCTCGGACTCGCGCAGCTGCTGGACCGTCTCCGGCAGGCGGCGGCTGGCGATGAACAGCGCCTCCCTGCGCAGCCGGCGCAGCGGGCCGCTGAGCGAACGCGCCATGAACGAGGTGATCACCAGCACCAGGATCAACAGGATGGCGATCGCGATCGCGATGATCATCGCGCCCTGCTGCTCCTGGCCCTGCAGGGTGCGGCTGCGCAGCAGGATCGAGTCGGAGACCTGCTGTTCGACCTTGCGCATGCCGTCGATGGTCTTGCCGATGGCCTTGAGCCATTCCTCGCCGTCACGCTGGAGGCCGACCTCCGGGTCGACCAGCTGCGCCCCCGAGTCCTGCAGGAACAGGGCGCGGGCCTGGATCAGCTCGGCCTTGTCGACGGCCGAGCCGCTGACGACGTCGTCGTACGCCTGGCGGATGTTCAGCGGCACCTGGGCCCTGAACGTCGCCAGCTCGCTGTTGCGCTGCGCGCGAGCGGCGATGAAGGCGTCGAGCTCGTCCTTGCTGAATCGCCTGGCGGCCAGCGCGGACACCAGGAGCGCGCGCTGCCTGGAGACGAACTGCTTGGCTCTGGACAGAGCGGCGAAGCCGGAGACGCTGTCGGCGAGCTCCTTGTCAGCGGCACCCAGGTCGATGTTGTCGTTGAGCCCGATGAAGTCGGAGATGCTCCGGTCGTACAGCTCGATGACGGAGCCGACGTTCAGTTGCGAGTCCACCGCGGTCTTGCGTGACTGGTCGAGCTCGTCCAGACGGTTCTTGATGCGGATGGCCTGCGCGCGCTGGGGGCTGTCCGAGGCCGCGAGCGTGTTGACCGGGCCGCGTACGCTGTCGCGAAGCTTGTTGACCGTGGTGTATTGGGCGTCGACATCCGCCTTGCCGCTGCTCCTGCGGCCGAGGGCGACAAAGCTGGCGGTGAGGTCGCGTTCGAGCTCGACCTCGTGGGCGAGCGCGGTCAGCTGGCTCGCCAGGACGGCGACCTCGTTGACCCTCTCGTACTCGGTGGCACTGCTGATCGAGGTGGCTACGCGGAAGCCGCCGAGGACCAGGGCCGCCAAGGTGGGAATGACAACCAGAACGAGCAGCTTCGAGCGCACGCGCCAGTTGCGCAGCGCGAGGCCGCCCGTCTTCTTCGCACGCCCGGCCCGTGCTTTGGGCTTTGACTTGGCGTGAAGTGCCGCAGGAGCGGGCGCTTCAGCAGTTAAGCCGGGATCCCCACCTGCTGGGGGGAATGCGTTCCTCACTGGCCTCCGCAACCTCTCCTCTGATGGTCTGGTGCAAGAGGATCACGTCATGCATTGTGTTTGCCGTGTGACGCCGACGCACCCATGGGGCGAGAGCTTATTTGAGCACAACAACAGGAGATCGGCCAATACCGCAAAGGTCGCAGTCAACCCATCTCTTCGCAGAACATGCCAAACCCGGACAAATGCCACATCCTCCTGGTGGATGCCGGGCCGCCACCTCCTTGATTCGGACAATCATCCCAAACCTACATTGTGATCATCATTTCCGTATATATATTGGTAATTTCCAGAATCGGGGGACCATGCGCAAGAGTTAGCTGCGCTAGGGTGCGACCGTCGTCGATCACCCCCCGTTCGAAGGAGACGCGACATGAGGTTCGGTGCACTAGGGCGCACCGCCCTGATTGGACTTGTGGCCACCCTTGTCATTACGGGGTGTTCCAGCTCAGATAGCAAGACCGGAGGCGCCTCGAATGCCAACGGTCTTGAGAAGACAGACCTCCTGATCGGCGAGTACCCCGGGGCGGACGCAGCCCCGCTGTTCATCGCGATCGAGCGCGGCTTCTTCAAGGAGCAGGGCCTCAATGTCAAGACGGAGGCCATCCAGGCTCCGCAGGCCGTACTGCCCAAGCTCGCCAACGGCAGCATGGACGTGGTGCTGGGCAGCTACGCCACCATCTTGTCCATCCAGTCCCAGGGGCTGGAGAAGTTCAAGTACATCGCGGACTCCTACCAGGGAGCCGCAGGGGCCTTCGGCGTGATGGTGTCGAAGAACTCGCCCATCAAGAGCGTCGGTGACCTCAAGGGCAAGAAGATCGGCGTCAACGCGCTCGTCGGCCTGGGTGTTCTCACCATGAACCCCCACCTCAAGATCGCCGGCCTCGACCCCACCAAGGACGTCAAGTACGTCGTCGTGCCGAGCACCGACTGGCTCAAGTCGCTGAAGAGCGGTGCCGTGGACGCCGTCTGGATGACCGACCCGTACGTCAGTCAGGCCAAGAACCAAGACGGCGCGACGATGCTGCTCGACACGATGTCCGGCCCCACGGACAGCCTGCCGATCACGGGCTGGGCGGCCACGGAGAAGTGGATCGGCAAGAACCCCAAGACGATGGCCGCCTTCCAGCGGGCGATGGCGAAGGCGCAGAACGTCGCAGCCACCGACCGCAGCGCCGTGACGAAGATCCTGCCGACCTTCACCCAGATCCCGGCCGCGACCGCTGCCACGATCAACCTGGGCAACTACCCGACCTCACTGAACGCCCAGCGCATTCAGCGGGTGGCTGACCTGATGGCCGAGTACGGCTTCATCAAGAACAAGATCGACGTCTCCTCGATGATCGTTACGTCGCAGGGATGACCGCTGCCACAACACTGACGCGGGGCGGGCGTTCCACGCTCGCCCGCGCCAGGGTCGGAAAGCTCATCCGCCACGCCATCGGCGTGGCGGTTTTTCTGCTTGTCTGGGAGCTCGCCAGCAGGACCGGCCTGGTCGAATGGCTGCCCCCGGCCTCTACCTGCCTGGCCAGAGTGATAGGCCTGGCGTTCGATCCCGAATATCTCGCCGATCTGAGCTCCACGATGCTCGCCGCCGTCATCGGCCTGCCGCTGGCCATCCTGCTGGCCGTCCCCGTAGGGCTGCTGCTTGGGACCGTTCCCGTCGTGGAGGAGATGACCCGCGCGATCGTCGAGTTCCTGCGTCCCATCCCCTCGGTGGCGCTGATCCCGCTGGCGCTGTTCCTGTTCCAGCCCGACATCAACGCCAAGGTCGCGCTCATCGTCTACGCCGCGTCCTGGCCGATCCTGATCAACACGCTCTACGGCGTGCGCGACGTCGACCCGCTGGCCGCGGAGACGCTGCGCTCGTTCAGCTTCGGCTCCGCGGCCGTCGTCTGGCGGGTGTCGCTGCCGAGCGCCGCGCCGTTCATCTTCACCGGCATCCGGCTGGCCGCCTCGATCACGCTCATCCTGGCCATCAGCGTGGAGTACGTCGTCGGCGGCGCCGGCGGGATCGGCGCCTTCCTCATCCAGGCGAGCACCGCCCTGGACGATTCGGCGATGGTCGACGTGATAGCCGTGCTGGTCTGGTCGGGCGCCATCGGACTGATCGTCAACACCCTGCTGCTGCGTGCCGAGCGGCGGCTGTTCAAGTGGCGGAACGCATGATCAAAACCCTGGTCAAACGGCTCTGGCTGGTGCCGGTGGCCCTCGTCGCGTGGGAGCTGATCACCAGGGCGGTGGACGACCCCTTCATGCCCCGCCCCACGGTCATCGTGGCGCGCATGTACGAGATGTGGTTCTCCGGGCCCCTCATCCTCACCGACGAGGCGGTGGACAACTTCGTCCCCAGCATCATCAGGCTGGTCGGCTCGTGGAGCGTGGCCGTGGCCCTCGGGATAGCACTCGGTGTCGCGATCGGCAGGACCGCCTGGCTGTCCGACTACATCGACCCGCTGGTGGAGTTCGCCCGGGCCGTGCCGCCACCTGTGATGTTCCCCGTGTTCCTGGTGCTCTTCACCATGGGCACGCAGGTCCAGGTGGCCACGATCGTCTTCGGCGTCATCTGGCCGATCCTGCTGAATTCCATCGATGGCGCGCGTAACGTGGATCGTCTCCAGATTGAGACCGCTACCGTCTTCGGCGTCCCGGCGAGCCTGCGCCTGGTCCGGATCATCCTGCCCGCCGCCTCACCGAAGATCTTCGCTGGTCTGCGGCTGAGCGTCTCGCTGGCGCTGATCCTCATGATCGTCTCCGAGCTCAAAGGCGCTACCGACGGCATCGGCTACCTGCTGGCCAGCGCGAGCGACCGCTCCGACATGCCGGCCCTCTGGGGAGGAGTGGTCGTGCTCGGAGTGCTCGGTTACGTACTCAACACCCTGTTCCTCATGGTCGAGCGCCGGATGCTCACGTGGCACCGTGGCGCTCGCCGTACCGCGTAGGAGGCGGATGTGACTGACCTGTTGCTGAAGAACGTGCGTATTGTTACGCACGACCGAGACGAACCGGTCGTCGCGGACATCGCCGTGACGGACGGGCGCATCGAGCAGGTGGCAGCCGGCCTGTCCGCCGAGGGCGTCGAGGAGGTGCTCGACGGCGACGGGAAGCTGGCCTTCCCGGGCGTCGTGGACGCCCACCAGCATTGGGGCATCTACAACCCGCTGCCCGAGGACACCGCCTCGGAGAGCATGGCCAGCGCCCAGGGCGGCGTCACCACGGCGCTCACCTACATGCGGACCGGCCAGTACTACCTCAACAGAGGCGGTTCGTACGCGGAGTTCTTCCCCGAGGTGCGCAGGCAGGCGGAGGGGCAGGCCTACATCGACTACGGCTTCCACCTCGCGCCCATGTCGAGCACGCACATCGGCGAGCTGCCCGACCTGGTGGAGAAGTTCGGGGTCTCGTCGTTCAAGATCTTCATGTTCTACGGCGGGCACGGGCTGCACGGGCGCTCGGCCGACCAGAGCAAGTTCCTGATGCTGCCCGAGGGCGAGCGCTACGACTACGGGCATTTCGAGTTCGTCATGCGTGGCGTGCAGGAGGCCCGCGAACGCTTCCCGCACCTGGCCGACGAGATCTCACTGTCGCTACATTGTGAGACCGCCGAGATCATGACCGCCTACACCAAGCTGGTGGAGGAGGCCGGCGACCTCAGCGGGCTGGCCGCCTACAGCGCCTCCCGGCCGCCGCACTCCGAGGGGCTGGCGGTCTTCATCGCCTCCTACCTCGCCCACGAGACCGGCCTGGCCAACATCAACCTGCTCCACCTGTCCTCGCGCAAGGCGCTCGACGCGGCCGTGCGGATGGCCAAGACCTTCCCGCACATCGACTTCCGCCGCGAGGTCACGATCGGGCATCTTCTCGCCGACATCGAGACCGCCAACGGGATCGGCGCGAAGGTGAACCCGCCCATCAGGCCGCGCGAGGACGTCGAGGCGCTGTGGGAGTACGTGCTCGACGGCACCGTCGACTGGGTGGTCAGCGACCACGCCTGCTGCCGGGAGGAGCTCAAGTTCGGTGCTCCGGCCGACGACGTGTTCCTGGCCAAGGCCGGGTTCGGCGGCGCCGAATACCTGCTGCCCGGCCTGATCACCGAGGGCCGCCGCCGCGGCCTGTCCTACGGGCGCATCGCCGCCCTCACCTCCTGGAACCCCGCCCGCAGGTACGGCCTGCGGAGCAAGGGCACCATCGCGCCCGGCTTCGACGCCGACTTCTGCCTGGTCGACACCGGCAGCACGTGGACCGTCCGCGCCGCCGAGTCGGAGTCGACGCAGGAGTACACCCCGTTCGAGGGCTTCGAGCTGAGCGCGAAGGTCACCGACACGTTCGTCAGGGGCAACCACGTCCTCGACGCGGGCAAGATCGTGGGTCGTCCGGTGGGCCAGTACATCTCCCGGCCGCTGGGCTGAAAGGAAACCCCTTGCTTGAGATAGACAACCTCACGCACGTCTATGGCGAGGGCCCGACGCGGCACCACGCCATCGACGGCCTGAACCTGAGCGTCGCCGAGGGCGAGCTGCTGTGCATCGTCGGGCCCTCCGGGTGCGGCAAGTCGACGCTCCTGCGCTCCATCGCGGGCCTGATCAAGCCCACGGGCGGCGCCATCAAGGTCCAGGGCGAGCTGGTCCGCCAGACGCCCGCCAACCTGGCCGTCGTCTTCCAGGACTACAGCCGGTCGCTGTTCCCGTGGATGTCGGTGGCCGACAACGTCGCGCTGCCGCTGCGTCGCAAGGACATGACCAAGCAGCAGCGCCGCGAGGCGGCGCACGAGGCGCTGGAGTCGGTGGGGCTGGCGGAGGCCGGTCGCAAGTACCCGTTCCAGCTGTCGGGCGGCATGCAGCAGCGCGTGTCGATCGCCCGCGCGCTGGCCTACCGGCCGGCGCTGATGCTCATGGACGAGCCGTTCGGCTCGGTCGACGCGCAGACGCGTGAGGACCTCGAAGACCTCGTGCTGAAGGTACGCGGGCACCACCAGATGACGATCGTGCTCATCACGCACGACATCGACGAGAGCGTGTACGTGGGTGACCGGGTCGTCGTGCTGTCCAAGGCGCCCGCGCACGTCGTGGGCGACCTGAAGGTGGAGCTGCCCAGCCCCCGCGACCAGATCAGCTCTCGCGAGCACCCGGACTTCGTCCACCTGCGCGCCGAGGTGGGGCGTCTGGTGCGCGGCGTGGCCTCAGTCTGAGCACGTCCCCATACCCGCACGTCCCCACAACTGAAGCACAGGCCGAACCACCAGTGCCGCCGGGCGTCCAGCCCGGCGGCACTGGTGCAGAGGAAGTCAGGCCGGAGTGTGGGAGTGGCGGGTCAGGGCGTGTTCGACCAGCGTGATCAGCGTGCCCTTCACCGAGTCCCTGACTCGGGCGTCCAGGCGGACTATCGGGATGTGCGGGTTGAGTGACAACGCCTCCCGGATCTCCTCCTGCTGGTGCTGGAAGTTCCCGTCCCAGCCGTTGATGCCGATGACGAAGGGGAGTTTGGCCTCTTCGAAGTAGTCGATCGCGGGGAAGCTGTCGGCCAGCCGCCGCGTGTCCACCAGCACCACCGCGCCGATCGCACCACGCACCAGGTCATCCCACATGAACCAGAACCGGTGCTGTCCGGGCGTACCGAACAGATAGAGGATCAGGTCACGGTCGAGCGAGACCCGGCCGAAGTCCATCGCCACGGTCGTGGTCGTCTTGTTGGGCGTGAGAGAGACGTCGTCGACACCCGCCGACGCGTCCGTCATCACCGCCTCCGTGGTGAGCGGCAGAATCTCCGAGACCGCACCCACGAACGTCGTCTTGCCCACGCCGAAGCCGCCGGCCACGACGATCTTCGTCGAGGTTAGGCCGGGGCTAGAGCCTGCGAAGTCCACTGAGCACCCTTTCGAGCAAGTTGAGGTCCGGCTTTCCCGCGTCCAGCGCAGGCTGGTGCACGCGGATCAGGCCCTCCGACGCCATGTCGGCGATCAGCACCCGGACCACCCCAAGAGGCTGCCGTAAAAGGGCGGAGATCTCGGCAACCGACCTGACGTTCCGGGTTAGCTGAATGATCGCCTGATACTCCGGACTCAATAGTGAAATGTCTTTATATTCCGAGGTCACGGAGGACACGAGGGCCTCCATGGCGAACTTCATCCGTGGGGCCGTGCGGCCCCCTGTCACGGCATATGGCCGGACAAGGGAGCTCGGCTTCTGCGGACGCGGAGCCGACGGATGCGGCGGAGTGCTATCACCAGCCCAACCCTGACCTGACATCATGTTCTTCTCCTGTCACCGTCCCACTAACGCGGGCGGGACGCCTGCAGCTCGGCGCGCACGGCCGGGGTGAGCACCTGGCCCGCCCGTTCCACGAGCAGCGTCATCTGGTACGCGACCAGGCCCATGTCACAATCGGGCGCGGCGAGCACAGCGAGGCAGGAGCCATCGCTGATGGACATGATCATCAGGAGTCCGCGCTGCATCTCGATGACGGTCTGGGTGACCATACCGCCTTCGAACACACGAGCCGCGCCCTGCGTCAGGCTGATCACACCTGAGGCGACCGCGGCCAGCTGGTCGGCCCGGTCCTTGGGAAAACCCTCGGAGAAAGCCAGCGGCAAGCCGTCGGACGACACCACCACGGTGTGCGCGACTCCAGGCACGTTATTGACGAAATCGGTGATCAGCCAGCTGATGCCACGCGCTCCCTGGCTCAGTTCTCTCATTGCTCCTCCTCATTGTCTTCTCCGCGGGTGAACGCGCGGCCTTGCCGTACCCCCTGCTGGAAGCTGGACAGCCGGCTCCGCAATCGATCGGGAGAGATCTGTGGCGCCGGTGACGTCGCCTGCGGCTCGGCCAGGCTGGCCGTACCGGGAACCAGGTTGGCCTTTGGCACGCGCCGCGGCAGGCCAGAGGCCGTCGTGCCGCCCATGGCCGGCTCGGCGGCGGCCTGCGCGGCCTGCCAGCCGGTGTCGGCGGGCGAGGACCACGTCGAGCCCGCGCCGGACTTGCCCGGCACGCGTTGCGGCAGCGAGGGCTTGTCCGACGTCCCGGCGGAGGCGGCGGACGCGGCGACCGGCGGGGGCGCGGCGGGCGTGGCCGCGGGAGGCACGGGGAGCTGAGCGTAAGGCTGGGCGTAGGGCTGCCCGGCGGGCTGCTGCGGGAACTGGCCGATCGGCGGCACGGCCGGTATCCCCCCGATCTGCGTCTCCTCCTGCGCGGAGATCTCGGAGTGCTGCTCCTGATCCGGCTTGGCCGGCTCGGGCTCCGGCTCCGGCCTGCGGAACCAGTCGGAGCCGACCGAGGAGAAGATCGGCAGGAAGTCGTCGCTCTGCTCCAGCGGCGAGTTGTTGCGCACCGCCGGGAGCGGGCCGGTCAGGTCCTTGGAGGAGTACTCGCCGGGACCGAACGGGTTGAACGCGCCACGACCGTTGTGCGTGAAGGGCTCGACGGGCGGGATCGGCGAGTCGGCGAACGACGGCCAGCGCTGCTCCTCGAACCCGTACGCCGGCCGCGGCTCGGCGTCGAAGGGCTTGGGCGTCGCGACGAACGGCGACCTGGGCGGCAGATCCTCGGCCGAGCCGAAGGACGGCCAGCGCGTCTCCTCCGAGGACGAGGGCGGGGGCGGCTCCGTGGCGAAGGACGGCCAGCGCTGCTCGTCCTGCGCCGGAGGCGGCGGCTCGGTGGCGAAGGAGGGCCAGCGCTGCTCGTCCTGCCGCGGCGCCTCCTCGGCGAACGACGGCCAGCGCTGCTCGCCCGGAGCGGCGGCCGCGGGCGGCTCCTCGGCGAACGACGGCCAGCGCTGCTCGTCAGGCTGCTGCCTCGGCGGCTGCTCCTCGCCGAACGGCGGCCAGTTGCCGCCACCGCCCGGCACGGGCAGCGTGCCCGGCCACTGCGTGTCGACCGGCGCGTCGTCACGGATGTCGGGGGTGTCGATCGTGCCCTGCGGCGCGGCGTAAACGCCCGAGCCGTTCGTCGAGGACGGCCCCAGCTGGCTCGGGTCGAAGGTGGTGAAGGCTTCGTACTGGCCGCGCTGCTGGGGCACCGCGCCGGCGGCGGTGCCACCGCCGAGGAGCATGTCGGGCAGCATGACGAGCGCGGCCAGGCCGCCCGCCTCTCGCATCCCGAGCTGGACCCTGATGCCGTGGCGCAGCGCCAGGCGGCCGACCACGAACAGGCCCATGCGGCGCGAGACGGCCACGTCCACCACCGGCGGGTTGGCCAGCCGCCAGTTGGCCTCGGCCAGCTCGTCGGCCGACATGCCGATGCCCAGGTCGGTGATCGTCACCTGGATGCCGCCCTCGATGGGCGAGCTGGTGACCTGGACCTTGCTCTCGCGCGGGGAGAAGGAGATGGCGTTCTCGATCAGCTCGGCGAGCAGGTGCACGGCGTCGGTGACGGCCGGGCCGGCGACCTCGATGCCGGACGGGATCTGGATCTGGACCCGTTCGTAGTTCTCGACCTCGGACAGCGAGGCGCGGGCGATGTCGACCAGCGGCACCGGCTCGCTCCACTTGCGGGCGGCCTCCTGGCCGGCGAGGACCAGGAGGTTCTCGCTGTTGCGGCGCATGCGGGTGGCGAGGTGGTCCAGCCGGAACAGGTTCGCCAGCCGGTTCTCGTCCTCCTCACCCTGCTCCAGGCCCTCGATGAGCTGCAGCTGCCGCTCGACGAGCGTCTGGCTGCGCCGGGAGAGGTTGACGAACATCGAGTTGACGTTGGCGCGCAGCTTGGCCTCGTCGCCGGCCAGCCTGATCGCCTCGCGGTGGACCTCGTCGAAGGCCCGGGCCACTTCCCCGATCTCGTCGCGGGTGTTGACGCCGACGGAGGGCACGTCGGGCACCTCGGCGCTGTCCCCGGACTCGCGCAGCAGGCGGACGGTCTCGGGCAGCCGGGTGGTGGCCACCTGGAGCGCCTCGGCGCGCAGCCGGCGCAGCGGGCGGACCAGCGAACCGGCCACCCGGGTGGTGATCACCAGGACGAGCAGCAGCAGGACCAGGATGGTCGCGCCGGAGATGATGGCGTTGCGCTGCTCGGTGTCGCTCAGGTCCCGGGTGGTGGCCACGATCCTGGTGGTCAGGCCGTCCTCGACCTTGCGCATGGCGTTGGCGGACAGCGAGGTGCTCTCGTACCAGAGCTGGAGGTCACGGCGAGTCGTGATGTCCAGGTCCCTGATGGTCTTGAACTCGCGCAGCTGGGCCAGGGCCCGCTGGCGCATCGCGTCCGCGCGGTCGATCTGCGGGCCGCGCACGCCCTTCTTGTACGCCTGGAGGTCCGCACGGGTGGCTTCCTGCTCGAAGGCGGCCAGCTGCAGCTGCTGACTGTTCCAGGAGCCGAGGAAGTCGGACAGGTCGTCATAGTCCAGCCGCCGCTCGATCAGCGCCACGACGAGGATGCCCTGCTGGCGCAGCACCTGTTCTCTGGTCTGGTCGAGGGCGGCCAGCGCGGCCACGTCGCCCTGGAGGGCGTCGTCGCTGATGCCGTCGCCCAGGTCGTTCTGGAGGCGCTCGAGGACCTCGATCAGGGAGGAATAGGTGCGGATGGCGGCTCGGGGCGGCACGCTCGCCTCACCCGCGATCGACCTGCGCAGGCCGTCGAGTCCGGTCAGCCACCGGCGGATCTCCACGACCTCCTGCTGGACGCGGGTGGTGTGGGTGGCGTCGATGGACGTGGTGGCGGCGAGCACGCGCTGCTTGGCCGCGTCGGACGCCTCGCGCTGGGTCTTGAGCTGGCTCAGGCGGATGGGACGCCGGCGGTCGGCCATGTACCACGCGGTGAGCGTGCGTTCCTTGGCGAGCTCGTGCGACAGCGCGGAGGCGCGCTGGACCAGCTCGGCGACCTGGGTCAGCCGGCGGTACTCGGCGCTGGTGCCGATGGCGTTCGCGAGCTGGACGCCGGCGAGGAGCACACCCACGATCGTGGGGATGAGGATCAGCGCCACCAGCCTGGAGCGCACGCGCCAGTTCGCCAGCCGGAACCGTCCGCCTGTGTACTCCCCTGACCTGGTGTGCCTGGGGTTATCCGTCCTCACTGACTCTCGCAACCTCTCGCCGTTACGTGCTCGAAAATCTGACACGCTTGGGGCGCATGGGATTTCTGCGGGCTGGGTAATTGGAACACAACCCGTACCAGACGGCCAACCGTACATATCCCATCAAATACGACCAAACGTGCCCACAAGGTCGCATTTCGCCGCGCGCGTTTTCAGGCGGGCCGAAAGGAGTCTCGCTCCACCGGCACCGCGTGCTTGACCATCAGGTGACGGGTCACCGAATACTCCTGCACCGCCTCCTGGCTCATGTCCTTGCCGAAACCACTGCCCTTGACCCCGCCGTGCGGGGCCTCGCTGGCTATCGGCAGGTGGTCGTTGATCCAGGTCACACCCACATCGAGGCGGTGCGAGACCCGCATCGCCCTGGCAACGTCTCGTGACCACACGGACGAGGCCAGACCGTAACGCGTGTCGTTGGCCAGCGTGACCGCCTCGTCCTCGGTGTCGAACGGCAGGACCACGAGGACGGGACCGAATAGCTCTCCCTGGACGATATCGCTGTTCTGTGACACTTCGTTAACAAGTGTCGGAAGGTAGTAGAAGCCGGGTCCGTCGACCGGCGCGCCACCGTGCACGACGCGCCCGCCGGAGCCGGAGACGAAGCCGTGCACCCGGTCGCGGTGGGCCGCCGAGATCAGCGGGCCGACGTCGGTGGCGGGGTCCCACGGGTCGCCCACGGTGATCCCGGCGAGCGTCTGCCTGATGGCCTCCACCGCCTCGTCGTAGACCGGCCGGGCCACGTAGACGCGGGTGGCGGCGGTGCAGTCCTGGCCGGTGTTGTAGGTGGCGCCCATGGCCACCCCGCGGGCCGTCTCCTCGAGGTCGGCGTCCTCGAAGACCAGCGCGGGCGCCTTGCCACCGAGCTCCAGGTGCACCCGCTTGAGCGTCTTGGCGGCGCCGCTCATGACGGCTCGGCCGGTCTCCGTCGAGCCGGTGACGCTGACCATGTCCACGCCCGGATCGGTGACCAGCGCCTCCCCCACCTCGGCGTCGCCGGTGACCACCCGCACCAGACCGGCCGGCGCGCCCGCCTGGGCGAACAGCTCGGCCAGGCGCAGCGTGGTGCGGGGCGTCTGCGGGGCGGGCTTGATGACCACCGCGTTGCCCGCGGCGACGGCCGGGCCGAGCTTCCACACGGCCATCACGAAGGGGAAGTTCCACGGCGCGATCGAGCCCACCACGCCGACCGGGCGGCGCAGCATGACCGAGGTGTAGCCGCGGCTGAACACCCCAGCGCCCGACCCTTCGAGCGAGCGCGCGGCCCCGGCGAAGAAGCGCAGGTTGTCGGCCGCGAACGGCAGCTCGCCGTCCCTGAAGACCGCCGCGGGCTTGCCCGTCTCCTCGACCTCCAGCCGGGTCAGCTCCTCGGCGTCGGCCTCGACCAGGTCGGCCAGCCGCAGCAGCACCCGGGCCCGCTCGGCGGGGGTGGCCTGCGACCACTCCTCGAAGGCGGCGCGCGCCGTCCCCACGGCCCGCGTCACGTCCTCGACGGGGGTGTCGGGGATCTTGTCGAAGACGAGCCCCGTCGCGGGGTTGATCAGCTCACGCATCGGACCGCTGCCCCAGCTCCTCGATGAGGTCCGCGGCCTTGCGCAGCCCGTCCAGGCCGCGGATCCGCTCACCCTCGGCGGCCAGCCGGGCGCGCAGCTGCTCGTCGCCGAGCAGGCGGTCGAGGGCGCCCGTCAGCTCCTCGTCGGTGAAGGCGTAGGTCGACAGCCGCACGCCGTAGCCGAGCTCGTCCACGCGCTGGGCGTTGTCGTACTGGTCCCAGAACAGCGGCAGCAGGATCATCGGCTTGCCGAAGTGCAGCGCCTCGGTGGTGGTGTTGTTGCCGCCGTGCGTGATGACCAGGTCGCAGAGCGGGATGATCTTCGTCTGCGGCAGGAACTCGGCGCCCCACATGTTGTCGGCCAGCTTGATCTCCTCGTGTAGCGGGCCCTTGGAGACGATGAACTGGTGCGGGGTGGTGGCCAGCACGTCGATCACCCGCTGCATCAGCTCCACGTCGGAGGAGCCGAGCGAGCCGAGCGAGAAGTAGACCAGCGCGCCGCCGGTGCGCTGGAAGGGCAGCTGGAAGTCCTCGTCGGTCTCACGCACCGAGGAGTCGAGGCGGTGCCAGGTGGGGCCGAGCGGGCGGGCGTCGGTGTAGTCGAGGATCTCCGGGAACACGTAGAGGTTCAGGTCGCCCTCGTGGATGAAGTCGAGGTCGGGCAGCGGCTCGGTGCCCTGCTCGACGCACCACTCGTTGAAGGCGTTCCAGATCTCCCGGTGCGTACGGTCGTACTCGGCGCGGAAGGCGTCCCACTCCGCGCGGTGGTCGGCGGGCAGACCCGAGAACACCGGCGCGACGTCGTCCCCGCGCACCTCCAGCGGGTTGCAGGACACGATGCGGACGAACTTCTTGCCGGCCGTGAGCAGCGCGGGGAAGGTGATGACGTTGTCCTCGACGATGACGTCCGGCTGGACCCGCTCGATGATCGCCTTGAGCTGCGGCTCGCAGTACTTGGCGCCGTCGATGAGCGAGTCCCAGATGGGCTTGGTCACCGTTTCGAGCTGCTCCAGCGTGCTCTTGCGGTATTCCGGGGCGGTCTCGCGGATGAAGTCCTTCCAGAACTGTCCCGCATCCTGCTCCTCGTCCCCCTCGGCGGGCGGCGCCAGGTCGACGAGGTCCTCCTCGAAGCCGAGCGCTTCGAGCTTGCCCTTCCACGAGGCCTCGGCGGCGAAGACGACGCGGTGACCGCGGCGACGGAGAATGTCGCCGATGCCGATGCTGTTGTTCGTGGGCCCGTAGGCGCTTTCCGGCATGAACAGGATGGTGAGGGACATCACGCGCTCCGAGGTGGCATCAATTTGAAGGGGAATTCAAATACTCATCTAGCGGGCCGGTCAACTTCAAGGCACTATGGTCACGGCTTCCTGAACGGCAGACGAACAAGGCGGTGAGTGTGACCCAGCGAAAGAGCCGCAGCGACCGGCGCATCGACCTGATCGAGGCGGCCCGGCGGGCCATCATCCGTCACGGCATCGACCGCGTCCAGCTCTCGCATGTGGCCGAGGAGGCGGGGCTTACCTCGGGCGCCGTGCTCTATCACTATCCCGACCTCAGCGAGCTGCTGGTCGAGGCGCAGCACGCCGGGATGGAGCGATTCTACGAGCAGCGGATGCGGCAGCTCGCGGCCCTCACCGACCCGGCGGAGAAGCTGGTCATGACGATCAGGTCGGGGCTGCCGACCGGTCCGCTCGACCCCGATGTCCGGCTGCTCAACGAGCTGGGCGGGGCGGCGGGGCGCAGCCGGGTCTACGGGGTGCTGCTCACGTCCCTCTATGACCGGCAGGTGTCGATGTACCAGTCGATCCTGGACACGGGGGCCGCGCTGGGCGTCTTCACGCTGAGCTCCGACTCGCTGACGATCTCGCGCAACCTGGTGGCCCTGGAGGACGCCTACGGCTACCGGATCACCGCCCGGCACCCGGTGATAGGCCCGCAGGAGGCGGCCGAGCTGATCCTCTCCTACGCGCGCACGGCGACGGGCCACGGCCTCGCTCACTGAGCCGTTCGCCGGCCCGCCGCTCATTGAGCCGTTCCCTGGTCCGCCGGGATGATGACGGCCTCGTCGTGCCGCCAGTGCAGCTTGACCTTGGCGCCCTGCTCCACGGCGCTGGCGCCCTGCACGGCCACCAGGACCGGCTTGACGCGGCCGGGCAGGTCGACCGAGACGTGGGAGACGCCGCCGTAGAAGCTGACGTCGAGCACGGTCCCCTTGAGGCCGTGCGCGGCCGTCTCCTCGCGCAGCTCGATCTTCTCGGGGCGGACGCCCAGGAGTGCCTTGGCGCCGGTCTCCAGCTCCTCCAGCGGGGTGCCGGGCAGCAGGCCGAAGTCGTCGGTCCGCAGGGCCTCGGCGCCGCCGGCCGTACCCTCGAACAGGTTGTTGGCGCCGACGAAGTCGGCGACGAAGGGGGTGCGGGGCCGCTCGTAGAGCTCGACGGGCTGGTCCACCTGGCGCACGCCACCGCGCTCGAAGACCGCGATGCGGTCGGCGAGCGACATGGCCTCCTCCTGGTCGTGGGTGACGACCACGAAGGTGATGCCGACCTCGTGCTGCAGCCGCTTGAGCTCCAGCTGCATGTCGGCGCGGACCTTCTTGTCCAGCGCGGACAGCGGCTCGTCGAGCAGGAGCAGGCGCGGGCGCTTGACGATGGAGCGGGCGAGCGCGACGCGCTGGCGCTGACCGCCGGACAGCTGGGCGGGCTTGCGACCGCCGAGGTCCGACAGGCCGACGGTCTCCAGCACCTCGCCGACGCGCTGCTTGATCTCCTGGCGCGGCAGCTTCTCGCGCTCCAGGCCGTAGGCCACGTTCTTGGCCACGGTCATGTGCGGGAACAGCGCGTACGACTGGAACATCAGGCTGATCGGCCGCCGGTTCGGCTGCTTGCCGAGCAGGTCCTCGCCGTCCAGCGTCACCGTGCCGCTGTCGGGCGTCTCGAACCCGGCCAGGATGCGCAGCAGCGTGGTCTTGCCGCATCCCGAGGGGCCCAGCAGGGCGAAGAACTCTCCCTGGCGGATCTCCAGGGAGACCCCGTCGAGCGCGGTGACGTCACCGAACCGCCGGGTGATCCCGTCAATCTTCAGCACGTGACACACTCCTCATGGTCGAGTCCGCCTCACCTTGCACCCTGAGGTCCGCACGTGGTCCTCCAGGTGTCCGGTTCGGCTCCCTCTCCCCGATCTTGGTCATCCGCTGGCCCACGATCACCGCGGTGAAGCTCACCAGGAGCAGGATCGCGGCCAGCGCGTTGATCTTCGGGGTCACCCCGAAACGGATCATCGAATAGATGACGATCGGCAGCGTCTGCTCGTTGTTGCCGATCGTGAAGAAGGCGATGACGAACTCGTCCAGCGACAGTGTGAAGGCCAGCAGCGCGCCCGCGATGATGCCGGGTGTGAGCTGCGGCAGCGTCACCTTCATGAACGTGACGACCGGACCCGCCCCGAGGTCGCGCGAGGCCTCCTCCAGCGAGGTGTCGGCGTTCGACAGCCTGGTACGCACCACCGCGGCGACGAACGCCATCGAGAAGACGCCGTGCGCGAGGATCACCGAGTAGAGCCCCAGGGTGAGCTGGATCATCCCGTAGAAGACCAGCAGCCCGATGGCCAGCACCAGGTCGGGTAGGACGGCCGGCATCAGGGCGAGCGCGTCGAGCGTCTTCGACCGGGTGTACCTGGCCAGGCCGACGGCCAGCAGCGTGCCGAGCACGGTCGCGACGACGGTCGAGCCCGCGGCCACGATGAGCGTGTTGACCACGCCGTCCCTGATGCGCTCGTCCTGGGCCAGTTCGCCGTACCACTTGAGGCTGAAGCCCTCGTAGGTGTAGGCCGACCTGCCGGAGTTGAACGACATCACGACGAGCACGATGATCGGCGCGTACAGGAAGACGTACGTCGCCCAGAACGGGACATGCAGCCACTTCGACCTACGCACGACGGGCCACCCACGACTGCGCGATCAGCAGCACCACCAGGACCGCCACGAGGGCCAGCGTCAGCGCGGAGCCGAAGGGCCAGTCGCGCGCCTGCAGGAACTCGGTGCGGATCAGGTTGCCCACCATGACCGACTTGCCGCCGCCGAGCATCTCGGGGATGACGAAGTTGCCGAAGCTGGGCACGAACACGAACAGGCACCCGGTCAGCACGCCCGGCACCGTCAGCGGCAGCGTCACCTTGCGGAAGGTGCTGAACGCCGACGCGCCCAGGTTCGCCGACGCCTCGCGCAACTGCGGGTCGAGCCGCTCGATCGCCGCGTAGAGCGGCAGCACCATCAGCGGCAGGTAGGAGTAGAGCAGCCCGAGGACGATGGCGCCCTGGTTGTAGAGCAGTTCGTACGGCCCCAGGCCGAGCGCCTTCAATCCCGAGTTCAGCAGGCCGGGACCGTTGAGCAGGATGATCCAGGCGTAGACGCGGATGATGAAGTTCGTCCAGAACGGCAGCACGACGGCGACCAGCGCGACCGTCTTCCACTTGCGCGGCAGCTGCGCGATCAAGTACGCCGTGGGGTAGCCGAGCAGCAGCGCGAGCAGCGTCGTGAGCCCCGCGATCTTCAGGGAGGCGCCCACCACGCTGAGGTAGAGCGGGTCGATCAGGCGGCTGAAGTTCTCGCCGGTGACCTCGTAGACGACACCGCCGAACCGGCCGCGCTGGAAGAGCGTGTAGCTCAGCACGAGCACCAGCGGCACCAGCAGGAGCACCACCAGGTACGTCAGGCCGGGTGACAGGAAAACGAACGCACCCAGCCGGCGTCCTCTGGAAGGAGACACCGGCCGGGCTTGAGCTTCTGACTTCATTCGTGTTCTGACTTCATCCCGCGACTACGACTGCGCCTTGATCTCGGTCGCCAGGCGCGTGTACTTGACGCCCGCCTGGCCCAGGTCGATGAGTGACTCACCGTTGAGCAGCTCGGCCGGCTTGATGTCCAGCAGGGAGCCCTTGGCGATCTCCACCTTGTCCATGGCGGCCTTGTTGGGCACCTTGTAGTTGATGTTCACGGCGGCCCAGCTGTGGATCTCGGGGTCGAGGATGTAGTTGATCAGGGCGTGCGCCGCCTCCTTGTTCTTGGAGGACTTCATGATCACCATGGTGTCCACCCAGAGGTCGCTGCCCTCCTTCGGCACCACGAACTTGATGTTCTGCTTCTCGTCCGTGGTCGGGCACCAGCCGTCCCACGCCTCGACCATGACCGCCTCGCCGGACTTGAGCTTGTCGCCGAAGGTCGTGTCGTCGTAGCCGAGCAGGTGCGGCTTGGCCGCGACAAGGAGCTCCTTGGCCTTGGCGATCTCGGCGTCCTTGTCGGTGTTGACCGAGTAGCCGAGCGCCTTGAGGGCGGGCAGGGCCAGCCAGCGCTCGGTGGTCATCATGGTGACCTTCTTGTCGGCCCACGACGGGGGCTGCAGGAGGTCCTTCCAGCTCGTCGGCGGCGTCTTCACCAGGTCGCTGCGGTAGCAGATGCCGGTCGTGCCCCAGGTGTAGGGCACCGAGTACTTGTTGCCCTTGTCGTAGGACAGCTGGGTCGCCTCGGGGTAGAGGTTCGACAGGTTCGGGATCAGCTCGGGGTGGATCGGCTCCAGCAGGCCCTGCTCGTTGAGCGCCTGGGCGTACTGTCCGGACACGAACGCCACGTCGATGCCGCTGTCGCCACCGGCGGTCAGCTTGGTCATCGCGGTCTCGTTGGTGTCGTGGATCGCGATCTTCAGCGGGAACTTGAGCTTGTCCTTGACCTTCTGCGGCAGCTCCTTGGGCGTGTACCCGTCCCAGACCGTCACGTTGACCGACTGCTTCGACAGGTCGGCGTTCGGGTTGAGCTGGTCGGCAGTCGCCGCCGGCGCCGCGCCTGCGTTGGTCGACTCACCGCCGCACGCCGCGGCGGCGAGCGCGAGGCCGGCCACCGCTACGGCGGCCGGAAGACGACGGGTGAACCGGGTACGGAACACGGCCGCTACTCCTTCAGGGTTCCGGTGGATGAGGGGTCGCGCGACCAACCGGGCACGGCAGACCAGACGAGGAGTGTTGCAGCAGAAATCAACATGAGCAAGACTTTTGCGGACACTGTTACCTGGATGTTTGGTATTCCTGTTGAACATGGATTCAATTTGGAGGCGGTTGCTCTCTCTCGGTGAGAAGCCCCTCACATCACGGGACCGCGGCGTCTCGGCCGCGCTCGTGACGGCGCTGGGGGGAGGGGATGACGTGCCGCCGCCGTTCGCGGTCCGCCGCTTCTCCGCGCTGCCCAGCCTCTCGTACGAGGCTGGGGATCTCGACACTGGGGTGCCGGTCGAACGGGATTTCGGCGCGCATGTCGACCAGACGAACTATTCCGTGGTCGTGGCCGATCGGGTGGTCGTCAAGTGGCTGACGCCGCCGGCGGCGCTGCCGCATCCCGCTCCCGATCTGCTCGCCCACCTGGCCGGGGCCGGGTTCCGGGACACGGCTCCGCCGTACGCCGCTCTGACCCGGGTGGACGGGGCGGGAGAGACACTGCTCGCGCTGGTCACGGGCTACCTGCCGGAGGCCAGGGACGGTTGGGAGTGGTGCGCCGACGAGGCCGCTGCCGGCCGCACCGCCTTCGCGGAAGCCCTCGGCCGCCTGGCCGCCGACCTCCACCTGGCGCTCTCCACTTTCCCACCCCCTTCCATCGTCACCACTCCGCCAACCGTTACACCCATTTCCGGTCTGGCTGTTTCCCGTCTGGCTGTTTCCCGTCTGGCGGAAAGGGCCGAGCAGGCGCTGGCCGAGGCTCTTGCCCTGACGGACGGCGAGGACGGCGCGTGGCTGGCCGGCCGGGCCGACGCCCTCAGAGCCGAGCTGGCCCCGCTGACCAGGCCGATCAGCACGCCGCTGATCCGCATCCACGGCGATCTGCACGTCGGCCAGATCCTGCGGTGGCGCGACGGTTACGCCGTGATCGACTTCGACGGCAACCCCACCGTCATGGAGGCCGCGCCGTACCAGCCGGCGGCCAGGGACCTCGCCCAGCTCGCCACGAGCCTGGAGCACGTCGCCCAGGTGGTGATCAAGCGCCGCGGCACCCCGCCGAGTCAGGCGCTCGACTGGGCCGGCGAGGCTCGCGAGCTCCTGCTGGCCGCCTACCGGAGCCGCCTGGCCGAGCGCGGGCGGCCGGACCTCCTGGACGAGTCGCTGCTGCGCCCGTTCGAGATCGAGCAGGAGTGCCGGGAGCTGGTCTACGCCGCCCGCCACCTGCCCCGCTGGCGCTACGCCCCGATGGGTGTGCTGCACGCCCGCTATCCCGAGAAGACCCCGTGAACCCCGAGCCGTGCCAGGCAGACACTTCTGAGGAGACCCCGTGAATTCCGAGCTCTACCTGGCCGACCTGGAGGCCAAGCCCGCGGCCCTGGCCACCCTCGCGGACGAGCTGGCGGCCGGCGGCCTGTACGAGGGGCTGCCTGCCGGTGTCCGGCGGGTGCTGTTCCTCGGCATGGGCAGCTCCCGCTACGCCGCCGGAGTGGCCGCGCTCCGCCTGCGCGCCGCGGGCATCGACGCCTACGCCGACTACGCCTCGGCCGCCGCGTCATACCCCGCGAGCCCGGAGACGCTCGTGGTGCCCATCTCGGCGACGGGTACCAGCCGCGAGACGCTCGACGCGGTGGCCCGCTACGCGGGCGGCCCGTCGTTCGTGGCGGCGCTCACCAACCATCCCGGCTCGGCCCTCGCCGAGGCGGCCGACCTGGTCGTGCCCATGCACGCGGGCGAGGAGCGGGGCGGCGTGTCCTGCCGTACGTTCCAGCACACGCTCGCCCTCCTGCTCGCGCTGGAGGCGCACCTCACGGGCGACGGGCGCGACCTGGCCGACCTCGTACGACGCAGCGCCGAGGCGTCGGCCGACCTCCTCGACCGCAGGGAGGAGTGGCTGCCCCTGACGCTGGAGCTGCTGGACGGCCCGGACGGCGTCTACACCATCGCGCCCGTGGAGCGCCTGTCGTCGGCGGAGCAGTCGGCGCTGATGTTCCGCGAGGGTCCGCGCCGGCCGGCCGACGCCTGCGAGACGGGCGACTGGGCCCATGTGGACGTCTACCTCACCAAGACCCTCGACTACCGCGCCCTGCTCTTCCGCGGCTCCGGCTACGAGGACCAGGCCATGGACTGGGTGCGGCAGCGCGGCTCGACGGTCGTCACGGTCGGCGGCGACCTCATCGGCGGCGATCTGCTCGGCGGGGATCTCAAGGACGCCACGGCCGCCATCCGCTACGCGCACGACGGCGACGCGGACGTGGCACTGCTCACGGAGACGCTGGTGGCGGAGCTGGTGGCCGCCCACTGGTGGTCGGCCGTGTCCTAAAGGCGGCGTCCTGGGAGGTGGGCGGCGTCCTGAAAGAGCGTCCTAAGACAAGCCGTCAGCGGGCGCCGGACGCGGCGCTGGCGTTCAGCGCGTGCTCGACCAGCGCGATGAGCGTGTTCTTGACCGGCTCGCGGGCCCGCGCGTCGGTGCGCACGATCGGGATGTGCGGGGAGAGCGTGAGTGCCTCCCTGACCTCGCTCTCCACGTGCGGGAACCGCCCGTCCCACCCGTTGAGCCCGACGATGAAGGGCAACCCGGCGTTCTCGAAGTAGTCGATCGCGGGGAAGCTGTCGGCCAGCCGCCGGGAGTCCACCAGGACCACGGCCCCGATCGCCCCCCGCACGAGGTCGTCCCACATGAACCAGAACCGGTGCTGTCCTGGCGTACCGAACAGGTAGAGGATCAGATCACGGTCGAGCGACACACGCCCGAAGTCCATGGCCACGGTGGTGGTCGTCTTGCCCGGTGTGTGCGCGAGGTCGTCGATGCCCGCCGAGGCGTCCGTCATCACCGCCTCCGTCGTCAGCGGCATGATCTCCGACACCGCGCCGACGAAGGTGGTCTTGCCCACACCGAACCCACCCGCGACGACGATCTTCGTCGAGGTGAGCCCGCTAGAGCCTGCGAAGTCCACTTAGTACCCTTTCGAGCAGGCCCTTGTCAGGGATGCCCGCCTCGAGCTGCGGCTGGTAGACGCGTACCAGCCCTTCCGACTCCATGTCGGCGATCAGCACCCGCGCCACTCCGAGCGGGATCCGCAGCATAGCCGACACCTCGGCCACCGAGCGGACCTGTCGGCACAGCTCGCTGATCGCCCGGTACTCCCGGGTGTAGGCCATACCGAGCCGCATCGAGGTCGACGAGGAGATGAGCGCCTCCATGGCCAGGCCACCGCGTGGGGCGGTCCGGCCGCCCGTGACGGCGTACATCCGGACCAACGAGCTGCGCTCGGGCTCCGGTCCGCGGTCGTCCCACGCTGCCAACAGTCCGCTCCCATCACCAGGTACGCGCGGCCGAGAGTTCCGCGCGGACGGCGGGCGTGAGCACTTGCCCCGCGCGCTCGACCAGAATCGTCATCTGGTAGGCCACCAGGCCCATGTCACAGTCGGGTGCGGCCAGCACCGCCAGGCACGAACCGTCACTGATGGACATGGCCAGGAGCAGCCCGCGGTCCATCTCGATGAGGGTCTGGGTGACTCCGCCGCCTTCGAAGACGCGCGCGGCGCCCTGCGTGAGGCTGATCAGCCCCGCCGCGATGGCCGCGAGCTGATCGGCGCGATCCTGGGGGAATCCCCGCGAGATGGCCACCGGCAGCCCGTCGGCGGAGACCACCACCGTGTGCGCGACGCCGGGCACCTGCTCCACGAAGCCGCTGACCAGCCAGTTCAGGTCCCTGGCCGCCTGGCTCAGGTTCTTCATCATGAGTCCTCCTCTAACTCTGCGCGGCCCTTGCGCACGCCCTGCTGATAGCCGGCGAGCCTGCTGCGCAACCGATCGGGCGAGACCGGCGGCGCCTGCGCGGGCGTCGGCGGGGGCGCGGCGGAGCCGGGCACGAGGTTGGCCTTCGGCGTCCGCTTGGGCAGTCCGGATGTTGTCGTCCCGCTCTGGGCGGGTTCGCCGATCGCTCCCGCCGCCTGCCATCCGGTGTCGGCCGGCGAGGTCCAGGCGGGGTCGCGCTGGTCCGGCGTCGGTGTCGCCTTGGTGAACCAGCTCGACTCGAAGGTGTCGTAGAACTCGTTGTCAGCCCGCGCCGGTGGGGCGGCCAGGTCGGGCATCGGCACCTCCACCGAATGCGTGTGCTGTGAGCTGAACCACGACGCCGAATCGAGCGGCTGGTCGAACGCGGGGTCGTACGACGGGTGGCCGAGGCCGGGCATCGCCGGTGTGGCCTGCATCGGCACCTGGACGAACGGCGGCGGCTCCGGGGGCGCCACGGGCCCGGGGAGCGCGGTGAGCAGCATCTCGGGGATCAGCACCATGGCGGTCAGGCCGCCGGTGTCCTGGGGGCGCAGCTGCACCCTGATGCTGTGCCGCAGCGCGAGCCGGCCGACCACGAACAGGCCCATCCGCCGGGAGACCGAGACGTCGACCACCGGCGGGTTGGCCAGCCGCCAGTTGGCCTGGGCCAGCTCCTCCGGCCCCATGCCGATGCCGTGGTCGGTGACCGAGACCATCAGCCCGCCGCCGTCGATGTGGCTGCTGGAGATGATGACCTTGGTGTCGCGCGGGGAGAACGAGACCGCGTTCTCGACCAGCTCGGCGAGCAGATGCACGACGTCACTGACCGCCTGGCCGGCGATGGCGGCCGCCGACTGCACCTGGACGCTGACCCGGTCGTAGCTCTCGACCTCGCCGAGCGACGCGCGTACGACGTCCATCAGCTCGACGGCCTCGCTCCACTTGCGCGCCGCCTCCTGGCCGGCCAGGACCAGCAGGTTCTCGCTGTTGCGGCGCATGCGGGTGGCCAGGTGGTCGAGCAGGAACAGGTCGCCGAGCCGGGTGTCGTCGCGCTCGCCCCGCTCCAGCCGCTCGATCAGCGTGAGCTGCCGCTCGACCAGGGTCTGGCTGCGCCGCGACAGGTTGACGAACATCGCGTTGACGTTCGAGCGCAGCCGTGCCTCGTCGCCGGCCAGTCGTACGGCCTCGCGGTGCACCTCGTCGAAGGCCCGCGCGACCTCGCCCACCTCGTCCTTGGAGAAGATGCCGATCGGCGGCACCTCGGCGTTGAGCGCGCCGTCGCGCGACTCGCGCAGGTGCTGGACGAACTCCGGCAGCCGCCGGCCGGCGATCTCCAGCGCCTCGCCGCGCAGCCGGCGCAGCGGGCGGACCAGCGATCTGGCCACCCCGGTGGTGATCAGCAGGACGGCGATGAGCAGCGCGAGCACGGCGCCCGCGATGACGAGGGCGCGCTGCCGCTCGTCCGCGCCCAGCGCCTCGCTGCGGGTCAGGATGCCGGCCGCCTGGCGCTGCTCGACCTTGCGGAAGGAGTCGACGACGACGTTGCCCGCGTCGTACCACTCCTTGGCGTCGTCGCCGCGGCTGGCCTGGTCGAGCCCGCGCAGCGGCAGCCCGGCCGTGGCCCGGATCAGCACCAGCTCGCGCAGGAACAGCATCCGGTCGGCGGGCCTGCCGTTGACGGTCTCGTCGAAGAAGCGGCGCTCCTCGGCGGTGGCCTCGTCGCCGAAGCTCTTGCGCTCGTTGCGCTCGCGCGACAGCTCGCCGAGGAAGCGCTTGAGCTGTTCCTGGTCGAGACTTCCCTCCACCAGGCCGGTGGTGACCAGCGCCTGCTGGAGCGAGACGCTCTCCTTGGCCTGGGCCAGCGCGTCGAGCATGCGGGTCTGCCGGAACAGCTCGTCGTCCTGGCTGCCCTTGATCAGCTCGTTGTGCACCGACAGCAGCTCATTGATCACCGTGGTGTAGAGCTCGACGCAGGCACCGGGCAGCAGCTCGGCTTCGAGCGCCTGCTCGCGCAGGCCGGCCAGGTCGTTCAGGCGGCTCAGCATGTTCTCGATCTGGTCGGCGGTACGGCCGGTGACGTCGCCCACCAACTGCTCGGCGCTGGCCCGTACCTCCTTGGTGGACTCGTCCACCTGGTCCATCTGGTTGCGCACGGCGGCCAGCCCCGTCACGGGCCGGCCCCTGGCGATGAACCACGAGGTCCTGGCGCGCTCGCCGGCGACCAGGTGGGTGAGCGCGCCGACCTGCTGGGACAGCTGCGCCAGCCGGTTGGTACGGGTGTAGTCACCGGCGGCGCCTATCGAGGCGAACACCTGGAAACCGCCGAGCAGGACGGCGGCGGCGGTCGGGATGACGATGAGGGCGACCAGCCGCGCCCGGACACGCCAGTTGCGCAGACGCCAGTTTGCCTCGTCCGCCTGCCGTTCACCCAACTGAGTACTCACCGAACGCAACCTCTCGCCCGAATCGGCGTATATGAAGGGCGCCTGAGGCCCCTGGGGAAAATCAGCAAGTGCCGGTAATTGGAACACATACCTACCAGCTCGGCCAAGCGAACATAAGGCCACAAAAGTTGAGTTGTGTGGCACATGAGGCGAGAACCTGGAGCCCCATTTATGCCGACCATTGGCCGAGAAATATTCCAATAACTGAACAAGTGTCCGCTTGTGGGCGTTTGTACCGTTCCAGGGCTGTAACGCCGGAGAAGCGCAGATGTCTCCTAAAGGTCACAGCGTTGAGATTTGCGTTATCCACGACATAGGTTGAGGCCCGTCAAAGCGAGGAGGCGAGTGTGGCGGTTTCTCCCGACAGTGCGGCCATCGAAGTCGACGGGCTGTGGAAGATCTTCGGCCCAAAGGCGGAAAGGGTCCTGGAGTGCGATGACAGGTATCTCGAACCCGCCGTACTGAGAGAGAAGACAGGTTGCACCGCCGCAGTCAGAGACGTCAGTTTCGAGGTACGGCCCGGCGAGGTGTTCGTCGTCATGGGCCTTTCAGGAAGCGGTAAATCCACCCTGGTCCGCTGCCTCACCAGGCTCATCGAGCCGAGCGCGGGCGAGGTGAGGATCGACGGCGAGGACATCGGCCGCGCCGCCCCCGCCCGCTTACGCGAGATCCGCCGCCACCGGGTCAGCATGGTGTTCCAGCACTTCGGCCTGCTCCCCCACCGGCGGGTGATCGACAACGTCGCCTACGGCCTGGAGGTCCAGGGCCTGGCCAAGGCCGCCCGGCACGCGCGGGCCGGGGAGATCCTCTCCCTCGTCGGCCTCGACGGGCACGCCGACGCCTACCCCGACCAGCTCTCCGGCGGCATGCAGCAGCGGGTCGGCCTGGCCCGCGCGCTCGCCGTCGACCCCCGGGTGATGCTCTTCGACGAGCCGTTCAGCGCGCTCGACCCGCTGATCCGCCGAGACATGCAGGCCGAGGTGATCCGCCTGCACCGCGAGGTCGGCAAGACGATGGTGTTCATCACCCACGACCTGTCCGAGGCGCTGAAGCTGGGCGAACGCATCGCGATCATGCGGGCCGGGTCGATCGTGCAGCTCGGCACGCCGGAGGAGCTGGTGGGCGCGCCGGCCGACGACTACGTGGCCGACTTCGTGCGCGACATCCCCAGGAGCCACGTGCTCACGCTTCGCTGGATCTGCCGCCCGCCCGAGCCCGGCGAGCCCCTCGACGGCCCGGTCCTGCCCGCGCACACGGTCATCAAGGACGCGATCGGCGCCATGTCATCCTCCTCCCGGCCCATCCGGGTCGTCGACGGTGACGAGCTGGCCGGAGTCGTGGACCGGGTGGACATGCTCACCTTCCTCGCGGGGCAGGACCCGGCGACCGCCGTACAGGCGAACGCATGAGCACCACGGCCGTCACGACTCCCTCCAGGCTGCGCGTGCCCAGGTGGGCGCTGCCGGCGGGGATCGCGGTGCTGTTCGCCGTCGCCTACCTCCTCTTCCGCGGCACGGGAACGCTCCCGCACGACAAGTCGGCGCCGCAGTTCCTCGCGCTCACCGACCTGCGCGAGTGGATCGACGACCACCGCAACTCCAACCCGCTGTTCCTGTACTTCCTGAACTACATCCGGATCTTCGTCGGCTCGGTGTACACGGCCTTCCAGTCCGGGCTGTACGCGCTCGGCTGGCCCGGACTCATCGGCGTGATGGGCGCGCTGGCCTGGCTCGCGGGCGGCTGGCGGATCGCGCTGCCGGCGGTCGCCGGAGTCGGCTCGTTCGGCGTGCTCGGGCTCTGGCAGTCCAGCGTCGACACGCTGGCCCTGGTCGCGGCCTCGGTGCTGCTGTCGCTGGCGATCGGGATCCCGCTGGGCGTCTGGGCGGGACTCTCGCCACGGGTGCGCCAGGCGATCACTCCGGTCCTCGACGTCATGCAGATCATGCCGACGTTCGCCTACCTGGCGCCGCTGGTGCTGTTCTTCCACATCGGCGCGCCCGCCGGCGCCATCGCGACGATGATCTACTCGATCCCGCCGGCCATCCGCATCACCGCGCTGGCCATCGAGCAGGTCTCCCCCACCGCCGTCGAGGCGTCGTCCTCGCTGGGCGCCACGGGCCGCCAGACGCTGTTCAAGGTCTACCTGCCGCTGGCCAGGTCGACGATGGCGCTGGCGGTCAACCAGACCATCATGATGGCGCTGTCGATGGTCGTCATCGCGAACCTCATCTCGGCGCCGGGCCTGGGCGGCGACATCATCCGGGGCCTGTCGCGCGCCCAGGTCGGCATCATGCTCCCGGCCGGGATCGCCATCGTCATCATGGCGGTGGTGCTGGACCGCATGCTGGTCGCACTCGCCAGAAAAGACCCACACAGCCGAATCGGCCGGGTGCGGCTGATCGTCGCCGCCGCGCTGGCCGCCGGCGGGCTGGCCCTGACGCCGCTGCTGCCCGCCGAGTGGCCCGAGGACTGGACGGTCAACTTCGTCGTCCAGGTCAACGACGCGGTGCACTGGGCCGAGACCAGCTGGTACGGCGTCACGACGTTCGTCAAGGACGTCACCACCGATCTCCTGCTCAACCCGCTGGAGGACCTGCTCACCTCGGCGCCGTGGTGGCTGATCGCCGCCGCCGCGCTGCTCCTGGCCTGGCGGGTGAGCGGGGTACGACCGGCACTCACGGCACTCGGCTGCCTGCTGGCGATCGCGCTGCTCGGCATCTGGGAGCACGCCATGCAGACGCTCACCACCGTCGCGGTCGCGGTGCTCGTCACCCTGGTCATCGGCCTGCTGCTGGGCGTGGCCGCCGCGCGGTCGGCCCGATACTCGGCCGTGCAGCGCCCGATACTCGACGCCGCGCAGACCATGCCGGCCTTCGTCTACCTGCTGCCCGCGCTCGCCCTGTTCGAGACGACCAGGTTCACCGCGATCTTCGCCTCGGTCATCTACGCGGTGCCCCCGGTCGTCCGCCTGGTCGAGGACGGCATCAGGGCGGTGCCCGCGACCGTGGTGGAGGCGGCCACGGCCGCCGGGTCCACCTCGGGCCAGCTCCTGTGGAAGGTGCAGCTGCCGATGGCCCGCCGGGCGATCCTGCTGGCCGCCAACCAGGGCATCGTGATGACGCTGGCCATGGTCGTCGTGGGCGGCCTGGTCGGGGCCGGCGCCCTCGGCTACGACGTGGTCGTGGGCTTCTCCCAGCGGACCGACTTCGGGATGGGGTTCGTCGCCGGCATCGCGACGGTCCTGCTCGGGGTCATGCTCGACCGCATCACGCAGGGTGCCGACAGGCGCCCTTCCCCCCAAAGAAGGAAAACCACATGAAGATTCGCCTGCTCGCAGGCCTTCTCGCGCTCGGGCTCGCGGCTGCGGGATGCGGCGGCGCCAAGGTCGAAGAGCCGTCCAGCTCCGCCGCGCCCAAGGCCCAGGGCAGCGCCTCGAGCGCCGGAACCGTCAAGATAGCGATCAACCCGTGGGTGGGCTACGAGGCCAGCGCCAACGTGGTGGCGTACCTGCTGAAGAACGAGCTCCACTACGACGTCCAGCTCCCGGAGATCAAGGAGCAGCTCGCCTGGGAGGGCTTCGAGACCGGCGACGTGGACGTCATCATCGAGAACTGGGGTCACCCGGACCTGGCGCAGAAGTTCATCGAGGAGAAGAAGGTCGCCCTGTCGGCCGGTTCGACCGGCAACAAGGGCGTCATCGGCTGGTACGTGCCCAAGTGGATGGCCGACAAGTACCCGGACATCACCGACTGGAAGAACCTGAACAAGTACGCCAGCCTGTTCAAGACGTCGGAGTCCGGCGGCAAAGGCCAGCTCCTCGACGGCGACCCCAGCTACGTCACCAATGACGAGGCCCTGGTCAAGAACCTCAAACTGGACTTCAAGGTGGTCACGGGCGGCAGCGAGGCGGCCCTGCTCAAGTCGGCGACCCAGGCGCAGGAGCAGAAGAAGGCGCTGCTGTTCTACTTCTGGACGCCGCACTGGCTCTTCGACAAGGTCGATCTCGTCCGCGTCAACCTGCCCGCCTACACCCAGGGCTGCGACGCCGACGCCAAGAAGGTCGCCTGCGACTACGCGGAGCTGGACCTCGACAAGATCGTGAGCAAGAAGTTCGCCGACACCGGTGGCAAGGCCTACGACCTGGTCAAGAACTTCAACTGGACCAACGAGGACCAGAACGCCGTCGCCAACGACATGACCAACGCGGGCATGACCGGCGAGCAGGCCGCCAAGAAGTGGGTCGAGGCCAACACCGCCAAATGGCAGGCGTGGATCCCCAAGTAACCGTCTTAACCCCTCTTGACCGCGGCCCCCGGCGGGCCGCGGTCGTGGAGCCTCTCATGCCTCTCATTTCTCTCACGCAAGGCAAGACGATCGCCGGGCCGCTGGTGGCGGCCCTGCTGCTGACGGCCTGTTCCAGCGGGGCGCCGTCGCCCGCCGCCGCGGCGAAGGGCACGGTGCACATCGACGTGCACGGCTGGGTGGGCTACGAGGCCCAGGCCGCCGTACTGACCTACCTGCTCGAACACGAGCTGGGGTACAAGGTCCAGAAGCGCAAGATGAAGGAGGAGGACTCCTGGAAGGGCTTCGAGACCGGCCAGGTCGACGTGATCGTCGAGAACTGGGGGCATAACAATCTCAAGAAGGAGTACATCGAGGACAAGAAGGTCGCACTCTCCGCTGGTCTCACCGGAAACAAAGGCGTGATCGGATGGTACGTCCCCGAGTGGATGGTCAAGAAATATCCGGACATCACGAACTGGCGGAGCCTGAACAAGTATTCGAGCCTATTTCGGACCGCTAAATCCGGAAATTTCGGTCAGGTGCTCGACGGCGATCAGTCGTTCGTCACCAATGACGAGGCGCTCGTGAAGAACCTCGGCCTCGATTACCGGGTCGTCTACTCCGGCAGTGAGGACGCTCTGATCAAGGCGGCACAGGTGGCGACCAAGAATCGTACGCCGGTGCTGATGTATTTCTACGAACCCCAGTGGCTGTTCACCAAGGTCAAACTCGTCAAGATCAACCTGCCCGCCTACTCCATAGGCTGCGACGCCGCCGCCACCAAGGTCGCCTGCGACTATCCGCCGTACCTGCTCGACAAGATCGTGAGCAAGAAGTTCGCCGAGACCGGCGGCCCGGCGTACGAGCTGGTCCGCAATTTCACCTGGAGCAACGACAACCAGAACGCGGTCGCCAGTGACATGATCAACGGCAAGATGACCGCCGACGAGGCGGCCAAGAAGTGGGTCGACGAGAACAAGATCGTGTGGAAGGACTGGATCCCCCGTTGAGGTTCGACTACGTCATCGTGGGCGGCGGGTCGGCGGGGTGCGCCCTGGCCAACCGGCTCAGCGCCGATCCCTCTGTGTCGGTGCTGGTGCTGGAGGCGGGCCGGCCCGACTACTCCTGGGATGTGTTCATCCACATGCCGGCCGCGCTGATGTTCCCCATCGGCAGCCGGTTCTACGACTGGAAGTACGAGTCGGAGCCCGAGCCGTACATGAACGACCGGCGCGTCTACCACGCGCGCGGCAAGGTGCTCGGTGGCTCCAGCAGCATCAACGGCATGATCTTCCAGCGCGGTAACCCGCTGGACTACGAGCGCTGGGCCGCCGATCCGGGCATGGAGAGCTGGGACTACGCGCACTGCCTGCCGTACTTCAAGCGGATGGAGCACTGCCTGGCCGACCCCGGCTCGGAGTTCCGCGGCGACGACGGGCCGCTGATGCTGGAGCGCGGTCCCGCGAAGGGGCCGCTCTTCGATGCGTTCTTCGAGGCCGTCCAGCAGGCCGGGCACCCGCTCACCGACGACGTGAACGGCTTCCGGCAGGAGGGCTTCGCCGCCTTCGACCGCAATGTCTTCCGGGGCCGCCGGCTGAGCGCCGCCCGCGCGTACCTGCATCCCGTACGGCATCGCCGCAACCTCACGGTCAGGACGCGGGCCTTCGTGGAGAAGGTGGTCTTCGAGGGCACCCGGGCGGTCGGCGTGATCTGCGACGGCCGCCGCATCCCGGCGGGCGAGGTCATCCTGTGCGGCGGCGCCATCAACTCCCCGCAGCTGCTGCAGCTGTCGGGCGTCGGCCCCCGGGCGCTGCTCGAACCGCTGGGCATCGACGTGGTCCACGACCTGCCGGGCGTGGGCGAGAACCTGCAGGACCACCTGGAGGTGTACGTCCAGCACGCCTGCGCCGAGCCGGTGTCGCAGCAGCCGTCGCTGGCCATGTGGCGCCGGCCCTTCATCGGCGCGAACTGGCTCTTCCTGCGCGGCGGCCCCGGCGCCACCAACCATTTCGAGGCCGGCGGCTTCATCCGCTCCAACGACCAGGTCCGCTACCCGAACCTGATGTTCCACTTCCTGCCGATCGCGATCCGCTACGACGGCTCGGCCCCGGCGGGCGGCCACGGCTACCAGGTGCACATCGGGCCGATGTACTCCGACGCCCGCGGCTCGGTGCGGATCAGGTCGGCCGATCCCCGGCGGAAGCCCGCGCTGCGGTTCAACTACCTGTCCACCGACCAGGACCGGCGCGAGTGGGTGGAGGCCATCAGGCATGCCCGCGCCATCCTGTCCCAGCCCGCCTGGGCCGGTCTGGACGCCGGTGAGCTCTCGCCGGGGCCCGCCGTACAGACTGACGAGGAGATCCTGGACTGGGTGGCCAGGGACGGCGAGACCGCGCTGCACCCGTCGTGCACCTGCACGATGGGCACCGGCGAGCTGGCCGTCGTGGACCCCGCGACCATGCGCGTCCACGGCCTGGACGGGCTGCGGGTGGTGGACGCCTCGGCCATGCCGTACGTCACGAACGGCAACATCTACGCGCCGGTGATGATGCTGGCCGAGAAGGCGGCCGACCTCGTGCTCGGCAACACCCCCCTGCCACCCGAACCCGTCGAGTTCTACCGCCACACTCCGTGATCCCCCCGAAGGGACCCCCGCCCCGACGGACCGTCACCCGCGTGACGAAACACCCGGGAAACCATGGTGGCTACCGCGCTACCGGTCCAGGCGCTGGTAGAGGCGGACCGACAGGACGAAGAAGACGGCGGTGATCGCCAGCGGCCAGACGATCGCCATCGTCACCGCGTGCTGGGCGACCCACGAGTCGCCGCCCCAGCCGGGATTGCCGAACAGTTCCCTGGCCGCCGCGACGGTCGACGACAGCGGGTTCCACTCGGAGACGGCGCCCAGCCAGCCCGGCATGGTGGCCGGGGCGACGAAGGCGTTCGAGAGAAACCCGATCGGAAACTCCAGCGTCTGGATGACCGTCACCGCCCCCGGGTCCTTGGTCACCAGACCGAGGTACATCCCCACCCACAGCAGGGCGAAGCGCAACAGCAGGAGCAGTCCCACGGCCCCGAGCGCCCCGCCGAGGCTCGCCGGGCGCCAGCCCACCGCGAAGCCGCAGGCCAGCAGGCCCGCCAGGACCAGCACCGAGTTGAGCAGGTCGGCGACGGCCCGGCCGATGAGGACGGCCGAGGGGGCCATCGGCATGGACCGGAACCGGTCGGTCACGCCACGGGAGAGGTCCGTGGTGATCGCGACCATGGTGGCACCGAGTCCGAACAGCATCGTCATGCCGTACATGCCGGGCATGAGGAAGGCGAAGTAGTCGGCTCCCTCCGGCACGTCCACCGCGCCGCCGAACAGGTAGCCGAACGCGAGGGTGATCACCACGGGGAACGCGACCCCGAACACGATCGTCATGGGCTGGGCGATCCAGTGGATCAGGTCACGCCGCGCGACCGACCACCCGTCGGCCAGCGCCCAGCGCAGCCGGGTGAGCGGCCCGTCCACGGCGGTCGCGGTCAGGTCGGAAGCTACTGCGGTCATGTCGGAGCTCCTAAGGTCGGTTGAGGTCCGAGGAGTTCACTCGGCGCTGCGGTCTGTGGGGGTCTCGCAACAGGAGGGCTTTCAGGCGGCGGTGAGGCTCAGGAAGACCTCGTCGAGTGTCGGCCTGCGCAGCGCGACGTCCTCGGCCTCGATGCCCGCGGCCGAGAACGCCGCCAGGACCGCCGTGAGCGCCTGAACCCGCTCGCTTACCGGGGCGCTCACGTGACGGGTGTCCTCGTCGATCTCGGCGGCCCCGGCGGCCACCCGGCCGACGATGCCGGCGGCCTCGGCCAGCCGCGCCGCGTCCCTGACGACCACGTCGAGCCGGTCGCCGCCGAGCTTGGACTTGAGCTCGCCCGGCGTGCCCTCGGCGACGACCCCTCCGGTGTCGATGACCGAGACGCGGTCCGCGAGCTGGTCGGCCTCCTCCAGGTATTGGGTGGTGAGCAGCACCGTGGTGCCGGTGGCGACGAGGGCGCGCACCGCCTTCCACACCTCGCCGCGGCTGCGCGGATCGAGCCCCGTGGTGGGCTCGTCGAGGAAGAGCACGGGCGGGGAGAGGATCATGCCGGCCGCCAGGTCGAGCCGGCGCCGCATACCGCCGGAATACTCCTTGACGGGGCCCGGATGGTCCAGGCCGAACGCGTCCAGCAGCTCGGCGGCCCGCCTCCTGGCCGCACCGGCGTCCAGGTGGTAGAGGCGGCCGAACAGCTCCAGGTTCTGCCTGCCGGTCAGCACCTCGTCCACCGCCGCGTGCTGGCCGACGAGGCCGATGCTCCGCCGTACCAGCTGGGGACGGGCCGCCACGTCGAACCCGGCCACCTCCGCGCGGCCGCCGTCCGGGCGCAGGAGCGTGGTGAGGATCCTGACGGCCGTGGTCTTGCCCGCGCCGTTCGGGCCGAGCAGCCCGCAGACCGTGCCCTCGGCCACCTCCAGGTCGAAGCCGTCAAGGGCCGTCTTCTTGCCGTACGCCTTGTGCAGGCCCTGTGCGAGCACCGCCGCCATAACGCCTCCTTGAATTCCGTACGCCGTACCGTACAACATACGATCCAGCCCGGCAACCGTACGGTGTACCGTACGAAGGTGACCATCGAGTACTCCGGCAAGGGCGACCCGGCACGCAGCCTGGCCCTGCTCTGGCGCACCAGCGAGCGGACCAGCCGCAAGGGCAAGCCCGACCTGAGCGTCGACCGGATCGTCCGCGCAGCCATCGAGGTGGCCGACGCCGAGGGCCTCCAGGCGCTGTCGATGCGCCGCGTCGCCGAGCGGCTGGGCGTCGGGACGATGTCGCTGTACACGTACGTGCCGGGCAAGCCGGAACTACTCGACGTCATGCTCGACACCGTGTACGGCGAGACTGCCAGGCCGGAGGAATCGCCCGGCAGCGACTGGCGAGCCAGGCTGACGCTCATCGCCAAGGAGAACTGGGCGCTCTACCAGCGCCACCCCTGGCTCCTGCAGGTGGCGACCAACCGGCCGGTGCTGGGACCGAACACCACGGCCAAATACGACTACGAGCTGCGCGCCGTCGACGGCATCGGGCTGACGGACGTGGAGATGGACTCGGTGATCACCTTGGTGACCGGGTTCGTGCACGGCACGGCCCGGGGGGCGGTGGAGGCCGCGCAGGCGGAGAGCCAGACCGGGCTGACGGACGAGCAGTGGTGGGCGGCGCACGCCCCGTTCCTCAGCCGAATCACCGACCCGGCGCGCTGGCCCACGGCCTCCCGCGTCGGACAGGCCGCGGCGGAGGCCCTGGGCGGCGCCTACAGCGCGGAACACGCCTTCGAGTTCGGCCTCGAACGCGTCCTCGACGGCATCGACGCCCTGATCACCCGGCGCGCCGGATCGGCCTAGCCCGGAAGGGTCACCCAGCGGGTCGGATCGGCCTGGCGATCCCCGTTCCGCCGGTTCCGCTAGTGGTCGGCCGCCTGCTTGACGGTGGGTGCGGGGCGGCGATCAGGCAGGCCCGCGGTGGCGAGCGCGTTGCCGAGTTGCCGGTCCGTAGGCGGTACGGTCCAGGTCAGGCCGGGTCCGCCGTTGGCGATCGCGCTCGTCAGCACGCTCCGGAGCACCACCTCGTCGGGTGCCCCCGGCTGCCGGGCCCGCGACTCGTCATACTGGTCACGGATTCGGGCCAGGTCGAGCAGCAGCGTGGTGCCGGGCCGCCCGTCGTCATCCGGCACGGCGACCCCCTGCGGGCTAAGGCCGTCCCCACCCGGTACGGCGACTCCCAGCACGCCCAGAGCGCTCCAACCAGGTACGGCGGCCTCAGAGCGGATGATCGCGCGCACCCTGGCGGCAAAGCCGTCGCCATCCGTCCAGCCTGGGCGCAGGTGCAGCACCCCCGGCTCCTCGGTGACCAGGAAGCCGCTCAGCAGCGCGCCGACCGTGGTCTGCGGGTCGTGCATGGCCTCCTGCCCCCGCGCGGCGAAGCGACAGGCGAGCAGGTCGAGCGAGATGAGCCGCGGCGGCTCGAACACCGTCAGGACACCGCACTCCCCGCCGATGTCCACCGCGTTCCCCGCGTCGGCGTAGGCCCTCAGACCTTCCAGCAGCGCGGTCGCGGCCTCTTCGTCCAGCCGCGTCTCCCACCCCGCCCTGGGCCCAGCCTCAGGCGCGCCGGATGATCCCGATACGGCGACACGGCGGGACCACCAGACGGCCACGCCGAGCACCACGGCGGCGGCGGCCGCGAGCGCGATCCACATGATGCCCGCTAGGAGACGGGCGCCGCGCGCAGGCGAACGACGTGCTCGACGAGGGAGATCAGCGTCCCCTTCACCGACTCGCGGTGCCGCGCGTCCGTACGCACGATCGGCACGTTCGACGACAGCGCCAGCGCCTCGCGCACCTCTTCCTCCGAGTGCGGGAACTGACCCTCCCAGCCGTTGACGCCGACCACGAACGGCAGCTTGGCCTCTTCGAAGTAGTCGATCGCCGGGAAGCTGTCGGCCAGGCGCCGCGTGTCGAGCAGCACCACGGCGCCGATCGCGCCGCGCACGAGGTCGTCCCACATGAACCAGAACCGGTGCTGTCCCGGTGTGCCGAACAGGTAAAGGATCAGGTCACGGTCCAGCGACACGCGCCCGAAGTCCATGGCGACGGTCGTCGTCTGCTTGTTCGGCGTCATGCCGAGGTCGTCGATGCCCGCGGACGCGTCGGTCATCACCGCTTCCGTGGTGAGCGGCAGGATCTCGGACACCGCCCCCACGAACGTCGTCTTGCCGACGCCGAACCCGCCCGCGACGACGATCTTCGTCGACGTGAGGCCGGGGCTAGAGCCTGCGAAGTCCACTGAGCACCCTTTCGAGCATGTTGAGGTCTGGCTGTCCCTCGCTGAGACGTGGCTGGTGCAGGCGGACAAGTCCTTCGTCGGACATGTCCGCCACGAGCACTCGAGCCACGCCCAGCGGGACGCGGAGCAGGGCCGAGATCTCGGCGACCGACCGGAACGAGCGGCAGAGCTGCATAATGGCCTCCTGCTCGGGAGTGAGCATGGACATCTCGTCATCCGGTATGGACATCGACGAGATCAGCGTCTCCATCGCCAGGTGGTAGCGCGGCTCTGAGCGGCCGCCGGTCACCGCGTACGGACGGAACAGGGGCTCATCGTCCCCGGTTCCGTCAATGCCGTACACGGCCCTCCCCCATCAGTTCCATTGCATCACCGCGTCCTGGCCGCCTGAAGCTCCGCCCGCAGGGCCGGCGTCAGCGCCTGGCCCGCCCTGTCGACGAGCAGCGTCATCTGGTACGCCACCAGTCCCATGTCGCAGTCGATCCCCGCCAGCACAGTGAGGACGGAGCCGTCGCTGATCGCCATCACGACGAGCAGCCCGCGCTGCATCTCGACGACGGTCTGCGACACGGAGCCGCCCTCGAACACCCGGGACGCGCCCACGGTCAGGCTCAGCAGGCCCGCGGACACCGCGGCGAGCTGGTCGGCGCGGTCCGGCGGGAAGCCCTCGGAGCTGGCCAGGCAGAGGCCGTCGGCCGAGACGACGACGGCATGCGCGACTCCGGGCGTGTTCCGCACGAAGTCGGTGATCAGCCAGTCGAACCTGTGGGCCTCATGGCTAAGGGTGGTCACTCGCCCTCCCCGGCAGGACGCTCCATCACTGTTGTTCCTCCTGTCCACGTACTTCCGCACGACCCCGGCGTACTCCCTGCTGGAAGCTCGCCAACCTGCTGCGCGACCGCTCGGCGGAGACTGGTGGCATCGGGACCTGCCGCTGCGACTGCTGCGGTTGGCCGGCCGTACCAGGAACCAGGTTCGCCTTCGGAGTGCGCTTGGGTAGCCCCGAGGACGTGGTGCCCCCAAGGCTGGGATCGCTCGCGGCGGCCGCCGCCTGCCAACCGGCGTCAGCGGGGTTTCGCCACGAATCCTCCACAGAGAGTATGGCTTGTGCGGGGGTCGACTCATCCCGGCCCGGCGAATCCGGTGCCCGCTCTTCCGACGGCCGGCGGAACCAGGCGGATTCCACGGCGGCGAAGATCGGCAGGAACTCCTCCTGACCGGGCTCCATGGGCGAGACGTCCACCGACGGCGGCGCGTCCTGCCTACGCGGCTCACCGGTGCTGTAGGGCGTCTGGAACGCGCCATCAGAGCCGGGACCAGGGTAGGAGGGGAAGGAACCGGTACGTTCCTGGCTGGGGTACGACGGGGGCTGGGCCGGATACTGCGGCCCGGCGGCCGGCGGCTGCACCGGATACGCGCGGCCGGGCGACCGCGACCCCTGGTCCGGTGTGGGATACGACTGCGGCTGGCTCGGGCTGGGGTACGACGGCGACTGGCTCGGGTACGACGGGAAGCCGCCCGAGTCGAAGGACGGCCGGTGCGCCCCGCCGTCCGTGTCGGCGGTGAAGGGACGCGACGGCCCCGAGCCGGTGTCGAAGGAGTCGAAGCTGGCGAACGACCGGAACGTGCCGTTGGGCGCGGGCACGCCGTTGGACGGTGTGGCCGACGGCACGCCGTTCGCGGGCATGCCGTTCGGAGGTGTACCGGCGCCGAACCCGGGCCGCTGGGGCAGCGGCGGCCGGGAGCCGTCGGGGATCAGCGACGGCGGCAGCAGCACCATGGCGATCAGCCCGGTGCCTTCGCCCTTGCGCAGCTGGACCCGGATGCCGTGGCGCAGCGCCAGCCGGCCGACCACGAACAGGCCCATCCGCCGCGACACCGACACGTCCACGACCGGCGGCTCGGCCAGGCGCCGGTTGGCCTCGGCGAGCTCGTCGTCGGTCATGCTGATGCCGACGTCGTTCACCGACAGCAGCGCGCCGCCGCCTTCGATGAGGCTGCTCGACACCACGACGTTGGAGTTGTTCGGGGAGAACTGGATGGCGTTCTCGACCAGTTCGGCCACCAGGTGGACGAGGTCGTTGGCCGCGCTGCCGAGCACCGAGGTGGCTCGGTGCACCTTGACCTGGACGCGCTCGTAGCCCTCGACCTCCGACAGCGCCGCGCGGACCACGTCGACCAGCTTGGCCGGCTGACTGCGCCTCCGAGTGGCCTCGTGCCCGGCCAGGACCAGGAGGTTCTCCGAGTTGCGCCGCATGCGGGTGGCCAGGTGGTCGAGCTTGAACAGGTCGGCCAGGCGGGCGCCGTCCTGCTCGCCCTTCTCCAGGCCGTCGATCAGTGAGATCTGCCGCTCGACCAGCGTCTGGGTGCGGCGCGAGAGGTTGACGAACATCGAGCTGATGTTGCTGCGGAGGTCGGCCTCCTCGCCCGCCAGCCGTACGGCCTGGCGGTGCACCTGGTCGAAGGCCCTGGCCACGTCGCCGATCTCGTCGTCGCCCTCGATCTCGATCGGGCGGACGTCGGCGGGGGCGTCACCGGTGACGCGGAGCTTGCGCACCACGTCGGGCAGCCGGAATCCGGCGATCTCCAGGGCCTCGGTGCGCAGGCGGCGCAGCGGCGTGACCATCGAGCGGGCGATCGCGACGGTGAACAGCAGGACGAGCAGCAGCAGCGCCACGATGAGCACACCGGCGATGATCGCGTTGCGGGTCTCGGAGTCGCGTAGCTCCTGGCTGCGCAGCGCCACCTTCTGGCTCAGGTCGCCCTCGACGGAGTGCAGGATGTCGATGGCGGTGGCGTTGTCGTCGAACCACTGGTCCGGTGCCGACTTCTTGAGGTCGGTCTGGGCGAGCAGGTCGTCCCTGATCCTGACGCCCGGCGCCTTGCCGGCGGCGAGCGTGATGGCGCGGGCCTTGGTCAGCTCGGTGTTGTAGTACTCGGGCGCCGTCAGCGCCTTCGACAGCGCGAGGCCGACGACCGGTCCGGCCTCCTGGCCGACGGAGGCGATCTCCGCGCGCTGCCTGGCGTTGGAGGCGATGAACCGCTCGACCTCCTTGGCGTCCACGCTCGCGGAGTTGTAGTAGCCCTTGAGCAGCTGGACGCGCTGCTTGGACACCTCCTCCTTCGCGCGCGCCAGCGCGCTCAGGGCGCGGAACTGGCCGATGATCTGCGAGTCGTCGCTGAGCAGGCTCAGCTCGTCGTGCAGCTTGAGCAGCGTGTCGAGCAGCGAGTCGTAGCGGGTGGTGTCCTTCTGGCCCTCGCTGCGGGTCCTGTTCAGGACGTTGAAGTCGTAGCGGGCCCGCTTGACCGCGTTGAGCACGCGGTCGCCGTAGGACTCGTCCATGACCGCCATGTCGGCCTGCACGGTCCTGACCAGCGCGTCGACCTTCGCCTTGCGCTCTTTGTACGGCTCGGTGAGCTTCTTGCGCACCCTGCTGGAGGCGGCCAGCCAGCCGCCGGTGTCACGCTCCAGCCCGAGCGCTTGTACCAGGTCGCGGATGTGACCTGCCTGCTCCGCGGCGAGTGCCGTGCGGTCGTAGTCGCCGATGCTCTGGACCGAGCCCACCACGCGCGCTCCCCCGAGCACGACTCCCGCCATGGTGGGAACGAGGACCAGCGCGGTGAGACGCCATCTCACGCGCCAGTTACGCAGCCCCAGCCGGGGCAGCAGCCGCTTTCCGCGGGCCTGCCTGGCGGTTTGGCCGCCTTCGGAGTTCCCCGTAGTCACTGCTTCCGCTACCCCTCAATCATCCCGTTCCGTCGGCGGGTTGAGCCCGTCCACTAGGTAAAGCACCCGACTTTCCCGGCAAAACGGGCACGTCGCTGCAAAACATACCCGTAACTCGTGTGTGCTGTTGGTTATCGAAGTGCCGCAAGCACCTGATCGCGGACCAGGGTCCGCTGGGCGCCGTCGCTGAGGGGCCGTCCGGCACGATCGACCACGTAGAAGACGTCCACCGCCTCCGCGCCGAGAGTCTCCACGCGAGCGGCCCTCACGTCAAGACCACATTCGCCGAAAGCCCGTCCAATGCGCCACAGGAGTCCCGGTCTGTCATGGGCCCTGACTTCAACGACGGTAGCGGTCGCCGAGGCGTCGTCTACCAAGGTGACACGGGGTGGAGCGACAGGAACACGAGGGGGTCTCATAGACCTGGTACGGCGGGCAAGACGCTGCTCGATGTCAAGGCGCCCAGCAAGGACCAGACGGAGATCGGCCTCCAGCGTGGCGGGGTCCGGCGGGGTGCCGTATTCGGGGATGACGGAGAACTCGATCACCGCGGTGGAGCCGGCGGCGGCGGACGAGGCGGAGCGGACGATCAAGCGATGCGCGGCCAGCACGCCGGCGGCGCTCCACAGAAGCCCGGCCCGGTCGGGGGCGACGACCGTGACGGCTCCCCCATGAACGCGGATGGCGGCGCCGCCGTGACGGGCAAGCGCGGCCTGCTCGGCCGACAGGCTGGGCGCCTTGGGCGGCGGCGCGCCGGACAGCACGGAGCGGACGCGGCGCACGAGGTCGGCGACGAGCCCGGCCTTCCAGGCGTTCCAGGCGGCCGGGCCGGTGGCGTGCCCGTCGGAGACGGCCAGCGCGGCGAGCAGGTCCAGCACCTCGCGCGAGCCGACCGTGCCGGCGACCTTCTCGATCGTGACGGGGTCGTCGAGGTCCCTGCGGGTGGCGGTCTCGGGCAGCAGCAGATGGTGGCGTACGACGGTGGCCAGCGTCTCGACGTCAGCGGCGGGCAGGCCGATGCGGGTCCCGATGTCGCGGACCACGACCTCGCCGGTCGCCGAGTGGTCACCGGGCCAGCCCTTGCCGATGTCGTGCAGCAGCGCCGAGATCAGCAGCAGGTCGGGGCGGGAGACCTCGCGGGTGTGGCTGGCGGCGTTGGCGGCGGCCTCGATCAGGTGCCGGTCGACGGTGAACCGGTGGATCGGGTTGCGCTGCGGGCGGTGTCGTACGCGCTCCCAGTCAGGAAGCAGCCTGACAAGAATGCCCGCTTGGTCAAGCTCCTCCCAGACGGGCACGGCGGCACGGCCCGCGCCCAGGATGGACACCAGCGCGTCACGGGCCTCCTCGGGCCACGGCACGGGCATGGGGGGCGACTGAGCAGCCAGGACGGACATGGTGGCGGGGGCGAGCGGCAGCCCCGAGTCGGCCGCCGCGGCGGCGGCGCGCAGCACCAGGACCGGGTCCTTGCGCGGGTCGACGCCACGCGCGAGGACCACTTCACCACCGTGCTCGACCACGCCGTCGGCCAGCGGCCGGCGGCCCCGTGGAGCCGGTCCCGACACCAGCCTGTCAACCGTGCGCCAGGTGGCGTCGAAGGCGTGGGAGATCGTCCGGCCCGCCTCGGCGAGCCTGCGCATCAGGGCCTCGGCGTCGAGCAAGCCGAGCAGCCCGGCGACGGCTTCCTGCTCCTGGAGCACCAGTCTGTCGGTGCCTCGCGCGGTGACGGTGTGCAGGGCGTGGCGTACGTCGAGGATGAACTCATAGGCCTCACGCGCCCGGGGACCGGGCGCGGAGGCGACCCAGGCCGCTGCCACGGCCTGCATGGCTTGGACGTCGCGAAGGCCGCCGCGGCCGTCCTTGAGGTCGGGTTCGAGAAGGAAGGCCAGCTCGCCGCTGGCCTGTGCGCGCCGGTCCGCCGCCTCACGCAGCTCGCCGAGCCGGCGGCGGGAGTCGGCGCGCCACTCGGCGAGCACGGACTCCCTGGCCTTCTTCGTCAGCTCGGGATCGCCCGCTATGTGCCTGGCCTGGATGAGGCCAAGCACGGCTTTGAGATCGTCGCGGGCGACCGCCACGGCCTCGTCCACGGTTCGCACCGAGTGGTCGAGGCCGACGGCGGAGTCCCAGATCGGATACCAGACGCGGTCGGCGATCCGCGCCACGTCGTCCCTGCCGTTGTGCAGGAGGACGAGGTCGAGGTCGCTGCCGGGGGCCAGTTCGCCGCGCCCCAGGCTCCCTACGGCGACCAGTGCGACGTGCTCGCCGTCACTCGCCGTACGGAAGAGGTCTTTGAGCCAGCGGTCAGTGTCCGCGGCCCGCTCCTTGCGGGCCGCGGCGTAGGTACGAGCCTCACCCCTCACAGGGCCTCTGGACCCCGTTCTCCGGTGCGGACCCGGATCACCGTGTCGACCGGGACGGACCACACCTTGCCGTCACCGATCTTGCCTGTCTGAGCCGCCTTGACGATGACGTCGATCACGTCCTCGGCGTCCTCCTCCTCGGTCAGCACCTCGAGGCGCACCTTGGGGACCAGGTCCACCTGGTATTCGGCGCCGCGGTAGACCTCGGTGTGGCCGCGCTGGCGGCCGTAGCCGCTGGCCTCGCTGACCGTCATGCCCTTGACGCCGAACTGTTCGAGGGCGGCCTTCACGTCGTCCAGCTTGAACGGCTTGATGACGGCGGTGATGAGCCTCATGCTTCCACCTTCTTGGTTACCGGGGCCAGAGGGCCGTTCGGGGAGCTCACGCCCGAGGCGTGGACCGTGCCGAGGTCGTATCCCGTCTCGGCGTGGGTGGTGACGTCGATACCGGTGACCTCGTCCTCGACCGGGATGCGGAAGCCCATCGTCTTGTCGATGATCTTACCGATGACCCAGGTCACGATGAAGGAGTAACCGCCGACCGCGATCGGGCCGAGCACCTGGAGACCGAGCTGGGTGAAGCCGCCGCCGTAGAAGAGGCCCTTGTTCTGCTGGTCCAGGAAGGGGTACACGGCCAGGAAGCCGAGCGAGACGGCGCCGATCACGCCGCCGACCAGGTGCACGCCGACCACGTCGAGCGAGTCGTCGAAGTTGAAGCGGTACTTCAGGCCGACCGCGTAGGCGCACACCGCGCCGGCGATCAGGCCGAGCAGCATCGCGGCCCAGGGGTCGATGAACCCACAGGCGGGGGTGATGGCGACCAGACCGGCGACCGCGCCGGAGGCGACGCCGAGGCTGGTGGCGTGGCCGTCGCGCAGCTTCTCCACCACGATCCAGGCGCCGGCCGCGACGGCGGTGGCGATCTGGGTGTTCATGAACGCCAGGCCGGCCGTGCCGTCGACCGCCAGCTCGGAGCCCGCGTTGAAACCGAACCAGCCGAACCACAGGAGGCCCACACCGAGCAGCACCAGGGTCAGGTTGTGCGGCCGCATCGGCTCCTTGCGCCAGCCCTTGCGCTTGCCCAGCACCAGGGCCAGCGCCAGCGCCGCGGCACCGGCGTTGATGTGGACCACCGTGCCGCCGGCGAAGTCCTCGATGCCCAGGGCGTTCAGCCAGCCGGTGCCCCACACCCAGTGGGCGATGGGGAAGTAGACGATGCTCGCCCAGATGAAGCTGAACAGCACCCAGGCGCCGAACTTGGCCCGGTCGGCGATGGCGCCGCTGATCAGGGCGACGGTGATGATGGCGAACGTCAGCTGGAAGGCCGAGAAGACCAGGCTGGGCATGCCGGTGCCGTCGGGCTTGGTGGCCGTCTCGACCAGGCTCTGCAGCCCGAGGGCGTCGAGACCACCGACGAAGTTGTTCAGCCACGACATGCTGTTGTCGGTGAACGCCAGCGAGTGTCCGTAGAGCACCCAGGCGATGGTGACGGTGATGATGCTGACGAACGACATCATCATCATGTTCAGGACACTCTTGGCCCTGGTCATGCCCCCGTAGAAAAACGCGAGCCCTGGTGTCATGAGCAGCACCAGCGCGGTGGCCGCTAGCATCCAGGCCGTCGTGCCGCTGTCGATCTTCACGACGCGACCCTCCTTACATGTGACGTGTGGCCACAGCGTGTTCGCCCGGAGTTTCGTGGCTCGACCGGGTGTGTTTCACATTCGTGAATCTCGTCCCACTGGTGTTTCGTCCATGTTTCGGACCGCGCGTTCCGAATATTCGGGCATAGACTTAGGCTTGCCTAACCTAATCGATCAAGGGATCCCCCAATGCGTCTGGCGTTCCTGCTGCCCCTTCTCGTGCTCGCCGCCTGCGGCACCTCCACCACCGCCCAGCAGGCGGGGCCGACCAGGACGGTCACCCACGCCATGGGCCAGACGAAGGTGCCGATGGAGCCGAAGCGGGTCGTGGTTCTCGACACCGACAAACTCGACACGATGGTCTCGCTGGGCCTGGCCCCCGTGGGCGCGGCCCAGGCCACCGAGAGCCAGGCGTGGCCGAAGTACCTCGGCTCGGCGCTGTCGGCGACCAAGGCGGTCGGCACCCTCCAGCAGCCGAACATCGAGGCCATCATGGCGCTCAAGCCGGACCTCATCCTCGGCACCAAGTTCCGGCAGGCGGCCTTCTACGACAAGCTCAGCAAGATCGCCCCGACCGTGTTCACGGAGAAGGTCGGCGTCACCTGGAAGCAGAACTTCCTGCTCGACGCCGAGGCCCTGGGCAAGAAGGACCAGGCGGCCGGGCTGCTGTCGGCCTACGAGACGCGGGCCAAGCAGGTCGGCGCCAAGTACGCGAAGCTGAAGGTGAGCATCGTCCGCTTCATGCCGACGGAGATCCGGATGTACGGCCCCGAGTCCTTCAGCGGCATCGTCGTCGGCGACGCCGGCATCCCCCGCCCGGAGACGCAGATGCTGGCCACGCAGCAGGACAAGCGCTTCGGCAAGCTGAGCCAGGAGAACATCGCCCAGGCCGACGCCGACGCCGTCTTCTACACCGCCTACGGCCAGGCGGCGGCCAAGAGCCAGGCGTCGGTGACCGGCGGCCCGCTCTGGAAGAACCTCGGGGCGGTCAAGTCGGGCAACGCCCACAACGTGGACGACGAGGTCTGGATGCTCGGCATCGGCGTCACGGCCGCCGGCGGGATCCTCGACGACCTGGACAAGTACCTGGCCCCGCTCGCCTGATCAGCCCCAGAACCGGCGCAGGTGCGGCACCAGCTCGCCGGCCCGCTCGTCGGGGAAGAACAGCCGCCCGCCCTCGATCTCCACGATCTCCTTCACGCCCGGGATCGTGTCGCGCAGCCAGCGGGCCCAGCTCACGTCGAAGAAGACGTCGCCGGTCCCCCACACCACCAGGGTCGGCACGGCCAGCACGGTGAGCAGCGGCTCGATCGCGATCATGTCCTTGGCGTCGATCGAGGTCAGCAGCCGCTCGAAGGCCCGCCCGCCGTCGGGCTTGTCGAAGATCGGCCGCAGGTAGTGGTCGACCAGGTCCGCCGGATCGTCGATGCGCTCATAGCCGTCGCCGAGCGCCGTCCGGGCCAGCAGCTCCGGCTGGTCCAGCAGCGCGGCGGTCAGCGGCGCGAGCTCGCCCCGGGCGGCCAGGTCGACCGTGGGCTGGAAGGTCTCCGGCGGTGTGTTGGTGTGGACGTCGCAGTTGGTGAGCGTGAGTGAGCGCAGCCGCTCCGGGTGGCGTACGGCGAAGACCTGCGCCACCGCGCCGCCCGTGTCGTTGGCCACCAGGTCGACCTGGTCCAGCCCGAGCTCGGCGCAGAGCTCCTCCACCGCCTCGGCCATCGCGGGGATGGAGAGGTCGTCGCGCGGCGCGCTGCCGCCGTGCAGGGGCAGGTCGATCGCCACGCACCGGCGCTCGTCGCGCAGCTCGGCGATGACGTTGCGCCAGAGGTAGGAGCTGGTGCCTACGCCGTGCACGAACAGGGCGACCGGTCCGTCGCCGACGTCCACGTAACTGATGTCGTTCATGTCTTGTGTCCTCATGCCTAGATTACAAACCGACTGTCGGTATATGAAATTACAGACCGACTGTCGGTTTGTCTATGGCCTGCGGGCAGAGGTCCGCTTCTACAGTGGTTCCATGAACCTCAAGGCGGAACGCGGCGCGGCCACCCGCGACCAGCTCCTCGCGATCGCCACGCGGCTGTTCGCCGAGCACGGCTACGAGGGCACCTCGATCGAGGCGGTCCTCCAGGAGTCGGGGCTGAGCCGAGGCGCCCTCTACCACCACTACGCGGGCAAGGACGCGCTGTTCGAGGCGGTGCTGGAGGCGACGGAGGCGGGGATCGGCGTCAAGATCGTCGAGGCGGTCGCGGGCATCACCGACCCCGCCGAGGCGCTGCGGGCCGGCGTTCTGGCCTGGATCAGGCTCGCGGGCGATCCGGTGATCCAGCGCATCGTGCTGATCGACGCGCCGTCGGTGCTGGGGTGGGAGCGGTGGCGGGCGATGGAGGAGCGCTACTCCTTCGGCATGCTGAAGGGCGCGCTACGCGCCACGGACGCCATCCCCGACGGCTTCCTGGACCTGCACGCCCACATGCTGCTGGCCGCCATCAACGAGAGCGCCCTGCTGGTCGCCAGGGGCGGCGAGCGCGAAACGGCGGAGGCGGCGGTAGAGGAGTTCCTCCGGCGCATCCTGCACCACCCCTGAAGACGGCTGGGATCCACGGACCGGGGCCAAGAATGCGCACGTCACGGCGCCCAGCCCGCGCCACCGGAGGAGCGTGCCCCTGGACAGACGGCAACCGAGCACGGCGGGTGGGGCCCACCGTGCTCTGCCGTAAAAGAAAATTGGTTGTTATGCCGCCGCGGTGGCCATCTTCCGCAGCCGGGCCAGCGCGTCGCGCTCGATGCGGCGGGCGCGGTCGCGACCGATGCCGTAGCGTTCGCCCACCTCGGTCAGGGTGTGCTCGCGACCGTCCACCAGCCCATAGCGCCAGCGCAGCATGTCGCGGGTGTCACCCTCGAGATCGGTGAGCCACTGGTCGAGCCGCTCGCGCTCCAGGATGTCGATCGCCTGCTGCTCCGGATCGGCCCAGGTCTCGTCGGCGATCATGTCGCCCAGCTCGGTCTCGTCCTCGTCGCCCACCCCGAGCTGCAGCGACACCGGGTCCGACGCCCAGCGGCGCAGCTCCCGGACCCGCTCGATCGGCAGCTCCAGGATCCCGGCGAGGTCCTCGTCGGTCGGCTCGACGTCGAACTCCGCCAGCATGTCCCGGCGCACCCGCATCAGCCTGGTCATCTGCTCACCCGCGTGGGTGGGCAGCCGCACCGGCCGCGCCTGCTCGTGGATGGCCCGGCCCACGGACTGCCTGATCCACCACGTGGCGTACGTCGAGAACTTGTAACCCCGCTTGTAGTCGAACTTCTCCACCGCCCGGACCAGCCCCAGGTTCCCCTCCTGGACCAGGTCGATCAGCGGCATCCCGCGGCCGGAGTATTTGCGGGCCACCGCCACCACCAGGCGAAGGTTCGCCTGGATGAACTCGTCTTTCGCCCGCCGGCCGGAGACCGCGACGCGCTCCAGCTCCTCATCGGCCGCGTCACCGATGCGCGGCTCCGCACCCCCGCTGTCGAGCAGCTGCTCGGCGAAGAGGCCCGCCTCGATGCGCTTGGCGAGCTCCACCTCTTCCTCCGCCGTGAGCAGCGGGACCCGCCCGATCTCCGCCAGGTAGGTCCCCAGCAGATCGCGATCAGCGACGTGCTGCTCCTGCGTGCGACTCCCCGTAGGCCTTGCCATCCCCAGGCACCTCGTTCCGCAGCTACGTTCTTATCCGGCCAACGTCCGGCCAGATGCAAAGATTCCCTAAAGGGCTACGACCAGGGGACGGTTCTGGATGTCCTCCTAAAGGAGGAGACCACCGAGAAACACCTGGTGAACGAGGGGAACACCCGGCCGATAGGCGAGATGGACGTAGGACGGAGCGTCGAGCACGACGAGGTCCGCGCGGGCTCCCGGTAGCAACCAGCCTACGTCCGTACGCCGCAGCGCGCGGGCCCCGCCACGGGTCGCGGCCCTGATCGCCTCCAGCGGCGTCATGCCCATCTCCCGCACGGCCAGCGCCACGCAGAACGCCATCGACGAGGTGTATGAGGAGCCGGGATTGCAGTCGGTGGCCAGCGCGACGACCGCCCCCGCGTCGAGCAGCCTCCTGGCGTCGGGGTAGGGCGAGCGGGTGGAGAACTCGGCGCCGGGCAGCAGCGTCGCCACGGTGCCAGGGGCGTCCTTCGGGGCGCAGGCGGCCAGCGCGTCGACGTCGGCGGCGCTCAGGTGGGTGCAGTGGTCGGCCGAGGCGGCGCCCAGCTCGCAGGCGATCCGCACGCCGGGCCCCTCGCCGAGCTGGTTGGCGTGCACCCTGGCCTGCAGCCCCGCCTTGATCCCGGCCTCCAGCACCGCTCTGGTCTGGTCGCCGTCGAAGGCGCCGCGCTCGCAGAAGGCGTCCACCCACTTGGCGTACGGCGCGCACGCCCGCAGCATCTCGCCGGTGACCAGCCGCACGTAGTCGTCGGCCGCGATGCCCGACGGCACCACGTGCGCCCCGAGGTAGGTGGTCTCGTCGGTCAGCCCGGTGGCGATCTCCAGCGAGCGCCGTTCGTCCTCGACGGTCAGCCCGTAACCGCTCTTGATCTCCACAGTCGTGGTGCCCTGCGCCCGCATCTCGCCGACCAGGGCGGCGGCCCTCGTCGCCAGCTCCGCGTCGGAGGCCGCGCGCGTGGCGGCGACCGTGGTCCTGATGCCGCCCCCGGTATAGGGCACGCCGGACATGCGCGCCTGGAACTCGTGCGTCCGGTCACCGGCGAACACCAGGTGCGCGTGGCTGTCCACGAACCCCGGGATGACCGCCCGGCCCCCGGCGTCCACCCGCTCGTCGGCGTCCGGCGCCCGCTCCGCCGGGCCCACCCAGGTGACCAGGCCGTCCTCGGCGACCAGCGCCGCGTCCTCGATCTCCTCCCGCTCCGGATCCCCGGTGTAGAGCAGCTTGATCCCGTCGAACAGCACAGAGGTCATCGAACCCATCCAATCGCCTCGGTCAGCATGGCGCCCACGTCGCCCAGCGTGTGCCGCCCGTCCGACACGACGCGCCGGCCACCTGAGATCACCGAGTGCACGTCGGCCGCCGTCGCCGCGAACACCAGCGCCTCCACCCCGCCGGCACCCGCCGTACGGACCGAGTCGAGGCGTACGGAGACCAGGTCCGCCCAGGCGCCCGGCACCAGCAGCCCGGCGTCGGGGAAGCCCAGCGAGGTGTGGCCCGCGGCCGTGGCGGCGGTCAGGAGCTCCTCGGCGCGCCAGTGGCCGCGCTCGCCGGTGGCCAGCCGTTCGTCCAGCTCGACCGCCCTGGCCTCCTCGAACAGGTCGACGACGGCATGGCTGTCGGAGCCGAGCGTGATGGGCGCGCCGCGGTCGAACAGCGTCCTGGCGGGCCCGATGCCGTCGGCCAGGTCGCGTTCGGTGGTGGGGCACATGCAGATGTGCGTGCCCGACTGGGCGAGCAGCTCGATGTCGACGTCGCTCAGGTGGGTGGCGTGGACGGCGGTGGAGCGCGGTCCGAGCACGCCCCGCTCGTGCAGCACCTGCACCGGGCTGGCCGCGTACATCTCCACGCACGCGGCGTTCTCGGCCCGCTGCTCGGAGACGTGCGCGTGCAGCGGCGCCGCGTGGTGGCGGGAGAACTCGGCGACCACCGGCATCTGCTCCGCCGGCACCGCCCGCACCGAGTGGACGGCCGCGCCGATCTCCACGTCGGGCTGCCCCTCGTAGGCGGCGGCCAGCTCGTCGGCCCGGCTCGCCCACCGGTCGGCGTCCCCGTCCCCGAAGCGCACCTGCGCCCCCACCAGTCCCGTGCCGCCACCGGCCGCCGCGCCTGTGCCGATGCCGCCCGTCAGGTAGCAGGTGTCGAGCAGCGCGATGCGCAGGCCCGCGTCTCGGGCGGCCTGGATGAGCGCGTGGCCCATCGCGTTCGCGTCGTCGTACGGCCGGCCGTCCGGCGCGTGGTGCAGGTAGTGGAACTCGCCCACGCAGGTGACCCCCGCCAGCGCCATCTCCGCGTACGCGGCCCTGGCCAGGGCGAGATAACGGTCCGGGTCGAGCGCCGCGGCCACCTCGTACATCCGCTCGCGCCACGTCCAGAAGTCGCCCGCGCCCGCCTGCGTGATGCCGCGCAGCGCCCGGTGGAAGGCGTGGGAGTGGGCGTTGGCCAGGCCGGGCATCGTCAGGCCCACCAGGCGTTCGGCGCCGTCAGGGTCGCCCTGCGTCACGTCGGCGATTCGGGTCCCGTCCACCCTGATGAGCACGCTTTCGTGGACGCCGTCGGGCAGCCAGGCGTGCTCGCACCAGTAGGTCACCGACACAGGTCCTCCAGAACGTTCGCGAGAGCGACGACCCCCGCCTCGCAGTCTGCCTGCTCGGCATGCTCGTCCGGGGATTGGGACACGCCGGTGGGATCGCGTACGACCCCCGGCGGGGGCGAGGACGCGGTAGTGAATGAATCCATTCAGTTGACCGGGCCCGCGCTGGGCCGCAGCGTGAGCTCGGTCAGGTGCGCGTCGGGCCCGGCGTTGACGATGGCCAGCACCGCGCGGGCCACGGACTCGGGCTTGAGGTATTTGTCGGGCTCGTAGTCGCCGCCCTCTTGCTCACGGACGCCGCGCTGCATGTCGGTGTCCACCCGGCCCGGGTAAATGGTGGTCACCCTGAGCTCGGTCTCCTCCTGGCGCAGCGCGTCGGCGAAGGCCCGCAGCGCGAACTTGCTCGCCGCGTAGGCGCCCCAGCCGGGGTTCGCCCGGAGCCCGGCGCCGGAGTTGACGCAGATCACATGACCGCCGGCCCCTCTGAGCGCGGGCAGCAGCAGCCGGGTCAGCTCGGCGACGGCGATCACGTTGAGCTCCATCGTCCTGCGCCACACGTCGGTCTTCAGTTCCGCGACCTTGCCGAGCAGGCCGATCCCGGCGCTGTGCACCAGCAGGTCGAGCCGCTCGACGCCCGCCACGTCGGCCTCGGTGACCTCGGTCAGCTCGACCGGCCACACCCTGGCATCGGGCAGTTCGGCCGCCAGGGCGGCCAGCGTGTCGCGGTCGCGGCCGCCGAGGATGACGTGGTGCGTGGGCCCCAGCGCTCTGGCAATCGCTTCGCCGACACCACGGGAGGCGCCGGTGACCAGCGCGATCGGTCGTTCAGTCATGCGGCTCAGTTTATGACCTTGACATGAGTTCAAATTTGACTACAAACTTGTACATGTCTTCTTCAACCCGTGTGCTCATCCTCGGTTGCCTCCTCGACAAGCCGCTCAACGGATATCAGGTCCGCCGGCATCTGGAGGTGATGGGCGCGGAGCACTGGGCCAACGTGGCGTTCGGCTCGATCTATCACGGGCTGAGCAAGATGGCCGAAGAGGGCCTGCTTGAGGTGGTCGAGAGCGGCAAGGGCGGCAAGACGGTCTACGAGATCACCGAGGCGGGCCGCAGGGACTTCCACCGGCAACTGCTCGAGACCTGGTACGACATCAGGCCGATCATCGATCCCTTCCAGGTGGCGCTCACGTTCATGGACCGCCTGCCCAAGCAGGAGATCCTCGACGCGCTCGACGGCAGGATCCGGCAGCTCAGGATGTCGATCGAGACGATGGAGAGCATCTACGGCGTCAAGCAGCGCTACGGCGCCCCCCGGCACGTCGACGAGAACCTCCGCCTGACCGTCGCCATGCTCGCCGCGCACCTCGACTGGGCGGAGAAGGCGGTCACCAGAGTCGAGAACGACGAACTACCGTAAGGAGCCGCAAATGATCATTGAGGCGCACGGCTTACGCAAGACATTCATCACCAGAGGCAGAAGGGGCACCCAGACCGTGGAGGCGGTCCGTGGTGTCGACCTCGAAGTGGGCAAGGGCGAGATCTTCGGCGTCCTCGGCCCGAACGGCGCCGGCAAGACGACCACGATCAGAATGCTCGCCACGCTGATCACGCCCGACGCCGGCACGGCCACCGTCGCCGGGCACGACCTGCTCAAGGCACCCGGCGCCGTCCGGCGCAACCTGGGCTACGTCAGCCAGGCCGGCGGGGTTGAGGAGAGCACCACGCCACGAGCGCAGATCATCATGGCCGCGAAGATCCACAGTGTGCCCGACCCGGCCGGGGCCACGGCCGACGTGCTCGCCAGGTTCGACCTGACGGAGATCGCCGACCGGCCCGGCCGTACACTCTCCGGCGGCCAGAAACGGCGCGTGGCCATCGCGCTCGGGCTGGTGCACAGCCCGCCGCTGCTCTTCCTCGACGAGCCCACCACCGGGCTCGACCCCCAGAACCGCGCCAATCTCTGGGACCGCATCAGGCAGCTGCGCGAGCTCGGCACCAGCGTGCTGCTCAGCACCCACTACCTCGACGAGGCCGACGCGCTGTGCGACCGGCTGGTGATCGTCGACCACGGCCTGGTGGTGGCCGAGGGTACACCGGGCGAGCTCAAGCGCGAGGTCGCCGACGACGTCGTCACGCTCAGGCTGGACGAGACGGAGCGGGCCGCCGCGACGCTCAAGCCGTACGCCCGCGAGACGCGCGTCGACGACGACGTGCTGCGCGTGTACGTTGACGACGGCGAGCACGCCCTGCCCACACTGCTGCGGGCGCTGGAGGAGCAGCGCCTGGCCCTGTCCTCGATCGCGCTCGACCGCGCCACCCTCGACGACGTCTTCCTGGCCAAGACCGGCCGATCCCTGCGCGACACCGGAGCCGCCGCATGATCCGCCACACGCTGCTTTTTCTGGTGTACGAGCTGCGCAACACGTTCAGGAACCCGATCTGGCCGCTGTTCGGCATCGTCCAGCCGGTGGTGTACCTGCTGCTGTTCGGCCCGCTGGTGGCGGGTGCCGCCGGGCAGCCCATCTCCGCGCAGCTCACGAGCTTCGCGCCGGGCATGCTGGTGATCACCGCGCTGTTCGGGGCGATCGGCGTCGGCTACGGCATGATCTACGAGCTGCGCAGCGGCGTCCTGGAGCGCATCGCGGTCAGCCCCGCCTGGCGCCCGTCGATCGTGCTCGGCCGCACACTCCGCGACGGGGTCGTGCTCATGCTCCAGTCGGTCGTGGTGATCGTGATCGCGCTGGTCATGGGCATGCGCGCCAGCCTGCCCGGGCTCGTCGTCATGGTGCTGCTCATCGCGGTGACCGGCCTGTTCTCCTCCGGCATCGCGTACGGTCTGGCGCTGTCGCTGCGGGACGAGAACGGCATGGCGCAGATCATGCAGTTCTTCGCCCTGCCCGTCATGCTGCTGTCGGGGGCCTTGCTGCCGATGACGCTGGCGCCGGAGTGGATGCAGAAGGTGGCCGTGTTCAATCCGATGTACCACCCGGTGGTGGCGGGGCGGGCGCTGTTCGCGGGGAATCTGACCGACGTGTCGATCCCGATCGCGTTCGCGGTCATGCTGGTGCTGGCCGCGCTGACCGTGACCTGGTCGGTGCGCTCACTGCGCCGGATCGCCGGTTAGCCCCAAGCCGGTCGGGCCGGAACCGGAACCGGTCAGACCGGAGGCGGGCGGCCCGGAACCGGTCAGGGGAGATCGCCGGTGACGAATGTGCCGGTCTCGTCGGTCATCCGCTCGTACTCCTCCAGCCGGGCCTGGGTACGCAGCGGCGCGGCGTCGGCCATGGCATCGACCAGGGCCATGGCCAGCGTGAGCGGCGCCGCGTGGGAGTCGAACACCAGCCGATCCCCCACCGGCGCGTCGAGCACCACCTCGGCGGGGAAGTCGGCTTTGTCGCAGATGACGGCGATCCGCAGCCCCAGCTTCTCGGCGTACTCCAGGGCGTGCATCACCTCGGCCGGATAGCGCGGCAGCACCACGGCGAGCAGCCATTCGGCGCCCGCCCGCCGCGCGGCGTGCAGCCCCTCGATCAGCTCGGAGCCGCCGTGCGTCAGCAGCCGCACTTCCGGATGGATCCGCCGCGCGTAGTAGGCGAAGGTGGTGGCCAGCCCGCAGGAGACCCGCAGTCCCAGCACCGGGAGCGGCTCAGTGGCGGCCAGCGACTCCCCCAGCTCCTTCAGGGGCAGGCCCGCCAGCCGCTCCCTGACTGCGGCCAGGTTACGGATCTCACTGTCGATGGCGCCCTGGAGCAGGCTCTCCTCCGGCGGCCCGCCCAGCACCAGCGGGCGCAGCGCCTGCCGCAGCTCCGGATAGCCGGCGAAGCCGAGCACCATGGCGAACCTCGTCACAGACGGTTGGCTCACCCCTGACCGCTCGGCCAGCTCGACGCTGGACAGGAAGATCGCCTCGTCGAGATGCTCGGACAGGTAGTGGGCGATCCGCCGCTGCACCGGAGAAAGTCGCCGCCCGTCGAGAAGCCCGGCCAGACCACTGTGGTATCCACCTGTCACAGCAGCTCCAACACTATCTGTCCGACTTCTCATCCCTCCCGCGCCAGGTGGATCCACCCGGCCGGCGGCTCGTTGCCGGGGAACAGCTCCAGGATGGCCCGGTTGTCGGGCCTTGCGGCGCTCGCCCGGCGCGAGCCCTGAATGAGCATATTCACCTATGTCACTCGCAGTACTAGCCCGGTTCACCCAGACAGGGCTGGGCCCGCCAAGGGACGGCACGTTCGGAAGACGGGACTAGCTCACCAGGAACTGGGTCGCGGCCAGTTCGCGGTAGAGGTCGTCCTGGCCCACCAGCTCGTCGTGGGTGCCCACCGCGCGCACCCCGCCCGCCTCCATGACCACGATGCGGTCCGCGTTGGTCACCGTCGACAGCCGGTGCGCGATGACGAGGACGGTCGTCTCGGCGGCCACCTCGGCGATGACCTCGCGCAGCCGGAGCTCGTTGACCGCGTCCAGCTGCGAGGTGGCCTCGTCGAGCAGGAGCAGCCTGGGCTTGCGCAGCAGCGCCCTGGCGATGGCCACCCGCTGCCGCTCGCCGCCCGACAGCAGCACGCCCCGGTGTCCGACGGCCGTGTCGAGTCCCTCGGGCAGCCTGGCGACCAGGTCGTCCAGGCGGGTGCGACTGATCGCGCGTCGCAGCTCCTCCTCGGTGGCGTCCTGGGCGGCGAAGAGCAGGTTCTCCTTGAGAGTGCCCGCCAGTACGGGCGCGTCCTGCTCGACATAGCCCAGCGTGGCCCGCAGCTCGGCGAGCGGCCAGTCGCGGATGTCCCGGCCGTCGACCGTGATCAATCCGTCCTGGTGCTCGTAGAACCGCTCCAGCAGGGCGAACACCGTCGACTTGCCCGCGCCCGACGGCCCGACGAGCGCGGTCAGCCCGCCGGGCGGCACCTCGAAGCTGACCCCGTCGTGCACGATCGGCCGGTCGTCCCCGTACCGGAACACCACGTCCTCGAACCGCACCCCGGCCGGCCGCGCCGCGAGGAGTGCCGGAACCGTGGCGCCGACGGGCTCGGCGGGCAGGTCCTCGATCTCCTTGATCCGCTTCATCGCCGCCAGGCCCTGCTGCAGCTGCACCATGCCCTCGACGATCTGCCCGATCGGCGCGACCAGGTAGAACAGGTAGAGCAGGAACGCGATCAGCGACGAGACCTCCAGCACGCCCGAGGCGACCCGCGCCCCGCCGACGGCCAGCACGCACAGGAAGGCGATCTGCACCGTCATCCAGGTCGCCACGCCGGCCAGCGAGGTCCACCCGGCCACCTGCAGCCCCCGGTCGCGAGCGCGCGTGGCGGCGCCGCCGACGACCGCGATCTCGCGCTCCTCCGCGCCGCTGGCCTTGACCGTCCGGTACGCCTGCAGCGCCCGGTCGAGCACGGCGCCCATCTCGCCGACGGCCTCCTGGGCCTGCTTCTGCGCCCGCTGGATCCTGGGCATCACCAGCCCGGTCAGCCCGCCGATCACCACCACCACAAGCAGAGTGACCAGCAGCAGCACGCCGTCCATGGTCGCCATCATGATGATCGCGCCGGCCAGCATGAACACCGCGCCGATCGAGTTCACGACCCCGTTGGTCAGTACGGCCCGCAACAGCGTCGTGTCACCGGTCACCCGCGACAGCAGGTCGCCGGGCTTGAGCCGGTCCACGTCGGCGACCTTGAGCCGGAACATCCGGTCGATGAGCCGGCGCCGCGCGCCCAGCACGATGCCCTCGCCGGTGCGCTCCATCAGGTACGTGCCCAGAGCCGACACCACCGCTCCGACCAGCACCGCCACGGTCAGCCCGAGCAACGGCCCGGCCATCGACCGGTCCTGGCCGAAGGCGTCCACCACGTACTTGGCCAGCAACGGCATCGCCAGGCCCGCCACCGAGCCGACCAGGCCGAGTAACCCCCCGAGCACCAGGATCTTCCTGTGCGGGCGCATGTAGGCGAGCAGCTCTCTGATCACCGTGTCTCCTCTCGCGACATATCCCGAAAACCCAACGAACGGCGGATCGCGATCCGCACCCGTCAACCTAAATTGACGACCAAAGTATGTCAACCTTCGTTGACGTCTCATTCTCGAGGAGGAGAAGACACATCCGTTCGCGGAGTTGCGACGAATACGCCGTCGAGGAACCCGGCCGGAACCTCTCGATCTCGATCAGCACTCTCGAAAGGACCGAACATGGAGCTCCGGATCAACCGGCGCGCTCTAGTCGGACTGGGCGTCGCGGCGGCGTTGACCGCCTCCTCGTTCGCCCTGCTCCGTACCGACTCCGGCGATGCTTCCTCGCACCGCGAGGCGCCGATGATCGCGGGGGACCCGCGTAACGACAACACCGACGTGTACGCGTTCGTCAGCCCCGACAAGGCCGACACGGTGACGCTGCTGGCCAACTGGATCCCGTTCCAGGAGCCGCAGGGCGGCCCGAACTTCTACACGTTCGACACCAAGTCCCGCTACAACATCAAGATCGACAACGACGGCGACGCCAAGCCCGACATCGTCTACCAGTGGACCTTCCGCGATGAGGACCGGCGCGGCAACGCCACGTTCCTGTACAACAACGGGCCCGTCACCTCGCTCCACGACGAGAACCTGCTCTTCCGCCAGCACTACACGCTCAGGCGGATCACCGAGGGCGGCACCAGGACGCTCATCTCGGACGGCATCGTCGCGCCGAGCAACGTCGGCCCCGCCTCGATGCCCGACTACGGCACGCTGCGCGCCCAGTCACTGAAGAGCCTCCCGAACGGCGGCAAGGCCTACGCCGGCCAGTCCGACGAGGCGTTCTTCCTGGACCTGCGCGTCTTCGACCTGCTCTACGGCGGCAACCTGTCCGAGGTCGGCCAGGACACCACCAAGGGCTACAACGTGAGCACCCTGGCCGTCCAGGTGCCCGCCCACGACCTGGCTCTCCGGGGCGACGCCCGGCGCAACCCGGTGGTCGGCATCTGGTCCACCACGGACAAGTGGCGCCCGAACGGCTACGTCCAGGTCTCCCGCCTGGGCAACCCGCTGGTCAACGAGGTCGTGATGCCGGCCGGTCTGAAGGACGCGTTCAACTCGCTGCCCCCGGTCAAGGACGCCGGAATCCCGGCCGTGGTCAAGCGCGTCACCGACCCCGAGGTGGCCAGGCTGCTGGAGGGCATCTACGGCATCAAGGCGCCGGCGACCCCGCGTGGCGACCTGGTCGAGATCTTCCTGACCGGCATCGCCAAGGGCAACGGGCCGATCAAGGCCGACCTGAACTCGCAGACCCTCAACAAGGACGCCGGCCGGCTGCGGCCCGCCGAGATGCTGCGGCTCAACATGGCGGTCCCGCCGTCCAAGGACCCCAACCGGCTCGGCGTGCTGGCCGGTGACCTGGCGGGCTTCCCGAACGGCCGCCGCCTGTCCGACGACGTCGTGGACATCTCGCTGCAGGCCGTGGCGGGCGCCGCGCTGTCCGGCAAGCTCGTCCCGGGTCTGACGGACAAGGTCGACAAGAACGACAAGCCCATCCTGGACTCGTTCCCGTACATCCCGCTGCCCAGCAACGTGGCGGTGAACCAGCGGTGAGCCCCGACCGGTCGGCCTCCTCTCCGGGCCGGCCGGTCCCTCCGCGGCGGGCCCGTCTCCCAAACTCCCGCCGCGCCCCCGGCCGGCCGGCCTTGTCCCCCGTCAGGGCCGGCCGGCCCTCGACCCGTCCGCGCCGACCCCTTCCGATCTCCGGAGCCTTGGATGCGATCCCTCGCCCTTGCCGGTGGCCTCGTCGTGGCCGGCGCGCTGGCCGTCACGGCCTACGCCGTCTACGCCCCGCCGGCGACCTCTACTGGAACCACGCAGGCCGTGACCTTCACGGAGACGCTGCAGGCCCGCCTGAAGCGCCTGCCCGGCGACTACCGCGGCTGGGCCCAGCTCGGCCTGGAGTACGTCGACCAGGCCAGGGTCACCGGCGATCCGTCGTACTACACCAAGGCCCAAGGCGCCCTGGCCACCGCCGCCCGGCTGAACCCGGCCGATGACGCGGTCCTGACCGGCCAGGCGGCGCTCGCCGCCGGCCGCCACGAGTTCTCCGACGCGGTACGTCTGGCGCAGCGGGCCATCGGCGTCAACCCCTACAGCGCGGTGGCGCACGGGGTGCTGGCCGACGCGAAGACGCAGCTCGGCGACCTGAACGGGGCCTCGAAGGCCGTGGACAGGATGATGGGGCTGCGTCCCGGCGTGGCGTCGTTCGCCCGCGCCTCCTACGCGGCCGAGCTGCGGGGCGACCGGACGGGGGCGCGCAAGTTCCTGGAGTACGCCCAGAACGACGCCTACGCCCCGGCGGACGTCGCCTACACCCGTTACTACCTGGGCGAACTGGCCCTGCATTCGGGCGACCTGGCCGCGGCCGGCGGCTGGTACGCGAAGGCGCTCCAGGCTTACCCCGCCTACACCCCCGCGCTCGCCGGACAGGCCAGGGTCGCGGCGCTCGGCGGGCGGACGGCCGAGGCCCTCGATCTCTACCAGCGGGTGGTCGAGCGGCTGCCGCTGTCGCAGTACCTGATCGAGCAGGGCGAGACCCGGATCAAGGCGGGCCTGAAACCGGACTGGACCCTGCTGGAGGCCCAGCGGAAGCTGTTGCGGGCCGCGGGGGTGCGGGACGACCTCACCTGGGCCGAGTTCGAGGCCGATCACGGCGACCCGGCGCTGGCCGTACGGCATGCCAGGACCGAGTACGCGCGCAATCCCAACCTCGTCGCCGCCGACGCGCTCGGCTGGGCCCTGTTCAAGGCGGGCAAGCCGCGCGAGGCCCTGCCGTACGCGAAGAAGGCCACCTCGACCGGCTGGCGCAACCCGCTGCTCGGCTACCACCGCGCCCGGATCGAGCGCGCGCTCGGCAAGCCCGCGCGCGTGCCTCCGGGCTTCGATCCGTCCCTGCCCGCACTGGCGAGGTTCTCATGAGGGTGCTCCGGCTCGGCCTGCTGTCCGTCGTCGCGGGCCTGGTGTTGTCGACGTGCGCCTCGGCGCTGTTCGTGGCGGCGGCGCGGGCGGAGACGGTGGCCCGGCATCCGCTCGGGAACTTCACCGTCAACCACTACAACGGGCTGCGCCTGCGGCCCGACCGGGTGGAGAACGAGGCGGTCGTGGACGCGGCGGAACTGCCGACACTCCAGGCGAAACCGGGCGTGGACGGCTCGTACGCGGCCAGGACCTGCGCCACGCTGGCCGCCGCCCAGCGACTCACCGTCCGGGGTACGGCGGTGCCGTGGCGAGTGTCGCGTTCGGCGTTCGCCTACGCGCCGGGGCAGGGCGGTCTGCAGACCAGCCGCCTGACCTGCGGGCTGGTCGCCGAGGCCCGGGTGTCGGGCGCGGTGTCCTTCACCGACGCGTTCGAGCAGGAACGGATCGGCTGGCGCGAGATCACCGCCGTCGGCGATGGGGTACGGCTGACCCAGTCGTCCGTGCCGGCGGTCAGCGTGAGTAACGAGCTGCGCAAATACCCGGAGGACCTGCTGACCGACCCGCTCGACCAGCGCACCGCCGCCGTCACCGTCGGCGGCGCCGCCTCCGCCCTGTCCGGCGGCGGCTCCCCCGGCTCCGGCGGTACGCCTTCCGGGCTCGGCACGATCAGCGTCGGTGGACCGATCGGGGACGCGCTGGCGGCGCTGGACCGGACGTTCACCGGCCTGGTCGGCGCCGACTCGCTCACCGTGCCGCTCGGGCTGCTGGCCGTGGCGCTGGCGATGCTCCTCGGGGCCGGGCACGCGCTGATCCCCGGACACGGCAAGACGATCATGGCCGCGTACCTGGCCGGGCGGCGCGGACGACCGCGTGACGCACTGGTCGTGGGGGCCACGGTGACGGCCACGCACACGGTCGGGGTGCTGGTGGTGGGCCTGCTGCTGAGCGCGTTCACGGCGCTGGCCGGGGAGGCGGTGCTGGGGTGGCTGGGGGTGGCCAGCGGCGTGCTGATCGCCTTCATCGGCCTGCGCCTGCTCCTGTCCACCCGCCGTGCCACTGGTCACGGGCACGGCCATGGGCACGGTCACGGTCACGGCCATGCGCACGAGCACGGCCATGGGCATGGGCATGGGCATGGGCATGGGCACGAGGGCTCGACGCGGGCCGGGCTGCTGGGGATGGGGGTGGCGGGCGGCCTGGTGCCGAGCCCGTCGGCGCTCATCGTGCTGCTGGGGGCGATCGCGCTGGGTCGTACCTGGTTCGGGGTGGCCCTGGTCACGGCGTACGGCCTCGGCATGGCGGCGACGCTCACCGTGACGGGCCTGCTGCTGGTCAAGCTCGTCGACCGCCTCGAACGGCGCGCCTCACGGGGGCGGGGCCTCGCCGCCCGGCTGTCCACCCTGGCACCGCTGGGCACGGCCGGCATGGTGATGCTGCTGGGCGCGGGCCTGGCCCTCCGCTCGGCCATCGCGCTCTAGCCCGCCCCAAGGACCACCGCACCCTGGCTCGCCCCAGGGCCGCCGACGCTCTGGCTCGCCTCGGGGCCGCCACGCTCTAGCTCGCCCCGGCGCCGCCGCGCTGCCGGATGAGCGTGTCCATGCCGTCCAGGATCCGGGCGAGGCCGAAGGAGTAGTCGAAGCGCCGCTCCGGCTCGGCGGTGTCCGCCGGATAGTCGAAGGCGCCCGCGTCGACCGCCGTACGCAGGGCCGGAAAGCGCCGCGCGTCGACGAGGTCGCCGAGCAGCGCGCTGTAGGCGGCGATCGACTCCCCCGAGGCGGCGGGGCCGAGATGCGCGCTCATCCGCGCGGTGGTGAGCATGTAGTTGGCGATCAGCAGGACCACGCCCGCTTTGTCGCTTTCGGGGAGCCCGGTGTCGCGCAGCGCGCTCAGGGCGCGATCGGTCCACGCCAGCTGGTTGGGCGTGATCGGCGGTCCTGTGACGGGCAGATCCACGATCCAGGTATGGGCGCGCAGCATCACCCACTGCGCCGCGCACCAGCGCTCCAGGCCGACCCGCCAGTCGTCGCAGGGCTCGTCGAGCTCGGCGGGCACGGCCGCGACCGTGTCCAGCATCAGCAGCAGCAGCTCATTCTTGCTCTTGACGTGCCGGTAGAGCGACATCGTGGTGAAGCCCAGCCGCTCGGCGACCCTGGCCATCGACACGGCGTCAAGGCCGCCGGCGTCGGCCAGCTCGACCGCCGCGCGGGCGATGCGCGGCGGGCTGAGCCCCTGCCTGGGTTCAGGCGCCGGCTCGTCGAGTCTTCCCCAGAGCAGGTCGAGCCCCGGCGGCAGCTTGTCGTTCATGGTCCTCACCTTCGCGCATCGCCCTCGCCTTTCGCGACGTCCGTCCGGCACCGACGCCGACGCCGACGAGCTGGGCCGCACGCTTGCGCTCCCGCCAAGTGTATGCCATACACTCAGTGTATGACATACACAGCATTGATCATCGGCGGTGGGATAGCGGGCTCGTTATGCGCGGTCGCCCTGCGCAAGGTGGGGATCACGCCGGTCGTCTATGAGGCGTACGACCGGACCGCGGACCACACAGGCGCCTTCCTGACGCTCGCGGTGAACGCGCTCGACGCCTTGCGCGCCCTCGACTTCGACCTCGGCGACGTCGGCTTCGACACGCCGCTCATCGTGTTCACCAACGGCTCCGGAAGGCGGCTCGGCGAGCTGCCGTACGGCACCACCCTGCTGGACGGCATGGTCAGCCGGACCGTCAAGCGGGCCGACCTCTACCGCGCCTTCCGCGAACGGGTCGTCCGGTCCGGCGTACACATCGAGTACGGCAAGCGGCTCGTCGACGCCGAGAGCACCGGCGACGGGGTGCTGGCGAGGTTCGCCGACGGCACCTCGGTCCGCGGCGACCTGCTCATCGGCGCGGACGGCCTGCGGTCACGTACCCGCGAGATCATCGACCCGCACGCGCCGGACGCGCGCTACGGCGGGCTGCTCAACACGGGCGGCTACGCCCGCGGCGTCTCCACCGGCTGCGAGCCGGGCACGATGAACGCGATCTTCGGCAAGCGCTGCTTCTTCACCCACACGACGCATCCGAGCGGCGAGGTGTGGTGGGCGGCGAATCCGGCCCAGGCCGCCGAGCCCACCCCCGCAGAACTGGCCGCGATCACCCCCGAACAGTGGCGGTCCCGGCTGATCGACCTGTTCCGGCACGATCGCGGGCCCGCCGCGGACATCATCGCGGCGACCGGCGAGATCTTCGCGGGCTGGAGCACCTACGACGTGCCGACCGTACCGAAGTGGCACGACGACCGGATGGTCATCATCGGCGACGCGGCCCACGCGACCGCCCCCTCGATCGGGCAGGGCGCGGCCATGGCCATCGAGGACACCGTCGTGCTGGCCAAGTGCCTGCGGGACAGCCCGGACATCGCCGCCGCGTTCGCCGCCTACGAACGGCTACGGCGCGAGCGCGTGGAACGCGTCGTCGCGCAGGGCAATCGCACCGGCGGCTGGAAGACGCTCGGTCCCGTCGCCCGGGTGCCGCGTGACCTGATCATGAGCCTGGCCATGAAACAGATGGCCCGCACCGGCAACGACCCGAGCCGCTGGATCTACGAACACCACATCGACTGGGACAAACCACTCCAAGAGGTGCCCTCCGAAGCCCGTTGAGCGTCTCGACCACTTCTTACCGAGGATCGGTGGGCAGGTCGGCGCTTCAGGGCTGCCGCACCCCCGTCTCGGTGGCCGCCGCATAGCCGGCGAGCATGGCGAACGCGACGTCACGTGCGGCGTCGTCGCAGCCGACAACCCCAGCGTGACCAAAGCGTGGACCGACGCCGGGTTCAAGAACGCGGTCATCGCTCATGGCGTCGGCCTGGGCCTCGCGTCGGCCTTGTCCAAGAGGCGGACGCGGGGGTAGCCGTAGACGCTGCGTATCTTGTTGCCGCAGTTGGTGAGGGTCACGGTCTGGACGCGGAGCCCCATGGCGGCGTTCGGCTCCTCGGCGGTCAATGACGTCCCCGAGCCGGGGCAGGACGGCGTGGGGGGAGGGGACCACGACGTCGGCCGCGGTGCAGTCATGGTGTGGTGCGGGCCGACCGGCGCGGCGCCTGGCCCGTCTACGCCGCAGCCGGCGAGGAAGAGCGCAAAAAGGGAGAACGCCCGGACGGCGGACATGACGGTCATCGACCCCATCTTGCCGGACCGCCGAGGAAAGAACCGCCGGGTGGGATGGCGATCGTTGCCGTTCGACGCCGACCACCTTGGCGATGCCCTCTCTGTCAGATTCCCCGGTTCTCCATCTTCAGGCTCCGTCAGTGGTGTTCCAGTCCAGGATTCCGGGTCCGCGGAAAAACTGCCGCACCTCGTCGGCCCGGCCGCCACTCAGCCGCAGGGCGAGGGCAAGACTCGTGACGATAGCAAGCGGCCCAAGGGTTCGCTTCCGCTAGAGACACCGCGCGAGGTGGTGGACGAGCCGGCCACGAAAGGGCTGAACACTCCGCCGCCGCTGACATGGGAATCCTCCCCGACTGTCACTGGATCAGCACAAGCGGCGAACGACAGCCGGCTCGCTGGTATTCGCGCAGTCTCTCATGAAGCCCCTTAGGGAGATAGCTTTGATCTGATGGAGACTTTCAGCGAACACCCGTCGAGTCCAAGTACTGGCAACGAACCATCTCCATGGGAAGGGCGAGGCCGCTCGCTGTGGCTTCGCGTCGTCATCGGTTTGGTATGTGTTGCGCTGGTGGCGGCCGTGCCCATATATGTGCACCAGCAAGATTTGCTGGTCTCTCAAGCACGGGCGATTGCCCTCGACGGCGTCAAACAACGCGATCACGATTGGTATGCCGCAAAGCTATTAGGCTACGTTGCCGTGGGGATCCACTCGGATGATTACACTAAATCTGCACTTGCGGATACGCTCGCCATAGAGCGTCGTGGCCTATTTCCGGGCAGTGCGACCATTGTCGATGTCGCGTTGGCTGCCGACGGCAGAACGGCGCTTATCTCTGACGCCCAGGAGGGCTACGGAATTTGGCACCTCCAGGGAAAGGGTCCTGAGTCAGGCAGAGAGAATCTTCAGGCCACCAGAACGGGCACCCTTGGTGCTGGGTCTGGGCCGATAGCCCTGTCCTCGGATGGGCGGAGGGCGGTAACAGGCGAAGACGTGAGCGGCGGCATCGATGTGTGGGATCTGGGCGATCCTGATAGGCCGTCCAGGACGCCCGTGCGTAAAGGTGACTACCGCGAACAGCTTCTCGAGTTGTCGTTGACCGCTGACGGCACGACCCTGTTCGCAGGGTTCGAGGACGGTTCCATTGAGATCTGGAATCTGGGTGCCGGACGGAAGCCAAGGCAGCTGGCGCGCAGGCATGAACATGCGTCTGGAGTTCGTATTTTATCCGGGACATCAGATGGTAAAACGCTGCTTACTGTCAGCGATGATTCTGCAATTTTCTGGTCCATGACTGATCCGAGCCGGCCCACCAAGATTGCGGAGCTCAAAAGCGCGACTCTCGAGCCGGAGGTGCGCCAATGGAGCAGTGGCGCGCTTAGCGCAGATGGCAAGAGGGCGATAATCGGACGAGGAGTGTGGGATACGACCAATCCGCAGTCGCCAACTCATCTGGGTGATTTGTCTATTATCCCCGAACGGGCGACTCCGGTGGCAATCTCCTATGACGGATCTATTGCTTTCACAGTGCATGATGAGCCAGGCGGTCCGGCGACTTCTGACCCAGTTATCGTGTGGGGACTGAAGGACGGCTACCGCCCGGTCAGCTTGGCAACGCTCAGAACGCCCGAGTCCGAGAGCTGGCAGGTGGCCATGAGCAAGGACGGAAGAACATTAGCCGTGGGGACGAGAACGGGAGGTGCCTATTCGTGGCTACTGCCCAACCTGCGCAAGGGTTTCATGGAGGACGCTTGTAGAGAGTCTCCACCCCTTCCGCCCGTGCCGGGTTTTTGGGAGTCCGTAAGTACCGAGTCACCTCCCGACGTACTGGGCAAGAGGCCGTTTGCCATATGTCCTCTTGGCGGCAGGTCAGGGAAGTGAGCCTGTCGCTCAGTAAAGCGGCAGAATCGGGAGATGAATGAGCCGGTAAAGGCCAGCTTGCGGTAGTTGAGCCTGTTGTGCCCTTCGGGAAGTTGCCGACCGCCGTCGCCGCTGGGCCCGCTGCATTGCTGCAGCGGGCCTCAGCACCGGCCATGCCCGTTTCCGAGCAACCGGCTCAAGCAAGCTCCGTGGGCTCGCGGGCTGCCAGAAGTGCTGGCCGGTGTCGGCGGTCGGCCGACGGTGGCAGTGGGTGTGGATCAGGCGTGAGGCGGCGGGTTTGTCCGGCTTGCCGTTGCCCGCATCAGCGGTGATCGCGTGTTTGCGGATCGCGGTGCGGGTTACCTTGAGCCACGGTTCCCACTGGCTGGGGGTTTGCGGCTCGCTACGGCGCGAGCGCGTGGAACGCGTCGTAGCGCAGGGCAATCGCACCGGCGGCTGGAAGACGCTCGGTCCCGTCGCCCGGGTGCCGCACGACCTGATCATGAGCCTGGCCATGAAACAGATGGCCCGCACCGGCAACGACCCCAGCCGGTGGATCTACGAACACCACATCGACTGGAACGAACCCCTCCACAGCGCGGGCTAGAGCTGCCGACGTCCGCGCCGGGTGGAGGGCAGGTCGTGCCGCCCCGAGACGAACTCCTGGACCGCGATCTTGGCCCTGATCACCGGCCGGCGCCACCGTTCCTCCCGGTGCGCGGCCGTGGCCAGCCTCCGCGGGCGCCGCTTCTGGTAGAACAGGTGGGCCCACGGAGACCCGGGTCTGGCCAGCCGCACCGCGCCCACCAGCAGCAGTACGGGCACGAACAGACCCACTATCCCGGTCCAGATCTTGCCCTTCAACAGGGTGATCACGGCGAGCACCATGTTCGCCACGAGCAGCGCACCCGGGTTGACCGGGGTCCCGTAGTCGAACGACAGCGGCCGGAGCCCGGTGAGCAGCAGCCCCGTCATCGCGACCGCGATGAACACCGCGTCGACCGAGGTGCGGCCCTCTTCCTCCCAGTACACGTCGTGCAGGTGCAGGATCAGCGCGAACTCGTCCAGCACCAGCGCCGATCCGATCCCGAAGACGGCGGCCGCCGCGGCGTAGGCCACCTGCGACGCCGAGGACACGATCAGCCCGCTGACCCCGCCGACCAGCATGAGCACGACCCCGAACACCACGTGGTGGATGTGCATCTCGCCCACGTTGACGTTGCGGAACCAGCCGACCTTCGCCCTGATCAGCCGCACGTTGACGCGGGTGGCCACGAAGGCCCCGATGAGCGCGACGAAGAAACAGAACAGCGGCAGCCGTCCCGTGTCGACAATGCTCAGCTCGAACCAGTTCCCCATGACCTTGAAAACGATGCTACGAGGCCAATCGTCATCCCTTGACCATTTGGACCGGGAAACGGACTCAAGACAGGAACGCGCGCAGCAGCGCCGCCGTGCCCTCCAGGTGCTCCGCCACTGCTCGGCGGGCCCCTTCCGGGTCGCCCGCCAGAATGGCCGCCACGATCGCCTCGTGCTGGCGGGCGGAGTGGTCGAGGTTCACCTGGAGCATCGGGATGGCGTTGAGGAGGTCACTGACCCGCAGGCGCGCGTCGGCGCAGGCGGTGGCGAGCAGGGCGGAGCCGGTCAGCTCGGCGATCGAGAGGTGGAAGGCCGTGTCCAGCCGCCGGTAGTCCCCGATGCCCGCCTTGTTGAGTGCCGCGAGCCGGCCGCGCAGGAGGGAGCGCTGGTCGTCGGTCAGCGTGGCCGCCGCCAGCACCGCCGCCGCGCCGCATTCGACCGCCATGCGGAAGGTCAGCGCGTCGGTGAGGTCGGCCGTGCCCATGTCGGCCACGACCCTGCGCAGGTCGCCGCTCTCCGGCGGGGGCGGGGCGTAGGTGACGAACGCGCCGCCGTACCGGCCGCGCCGTACGTCGAGGTAACCGGCATCTTGGAGCGCCCGGATCGCCTCGCGCAGCGTCACCCGGCTGATGCCGAGCTGAACGGCCAGTTCACGCTCCGGGGGCAGTTTCCGGCCCGGCGCGACCACGCCGAGCTTGATCGCCTGGAGCAGCCGTTCTACCGTCTCCTCGAAGGCGTTTCCTGCCCTGACCGGCCGTAACACCGTCATCAACCGCGCCGAGTCGTCCAACGTGTCCTCAGGTCTTGACAAGCGATCCCCATATGCACATCAATGGTCTAAGAGTAGCCCAATTAGCGGGAAAGCGAGCGAACTTCTGTGAGCGAGCGAGGTCTTCCACAGCCCGGAGCGCTGTCCGTCGACGAGTTGCGTGACGAGGTGGCCGCCGGACGGGTCGACACCGTGCTGCTCGCCATCGCCGACATGCAGGGCAGGTTGCAGGGCAAGCGGCTGTCGGCGCGCTATTTCCTGAACGAGGTGCTGGGGCACGGCTCCGAAGGCTGCAACTACCTGCTCGCCGTGGACGTGGACATGAACACGGTCGACGGCTACGCGATGTCGTCGTGGGAGCGCGGCTACGGCGATTTCGTGATGAAGCCCGACATTTCCACGTTGCGGTGGGTTCCGTGGCAGGAGGGCACCGTCATGCTCATGGCGGACCTGACCTGGGAGAACGGCGACGACGTGACCGCCTCGCCGCGGCAGATCCTGCGCGCGCAGCTCGCCCGGCTCGCCGACCGCGGCCTGGCCGCCTTCGTGGGCACCGAGCTGGAGTTCATCGTGTACGAGGACAGCTACGAGGACGCGTGGAAGCGCGCGTACCGCGACATGTCCCCCGCGAACCTCTACAACGTCGACTACTCCCTCCTCGGTACGGCCCGCATCGAACCCCTCCTTCGCCGGATAAGGCGGGACATGGAGGGAGCTGGGCTGTACGTCGAGTCCGCCAAGGGCGAGTGCAACCTGGGCCAGCACGAGATCGCCTTCCGCTACGACGAGGCGCTGAAGACCTGCGACAACCATTCCATCTACAAGAACGGCGCCAAGGAGATCGCGGCTCAGGAGGGCAAGTCGATCACCTTCATGGCCAAGCCGAACCAGCGCGAGGGCAACTCCTGCCACATCCACATCTCGTTGCGGAGCGTGGACGGCGACCCGGTGATGGCGGGCGACGGCCCCCACGGGCTGTCCGAGCTCGGCGCCCGCTTCATCGCCGGGCAGCTGGCCCACATGCGCGAGCTCACCCTCTTCTACGCCCCGAACATCAACTCCTACAAGCGCTACGTCCCCGGCAGCTTCGCCCCCACGGCCGTCAAGTGGGGCGTGGACAACCGCACCTGCTCGCTCCGGCTCGTCGGCCACGGGGAATCGCTGCGCATCGAGAACCGGGTGCCGGGCGGTGACGTGAACCCCTACCTCGCGGTGTCGGCGCTGATCGCGGCCGGGCTGCGCGGCATCGACGAGGAGCTGCCGCTGGAGGACGCGTTCGGGGGCAATGCCTACGACTCCGGCGCCGAGACCGTGCCCCACACGTTGCGGGACGCGCTGGCGCTGTTCGAGGGGTCGAAGCTGGCGCGGGAGACGTTCGGCGACGACGTGGTGGCGCACTATGCGAACAACGCCCGGATCGAGCTGGCCGCCTTCGACGCGGCTGTCACGGACTGGGAGCTGTTCCGGGGTTTCGAGCGGATGTGAGCACGATGCAGATCATCAATCCGGCGACGGAGGAAATCCTCGCCGACGTGGAGCTGGCCGACGCGGCCGAGGTCGACCGGGCCGTGGAGCGTGCCAGGCGGGCCTACCAGGGTTGGCGCGACGTGTCGCCCGGCGACCGGGCGCGGCTGCTGCGCCGCTTCGCCGACCTGGTGGACGAGCACCGGGAGGAGCTGGCCCTGCTGGAGCTCACGAACTCCGGCCACCCGATCGGCAACGCCCGCTGGGAGGCGGGCGCGGTACGCGACGTGCTGCACTTCTACGCCGGCGCCCCCGAGCGCAACCACGGCAAGCAGATCCCGGTGCCCGGTGGCGTGGACATCACCTTCCAGGAGCCGCTGGGCGTGGTGGGCGTGATCGTGCCCTGGAACTTCCCGATGCTCATCATGAGCTGGGGCGTCGCCCCGGCCCTGGCCGCGGGCAACACGGTGATCGTCAAGCCCGCCGAATGGACCCCGCTGACCGCGCTGAGGCTGGCCGAGCTGGCCCTCGCCGCGGGCCTCCCCGAGGGGGTGCTCCAGGTGCTGCCTGGGGCAGGGGAGGTCGCGGGGGCCCGCCTGGTCGAGCATCCGCAGGTGGCCAAGATCGTGTTCACCGGCTCGACCGAGGTGGGCAAGGAGATCGCCGCCAAGGCAGCAACCCAGGTAAAGCGGATAACCCTCGAACTAGGCGGCAAATCCGCAAATATCGTGTTTGCGGACTCGGATCTGGAAAAAGCGGCGAAAACGGCGCCGTATGCCGTCTTCGATAACTCTGGGCAGGACTGCTGCGCCCGATCCAGGATCCTGGTGCAGGCGGAGGTCTACGACGCGTTCCTGGAGCTGCTGCTGCCGGCCGTACAGAATGTCAGGGTCGGCGACCCGCTCGACGAGAGCACCGAGATGGGCCCCCTGATTAGCGCCGAACATCTGGAACGGGTGCGCGGCTTTATCGACGGCCCGTCGTACTGGCAGGGCGACTGTCCGCAGGGCAAGGGGTTCTGGTTCCCGCCGACGGTCCTGACGCCGGCGCTCACCGACCGGGCGTTCACCGAGGAGATCTTCGGGCCGGTGGTGTCGGTGGTGCCGTTCGCGGACGAGGCGGAGGCGGTGCGGATCGCCAACGACACGCCGTACGGCCTGAGCGGCTCCATCTGGACCCGCGACGTCGGCCGGGCGCTGCGCGTCGCGCGGGCCGTGGAGGCGGGCGCGCTGTCGGTGAACTCGCACTCCTCGGTCCGCCACTGGACGCCGTTCGGCGGCTTCAAGGAGTCCGGCCTCGGCCGGGAGCTGGGCCCGGACGCCCTCATGGCGTTCACCGAGACCAAGAACGTCTTCATCTCAACGGAGTGACACACATGCAGCGTTTGCACAACCGCGTCGCCGTGATCACCGGCGCGGGCGGCGGCATCGGCCTGGCCACCGCGCGGCGGTTCGCCGAAGAGGGCGCCAAGGTGGTCTGCGCCGACGTCGACGAGGAGGCGGGCACCAAGGCCGCCTCCGAGGTGGGCGGGCTCTTCGTCAAGGTCGATGTGACCAGCGAGGACGACGTCGTCCGGATGTTCCGGACGGCGTACGACACCTATGGCTCCGTCGACATCGCCTTCAACAACGCGGGCATCTCGCCGCCCGAGGACGACTCGATCCTGGAGACCGGCATCGAGGCGTGGCGGCGGGTGCAGGAGGTGAACCTGACGAGCGTCTACCTGTGCTGCAAGCACGCGATCCCGTACATGCAACGGCAGGGCAAGGGCTCGATCATCAACACCGCGTCGTTCGTGGCGGTGATGGGGTCGGCGACGTCGCAGATCTCGTACACGGCCTCGAAGGGCGGGGTGCTCGCGATGTCGCGCGAGCTCGGCGTCCAGTTCGCGCGCGAGGGGATCCGGGTGAACGCGCTGTGCCCGGGGCCGGTCAACACGCCGCTGCTGAAGGAGCTGTTCGCGAAGGACCCGGAGCGGGCCGCGCGGCGCCTGGTGCACGTGCCGGTGGGGCGCTTCGCCGAGGCGTCGGAGATCGCGGCGGCGGTGGCGTTCCTGGCCAGCGACGACGCCTCCTTCATCACGGGCTCGGAGTTCCTCGTCGACGGCGGCATCTCGGGCGCGTACGTCACGCCTCTTTAGGAAGGACCTTTAGGAAGGGAACTTTAGGAAGGGAAGTTGTGGAGCGACCCGTCATCGGGATCACGTCCTATGTCGAGCCTGCCCGCTACACCGTGTGGGAGCTGCCGGTCGCCCTGCTGCCGTACATGTACGTGGAGCACGTGGTCCGGGCCGGCGGGCAGCCGGTGATCCTGCCGCCCGCCGGGTCGCCCGCCCGGCTGGTGGCGCGGTTGGACGGGTTGATCCTGGCCGGTGGTGGTGATGTCTCGCCCGAGCGGTACGGCCAGGAGCCACACGACCAGACCGGCTACATCCGGAAATTTCGGGACACGGCGGAGTTCGCGGTGATCGAGGCGGCTCTTGAGGCCGACCTGCCCTATCTCGGGATATGTCGGGGCATGCAGGTGCTCAACGTCGCGCTCGGCGGGACCCTGCACCAGCATCTGCCCGATGTGGTGGGACACACCGGGCACTCCCCCGCCCCCGGCGAGTTCGGCCACCTGCCCGTCCGGCCCGTCGCGGGGACTCTCGTCGGCAAGGCGCTCGGGGCCGAGCCGGTGGCCGTGCCGCACTACCACCACCAGGCCATCGACCGGCTCGCGCCCGGCCTGACCGTGTCCGCCGTGGCCGACGACGGCACGATCGAGGCGGTGGAGCTGGACTCCCGGACGTTCGCCATGGCCGTGCAGTGGCATCCGGAGGCGGCGAAGGACTGCGCGCTGTTCGAGGCGCTCGTCGCCGCCTGCTGAGCCGCCCCCGGTACAGCCCTTTTGGCCCCAAGCGGCCAGATCCGCACGCGACAACTCCCCCATAACAGCACTAGGCTTGCGGACATCACCGTCGAAACCGTGCGGGAGAGCGTCCTGGCATCCGGCCAGGTCCCCTGAAGGAGCAAGCCCTCCCCGCGAACCTCTCAAGGCAAAGGACCGCACGGACGAGGTGTCCTCTGGAAAGCAGGCCTGGCGGCCTCGCCGAAGGTGAAAGTCCGGCAAATTACGGGCGAAGCTCTCAGGCACCCATGACAGAGGGGGAGGATGTCTGGCATCCGATCCTGCCCTGAGGTGCGCATATGTCACGTCCTACACCGCTCCGAGAGGTCCACGAGAGCCTCGGCGCGACATTGACCGATTTCGCCGGGTGGCTGATGCCGCTCCGCTACGGCAGCGAGTCCGCCGAGCACAACGCCGTGCGCCAGGCGGCCGGGCTGTTCGATCTCTCCCACATGGGCGAGATCTTCGTGACCGGGCCTCAGGCGGGTCAGGCACTCGACTACGCGCTGGTGGGACACCTGTCGGCGCTCGCGCCCGGCCGGGCCCGCTACACCATGATCGTGAACGAGCATGGCGGGGTGCTGGACGACCTGATCGTCTACCGGCTCGGGGACGAGGAGTTCATGGTGGTGGCTAACGCCTCCAACTATGAAAAAGTCGGGGAAGAGCTGAAAAATCGCGCCAAGTCGTACAACGCGGTGGTCGAGGATCGCTCGGAGCAGTACGCGCTGATCGCCGTGCAGGGGCCGCGCGCGCAGGAGATCCTCGCCACGCTCACCGACGCCGACCTCGCCGGGCTGAAGTACTACGCGGGCCTGCCCGGTCTGGTCGACGGGCGGCAGGCGCTCATCGCGCGCACCGGCTACACGGGTGAGGACGGGTTCGAGCTGTTCGTGGCCAACCAGGACGCCGTCCCGCTCTGGCACGCGCTGACCGAGGCCGGCCGGCCGTACGGGCTGCGGGCGGCGGGTCTGTCCAGCCGTGACACGCTCAGGCTCGAAGCGGGCATGCCGCTGTACGGCAACGAGCTCGGCGTCGAGCTGACCCCGTTCGACGCGGGGCTGGGCAGAGTGGTGAAATTCGACAAGCCGGGCGACTTCGTCGGCAGGTCGGCGCTGGAGGCGGTCAAGGACACGCCGCCGCGGCGCCGGCTCGTCGGACTGGTCGCGCGGGGTCGCCGGGTGCCGCGCCACGGATACCCGGTGACCAAGGACGGCGCCGTCGTCGGCGAGGTCACCAGCGGGGCACCCTCCCAGACCCTGGGTAAGCCCATCGCCATGGCCTACGTCGACAATGGGGCCGACGCAGGTCTGGCCGTGGACATCCGGGGCAGCCATGAACCTATGGACCTCATTGAGCTGCCCTTTTACAGGAGGAACAAGTGAGCAACATCCCAGACGACCTGAGCTACACCAAGGAGCACGAGTGGGTGGCCGGGCTCGACGACGGCATCACCGTGACCATCGGCATCACGGCCTACGCGGCCGAGGCGCTGGGTGATGTCGTCTTCGTGCAGCTTCCGGAGGTCGGCTCGACCGTCGAGGCGGGCGACTCCGTGGGTGAGGTCGAGTCGACCAAGTCGGTGAGCGAGATCTACACCCCCGTCGGCGGCGAGATCGTCGAGGTCAACCAGGCCGTCGTGGACGATCCGTCGCTGGCCAACAGCGACTCCTACGGCGACGGCTGGATGTTCCGCGTGCGCGTGGAAGGCGACCCCGAGGACCTGCTCACCGCCGAGGAGTATTCGGCGCTCACCTCAGGCGAGTCCTGACCCACCCGCCGGGGTCCTGCCGGACCCCGGCCCTTCTGAAGGGCGCCCATCAATGGCGATCAGCGTCTTCGACCTGTTCAAGATCGGCATCGGCCCGTCGAGCTCGCACACCGGCGGTCCCATGGCCGCCGCGCACAAGTTCGCGCGCGGTCTGCACGACGACGACCTGCTCGCGCGTACGGCCCGCGTCGAGGCGATCCTGTACGGCTCGCTCGGCCTGACCGGCAAGGGCCACGGCAGCGACAAGGCCGTCCTGCTGGGGCTGTCGGGCGAGAAGCCCGAACTCGTCGACGTGGACTCCATCGACGCGCGCCTGGCCGCGATGCGCGAGTCCGGCACGGTCCGGCTCTACGGCACGCACGAGATCCCCTTCGTCGTGGGCGAGGACCTCGTCTTCGAGCGCAAGATCTCCCTGCCCGAGCACCCGAACGGCATGCGCTTCACCGCCTTCTCCGCATCGGGCGAGAAGCTGCGCGAGAAGGTCTACTTCTCGGTCGGCGGCGGCTTCGTGGTGGACGAGCAGGCCACCGGCGCCGACCGCATCAAGCCTGACGACACCGTTCTGCCCTACCCCTTCACGACCGGGGACGAGCTGCTCAAGCACTGCTCCAACACGGGTCTGTCCATCTCCGCGCTGATGCTGGAGAACGAGCAGGCGTTCGGCCGCTCCGCCGCCGAGATCCGCGCGCGGATCCTGCACCTGTGGCAGGTCATGTGCGAGTGCGTCGAACGCGGCATCGCCAAGGAGGGCGTGCTGCCGGGCGGTCTCAAGGTCAAGCGCCGCGCGAACCGCCTCCACCGCCGCCTGCAGACCGAGTCGCCGAAGACCGACCCGCTGCACGCCATGGACTGGGTGTCGCTGTTCGCGCTGGCGGTCAACGAGGAGAACGCCGCGGGCGGCCGCATCGTCACCGCTCCCACGAACGGCGCCGCGGGCATCATCCCCGCCGTTCTGACCTACTACTCCCGCTTCATCCCGCACGCCGACGACGACGGCATCGTCCGCTTCTTCCTCACCGCGGCGGCGATCGGCGTCCTGTTCAAGGAGAACGCCTCGATCTCGGGCGCCGAGGTCGGCTGCCAGGGCGAGGTCGGCTCGGCCTGCTCCATGGCCGCCGCGGGCCTCACAGAGGTCCTGGGCGGCACGCCCGAGCAGGTGGAGAACGCGGCGGAGATCGGCATCGAGCACAACCTGGGCCTGACCTGCGACCCGATCGGCGGTCTGGTCCAGATCCCGTGCATCGAGCGCAACGCCGTGGCCTCCATCAAGGCCATCGCCGCGGCCCGCATCGCCCTGCGCGGCGACGGCCGGCACTTCGTCGCCCTGGACAAGGCCATCAAGACGATGCGCGACACCGGCAAGGACATGCTCGACAAGTACAAGGAGACCTCGCGCGGGGGCCTGGCCGTCAACGTGATCGAGTGCTGACATTCGGCACCTGAGAACGTCGCAGAGAGCAGGTAGCGTGAGAGCATGACGGCACATCACCGCGACGAGGTCATCACCGTCCCTCGTGACGAATATGAGGCGCTCAAGGCCGAGGTCAGGCGGCTGCGCCGAGAGCTGGGACGCCAGCAGGCCTTGCTAGCCATCATGGACAACGCCGCCAACCCAGGCCGGCTGCGAACGTTCACGCGCGACGAGCTGGCCGCCGAGTGGGGCGTCAGTGGCTGACCGGCGTATCGCCTTCCCTGAGCGTGCGTGGGAACAGATCGAGGCCCTGCCAGAAGTGCTGCGGAGACCCGTTCAGCTCGCCATTTTCACCCTCCTGGACGAGCCACGACCTACGCTCGCCGACCCATGGACGGCGTCCCAGACGCCTACGAGCTGAATCTCGTCCGCGACGATGTAACCATCTGGTACACGGTTACCTTGCACGAAGGTGCGGAAGTGATCACTATTCAAGTGGTCCGTCCAAATCTCTGATTGCCTGTGTGATCCATGGCCGCATGAGGCGCCCACAACAGGCTCTTCGCAGTTGAGGGTGTAGTCAGCTCCCGAACTGTGCCGATCCAACGACGCGGAGCAGGTCGAGCTTGCTGGCGGCGTCGGTTCCCGGTCGAGTGCTGTACACCATTACTCGGAGGTCCGAGTCCAGTGTCGTGAGCACGTCGCAGTCCAGCGTGACGAGGCCGACCGCGGGGCTGTCGATCGTCTTGGGCTGTGATCTGCGCGGGGTAAGAGCGAAGGTGTCGTACTGCTCAGCGAACTCAAGACTGCTCTCTCGGAGGTCTCGGACCAGCTCGGCGAGGGTGCGGTCGTTCGGGTACACGGCGGTGGCACGCCGAAGGTCGGCAGTGAGCTGTCGTCCGAACTGCTGGTGTTCCTCCTTGGTGTGGACCACGTGGTTCGGCAGGTCTCGGAAGTGGCGCCAGACCAAGTTCCGTTCTCGGGTCGGTAGCCGCTCGCTTAGTTCGAACAAGGAGACCCACAGCGCGTTTGCCACGACCAGGTCCCAGCTCGCGGTGAACACGGCCACTGGTGTGTGGGCAAGACTGTCCATGATTCGTGCGACACCCGGCCCGACGTGCTGCGGGACGCATCCGGACGCCGGCGTCTGTGCGCCGGCCGCGCGCCAGAGCAGGTCATGTTCCGCAGCGGACAACCTCAGTGCCCGGGCCAACGCCCCCAGTACCTGCGGTGAGGGGTGTCGCGCGCGTCCCTGCTCGAGCCGGACGAGGTAGTCGACCGAGATCCCAGCGAGTGATGCCAGCTCCTCTCGGCGCAGCCCGGGCGTCCGCCGAAGCCCAACGTCGGGTATTCCGACCTCGGCCGGTGTCACCCGCTCGCGCCAGGAGCGCAACGCACGGGACAGTTCGGGACTCATGTCCTCACTGTCGCACCCGCAGCATGATCACCGGGTGGTACTGGTAGTACCTGGAACGACCCAGGTCGTTGCACGGACGCTGGTGGCATGTCGAACCCAGTCGCAGTAATCACCGGGGCAAGCGGAGGCATCGGCGAGCAGATCGCGGTCGGTCTCGCTGATGCGGGCGCCACGGTCATCATGGTCGCGCGCAGCCTGGAGCGCCTGAGCTGGGCGTCGGAGCGGGTCGCACACTCCGTCCCCGGGGCGAGCATCGAGATCGACCCGGTCGATTTTGCCGACCTGGCCGAGGTGCGCGCGTTGGCCCAGCGACTGATCCCGCGCCAACCGAGTGTGGTGGTCAGCAACGCCGCGGTGATCGCACCGCTGGACGACCGCACGCCTGCTGGCCTGCACCGAACCCTTGCGGTGAACCACCTGGCGCCGTACCTCCTGCTGCGCCTGCTCGCAGCGAACCTGCCAGAAGCTGCGCGGCGATTCATCGTCGTGGGCGCATCGCCGCGCGCGCTCGCGCGGGTGCCGGTCGACCTGGATGACCTGAATACCGAGACTCGACGGGGACTCGGCTGGCCGCCCAGCTTCCGGCCGTTCGTAGCCTATGCCCGGACCAAGAACATGAACACGATGTTCGTCTATGCGATGGCCCAGCGCCTCGCCGGCACCTCCACGACCATCAACGGAGCCCACCCGGGCATCATCAAGGGAACCGGCCTAAGCCGGCACGATCGGGGCGCGCTGAAGCTCTTCGGCTCGACGCTGAACCTGTTTACGCCCGCCAGCGAGGCTGGCGCCCAGACCCCGCTCTGGCTTGCGACGGACCCCGCGGTCGAGGGAGTCACCGGCTCGTTCTTCGTGGATCGCACGGCTACCAGCACCGCTTCGCACACAACCGATCCTGTCCGCATCGAAGCCTTGTGGCGCGAGAGCGCACGCCTTGTCGGCATGCCCGCCGGCAACGACAGGGACGAAGCGCCAGATGCCGGTCATCAAGGTTAGCCTCGCAAAGGCCCAACGCCCAGTGGAAGCACACGTGAGCGACCTTCGGCGGCGGGCCCGGACGCGACTACTCGCCGTGCCTGACGCTGCCCCTGACCGAAGCTTCGGCTGCCCTGACCTGACCACCTTCTGCCGGCTCGACGTGCTCGGCCTCGAAGTCATCGGGCAGCGGCTCGAACCGGATCGCGCGGTGCTGGCGTGTCGGGTGGTCGAGCCTGACCAGTGGTGCCGGCGCTGCGGATGCGAAGGGACGCCACGTGACACCGTGACCCGGCGGTTGGCGCACGAGCCGTTGGGCTGGCGCCCCACGACCCTCGTCCAGCACCTCACTGTCGCCCGTGTCGCCGAGGGCCTCGGAGTCGCATGGAACACCGCCAACGATGCTGCCCTGGCCGAGGGCAAGCGGGTGCTGATCGATGATCCCGGCCGGTTCGACGGCGTCACGGTAATCGGGGTGGACGAACATGTGTGGCGCCACACCCGCCGCGGCGACAAGTACGTGACCGTGATCACCGACCTGACGCCCATCCGCGGCAACGGCCCGACCGAAGCGATCAACGGCCGACTCGAACACCTCCGCGGCTCCGCCCTCGGATTCCGCAACCTCACCAACTACATCGCCAGATCCCTGCTCGAAACCGGCGGCTTCAGACCGCAACTACACCCTCGGCTGTGAAGAGCCCCACAACAGACGGCGATCGGCGGGGTGTACCGACCACATGAATGGACAAGGCCAATCAAGACGATGCGCCAGACCGGAGCGGACATACTGGACAAGTACCAGGAGACCTCGCGAGGCGGCCTACCTGCTACGTTCCCCCGCCAACGCCCGTCGGCTGATCGAGTCGTACCAGGAGGCGGTCACTGGACGCCACGAGCGCTACGAGCTACTGGACGACGAGGCTCCCCGGTGAAGGTCGCCTTCACCAGCCAGGGCTGGGCGGACTACGTCCATTGGCAGACTGCCGACCGGCAGCTCCTCAAGCGGATCAAGCGGCTCATCGAGGACGCGTCGCGCGACCCCTTCGAGGGGATCGGGAAGCCTGAGCCGCTCAAGTACGCGCTCGCTGGCGCATGGTCGCGGCGCATCACCGAGGAGCACCGCCTGGTGTACCTGCCCATGGACGACGAGATCGTCGTCCTGCAGGCCCGCTACCGCTACGAGTAGAAAGCCGATTCCCGTGCGGACCGCGCGTCTGGAAGCGAGTTTGCGTTCGAGCGCGCTCAAAGCCATAGCGTCGCCGACATGACGACACAGACACAGACACAGACCTGGATCATCACCGGCGCGTCCCGCGGGCTCGGGCGCGCACTCGCGGAGGCGGCGCTCGCGGCGGGCGACCACGTGGTGGCGGCGGTACGCCGGCCCGAGAGCGTGGCCAACCTGAAGGCCGCCTACCCGGACGCCTGCCTGATCGCCACGTTCGACGTCCGGGACACCACCGCCGCCGCGGACCTCGTACGGGACACCCTCGACCACTTCGGACAGCTCGACGTGCTCGTCAACAACGCGGGCCGGGGCATGGTCGGCGCGGTCGAGGAGATCGGCGACGCGCAGCTGCGTGAGCTGATGGACCTGCACCTGTTCGGCCCGGCCGCGCTCGTCCGCGCGGCGCTGCCCGCGATGCACGCGCGGGGCACCGGCACGATCGTGCAGATGAGCAGCCAGGGTGGGCGGATGTCCTTCCCCGGCGTGTCGGCGTACTCCGCGTCGAAGTTCGCCCTCGAAGGCTGGTCCGAGGCCCTGGCCGGGGAGGTCGCACCGCTCGGGATCCGGGTGATGATCGTCGAGCCCAGCCGGTTCAGGACCGACTTCCACGCCAACGACGTGCTGGAGTTCGTCGAGGAGTCCGAGACCTACCGGGAGCTGCTCGCCAACGTCCGGGCGGACATGGCCGGGGCCGACGGCCTCCAGGAGGGCGACCCGGCGCGGGCGGCCGAGATCATCGTGTCCCTCGCGCACAGTGACGAGGTGCCGCTGCGGCTGCCGCTCGGGCGCGAGGCGGTCGAGCGCATCTCGGGTGCGTACCGGCGCGGCCTGGACGAGGTCGAGCGGTGGGCCGAGACCTCCCGCAGCGCCGACTTCGAGGGTGTCCCGGCGGCGGTACGACCGATTTAAGCTGGTTGTCATGGCCACCGACGAACTGATGACCAGGGCGCTCGAAACGCTCGGGGACGACGGCCCGCTGTCGGTCGAGGCGATCCACCGCCTCACCGACCTGGCCGACGTACCCGAGTCGATGACGATCGCCGAGCTCGCCGACCTGCTCGACATCTCGCCCCACACGCTGCGCTACTACGAGCGGGCCGGGCTGGTCGAGGTGGCCCGCGACGGCAACGGTCATCGCGTCTACGACGCCCAGGCGGTGCGGCGCCTGGTGTTCCTCACCCGGATGCGGCTGTCCGGCATGCCGATGCGCGACCTGCAGCACTACATCTCGCTCGTCGACGCCGGGCAGCACACCACACCCGAGCGGCTCGACCTGCTGATCGAGCATCGCGACACCATCCGCCGCCGGATCCGTGAGCTGACCCTCTCCCTCACGGCGGTCGAGTACAAGATCGCCACGTATGGGGGCTCGACCGGGCCGGACGTCCACGCCCTCGACGCCATCGCCGGCGCGGACCGCACCGCGCTGCCGCACGAGCCGCCGCGACGGACGCTACCGGCGGACTGACGCCGTCAGCGGCGGACGTGGACCCGGACCACGGTGCCGACCTCGTCGTCGCGGACCTCTCGGCGGATCCGGCTGACGATCTCCCGGTCCAGTTTGTGGACCACCGCGCCGACGTCGGCCGAGGCGGGGCAGCAGAGGGAGATGCGCAGGCGGGCGGCGTCTCCGACCACGCGGGCGCTGACCCCGGTGAGACCCTCCACGTCCTTCAGGCCGATGCAGAGCATGGCCGTGCCCGTGCCGCTACGGGTGCCGCGGCGGCCCCACCCGAGGCAGAGCAGCAGCCAGCGGAACGTCACCAACGCCAGTACCAGCATGACCAGCGCCACCAGCCACAAGGCCCAGGTCTGGTCGGCGATCGTCTGGGCGGTCCGGTCCGGCAGCACCTTGGCGCGCGGTGACATGCCCGGCAGCTTGTCCTTACCGCGCAGCCAGGCGTAGCCGCCCAGGAGCAGCAGCAGCCCGCCGACCACGGCCAGGCCGATCCGGTTACCCGCGTACTGCCGCATCACAGCTCCCTCCGGTTGCCCACGCACTGCCGCATCCGGTTGCCCACGTACGGCCGCATCACAGCCCTCTCCGGCGCAGCCGTACGACGACCTCGCCCGCGGCCAGGGTGCCCACGCCCGCCAACCGGTCACCGACCGCGGTGCCGACCTGCTTGAGCATGGAACCGGAGCTCTCCGGGCCGGTGATGACCACGACCTCGATCGTCCGCCTGCGCAGCCGTACCCGCGCTCGTTGCACGCCGTCGACCTCCTGGGCGACGGCCCGCAGCGTACGGCGGAGGCCGGCCCGGGTGATGCCGATGACGATCAGCGGGTCGGACGTCTCGACCGGCACGAGCCTGCACCGGCCGGGTACGGCGGCCAGCAGCAACATCACGACCCCCACTGCCATGGTCACCACGGCGGGCAGGGACAGCTGCCCCCACGCCCGATGGGCCGCGAGGTCGAGGAGGTCGGACACCGGCAGCCAGCCGAGCGGCCGGCCCAGCAAGGCGGAGACGACCTCGGCGGCGGCGAGCCACAGCCCGGCGGTCAGCGTGAGTGCCACGACGGTCCCGGCGGGCGTACGCGCCGGTCTGAGCACCCGGCCCGACCTGCGCAGCGGGCTCTCCTGCGCGACGATCCCGGCGCCGGACAGTATCTGCTGGAGGGTGGTCACAACGCCACAGGTACACGGCGAGGGCATGGTCCGGACCATGCCCTCGCCGCCGGTTTGCAGGATCATTACGAGGGCCGCAATTAAGATGAACTGCCCTCATATTCATTCGCCCGATATGTCGTTAAGCTGCCTTTATGAACGATCTCCGCCGCTATGACAGCGCTACCAGAGCGCTCGAGCCGCCGTTGGCGATCCTCGATCTCGCGGCTATGCGCGCCAACGCGGCCGATCTCGTACGGCGGGCGGCCGGCAAGCCGATCCGGGTGGCGAGCAAGTCGATCCGCTGCCGCTCGGTCATGGAACGCATCCTGGCCATGGACGGCTTCCAGGGCATCATGGCCTTCACGCTGCCCGAAGCGCTCTGGCTGGTCGAGCGGGGGTTCACCGACGTACTCGTGGCCTACCCGACGGCCGACAGGCAGGCGCTCGCGACGCTGGCCGGCGACGCGCGGGCGGCCGGTGAGATCACGCTGACCATCGACGCCGCCGAGCATCTCGACTACGTCGACGACGCGGTGGCGGCGGTCCGTTCACGGGCGGAGATCCGGTTATCGATGGACCTCGACGCGGGATATGTCGCCCTGGGCGGCAGATTCCGGGCGGGGACCCTGCGCTCCACGATCCGCGAGCCCGAGCAGGCCGCCGACCTGGCCGCCGACATCGCCAAGCGGCCCGGCTTCCGTCTGGCGGGTCTGATGGCGTACGAGGGGCAGATCGCGGGGGTCGGCGATGACCAGCCGGGCAACGCCGCGTATGTCCGGGCCATCCGGATCATGCAGAGCCTGTCGGCCCGCGAGCTGGTCCTGCGCCGCGGCCGCCTCGTGAACGCCGTCCGGCAGGTCTGCGACCTGGAGTTCGTCAACGGCGGCGGCACCGGCTCCGTCGAGCGGACCGTACGGGAGAAGGCGATCACCGAGGTGGCGGCGGGCTCCGGGTTCTTCCATCCGCGGCTCTTCGACTTCTACCGCGCCTTCACCGGCCGGCCGGCCGCGCTGTTCGCGCTCCCGGTCGTGCGGCGGCCGGGGCCGGACGCGGTGACGGTGCTCGGGGGCGGCTATCTGGCCTCCGGGCGGCCGGGGACGAGTCTGCTGCCGCAGCCGTACCTGCCCGCCGGGCTTCGTTACACGCGGGACGAGGGTGCGGGTGAGGTGCAGACGCCGCTGCTCGGTCAGGCGGCCCGGGATCTGCGGGTGGGCGACCGGGTCTGGTTCAGGCACGCCAAGGCGGGCGAGATGTGCGAGCGCTTCAGCGAGCTGCACCTCGTCGACGGGGACACCGTTGTGGAGACCGCCCCGACGTATCGGGGCGAGGGGCGGACGTTCCTCTGACGCCGGCTCTGGGTCTGCGGGACACCCCCTCCGGGGGAGCGGAAGAAGACGGTCCGTCGTGGCCGGCGTCCTCCGGGGGTTAGAAGCGGCGGCGACGGCGGCGCCAGAGGGTGATGGCGGCGCCGACCACCAGCACGACCCCCACGCCGATCAGCACCGGTGCCAGGCTGGGACGCTCCTCGGCCCACAGCTGGTCGGGGTCGTCGGCGTACTCGACGGGGCGCTGCGTCACCCCGAGCGCGTCGCCGACCGAGGTCACCAGATTGCTCGCCCGCGTCTTCACATCCGCCACCGTGCGCTCGGCGACCCGCTTGGGGCTCACCCGGTCGGCGATGGCGTCGACCGTGTCCGCCAACTCCGCGCGCGTCCGCGCGATCCGCCGCTCCAGCTCGTCGGGATCGGTGTCAGCCATGGCTCTCCTTTCGGCCGCGCTCCGTGCGAGCTCCGCCCGGTGATCGATGAAGCGCTCTTCGCTGATCAGTCTGTCAGGTCGGCGACCCGCCCGGCACTCCGGGCAGGCCGGTAGGTTTTGCACGACGAACTCTGGAGGGCCCCATGACCGAAACCAAGCTCGCGCCCGGCGACGCCGCGCCCGAGTTCACCCTTCCCGCCGCCGACGGCGAGACCGTCTCCCTCGAGACCTACCGCGGCCGGCGGGTGATTCTCTATTTCTACCCCGCCGCGATGACGCCGGGCTGCACCAAGCAGGCGTGCGACTTCCGCGACAACCTCGGCCAGCTGACCGCCGAGGGTTTCGTGGTGCTCGGCGTGTCGAAGGACAAGACGGCCAAGCTGGTCAAGTTCTCCGAGCGTGACTCGCTCACCTTCCCGCTCCTGTCGGATCCCGAGCTCGACGTGCACAAGGCGTACGGGGCTTACGGCACCAAGAAGCTGTACGGCAAGGAGGTCGTCGGCGTGATCCGCTCGACCTTCGTCATCGACGCCGACGGCAAGATCGAGCAGGCCCTCTACAACGTGAAGGCGACCGGCCACGTGGCGAGCCTGAAGAAGAAGCTCGGCCTGGCTTGATAGGCCAGGGGCCCGTCCGGTCATGCGACGGGCCCCCAGCGCACTGCCGGGACGCTAAACTCGGCTCAGGCCCGCTCTGGCAGGGGCTGCGCGGGCGTGGCGAAATGGCATACGCGGCAGGTTTAGGTCCTGTTGGTGGCGACACTGTGGGGGTTCGAGTCCCCCCGCCCGCACCTCCTCCTCGGCTACCGCAGCCTCCTCGGGCTACCTCAGCGCGTACGCCCTGATCACCTCCTGCGACAGGCTCGCCCCGCGCGTGTCGGTGGCCTTGAGGCGCAACGAGACGACTGCGGCGGACCGCGGCCGGTCCAGCGTGGCCTCGTAGGCGCCGTTCCCCTTCGAGGTGAGCCGCCGGACCGCGCGCCACGAGGCGCCGTCGTCGTACGACACCTCCAGCGACACGTCCTTGATCGGGGCGGCCGCCGAGCCGTCCTGGTGGCGCAGGGTCAGGCCGAGCCGCGGCGAGGTGGCCTGGTTCTTCAGGTCCGTCGCCACGTCATAGTCGGCGAGCAGCAGCGGGACCGTCGTGCCCGACCCGGCGTCGTGCTGTGACGGGAACGTCCACGCCGTCTTCGTCCTGGTCGACAGCCGGGCCCAGGTGGCGCGGTTCTCGACGTCGTACTCCATCCGATACGTGGCGGCGGCGGCCGGCAGGAGCAGTATCCCCTGGGGGCGCCGCTCGGTCTGCGCCAGCAGCGTGTCCCCCTGGTACAACCGCCAGCCGGTCTTCATGCCGGTCTCGAAGTTGTCGGTCTGGGCGACGCCGGTGTTCCGCCCCGCGTCGATGAGCCCCCACATGTCGACCTGGAGCAGGTCGCCCTCCCTGCGCAGCGGCCGAACCTTACCCGGGCCGGGCAGCAGCGGCTGCTTGAACCAGGTGCGGCCGATCCGCTCCCCGGCCCGGAAGGGCGCGTCGTCGGGGCCCGCGACGCCGATGTGGGCCTGGTCGTGCTCCCACGTGTAGTTGTAGGGCCGCTCCGGCGTCTCCATGCTGCTGCTCCAGCGCACCTCGGGACCGGCGGTGAGGTAGTCGACCCGGTCGCGCGGCGTACGCGGGACGGGCCGGCCGGTGTCCCAGGAGGTGGTCTCCCAAGGCTGCCAGCCGAAGCGGTTCTCGGAGAGCGTCACGTCGTCGGCGAGCTGGCTGAAGAAGTCCGAGTCCACCCGGGCCAGGGACTTCGTCCGCAGGGTGTGGTCGGGCCGGTCCCTGATCCCGCCCTCCTCGCTGAGGTACAGGTCGTACACGTACGGACTGGCCACGACGCCCTTGGCCAGGACCGGCACCGGCAGTCTGCGCAGCCGTTCGGCCAGCCGGGCGCCCTCCTTGCCGGTGAGCGCGACGGTCGGGACCTTCAGCTTCACCCCGCTCTCGGACACCGGCAGGTCTCCGTACACCGCGACCATCCGGGCCCCGGCCGCCGCGGCGGCGTTGGACTGGGCGGCGACCGTCAGGTCGGCCGTGCGGCGGATCAGCGCGAGCCGGCCGCGCAGGTCGCGGCCCTTGAGGTCCGCGGGTGTGCCGGTCCCGGCGTCCACGGCCAGGAGCAGCGCGGAGCCGTCGAGGCGGGGGAAGTCGGCCGACACGTCGCTGAACCAGACGGGGTCCACGTAGTCGGGGTTCAGCTCCAGCCCGGCGGTCCGCAGGGTGATGGCGGGGGCCTCCAGGTGCCAGCGGGTGGCGAGGGCGAACCGGCCCTTGGTGACGCGCTTCGTGGGCTGCAGGTAGTACGTCTCGTCGGCGCTCTCGTCCTGGAGGACCGTCTCGGTGAGGGGCGTGCCCTTGACGGGTGCGCGGGTCCAGATGAGCTTGGTCGCGGTGCCCCTGTTCCGCTTGGTCACGTGGTCGGGCGTGTCGACCCGCATCTCGACCGCCTTGCGGGCGTCGAGCACGACCTTGGTGTCACCGGTGACCTTCAGCTCGGGCTCACCGGTGAAGCTCAGGTTGAGCACGGTGCCGCGGTCGGCGTAGGCCATGCTGTCGACCGACGGGCGCAGGGTGTTGATGACGCCGAGCACGGAGTAGGTGCCGGGCGGCACCAGCACGCACGAGGCACCCGGGTCGCTCTCGCACCGCCGCACCGGATCCCCGGGCATCTCGCGGCCGTCGCGGGTCCCGTCGTCCACGTTCAGCGCGGCGGCGTACGCCTGCGCGGGGCGGCCGTCCCTGGCGATCCCGCTCACCCGCAGCCGGACCCGCTTGACCTCGACGTTGCCGGTCAGCGAGGTACGGATCGGCGGCCCCTGGCGCGGCGTCGCGACGAGCTCCGCGCGCTGCCGCCCGGCCTGCGCCTTGGCCGGGTCGAGGGTGAGCCGGACCGTCGCCTGCGCCCCGCCGGGCAGGGTCAGCTCGGCGGGCGAGACGCTGAACGGGCCGCCGGTGGCCAGGCCGAGGGTGACCGGAGTCTTGCCGGGATTGCGGTAGGTGACCTCGCGGGTGACCGGCGGGCCGGAGGACAGCTCGGACAGCCCGAAGTCGACCGCGCCCTCGGCGGTCAGCACCGGCTCCCCGAGCGCCGTGGCCACGTCCACCCGGCCGGTGCCCCGCTTGTCCACCGGGGTGTCGGGCATGGGCTTGGCCGTACCCATGAGCAGGGCCTTCAGCTCCCCGGCCGAGATGCCGGGGCGTGACTGCCGCAGGAGCGCGGCGGCCCCGGCGACGTGCGGAGTGGCCATGGAGGTGCCGGACAGGCGGGTGTAGTGCTCGTCCACCGGCTCGCCGAGCGAGGTGCCCTTCGCCCGCGCCGCGACGATGCCGACGCCCGGAGCGGTGATGTCGGGCTTGACCGCGCGTTCCAGCCCGACGGGTCCGAAACTGGAGAACTCGGCCAGCCGGTCCTGGCCGTCGACCGCGCCCACGGTCAGCGCGGCGGGAGCGTCTCCCGGGCTCCCGACGCAGGCTTCGCAGCCCCTGTTGCCCGCCGCCACCACGAACAGCGTTCCGTAGCCCGCGTACAGCGCGCCCAGGGCGTCGGTGAGCGGCCCGCCGGGGCTGGGGTCGCCCAGGCTCATGTTCACGATGTCGGCGTGCTTCTCCCCCGCCGCCCATTCCATCCCGTCGATGATCCAGGAGCTGAGCCCTTCGCCGTTGGCGTCCAGGACCCGGCCGTTGAGCAGCTTGACGCCGGGCGCGACGCCCTTGCGCGAGCCGCCGGAGGCCGCGCCGCTGCCCGCGATGATGTCGGCGACGTGCGTACCGTGCCCGAACTCGTCGGTGGCGCTGCCGCTGTCGGTGAAATCGCGCTCGTCGGCGACCTTCCCCGCCAGGTCCGGGTGCCCGGTGTCGACGCCGGTGTCCAGGACCGCGACCGTCGTGCCCGCGCCGTCGTAGCCCGCCGACCACGCGGCCGGCGCGCCGATCTGCGGCACGCTGCGGTCCAGCGCCGGTTCCACCTTGCGGTCCAGCCAGATCTTGGTGACGCCGTCGAGCGGGCTCTTCGTACGGCCCGTGGCAAGCGCGGACAGCTCACCGCCGAAGCCCCGCGCCGCGCTCTTGGCCAACCGGACGCCCGAACCGCCGATGCTCTCCAGCGTGCGGACCGCCTTCAGCGCGGGGACGGCCGGCATCGCGCTCTGTTTCCCGTACGTGACGATGAGGGAGATGGCGTCCGACCGCTCGTCGGTGTAGCCCTGCGCAGCCAGGGCGGTCACGTTGAAGAGCTCGGGGTCGAGGCGGCCGGGGACCAGCCCCTCCACGTCGCTGGGCAGCACGGTGAGTTGCCCGGCGTCCTCGGTGATCCGGAAACGGGCCGGCGGGCCGTCCCCGCGCGGGGCGGCGGTGACGCTCGCTTTCTGGCGGCCGTCGGCGGCGACGGCGACGTGCACCTGGTCGCCGGTGATCAGCGTGATGTCGTAGCCGTGCTTGGCGGGGTCCGGCGCCAGAGCCGGAGCGCGGTCGGTCCGCGCGAGCGCCGGAGCGTCCGCCCGCGCGCCCGTACCGGTGATCGTGGTGACCGCGGCCACCGCCAGGGAGGCGGCCACCGCTGTCCAACGCCTGGGCCTCATCGGCCACCTCCAGAAGGCGAGAAATGTGCCGACCCAATTCCTAGTGATCTGGGGGCGTTCCGGTCCATAGGTCTCGTCTGGCGAGATCCCGACTTGTCGTAAACCCGCCTGGGCTACGCTCGCGTTCGAGACGACAGGACAGCGGGGGGCTGGCATGGCGCAACGGCGGTTACTGGAGGGCCTCGGTGTCAGCGTCGCCGAGGAGACGGCCTACCGTGCGCTGCTCCGCCACGGGCCCGCGACGCTGAGCCAGCTGGCCACCGAGACCGGCACGTCCACCGCCGCCATCCGCCGGATGCTGCCCCGGCTGGAGGACCTCGGGCTGATCTCCCGGGTGGCCGGCCGGCCCCTGCGGCTGATCGCCACGCCGCCGAACATCGCCATCGACGTGCTGGTGGCCCGCCGCCAGGAGGAGATCACGCACAGCCGGGCCGCCGCGGCACTGCTCGCCACCGAGGTGGCCGACCGCACCGGACCGCATCCGGAGGAGGTGCTGGAGGTGGTGACCGGCCGTTACGCCGTCGCCCGCCGCTACCTCCAGCTCGAACGCAGCGTCACGGCCGAGATGCTCGTGCTGGTGCGCCCGCCGTACGCGGTCGACATCCTGGACGATCAGGAGAACCAGCAGCGCGCCGCCCACCAGGGCCCGGTCGTCCGGGGCATCTACGGGCCGCTGGCGTTCGAGGAGCCCGGCATGCTGGAGCACACGCGGCAGGCCATCGCCGACGGCGAGCAGGCCCGGCTGGGGCAGGTGCCCGTCAAGCTGGCCATCGCCGACGGCCGCACGGCCATGTTGCCGCTGGTGTCCGACGAGGACCGGGCGGTGGAGAGCGCGCTGGTCGTCCATCCGTCGGCGCTTCTCGACGCGCTCGTCGGGCTGTTCGAGGTGCTGTGGCAGGCGGCCGTGCCACTGCGGCTGTCAGCGGACCCGGCCGCGCACATCGAACGGGACGTGTGGCCACAGCCGGGCGACACCGAAGTCCTCGCCCTGCTGGCGGTGGGGATGAAGGACGACGCGATCGCGCGGCAGCTCGGTCTCAGCCCGCGTACGGTGCAGCGGCGGGTGCAGGAGCTGTGCGAGCGGCTGGGGGCCCGTACGCGGTTTCACGCCGGGTTCCTGGCCGCGCAGCACGATCTGCTGGTCCTGGATCGCGGGCCTGGCCTGCGGGCGCCTTAACCGGTCTTGGTGGGCATCGGCGTGGGCATGACGCTGGGGGGCATCATCGTAGGCACCGCCGTGGGCAACGGATACGGAGTCGCGGGCATCTGATACGGGCCGGGGTACGGCGGCAGCCGCCGGCAGTAACTCCCGCCAGGGCCCGGACGACAGTCCTGGTAGCCGGGATAGCGCTCCCAGTCCTGCCAGTAGACGCGGGCGGTGTCGCCTCGGTGGACCATGCCGCTGATCACCGCCACGGCGCCGCCCCCGAGCACGCCGCCGATGATCAGCCCGATCAGGCCCGCACCGATGATCTGCGTGGGCTTCAGCCGGAAGAAGTCGTGGAAGCTGTCAGAGCGCGGATGTGGAGCCGTTGTCGCCCAACTGCCTCCGGGCGGCGGACCCGAGACTCGGGTGGTCGCCGCTTCCGCTTCGGGGGGAGCGGCGGGCCGGTCTCCAGGGGTCGGGTCGCGTGGCGCTTCCTCTTCGCCACGCGACCCGGCGTCACGATCATGATCCGCCATCACGATCTCCCTTTACTCGCCCCTCAGGGCGCTCCCAAAGACAAGAGTGCCCTACGTCCCGTAAGGCTGATGTAAGACCTGAGTCGTACCCAAACCTCCCCCTACAGACTGACAAACCCATGCCGAAGCCTCCGTATCGTAATGATGTGTTCGGCAGGGTAATGGGATGGTCGGGACGCCATGGCAGGCTCATGGACGCCCTCCGGGTGGCGCCGCTGGCGGTGTTCTGCCTGTTCATGGCCGTGCCGTACGGGCAGAACGGCCCGTTCGACAACGGCAACCTGTACATAGGGGTGGCCGGCTACCTCGGGCTCTGCGCGGTGCTGATCGTCCCGCTGCTGTGGCGGCGGGACCGGCCACTGACCGTCTTCGCGATCCTCTCACTGGCCTGTTTCGGGCAGTGGCTGGCCAAGATCGATCCGATGCCGGCCAACATCGCGGTGCTGGTGGCGCTCTACTCGGTGGCCTTCCGGTGCAGGTTCCCGTGGGCGGTCGCCGCGGGCGCGGTGGCCGAGGTCGGCGTGCTGCTGGTCATGGTGCACTGGCAGGCGCCGACGTTCAGCCTCTTCTTCAGCGGCTCGATCCTCGTCGTGACGGTCTGGCTGACCGGCCTGTACGCCAGGACCCGCAGCCGCTATCTGGAGAGCCTGGAGGAGCGGGCGGAACGGGCCGAGCGCGAGCGCGACCAGCAGGCCCGGATGGCGGCCGCCGCCGAGCGCACCAGGATCGCCAGGGAGCTGCACGACGTGGTGGCCCACAACGTCAGCGTGATGGTGGTCCAGGCCGACGGGGCCGGGTACGCCATCGACAGCGACCCCGACCAGGCGCGGCAGGCCGTACACGCGATCTCCAAGACCGGACGCGAGGCGCTCGCCGAGATGCGCAGGCTGGTCGGCGTCCTGCGGGAAGACGGGTCCGACGGGACGGACTACACCCCGCAGCCGGGCCTCGCCCAGCTGGAGGAGCTGGTGCGCGGCGCGGGCGTGCCCGCGCGGCTGCGGATCGGGGGCCCACCGGGCGAGCTGCCCGAGGGGCAGCAGCTCGCGGTCTACCGCATCGTGCAGGAGGCGCTGACGAACGCGCTCAAGCACGGCGGCCCCGGCGTCCGCGCGCTGGTCGAGCTACGGTACGCCGGGCGCGAGCTGGTCGTGCGGGTGACCGACGACGGCAGGGGCGCGGCGGCACCACGCAGCCCCGACGGGCACGGGCTGGTGGGGATGCGCGAGCGGGTCGGCATGTACGGCGGAGAGGTGGCGGCCGGGCCGAGATCGGGTGGCGGGTTCGAGGTGCTGGCCAGGCTGCCGGTGCCGGGCACGAGGGCGGCCTGATGATCCGGGTGATGCTGGTCGATGACCAGGAGTTGCTGCGCGCCGGGTTCCGGATGGTGCTGGGCGCCCAGCCCGACATCGAGGTGGTCGCCGAGGCCGGTGACGGGGTGCGGGCGCTGGAGGTGCTGCGCGAGGTCGAGGTGGACGTGGTGCTCATGGACGTACGCATGCCGAGGATGGACGGCGTGGAGGCGACCCGGCGCATCGACGGCCCCAAGGTGCTCATCCTGACCACCTTCGACCTCGACGAGTACGCCTTCGCGGCGGTCAAGGCGGGCGCCTCGGGCTTCCTGCTCAAGGACGTGCCGCCGGCCGACCTGCTGACCGCGATCAGGTCGGTGCACGCGGGCGACGCCGTGGTGGCGCCGAGCACGCTCAAGCGGATGCTCGCCAAGTTCGCCGCGCAACTGCCGACGGAGGAGCTCGCGGCCGCGTCGGAGCTGACGCCACGCGAGCGCGAGGTGCTGCTCATGGTGGCCCGCGGCCTGTCCAACCTGGAGATCGCCACCGAGCTGGAGGTGGCGGAGGCCACGGTCAAGACCCACCTGGGCCGGGTGCTGGCCAAGCTGGGGCTGCGCGACCGCGCCCAGGTGGTGGTCTACGCGTACGAGGCGGGCCTGGTGGTCCCGTCACGTCAGCCGAAAGGCTGACCCGGGTCATCTCAGGACCTACACGAAACCCCTCCTCGGGGCCCATATTTCCTGCATTTTCCGCTTCTAGGTTGGTCACGTTCCCGCAGACGACAAGGAGTGAACGTGACCCTCACCGATATCCGGCGACAGGCCCCTGAGGCGGTGGTGGCCAAAGCGCTGACCAAGGTGTACGGCCAAGGCGACGCGCGGGTCCACGCCCTTCGCGGCGTGGACGTCGCCTTCGCGACGGGCGCGTTCACCGCGATCATGGGCCCGTCCGGTTCCGGCAAGTCCACGCTGATGCACTGCCTGGCCGGGCTCGACACCGCGACCTCCGGCACCGTGCACATCGGCGACGTGGAGCTCACCGGGCTCAACGACAAACAGCTCACGCTGCTGCGCCGCGAGCGGATCGGCTTCATCTTCCAGGCGTTCAACCTGCTGCCGACGCTGACCGCCGAGCAGAACATCCGCCTGCCCCTGGAGATCTCCGCCCGCCAGCCGGACCGGCTGCTCTTCGACCGCGTCATCGAGACCGTCGGGCTGCGCGACCGGCTCGCCCACAAGCCGACCGAACTGTCCGGCGGCCAGCAGCAGCGCGTCGCCGTGGCCAGGGCGCTGATCAGCAAGCCACAGGTGATCTTCGCCGACGAGCCGACGGGCAACCTCGACTCGCGAAGCGGCGCCGAGGTGCTGTCGTTCCTGCGCACCTCCGTACGCGAGCTCGGCCAGACCATCGTCATGGTCACGCACGACCCGGTGGCCGCGGCGTACGCCGACCGCGTGGTCTTCCTGCGCGACGGCGAACTGGTCAGCGAGATCAACGCGCCCTCACCGCAGTCGGTGCTCGACACGCTGATGAAGCTGGAGGCCTGAGTTGCTGAGGACGACTCTGGCCGGGCTGCGCGCGCACAAACTGCGGCTGCTGCTCACCTCACTGGCGATCACGCTGGGGGTCGGCTTCATCGCCGGTACGTTCGTGCTGACCGACACCATGAAAGCCGGCCTGTCGCAGCAGGCCACGGCCGAGGCGGACAAGGTCGGCCTGGCCGTACTGCCCGAGGACCGCGAGGCGGTTCTACCGGAACACCTGCTCGACCAGGTACGCGGCCTGCCCGGCGTACTGGAGGCGCAAGGACTGATCCGCGGCAGCGCGCCATTGCTGGGCAAGGACGGCAAGGTGGTCGGGAACGCGCCGACCACGGCCGTCTCGATCGTGACCGGCCGCCTCGACCGCACCACCATAATCAGCGGCACCGGCCCCGGATCCGACGACCAGGTGGCGGTGCTCGACAAGAACACCGCCAAGGCCCAGGGCCTCAAGCTCGGCGACACGATCACCGTGCTCGACTCCCGGCACCGCGAGCAGCGGTTCAGGCTGGTCGGCATCATGGACACCGGCCTGGACCAGATGCTGGCCTACACCGGCGCGATCGGCTTCACCCCGGCCACGGCTCAGCGGATGACCGGCGCCAAGGGCTTCGCCGAGATCGACATCGCGGGCGACGGCGCGGCGCTCAAGCAGGCGGTCACCTCCGCCGCCTCCGCCGCCGGAGCGGGAGCGGTGGTCAAGACGGGCGCGGAGCTCGCCAAGGGCCTGGCGGCCGAGTCCGGCATCCAGATGGAGTCGCTGACCACCGGCCTGCTGCTGTTCGGCCTGGTGGCCATGCTCGTGGCCGCGCTGGTCATCTACAACACCTTCAACATCCTCGTCGCACAGCGGGCCAGGGAGATGGCGCTGCTGCGCTGCATCGGCGCCACTCGCGGGCAGGTGTTCGGCTCGATCATCCTGGAGTCCACCGCCGTCGGCCTCCTGTCGTCCGCGCTCGGCCTGCTCGCGGGCTACGGCCTCGGCGCGGCCACGCTGGCCGTACTCGGCGCGCTCGACGCCCCGCTGCCCACGAACGCGGCCATCGCGCTGACGCCGGTCACGATGCTCAGCGGGCTGGGCCTCGGCCTGCTGGTCACCGTGGGGGCGGCGCTGCTGCCCGCGCGGGCCGCCACCCGGGTCGCGCCGATCGCGGCGCTGCGCACGCAGGTGGAGGAGCAGACGTTCCGTACCGGCGTCGTACGCGTGCTGCTCGCCACGCTCTTCCTCGTCGCCGGGCTCGGCACGGCCGGCTACGGGGCGCTGGTGATGGAGCCGGGCCAGATGGTGCCGCTCTTCGTCGTCATGGGCGGCGGCGCGCTGACCTTCCTGGCGGTACTGATCCTCGGACCGGTGCTGGTCAAGCCGCTGAGCGCGCTGATCGGCTGGATCCCGGCCAGGCTGTTCGGCGTACCGGGACGGCTGGCCGTGGACAACTCCGGACGCAACCCCCGCCGGGCCGCCACCACGACCGTGGCGCTGACGATCGGCGTGACGCTCATGACGCTGATCTCGGTGGTCACCGCCTCGACGCGGGTGACGATGACGACCAAGCTCGACAACCAGTTCCCCGTCGACTACCTGGTGGCCACCCAGGAGCGCGACGCCGCTGTCCCCCGGTCGGTGGCCGACTCGCTGCGGCGCAGTCCGGAGCTGTCCTCGGTCGTACAGATCCGCGCGGCCAAGGCCAAGATCTCCGACTCCGGCAATTCGGTGCAGGTCGGCACCTTCAACGGACCCTTCAAGCCGGAGGTACGGTCCGGTTCGATGGACCGGCTTGAGCCGGGGCAGGTCGCGGTGACCGCCCCCGCGGCCGGCCGGTTCGGGCTACGGGTCGGCGGCACGGTCGCGGTGCGGACCGCCAAGGCCGGGACCGTCACATTGCGGGTGGTCGCCGTTCTCTCGGGCGATGCGTCCCTGCCGATGTTCACCGTGGCCGAACGACCCTTCGACGAGTACTTCGGCCAGATACCCGACACGCGGGTGATGGTGAACATCAAGGACGGCGTACCCACCGCGCAGGCCCGCAAGGCGGTGGACGCGGCGACGGCGGCCTACCCGATGGTCCAGGTGACGAGCGCGACGGAGGTACGCGGGCAGTTCGACGACACGCTGGACATGTTGCTGATGATCATCACCGGGCTGCTGGGCCTGGCGATCCTGATCTCGCTGCTCGGCATCGCCAACACGCTGTCGCTGTCGGTACATGAACGGACCAGGGAATCGGCGCTGCTGCGGGCCCTCGGGCTGACCAGGCCACAGCTGCGGCGGATGCTCTCGGTGGAGGCGCTGGTGCTCGGGCTTATCGGGGCGGTGGTCGGGGTGGTGCTCGGCGGCGTGTTCGGGTGGGCGGCGATGCGGGCGATGATCGACGGCGCCTGGTTCGTGCTGCCGGTGGGGCAGATCGTGCTGTTCGTGGTGCTGTCGGGGCTGGCCGGGGTGCTGGCCGCGGTACTGCCTGCGCGGCGGGCGGCTCGGGCGTCGATCGTGGGCTCACTAGCAACCGGATAAACCCCGACAAATCACGATAAAAACGGCAACTTCCGGAAAGGAACTATGCGGGACGGCGAGCCGCATCCCTCGTCGTCCCGCACCCCGCCTCCGCCGCTCCTCTGGTGAGCGAGGGGTACGGCCGATCAGCGGGGGGTACGGCCGGGCCAGAGCTCGGCGACCGTTTCCGGATCGAGAAGCGGCCGGGTGACCACCTCACCGGACACCTTGTCGATCACGATGCAGCCCCCGCCGACCGTACTGGGCAGGGTCGCCGGGTCATCGAGCTCAGGCTCTCGCACCCAAGCGACATAACCCTCATTGAACCCATGAATCCCCACCGAGACGGAGTCGTCCGCCCGCCGCACCCCGTTGAAGTACTCCTCCGCCAATGCCCTGGCCTGGTCGAGGTTCATCGCGGTTGCCCCTGCCTGTCGACGATCACGCAGAACACCCCGGTCACGGTTGTATAGGGCGGTTCGACGGCCATGTGGCCCCGCTGGGCATCGATCCAGATCACCTCGCCGCCCGAGTTGACGGCGTTCCACGCATGAGACCCGCCACCGGGCCAGCGCACCACGATCACGGCCGCCGCCCCGTGCCCCGCCTCCAGCAGCCGCCGCGCCACCATCGGATAGGCGTGCCGCCCCTGCCCCAGGTACTGGAACCGCTGCCCCACCCACCGCTCGATCCGCGCAGTGCCCCCGACCTCACCGGTGACCTGCGGCCGCCCGATCCGGTCGTACTCCGCCACCCTCGGCGCCGCCGCAGCGGGCTCGCCGTGCCAGGTGGACAGTACGGCCAGCGCGCAGTCGGCGGCGTTGGACGCACGAAACGGGTCATCGGCCGGACCGCCACCGTTGATCAGCCTGACCCACGTGCCACGCGGATCGGGAAACCGCGTACCGAGCGGAATCGCCAGCGCCAGATCGTGCTCCACCTGCGCATCGGGCTTCGCCAGCCCTCCGGGCACCCCGTAGGGCCGGTAACCGGCCAACCTCGGCGGCCGATGCGACCGCTCGAACCAGTCCCGCTCAGCGACCGTCTGCCGCCCAGCCGCCCCCACCCCATTCCCCTGCCACCCAGAGCCTCCGCTTCCGGCCTCCTGCCGACCAGCACCCCCGCCCCCGGCCCCCTGCCACCCAGAGCCTCCGGCACCAACCTCCTTTGGACCAGCACCCCCGTCCCCCTGCCACCCAGAGCCTCCGGCGCCAACCTCCTGCCGAGCAGAACCTCTGGCGGCCCCGTGCCACCCGGAGCCTCTGGTTCCGGCCTCCTGCCGACCAGGACCGCTGGTCCCGGCCCCGTGCCGCCCAGTTGTCCCGACCCCGGTTTCGCTCAGGGCGGCCGGCCCGACCCCACCTCCCTGAGGCCCAAGCGCCGCAGCGCCCGAGGGCGTCGAAGCGCTGTCGGGCGGGAGCCCCAGAATGGCCGCCGCCGACCCCACCCCGGCTCCGCGCGGAACAGGCGCCACAACCCCACCTTCTTGGGACCCAACCGCCGCAACGCCCAATCCCGGCGAAACGCTGTCCGGCGGGAGCCCCAGAATGGCCGCCGCCGACCCCCCGAACATCCCTGCCCCACCCGTCGCCCCAGCGCCCGGCCCATCCGCACCACCGCTAACCCCGCCGCCGCTGATCCCGCCGCCGGTAATCCCCGCGCCCTCCACGAACGCCGAGCCACCTGCTGAGCCCGGCCTACTCCCGGAGTCCAAGCCACCCCCGGAGTCCAAGCCACCCCCGGAGTCCAAGCCGCCTCCGGTCACCGAGCCACGCCCGGAGACGGCACCGCTCCCGGAGGCCAGGCCATTCCCGGAGACCGAGCCGCCATCAGCCACCCATCCGCCCTCGGACACCGATCCGTTCCGGGACACTGCGCCGCCCCCGGGCAGCGAACCGCCCCCGAAGACCGCGCCACCCCCGGACGCCCTGCCGCTCCCAGGCACCGCTCCGCTCCCGGGCAGCGAGCCGCTGCGGGACACCGAGCCGCCCCCGGAGACCGAGCCGCTCCCAGACACTCTGCCGCTCCCGGAGACCGAGCCGCTCGCGGGCGCGGGCCCGGGGGCCACAGCTGATTCCCCCACTTGTGCCGTGTCACCCGGCACACCGCTCGACGCCTTGTGCCGGGGGATGGCAGGCGCACCGTGTCGCCCGACCGACGAGGCGCCCCGCGAGGCCCCCGACCATGCGGACACGGAACCAGCCGAGGGCGTGGGTGGGTGGGCAGCCGACGTCCCAGCTACGGTCGACCCGCCAACCACAGCCGACCGCTCCGGCGGGGCCGGCCATCGCGCGGCCGATCTCCCGACGGACGGACCCGATAGCGCGGTCAGTGAGGCGCCCCACGGAGTCCCCGGCCATTCGGGTAGCGGGTCGGGCGATGAGTGGGCGGGAGAGGGCGAGCTGGGCGATACGTGGGCGGAAGACGGCGATGGGTGGGCAGAAGAGGGCGGGGCCGGGGTCGAGAGGGGGGAGGCGAGTAGGTCCGAGTCGGCGGCGCGCTCATAGTCGCGCCACCTGACCCCGTCACCCACCACAGGGTCGTAATGCCCCTCGGGAAGGACCCCCCGCACGCTGGACTTGCGGTCGCGGAACACGTCCTGCCTCCTGTCATGGCTCGACGACCGATCGTAGGGCGACGAGCCATCTCGAGGAGGGGAAGTCAGCAAGTTTTGGCGGTCCCAACCAGCCCCCGTACCTGCGCAAACAGGGAGAAGGGCCGCGCTCAGGCGACGTTGACCTGGATGGAGTGCCAGCCGCTCGCGCCGTCAGGCGCCGGCGGCGCCTGCTGTTCGGTCTGGGTACGGCCGGCCGCGTCCGTGGCCCGGACCTCGATCGTGTGCTTGCCGGCAGTGAGGTCCCAGTCGAGCGACCACTGACGCCACGTGTCGGGGCCCGGCACCTGGGCCAGCTTCGCCTGCCGCCACTCACTCCGGTCGACGCGTACCTCCACCGCGTCGATCCCCGTGTGCTGCGCCCAGGCCACCCCCGCGATCGTGGTACGGCCGGCCGTCACCGACGCGCCCGGCTTGGGCAGGTCGATGCGGGACTCCGTCTTGATGGGCCCCTTGGCGGACCAGCCGCGCGGCGTCCAGTACGCCTCGTCCCTGTCGAACCGGGTCACCTTGACGTCCACCACCCACTTGGTCGCCGAGACGTACCCGTAGAGGCCGGGCACCACCTGGCGTACCGGGAAGCCGTGCTCGACGGGCAGGGCCTCGCCGTTCATCGCGATGGCGAACAGCGCGTCGCGCCCGTCCATCACCACGTCGACCGGGGTTCCGGCGGTGAAGCCGTCGTCGGAGGTGGACAGCAGCATGTCGGCGCCGGACTGGAGGCCCGCATCGCGCAGCACGTCGGCCATCCGGGCGCCGAGCCAGCGGGCGTTGCCGATGTACTCGCCGCCGACCTCGTTGGACACGCAGGTCAGCGTGACGTACGACTCGGTGAGGGGGCGCTTCAACAGGTCGGCGTACGTGATCTCGACCGGCCGGTCCACCATCCCGTGGATGCGCAGCGTCCACTGCCGGGGATCGACATGCGGCACGATGAGCGCGGTATCGACCCTATAGAAGTCCTGATTTTTCGTGACGAATGGGGAAAGGCCGCGTATACCGAAATCCGTTCCTTGGGGCAGTGGTTTGGCCGCCACCCTGGGCCTGGGCAGCGCGACCGCCACCCGGGCGGTCTCCGCCGTCTGCCGCCCGCCGAGCACCCGCCCGGCCAGCGTGGCGGCTCCCGCGACCACCACACCGCCCGCGACGCCGCCGAGCAGCCGTCGCCGGTCGAACGAGTACGGCTCCGCCCCGGTCCGCATCACGGCAGGCCGCTCAGCCTCATCGCCGGGAGCCCCCGAAAAATCAGTGGGGGATCCGCCGCTGCCAGACTCAACATCCGAAGCCGACGAAGCCGGCGCCTTGACTCCCGAAGCCGCCGTCGCGCCCGAAGCCGACCGAGCCGCCGCCCTGACGCCCGAAGCGCCCGAAGCGCCCGAAGCGGACGAGCCCGGGACCGCCGCCCCCGCGCCCTCGTACGACTCCCGCACGCCCCGCGCCAGCAGCCACGTGAGCCCCCAAGCCCCGACACCGACCCCCACCACGGTCGGCACCACGTCGAGCGCTCCCGCGCCTGGCCGGGTCACCACCGCCGCGATGCCCACGACGCCGAACACCCCGAGCCCCACCAGCCCGTACGCCACCCGGTGCCGCGCCAGCACGCCGATGACCGCCGCCACCACCGCGAGCACCACCAGCACACCCGCGATGAGCACGGTCTTGTCGTTCGAGCCGAAGTTGCTGATGGCGAACTCTTTGAGCCACGCGGGCGTGTTGTCCACGACCACGTTGCCCACGGCCACCACGGGAAAGGCCGCGGGCTTCAGCACCCCGGCGACGAGCTGCGCGACGCCGAGCGCCACAGCCCCGGCCACCACTCCCGCCAGCGCCCCGGCCCAGGCCGGCATCACATCGTTCTTCTGCACAATTCTGACGCTACGCCTCTGACGGCCAGTGGTTCTTACACGATGGTTACGTCAGCTCGCACAGTCAGCTCGCGATGAGGTCGCGCACGATCGGGGCGAGGGCGCGGAAGGCGCGACCCCGGTGGCTGATGGCGTCCTTCTCGTCGGCGGAGAGCTCTGCCGCGGTGCGGGTCTCGCCCTCGGGCACCAGGATCGGGTCGTAGCCGAACCCGTTGGTGCCGCGGGGCGTCGTGACCAGGTGGCCCGCCAGCGTGCCCTCGACCACGCGCCACTCCCCCGATGGCAGCGCCAGCGCGGCCGCGCACGCGAAGTGGGCGGCCAGCTTGTCGGCGGGCACGTCGGAGATCTGTGCCAGCAGCAGGTCGAGGTTGGCCTTGTCGTCACCGTGGCGCCCGGACCAGCGCGCCGAGAACACCCCGGGCATGCCGTTGAGCACGTCGACGCAGAGGCCGGAGTCGTCGGCCACCGCGGGCAGCCCCGAGCCCTGCGCCACGGCGTGCGCCTTGAGCAGGGCGTTTTCCTCGAAGGTGACGCCGGTCTCGGCCACCTCACCGATCGAGGGGAACTCCTCGAGCCCGACAATGTCGAACCCCGACAGGATCCGGCGCAGCTCGGCGATCTTGCCCGCGTTACGGGTGGCCAGGACGATTTTCATGCTCCCAGCGCCTCCTGCTGGATCAGGGTGAGCTCCTCGCAGCCGGTGACGGCCAGGTCGAGGAGCTGGTTGAGCGCGGCGCGGTCGAACGGCGCGCCCTCGGCGGTGCCCTGCACCTCGACGAAGCTGCCGGCGCCGGTCATCACCACGTTCATGTCGGTCTCGGCCGCCACGTCCTCGGTGTAGCAGAGGTCGAGCATCGGGACCGAGCCGACCACGCCGACCGAGACGGCGGCCACGGAGTCGACCAGCGGCTCGCCGGGGCACATCCGGCGCTCGCGCATCCACGCGACGGCGTCGGCCAGCGCCACGTAGGCGCCGGTGATCGCGGCGGTCCTGGTGCCGCCGTCGGCCTGCAGGACGTCGCAGTCGAGCAGGACGGAGTTTTCGCCCAAAGCCTTGTAGTCGACGCAGGCCCGCAGTGAGCGGCCGATCAGCCGGGAGATCTCGTGCGTGCGCCCGCCGATCTTCCCGCGGACCGACTCGCGGTCATTGCGGGTGTTGGTGGCGCGCGGCAGCATCGCGTACTCGGCCGTGACCCAGCCCTGGCCGCTCCCCCGGCGCCAGCGCGGCACGCTGTCCTGGACCGATGCGGCGCACAGGACCCGGGTGCCGCCGAACTCCACCAGCACCGAACCTTCGGCATGGGTAATCCATTGCCTGGTAATGGTGATGGGGCGGAGCTGATCGGGGTTTCGGCCATCCTGTCGCGACATGCAGATCACCCTATCTCCGCGCCGCAACGCTCTTGACCGAATGTGTCCGACACATGGATCCTTACGCAATGACAACGGGGGTGTTGCGAAACCCTGACTTTCTCCGGTTCCTCAGTTCGCACGTGGCCAACGAACTCGGAGCCAACATTTCCCGCGTGGCGCTCCCTTTGGTCGCCGTGCTGGCTCTGCACGCCGGACCCCTTGAGGTCGGCGTGCTCTCTGCGCTGCAGACGGCGGCGTTCCTCGCGATCGGCCTGCCCGCGGGGGTCTGGGTCGACCGATTGCGCAGGCGCCGCGTGATGGTGACCTCCGACCTGGTCAGGTGCCTCCTGCTGGCGAGCATCCCGGTCAGCGACGCGCTCGGGCTGCTGTCGGTCGGCATGCTGTACGTGGTCGCGCTGCTGGCCGGCACCGCCCAGGTCTTCAACGACGTCGCCGACCAGACCTACCTGCCGGAGCTGGTGAGCAGAGACCGGCTGAGCGACGGCAACTCCAAGCTCGAGTTCGTCCGGTCGAGCGGCTCGCTCGCCGGTCCCAGCCTGGGCGGCGCGCTCGTACAGCTGATCGGCGCCTCGCGCACGATGCTGGCGACCGCGCTGGCCGCGTTGGGCTCCCTGGTCTTCCTGAGCGCCATCAAGACGCCCGACCAGGCGCCGGTCGCCGAGGAACGCCCGCGGATGCGCCAGGGCATCGCCGAAGGGCTCGGGTTCGTCTGGCGCGACCGGCTGTTACGGGCGATCGTCGTCACGACCGCGGCGACGAACCTGAGTCTCAGCGGTGTGATCAGCCTGTCCGTGCTGTTCCTGGCTGACGTGGTCCGGCTGCCGCCCGGCCTGATCGGCGTCATGCTCATGTCGGGCGCGGTCGGCGGGCTGCTCGGCGGCCTCACCGGGAGCCGGTTATTCAGCAGGTACGGCACGGCGAGGGTGACCTGGCTGGCCATCGCCGTCACCTCGCCCTTCGGCCTGCTGCTGCCCATGACGCAGGCCGACTGGCGGGTCGCCTTCTTCGCTATCGCCTCGATCGCGCTGTCATGGGGCGCGATCATCTACAACGTCGGCCAGCTCACTTACCGGCAGACCGTCACGCCGGAGCGCATGCTGGGGCGGGTCAACGCGACGGTCAGGTTCATCGTCTGGGGCACGATGCCGCTGGGCGCGTTGCTCGGCGGCATCGTGGCTCAGCACATCGGGGTGCGAGAGGCCCTGTGGGTCTTCATGGGCGCGCGGCTGCTGTCGTTCCTGCCGCTGATGTTCTCGCCGCTGCCGCGGCTGCGGGACTTCTCGCAGATTCAAGCCAAGTCGTGAGACAGGCTCAGGCCAGGTCGTAGACGGCCCCGCTGCGGGCCAGGTCGATCGGGCCGCTGTAGCCGCCCCGGCAGGCGTCGTCCAGGATCCGCTGCTGGTCGTTCCAGGGGACGAGGTGGGTGAGCACCAGCCGGCCCACCCCGGCCTTGGCGGCGTGCTCGGCGGCCTGGCGGCCCGACATGTGCAGGTCAGTGGGCAGCTCCGGCTGGTCGAGGAACGACGACTCGCACAGCATCAGGTCGACGCCGGCGGACAGCCGCACCACTTCGGCGGACTCGCCGGTGTCGCCCGAGTAGGCCAGGCTCCGGCCGCCGTGCGTGACGCGGAAGCCGTACGCCTCGACCGGGTGGTTGACCTGACCGGCGACCACCGTGAACGGCCCGACCTCGAACGGGCCCGGTGCGAGCGGTACGAAGTCGAAGGCCGTCTCCATGCCCGGCTCCTCCGGCATGCCGTAGGCGGCGGCCAGGCGGCGCGGCGCGTCGGCGGGCGCGTGGACGGGCACCTTGGGGTACGGCGCGGCCGGCCCGTAGGTCCGGGCCACGTGGTAGGCGCACATGTCGAGGCAGTGGTCGGCGTGCAGGTGGCTCAGGCAGATGGCGTCCACGTCGTAGAGCCCGATATGGCGTTGCAGCACTCCCAGGGACCCGTTGCCGAAGTCGAGGAGCAGCCTGAAGCCCTCGGCCTCGACGAGATAGCAGGACGAGGGGCTGTCGGGGCCGGGAAAGCTCCCCGAACAGCCGATGATGGTCACCTTCATGCGGGCCTCCCGTTAGAGGTAGTACCCCCCACTGGTGTGACTTCGACCGCATCGATCTCCGGGCCGAGGAAGCGTCGCCCGAGCCGGGCGAAGAGCAAGGAGTCGCCTGTGGCGCGGAAGCGATGCCGGGGGGTGGCCTCGCTTCCTGCCGCCATGTCACGGTCGTGCAGGATGCGGTAGACGTCCTTGGCCGTCTCGTCGGCGCTGGAGACGAGCGTCACCCCGTCACCGGCGACATAGGAGATCGCGCCGGTGAGCAGCGGGTAGTGGGTGCAGCCGAGGATCAGCGTGTCGCACCCGGCCGCCCTGATGGGGGCCAGGTAGTCGCGCACGACCTCGATGAGCTCCTCGCTCGCCGTCTCGCCGCGTTCGACGTACTCCACCAGGCGTGGGGCGGCCACGCCGGTGAGCTGTACGTCGGGAGCCGCGGTGAAGGCGTCGTGATAGGCCATGGACTCGATGGTCGCCCTGGTGGCGATCACACCGACCCTGCCGGTGCGGGTGGCGCGCACCGCGCGCCGGGTGGCGGGCTGGATCACCTCGACGACCGGCACGTCGTAACGCTCGCGCGCGTCGCGCAGCACGGCGGCACTGGCGCTGTTGCACGCGATCACGAGCATCTTGACGTCGTTCTCGACGAGGTGGTCCATCACCTCCAGCGCGTAGGCCCGGACCTCGGCCAGGCGTTTGGGCCCGTACGGCTGGCGGGCCGTGTCGGCCACATAGGTGATGGATTCATGGGGCAGCTGGTCGATGATCGCCCTGGCGACCGTCAGCCCGCCCACCCCGCTGTCGAAGATCCCAATGCTCGCGTCCGGCACCTTTAGAGGGTAGGCGACCTGCGACATTCTCACTGCGTAAGAATGCTCACAGTTGAATGCTCACAGTCAGCGCGTCAGCCGCGGCCCACCCGCGCGAGCTGGCGGCACTGGGCGACCAGCCTGCCCTCGGAGTCCCACGCCTCGACCTCTTCGTCGAACCAGCCGTCCGAGATGAGGCGGCCGCTGCCGATCAGCGTGAGCCAGCCGGGGGCGGGCAGCGCCCGCAGGTGCCAGGTGAGGTCCACGGTGGGCGCCCAGCCCCGCGCTCCGGCCGAGAACACCACGGGCGGCAGCGCGTCCACGGCCAGCGCGAGCACGTAGGGGTCGGGGTCCTGGGGCTCGGCCATCCTGAAGTACGCCCTGGACTCGGGCCGGCCGCTGGGCTCGCCGGTCAGCCAGCCGATCGTGGGCGGGTCGAAGAGCATTTCCATCCGGGCGTTGAGCGTCATGTTGGACTCGGGCTTGGGCTCGGGCAGCTTGGCGCATTCTTCCGGCCGCGGCATGACATAGATGGATTTATCAGCGTAAGTGGGCTCGACGTCGTGCAACGTGGCCGTGGTGATCAGGCTCTCGATCTGCGCCACCCCGTCCTGGACGAGCGTCGCCCGGGTGAAGGCCGCCGTCCTGCCCGCCTTGAGCTGCTCGATCCGGACCCGGGCGGGGCCGGGCACGGGCGCCTTGAGGAACTGGGCGGACGTGCTCACCGGGTGCTCGAACGGCGACGCGTCCACGACCGCGCGCAGGATCACCGCCAGCAGGTAGCCGCCGTTGAGCGGGCCACCGATCACATAGCCGGGGTCGAGGCAGACGTCGTAGGTGGTCTCGTCGACCCGGATCGCCTGCGTGGCCTCGTCGAACTTGGTCATCGGTGCCGCCCTCGAATCAATCTGGAACTATATTCTAGTAGCCACACAGTCTATTGCAGACCCAGAACATCGGGCCATCAGCGTGCCTACCTGCGAAAACGCCCTCTCGCTGAGACAGTTCGATCATGGGAAGCGTTACCGAACTCATCGGGCAGTCGGTCTGGGACCCCAACGGGGTGTGGGTCGGCCACGTCGTCGACATCCGCGTGATCAAGCACAAAGGCGAACTGCAACAGAGCGCCACCGTCTACGGCCTGGTGGTCTCGGCCCACCGCAGGCCCCTGCTCTGCCTGACTCGCGACTTGCACGGCCGCTGGGGCTGGTTCTCCCGGGCGTTGGCGCGGGTGCTTTATGTGGGATCCACTTTCGTCCCATGGTCGAGCGTCACCGATCACGACGGCGGAGAGGTGCACATCAGCACTTCTCGAAAGGAACTCTCACGGGTCTAAGTACATTGCAAGCGTCCGTCTAGCAACATCAGCTACCGTCTCTGTGGTCATAAGTCCACATTGTGAGTTGAGTGATGTCTGCTAATAATCCCCCGAGTGGCCAGGATCCGAATCGGACGACGGCATACCGCTGGAACCAGGAGCAGCAGCAGCCCGAGAACCCACCGACAATGCCATTGTCATCACAGGGCCAGCCGTATCCTCCGCAGCAGTCCTACCAGCAGCCTCAGTACGGCCAGCAAGCCCCGACAGGGCAGCAGCCGTCCTATGGGCAGCAGGCGTCTTACGGGCAGCAGGGCCCCCAGTATGGGCAACAGCCTTCATACGGCCAGCAGCCATATGGCCAGCAACAGCCCCAATATGGGCAGCAGCCGCCTTCGTACGGCCAGCAGGCCCCCACGTACGGCCAGCAAGCCCCGACAGGACAGCAGCCGTCCTACGGGCAGCAGTCCCCCCAGTACGGGCAGCAGAGCTTTGGGCAACAGGCGTTTGGCCAGCAGGAACAGTACGGCCAGGCCGGTTGGCAGCAGCAGGGCCCCGAGGGCTTCGGCCCCGCCGAGCCCGCCAAGAAGAGCCGCAAGGGCTGGATCATCGCCATCGCCTCCGCGCTGGCCGTGGTCCTGCTCGGCGGCGGCGCGGTCTGGGCGGTCGGCGCGATCGGCGGCGGCGGCACGCAGCCGCACGAGGTGCTGCCCGCCAGTTCGATCGCCTATGTACGGCTCGACCTGGACCCGGCGGCCAACCAGAAGGTGGCGCTGTTCCAGATCGCCAGGAAGTTCACCGTCACCAAGGACACCTTCAAGGGTGACGACCCGCGCCAGGCGCTCTTCGACCTGACGCAGGACAGCGGTTTCTCCAAGGTCGACTTCGCCAAGGACGTCGACCCCTGGCTGGGCAGCAGGATCGGCCTGGCCATCGTCCCGTCGGGCGGCAAGGAGCCCGACTACGCCGTGGCCGTCCAGGTCAAGGACGAGGCGCAGGCCAAGGCGGGCATCACCAAGCTGATGGGCAAGGAGAAGTTCGGCCTGGCCTTCCGTGACGACTACGCGCTGGTGACCTCCAGCCAGTCGCTGGCCGACAAGTACGCCGCCGAGACCACCAGCCTCGCCGACAACGCCGAGTTCAACGACGACGTGAACGCGCTCGGTGAGCAGGGCGTGCTGTCGTACTGGGCGCACCTCGGCAAGGTCGGCGAGCTGGCCGTGACCGACAAGTCGAGCGAAGAGGCCAAGGCGCTCGAGCAGGTCAAGAACGCCAGGTTCGCCGGAGCGCTCCGCTTCGACAGCTCCTACGCCGAGCTGGCCGGTATCGTCAGCGGCGCCGAGGGCATGATCGACGGTGACCTGGAGCCCAGCAAGCTGTCGACGCTTCCCGCCTCGACCGCGGGCGCGCTGTCCTACTCGGGCCTCGACCAGATCATCACCAAGAAGTGGGCCGAGATCGAGCAGTCCGTCGCGGCGTCGCCGGCGGGGGCCCAGTTCAAGCAGTTCATCGACCAGGCCAAGCAGACCTACGGCCTGCAGCTGCCCGACGATCTGGCCACGATCCTCGGCAAGAACCTGACCCTCGCGGTCGACGCCCAGGGCCTGGACAGTGACAAGATCAAGGGCGGCCTCCGCATCACGACGGATCCGGCCAAGGCGCAGGCCGTCTACGACAAGATCCAGAAGGCCATGACGTCCAGCGGTCAGCCCGCTCCCCAGCTCGCCAAGGTCGCGGGTGACGGCACGTTCACGGTGGCGACCACCGACGAGTACGCCAAGGCTCTGGGCGGGGAGGGCACGCTCGGCGAGAGCGAGACCTTCAAGACCGCGATCCCGGACGGCGACGATGCCACCTTCGCCCTGTTCGTGGACCTCGACAAGGTCGAGAAGTACTACCTGCAGAGCATGGAGGGCGACGACAAGGCCAACGCCCAGGTTCTGAAGGCGGTCGGTATGAGCGGCAAGCAGACCGCCACCGAGGCCACCTTCTCGCTGCGGGTCCTGTTCAACTAGCACGAACACGAGTGGCCGCCCCCTACCTGGGGGGCGGCCACTGTCATGCGGCCACTGTCATGCGGTCGCTGTCAGGCGGTCGCTGTCATGCCCAGAGCTGGCCTTCGAGGCGGTGCTCGGCCTCGTCCAGGGTGCCTTCGTAGGCGCCCGTGGACAGGTACTTCCAGCCACCGTCGGCGACCACGAAGACGACGTCGGCGCTCTCCCCCGCCTTCACCGCCTTGGCGGCCACGCCCAGAGCGGCGTGCAGCGCCGCCCCCGTGGACACCCCGGCGAAGATCCCCTCCGCGGCGAGCAGTTCGCGGGTACGGCGCAGCGCGTCGGCCGAGCCCACCGAGAACCGCGTGGTGAGCACGGACTCGTCGTAGAGCTCCGGGATGAACCCTTCGTCCACGTTCCGCAGCCCATAGACCAGCTCGCCGTAACGCGGCTCGGCGGCCACGATCCGCACGCCGGGCACGCGCTCGCGCAGGAAGCGCCCCACCCCCATGAGGGTCCCCGTCGTGCCGAGCCCGGCGACGAAGTGGGTCACGGTGGGCAGGTCCTCAAGGATCTCGGGTCCGGTCGACTTGTAGTGGGAGCGCCAGTTGGCCGGATTGCCGTACTGGTAGAGCATCACCCAGTCCGGGTGCTCGGCCGCGAGCTCCTTGGCCACCCGTACAGCCTCGTTGGAGCCCCCGGCCGCTGCGGACGAGATGATCTCCGCCCCCCACATGCGCAGCAGCTGGCGGCGCTCCTCGGAGGTGTTCTCCGGCATGACGCAGATCAGCTTGTAGCCCTTGAGCTTGGCCGACATCGCCAGGGAGATGCCGGTGTTGCCGCTGGTGGGCTCCAGGATCGTGCAGCCGGGTGTGAGCAGCCCGTCCTTCTCGGCCTGCTCGACCATCCAGAGCGCGGGCCGATCCTTGATCGACCCGGTCGGGTTGCGGTCTTCGAGCTTGGCCCAGAGGCGTACCTCGGCCGACGGCGAGAGCCGGGGAAGGCCGACGAGCGGCGTGCGACCGACCGAGTCGATCAACGATTCGAAGCGCATGTCACCCGCCGGCGACGGCGGGCAGCACGGTCACCGTGTCGCCGTCGGACACGGGCGTGCCGAGGCCGCCGAGGAAGCGCACGTCCTCGTCGTTGAGGTAGACGTTGACGAAGCGGCGCAGGTTGCCCTGGTCGACCAGGCGGTCCTTGATCCCGGGGTGCAGGGACTCAAGGTTGCTGATCAGCTCGTCGAGGGTGGCGCCCTCGGCGTCGACGGCTTTGGCGCCGGCGGTGTACGTACGAAGAATGGTCGGAATGCGAACCTCGATGGCCATCGCGGTCAGTCTCCTCGGGTCAGGTCGTCGTCCCATCGGCAGCAACGCCGACGGCTGAACACGGATTCCTGATCAGCGACAGTCGTAGACGACGACAGCCGGGGTATGCGCGAAGAGGTAGCTCTGCACCGGCCGGACCATCATGGTACGAACCTTACCTCTTCCTCTGTTATCGCCCCATCGAGGATCCGGTACGAGCGAAACTCCGTCTCGTTCTCGTCCCTGGTCGAGACCAGAACGTAGTGGGCGTCCGGCTCTGAGGCGTAGGTCACGTCGGTCCGCGAGGGGTAGGCCTCGGTCGCCGTGTGGGAGTGGTAGATCACGACGGGCTCCTCGTCGCGGTCGTCCATCTCGCGCCAGACGCGCAGCTGCTCCAGCGAGTCGAAGCGGTAGAAGGTGGGCGAGCGCTCGGCGTTCTCCATCGGGACGAACCGCTCGGGCACCCCGCCCCGTCCCGCGATCACGCCGCACGCCTCGTCCGGGTGGTCGGCCCGCGCGTGGGCAATGATCTTGTCCACGAGTTCCTGCGAGATGGTCAGCATGTCGGGGAAATTACCAGAGGGCCCGGACCAGGGTGTCCTGCAGGTAGGTCAGCCAGTCGTAGGTGACGTAGGCCGGGTAACGAGGGTCGTCCTCGGACATCGTGGCGATCTCGTCGTGGATCTCCTCGGTCACCTCGAGCTTGGTGCCGAGGGCCAGCCGTACGTCGTTGAGCGAACGCAGCCACGCCTGGGCCTGCTCGGGCGACAGCTCGCTGCGGCCCGGCCTGGCGCTGTCGAGCATGGTCTGCGCGTCGGCGCGCTTGCCGTCGCGCAGCGTCGCCTCGGTGTAGCGGCGGAACTCCGCCGCCTCCTTCTCATCCTGGTAGGCCGAGGGGAACAGGCGGGCGAGCACCGGATCGGACGGCGCCGCCCCGGCCCCGACGCCGATCCCGAGCGCCCGCTCCAGCGGGTCGTCGCCCGTCTCGCCCGGCGCCACCAGACCGAGCACCTGGGTGACCAGCGAGCGCAGGATCGACACCTCCGCCGCCTCGAACTCCGCGATGACGCCACCGCCGTCCCGCGTCGAGAACCCCGAGTTCACGTGTGCCGCCTCACTTGACCGAATCCGGCTGAACCGTCGCCCACAGCCCGTAGGAGTGGAGGATCTGCACGTCGCGCTCCATCTCCTCCCGGGTGCCGCTGGACACGACGGCTTTGCCTTTCTTGTGCACGTCCATCATGAGTTTTTCGGCCTTCTCCTTGGAGTAGCCGAACACCGTCTGGAAGACGTACGTCACGTAGGACATGAGGTTGACCGGGTCGTTCCAGACGATCGTCACCCATGGCAGGTCGGGCCGGACGTCCGTTGACGGACGCTCGACGGCCATTGGAGCAGTGCTACCCACATCCCCCATCCTGCCCTACCCCGGCCGTAGTCTTCGAGTCGTGGCAATGACCATGAGCACTGCGTTGCTCACAGATCACTATGAACTGACGATGCTTCAGGCGGCACTGCGGAGCGGCGCCGCCCACCGGCGGGCGGTTTTCGAGGTGTTCGCCCGGCATCTACCGGGCGGACGGCGCTACGGGGTTGTCGCCGGGACGGGACGTGTCCTGGACGAGCTGGAGAACTTCCGTTTCGGTGACGAAGAGCTGACCTATCTGCGGGAGAACGAGGTGGTCGACGAGGCGACCCTCGATTTCCTCGCCGGCTACCGGTTCTCCGGAGACGTCTACGGTTACCGCGAGGGCGACGTCTACTTCCCCGCCTCCCCGATCATGGTGGTGGAAGGAACGTTCGCGGAGGCCGTACTCCTGGAGACTTTGACCCTTTCCATCCTCAATCATGACTGCGCCATCGCCTCCGCCGCCTCCCGGATGACGAACGCGGCGGGCAAGCGCCCGATCATCGAGATGGGCTCGCGCCGTACGCACGAGTGGGCCGCCGTGGCCGCCGCCCGCGCCGCCTACATCGCCGGGTTCGCCTCCACCTCCAATCTGATGGCCGGGCGGGTCTACGGCGTACCGACGGCCGGTACGGCGGCGCACGCGTTCACGCTGCTGCACGACTCCGAGCGGGACGCGTTCGAGGCCCAGATCGCCACTCTCGGCCCGGAGACCACGCTGCTGGTCGACACCTACGAGGTGGCCGACGCGGTCCGCACGGCGATCGAGCTGGCCGGCGCCAAGCTGGGCGCGGTGCGGATCGACTCGGGCGACCTGGCGGCGGCCGCGCAGGAGGTACGCGAGCAGCTCGACGCGCTCGGCGCCTTCAACACGCGCATCGTGGTCACCTCCGACCTGGACGAGTACGCCATCGCCGCCCTGGCCGCCGCCCCCGTCGACGGCTACGGCGTGGGCACCTCGCTGGTGACGGGCTCGGGCGTGCCCACCGCCGCGCTGGTGTACAAGCTGGTGGCGCGCGAAACCGCGGCGGGCGTCATGGAGCCGGTCGCCAAGCGGTCGGTCGGCAAGCCGTCGCGTGGGGGACGCAAGGAGTCCTACCGCCTGTTCGACGAGAGCGGGCACGCCGACACCGAGCTGATCACCACGTCGGGGCCGGCGCCGGAGGGCGGTGTGCGGCTGCTGCACCAGCTCGTACGAGACGGCGAGGTCATCGGCAGGGAGCCGTTGACCGCGGCCCGCGAGCGACACGCCGAGACGATCGCACACCTGCCCCAGGAGGCGCTGCACCTTGGCAGGGGGTATGCGGCGATCGCCACGGAGTTCGCCTGACGTATGGTGCTTCGTATGGGGACCGCGCTGATCATCGTGGACGTGCAGAACGACTTCTGCGAGGGCGGGAGTCTGCCCGTGGCGGGCGGTTCCGAGGTGGCCGCCGCGATCACCCGCTACGTGGACGACCACGGCTATGACCACGTGGTGGCCACCCGCGACTACCACGTCGACCCGGGCGGCCACTTCTCCGACACCCCCGACTACGTGACGACATGGCCCGCGCACTGCGTCGCGGGCACGCCGGGGGCGGACTTCCACCCGGCGTTCGACGTCTCGGCGGTGGAGGAGGTCTTCTCCAAGGGCGCCCACGCCGCCGCGTACAGCGGGTTCGAGGGCACCTCCGGTGACGACGTGTCGCTGGCCGCCTGGCTGGACGAGCACGGGGTGAGCGAGGTGGACGTGGTGGGGATCGCCACGGACCACTGCGTCCGCGCCACGGCGCTCCACGCGGTCCAGCACGGCCTGGCCGTACGTGTGCTGCTCGACCTCACGGCCGGGGTGGCACGGGAGACCACGGACCGCGCGCTGGCGGAACTGAGGGCCGCGGGCGCCGTCCTGCAGGGCACACCGTCCGTGGGCTGACTTTCTTTCGCACGCTGACTTTCTTTCGCGCGGCGACTTTCTCTCGCGCGCCGTTCGTGTGCCGCCCATCGCAGGCCGCGTGGAGCGTCAGCCACGAAGAGTACGCGATGCGCGACGCTGCGGTCATGTGATATCCAGAAGGCGAACGCTCTCCGCGCCCACCCCGCCACGGAGAGCGATATGACTTCTTTCTGGTGTGAGGTTCCCCATGCTCACCTTTTCCCTCGGCCTCGCCTGGCTGCTGCTCGCCCCGCTCAGCCTCTGGGTGCTCGTCCGCGGACGCAACGGAGCCAGGGTCGGGGCCGTGGTGACGCTGGCACTGCTGGAGGCGGCCACGGTCGCGATGACCGCCGAGGAGCGGGAAGCCGCGGTCGTCGCCCATGAGGCGCCACCGAGCGTGTTCTCGATGGCGTGCGCGGCGCGTACGCCGATGCCGCAGACGGCCCGGCTGAGCGGCGCGCGCGACGATCTCACGCTGTCCTGGCCCGCCGCGCCCGACGAGTGCGCGACGGCGCAGGTCACGCTCCGCCCCAAGGGACGCGGGCTGCGCGTCTGGATCCGCGAAGGGCCGACGGTCGGCGAGGGCAAGGAGGCGCGTACGGTGCCCGTACACGTTGTCGGGGGCGCCGCCTCGCTGCGAGTGCCGCTCGACCCGCCGGCCCCCGCGCGGCTCAGCCCGGTCGACGGCCGCACCGGCCACCGCATCCCAGCCGCAACCGACGACCGTCCTGGCACCTCAGCCGGGACCGCGGAACGTCCGGGCACCTCAGCCGGGACCGCGGAACGTCCCGGCACCTCAGCTGAACATCCTGGAACCCCAGCAGCGACCGACGGACATCCTGGCGTGCCAGCCGCGACCGACAGACGACGTCCTATGAGATGACGGAGCCCTGCCGCAGCGCCTCGTCCAGATCGGCGTAGACCTCGAACGCGTGCCGCAGCCCTGTGATGAACAGCACCCGCCCCATGACCCCTTGAACCCCGCCCAGCAGCAACCGGGTCCCCCTGGCCTCGCACCGCTGCAGCACTTCGACCAGCTCGTTCATCCCCAGGGAGTCGCAGAAGGTGATCTCCCGCAGGTCCATGATCAGGACGGGCATCGCCGGGTGCGCCCAGACGCGCTCCATGTGCTCCCGGAAGACGGGCACCGCGGAGGCGTCGAGATCGCCGTTCAGCCGGGTGACGATGGCGTTTCCCGAGAGGCCGGAAGTGACGACGAACGTCGATTTACCCGTGGCCCCAGCTGACATGGAAGAAATCCTTCTGTTCATCCAAGGCAGCCATCGTGGGTCGTAGCCGATGCGGCTGGGCGTCCGCCGAAAGGCCACCGCGATGTGACCAACTGTGTTACTCACCTCTGGATCGGCGCCCGGCACGGCCATGAACAGGCTCTTCGCTGCCGTGTCCTAACCGTGACACTATTCGGGGCCCACGGCCACCGGATCGCGAAGATCCCTATCACGCCCGGCTTGGGGTCACCCGGCGAGACGGGTTCATCTCCGCCCGCCTGGTCCAGGACATGAACGATCACGTCTGTCTGGTCCAGGACATGGGCAATCACGTCGGCCTGGTCCAGGACGTGGACGTGGGCGACCAGGTCGGCTTGGTCCAGGACGTGCCTGTGGACGACCACGTCGGCCTGGTCACCCGGCGAGGAGGGAACCCCCTCGCCGGGCGGCTGCGCTAGCGCCGCTGGGTGGCCCACTGGCGGATCTTGGCGATCCGCTCCTGGATCTCGGCGGCCGTGGCCTGGGCGATGGGCGGCCCGCCGCACGCCCGGCGCAGGTCCGAGTGGATGACGCCGTGGGGTTGGCCGGTGCGGTGGTTCCAGGCGCCCACGAGGCCGTTGAGCTCCCGCCGGAGCTCGGCGATCTGCTCGTGCGGCGCCAGCGCGGGCGGTGCGCTCTCGGCCTTCTTGGCCTTGGCCGCCTGCTGGTCCGACTGCCGCTTGCGCAGCAGCGTGGCCACCTGGTCGGGCTCCAGCAGGCCGGGCAGGCCGAGGAAGTCCTCCTCCTCCGCCGAACCGACCTCCGCCCCGGTGCCGAACTCGCCGCCGTCGTAGAGCACCCGGTCGAACGTCGCCGAGGTCTCCATCATCTCGAACGGCAGCTCGTCACCAAGGACGTCTGGATTGTCCTTCTTCCTGTTGGCCTGTTCGAGCAGGCTGTCGTCCAGCCCGTCCTCCGGCGGACGGCGGTTGAGCACGTGGTCGCGCTCCAGCTCCATCTCGTTGGCCAGGCCCATGAGGGTCGGCACCGAGGGCAGGAACACCGAGGCCATCTCACCGCGCTTGCGGGCCCGCACGAAACGCCCGACCGCCTGGGCGAAGAACAGCGGCGTGGAGGTCGAAGTGGCGTAGACGCCCACGCACAGCCGCGGGATGTCGACGCCTTCGGACACCATCCGGACCGCCACCAGCCAGCGATCATTGGACGCGGCGAACTGCTTGATCTTGTTCGACGCCCCCGGATCGTCGGAGAGCACGACGGTGGCGCCCTCGCCGGAGATGTTGCGCAGGTGCCGGGCGTAGGCGCGGGCCGCCTCGTGGTCGGTCGCGATGACCAGGCCACCGGCGTCGGGGACACCGCGCCGCACCTCCGTCAGCCGCCGGTCGGCGGCCTCCATGACCTGGCGGATCCAGTCGCCCTTGGGGTCGAGCGCGGCGCGCCAGGCCTGGGAGAGCTGGTCCTTGGTGAGCGGCGTGCCCAGCGTGGCGGCGAGCTCGTCGCCCGCGCGGGTGCGCCACTTCATCTCCCCGGAGTAGGCCAGGAAGATGACCGGCCGGACGACGCCATCGTCGAGGGCCGGGCCGTAGCCATAGGAGAAGTCGGAGACGCTGCGCTTGAGCCCCTCGGTGTCCTCCTCGTAGCCGACGAACGGGATCGGGTTGTCGTCGGACCTGAAGGGCGTGCCGGTCAGCTGGAGCCTGCGAGTGGCCGGCTCGAACGCCTCACGGATGCCATCGCCCCACGACTTGGCGTCGCCCGCGTGGTGGATCTCGTCGAAGATGATGAGCGTCTTGCGGGCCTCCGTGCGCGCCCTGTGGAGGGCGGGGTGCATGGCGACCTGCGCGTAGGTCACGGCCACGCCGGTGTAGTCGCGGGAGGTGGCGCCCTGGCTGTTCTTGAACTCGGGGTCGATGCCGATGCCGACCTTGCTGGCGGCGTCGGCCCACTGGCGCTTGAGGTGCTCGGTGGGAGTGACGATGGTGATCGCCCGGATCACCCCATTGGCGAGCAGCTCGCTGGCGATGCGCAGGGCGTAGGTCGTCTTGCCCGCGCCCGGCGTCGCCACGGTGAGGAAGTCACGCGGCTCGCGCCTGAAATACAGGTCGAACGCCTCCTGCTGCCAGGCACGCAACTTGGGGGCGGTGCCCCATGCGGCGCGGTCGGGGTAGGAAGGCGAAAGGTGGGATGCGGCGAAGGTGCTCACCGCATCACCTCTGGGGTTCGTGTGCTTCGCTGTCTCACAGTGACCCAAGAGTAATCGGGCCCACCGACAAGACGTGCCGTGCACCGGGGATCCTGGCCAAGCTCATCCTTGCGTGCTAAGGGGCGTACGGGGCTTATCGCACGCTCGACATCACCGCGTCGAGCGCCTGCCTTCGGGTGGTTTCTTCGGGTTGGAGCAGGCCAACGAGCAGCACTGCCTTGCCGTCCCGGGTGAGGAGTGTGACACGTAGGTAGGCGGGTGTGTTCGCCACATCCTGGTATTGCGCTCGTAGCGCACGCGTGTGCCCTTGCGGGAGAACTTTGTCCTCCACGATGTCGACCTTGTCGCCTTTGAGCAGCAGCCTGGAGTACAGCTCCGCCGCGTCCTTTGTGGCCTTCGTCACGTCGGCCGTGGGATCGGGGACCGGCCTGGCCATGACGAGCGCGCCTCCGCTCCTGGCGGCCGAAGTGAATCCGGTCACAGGCGGCACCCCGGCCTCCTGCCACCCCGCCGGCAGCGTGATCGTCACCCCCGCCCGAGAGTCGCTCAGGCTCGCCGTCGCGGGCGTTGGGGCGACCAGCCGCAGTACGACCATGACCAGCGCCGCGATCAGCCCGGTGGCCAGGAGCAGTGTGAGCACCGCCCCGGCAGGCCGCCGCCACCGGCGCCCCCGTACCCGCCCTGACAGGCCGGGATCGGCGGGCACCCCGTAGTGGCGGGCGGACGGGGGCAGGGACTCCCAGGGCACCTGCGGATCGCCGTCGTCCCGCTCGAGCCCTCGCCCGGCGGTGCGCCGCAACCGCGGATTCCAGAGATCCTCCGGCTCGTCCCCCTCCTCGCCCTCGGGATCGCCCCTCCCGTGCCACGAATACCCCCCACCGACCTCGTCATCGTCGCTTGCAGACCCCCGCCGCACCCACCCGAGCCCCCCGGCCAGGGGACCGCGCCGCGCGGCCCCGCCATCGCGCTCGGGGCCCCGCCGTGAGGAACCGTCATCGTCCAGGGGGTCCCGCCGTGAAGCCTGGCCCTCGCGCAGGGGATCCCGCGCGGCCCGGCCATCGCGTAGAGGGTCCCGCGCCGTCCCGTCCTCGCGTAGAGGGTTCCGCGCGGCCTCGTCATCGCGCGGGGCGCCCCGCCGCGAGGACCCGCCATCGCGTACGGGCTCCCGCCGCCCGACCCGCGGGTACGGATCCCCGCCCCTGCGCCCCGGACTCGGCGCCTCCTCGCGCCGCTGAGACGCCGTGCCAGATGACCGCTGAGGCTCGGGGTCAGATGGCTGCTGGGGCTGGGGGTCAGATGAGCGTTGGGACTGGGGCTCGGACGACTGCGGGGGCTCGGGGTCGTCGGGTGGAGGTGCGGGAGGTGTACGGCGGTGCCTGGCTCCCGAGCTCGGCGGCCAAACGCGGCGATCGTCCTCCATGACACCTCCTGCCCGCTGTCCTATCACTCCTGCCCGCCCGGGTCCGGCGTTCCGTGATCGCTGTGACAGGAGGGACAAGAATCACCCTTGAACCGGGTCAGTCGGAACGAGTGCGAGAGGCGAGAAGGGTCGCCGCGAGGGATATGGCCGACATCAGACAGCAGATGACCACGAAGCCCCGCGCGATCATCCCCGGGCTGTGCCCGATGACGTTGATCAACGCGCCGCCGAGCCCCACCGCCAGCGCGGACCCCAGCATGTCCGTCACCGAGAGCGCGGCGGAGTTGGCCCCCTGCTCGTTGACCGGCGACTGCTTGAGCGCCGTGACGCTGACCGTGGTCATTCCTATGCCCATGCCGAACCCCGCCACGATCCACGCCGGCACCGCGACCCAGCCGGTGACCCCGGGCAGGACCGACAGCAGCCCGAGCAGTACCCCCGTCATGACGCAGGCGGCTCCCATCCTGATCCGCCTGTGCGGCTCGACCGAGCGCCTGCTCTGCAGGTAGGACCCGGTCGACCAGCCGAGGGCCCCGGTCGTGAGCGCGATGCCCGCCGCCGTGGGGCCGAACGACTTGACCTGCTGGAGGGCGAGGGGAATGAAGGAGTTCACGCCGAAGAAGGCCGCCGAGAACAGGCCCCGCATCATGATCGTGGTCGGCAGCCCCCGGCTGAAGCGCAGAGCGCCCGGCGGCAGCAGCTTGGCCAGGCCGTACCCGAGGCAGATCAGCCCCACCAGGACCGCGACGGCGCTCGGCACCGGCGAGACATGAAGCTTGTCCACGCCGTACAGCAACACGCCCGCCCCACCTGCTGAGGCGGTGGCGGCCACGGTCATCGCCAACGGCCTGGAACGCGCCCCCTCCACCGACCCACCACCCGCGCCAGACGAGCCAGACGAATCGGATGAGCCGAGCGAGCCCGATGACCTGGACGACCCGGACGACCCGGACGGCACCGACGAGCCGGGCAAGTCGGCCGAGCCCGCGTCCCCGGAGGCGTGGGACGCGTCCGGCTCGTGGGCGGGCTTGTTCAGGGCGGGGACCAGCATGACCAGGGCAGGCACCACGAGCGGGATGATCCCGAAGAACACCCACCGCCACCCCCACGTGTCCGCCACGAATCCGGCCACGGCCGGCCCGACCATGGCGGGCACCACCCACGCCGCCGACAGCCCCGCGAACACCTTCGGCCGCACGTCGGCCGGATAGACCCGGGCGATCATCACGTACACGGCGACGATCGTGCATCCCGCGCCCAGCCCCTGCACGGCCCGCGCGGCCAGGAACAACACCTTGGTCGACGCCGCCCCCGCCAGCCCCATCCCGACCACGAACAGCACCACCCCGACCAGGAACGGGATCGTGTACCCCCGCCGGTCCGACCAGAGCCCGGACACCACGTTCGCGAACAGGCTGGCGATGAGGAAGGCCGAGAAGCTCAGGCCGTAGAGGTCGAGCGCGTCGAGTTGCTGGGAGATGACCGGCATGACGACGCCCACCGACATGCCCTCGAAGGCGATCAGCGTGATCACCAGCAGGATGCCGATGGTGGCCGTCCGATAGGCCGAACCGAAGATGCGAGGTTGATCGTACGGAGTGTCGAGTGCCTTCGGTGCTGTCACCCAAACATCCTAGTTGTGCCGCTATTTCAGGACGACGCGCCATCAGCGCGACGCCCATGTCATCGCGACGCCCCGTCAGAGGGCGGGCAGCGAGCCCCGACCCCGGTAGACGGCCCACATCTGGTGCATGCGTTTCGCCTGCTCAGCCGTGAACTCCCACATGCACCGGTCATGCGCGTAGTCCATGTAGTTGTGGATGGGGTCCAGACCCCGCTCCGCGCAGGTCTCCTTGGAGTCTGGGCAGCCTTCCGTGGGCCTGGCCTCGGGTGGGGTGTCGGCGATGCCGTCGCCCGGGTACGCGCAGCCGTTCTCGAAGGTGTGGAAGAGGCCGAGCCAGTGGCCGATCTCGTGTACGCCGGTGTAGCCGCGGTTGTAGTTGACCAGCGCGCCGCCGGGCAGGCTGCGCCAGTCGATGACGACGCCGTCGAGGGTGGGGCTGTCCTTGTACCAGTAGGGGTAGGTGGAGAAGCCGAGGACGAGGTCGCCCAGCTGGCCGATGTAGAGGTTCAGGGTCTCGGGGCCGCCGCGGCGCAGGGCGGACTTCATGGCGCGCTCGTTGCCGATCGGGTCGATGAACCAGGAGGCGTCCTCCTTGACCGAGATGCCGTCGAGGCGGAAGCGCACCCCGGTGGCGGCGCCGCCCAGCGCGCCGCTGTAGGCGGAGTTGAGCGCGTCGATCTGCGCCCTGACGTCCGCGTTGGAGGCCCGCCTGGCGCCGTCGGTGAGTACGTGCACCCAGGTAGGAACGATCACCTCGTCCGGGACCGTCACTCCGGCGAGCCGCTGGGCGAGCTCGTCCAGCACCTGCTCGACGTCCCGTGGCCTGGGCTGCCGCGGCCCCAAGGACCGCGGATCGTCCCCCAGCCCCCCACCCGGCCTGGGCAACCCACCGTCGCGGGCCACGGCGCCATCGTGGGCAGCGCGCAGACCCACCTCGCGCGGCGAGTCCGCGGCGGCGCAGTCAGGTGCGGCCGGGGCCCCCGAGGCGGGACGGAGCGGCGGTGTGAGCCCGGCCGCGAGCAGGCATGCCAACGAGACGGCGGTCGCGCGCCGGGCCATGCAATCCCCCGTTACGGTATGAGTAGGTCCGTATGCAGACCGTAGCTCTACCGTGGGTGATCACACGTGATCAACACTCACTCGTTGTCGTCGTCGCCGCCCGACGGCAGCCCCTCGTAGATCTCCTTGCACTCGGGGCACACCGGATATTTCTTGGGGTCGCGGCTGGGCACCCAGACCTTGCCGCACAGGGCCCGGATCGGCGTGCCGGTTACCATGCTCTCGGTGATCTTGTGCTTGTCCGCGTAGTGCGCGAACCGCTCATGATCGCCGTCGCCATGCGACGTCCGCGGGGTGGTCTCCTGCTCAGGGAGGATCTTCGTGCTCACGCCACCGAGTCTATGCCCGCCTCCGAGCGCGTCTTCCCGGTCGAGATCGTTCAGCCCACCCCTTGGACACGCGTACGGCCCCCGCCACCAGGCGAGGGCCGTACAGATGAAAAGAAGGGTCAGCCCATGTGCACCGGCGCGCCCTCGGTCTTGCGGCCGCTCTTGACGAACAGCGCCAGGACCGCGGTGAGGACCGCGATGCAGGTGCTGACCAGGAAGGCCAGGTGCATGCCGTCCATGAACGCATTGTGCACGGCCCCGCCCACCAGCTTCTGGAGCTGCTGCGGGGTGCCGGCCGGGAGCCCGCCGAACGCGGCGGCCTTCTCCAGCAGCGACAGCTGGTCCGCCGGGAGCCCCTTGGCCGTCTGGCCGAGGTAGCCGGGCAGCTTGCTGGAGATCTCGGAGGCCATGACGGCGCCCAGGATCGCGGTGCCGAGCGCGCCGCCGACCTGCATGGCCGACTGCTGCAGACCGCCCGCGACACCGCTGAGCTGGATCGGGGCGTTGCCCACGATGATCTCGGTGGCGCCGACGAAGACCGGCGAGAGGCCGAACGCCAGCAGTACGAACGGGATGCCGCTCTCGATGAACGAGGCGTCGATGCTCAGCTGCGACATGAGGAACATCGCGGCCGCGGTGATCAGCAGGCCGGTGGCCATCGTGATCTTCGGGCCGACCCTGCCGATCATCATGCCGGCCAGCGGCGAGGCCACGATCATGCCGGCGCTCATCGGCAGCATGCGCAGGCCCGCGTCCAGCGGGCTCAGACCGTGAACGCCCTGGAAGAAGAAGCCGAGGAAGAACATCGCGCCGAACATCGCGAACGCCACCATCATCATCAGCACGGTACCGATGGAGATGGACGGGTTCTTGAACAGCGACAACGGGACCAGCGGCTCCTTGGCCTTGCTCTGCCAGAAGATGAAGGCGGCGATGAGCACCACGAAGCCGGCGATGAAGGCGAGCGTCGTGCTGTCACCCCAGCCCCACTCGGGGGCCTTGATGATCGTCCAGACGAGCGCGAACATCGCGCCCGACAGCAGCACCACGCCGAGCCAGTCGATCCTGGCCAGCGACGGGACGCGGTTCTCCTTGATGAGGAAGATGCCCATGATCAGGGCGATGATCCCGACCGGCGCGTTGATGAAGAAGACGGACTGCCAGCTGACGTTCTCGACCAGGACGCCGCCCACGATCGGGCCGGCCGCGCTGGACAGGCCGATGATGGCGCCCCAGGCGCCCATGGCCGCGTTCAGCTTCTCACCGGGGAAGGCACCACGCAGCAGGGCAAGGGCGGCAGGCTGAAGCAGGGCGCCGAACAGGCCCTGCAGCACGCGCAGCGCGATCAGCGCGCCGACCGGCGACAGGCCAGGAATGATGTCCGACAGCTGCTGGCTGAGGCCGATGCCGATCGAGGAGAGCGCGAACCCCGCAACGCCGATCAGGAAGACACGCTTGTGTCCGAACAGGTCCCCGAGCTTGCCCGCCGTGATCAGGAACACCGCCAGCGCCAGCAGGTAACCGCTGGTCACCCACTGCAGATCGGACAGCGAAGCGCCCAGATCGTGCTGGATGGACGGGTTGGCGATGCCGACCACTGTGCCGTCGAGCATCACCATGATGACGCCCAGGCAGACCGCCAGAAGCACCAGCCATGGGTTGCCGCCCCCGGTCCCCGTCTCCCTGGGGCCGGGCGACGACGGCGCGTCGACCGTCCTCGCGTGAGCCATGAAGTCCCCCTCAATGCCGCCCCATAACGGGGCATAAGTCACTTAAGCCTCAGGTAATCTATGGCAGTCCATGACAGATGACAAACGAGTTTTATTTGTCGGACTATGACTTATGGCACACTATGACAGGAAGGTTTCTAGGGAGTGACGCAAGTGGGTCTAAGGGAACGCAAGAAGGAGAAGACGCGCCTGGCGATCCTCGACGCCGCGCTCGACCTGTTCCTCGAACAAGGGTACGACTCGACCACCGTGGACCAGATAGCGGGGTCGGTCGAGATCTCCCCGCGGACGTTCTTCCGCTACTTCACCAGCAAGGACCATCTCGTGCTCTGGTACCACGACCAGGGCGAGGAGATCATGCAGGAGACCCTGCGGACCCGCCCGGCCGATGAGCCCCCGTTCACCTCGATGATCCACGCGGTGCGCGCGGTCGCGCACGACATGGACGACTCAACACCCGAGGACACGGCGAGATTCCTGAAGTTGCGGCGGCTTCTTGAGGAGAATCCGCGCCTGGTCGGCCTGTCCGTCGCCAGAGGCGCGGAGACGGAGCGGCGCCTGGCCGTCGAGATCGCCGCCCGCAGGGGCGTCGACGTTGCGACCGATCAGCGTTCGCACCTTATCGTCGCGTTCGCGATGTCGATCCTCCGGGTCGGGTTCGAGTGCCCGCAGGCCGACTTGACGGACGTACGGATCATCGTGGACCGCATGGAGGAGACCCTCGAACTCGCCCAGAACGCCTTCCGCCCCGGCTGGGACGTCTAGCTCGGCGCCGGATCGTCGCTCGCGGACACCGCTAGTTCAGTGTCGGGTCGTCCGGGCAGGTTGCCACGAAGGCCAGTTCGCCCGGCTGACGCCGCAGGACGTTGCGCCACAGGGAGCCGGGGTCGGTGTGGAAGGTGTCGCCCACCTCCGAGTCGACGACGTACCAAGCCCCTTCGGCGATCTCGCTCGCCAGTTGCCCGGACGTCCAGCCGGCGTAACCGGCGAAGATTCGCATCTGCGCGATCTCGCCCTGCAGGATCTCCGGCGGCGCGTCCAGGTCGACGGTGCCCAGGCGGGAGACGGCGGGTGTGCCCGCGTGCAGCCTGCGCCAGCCCAGCGGCTCCTCGCCGCTCGGCACCGCGGCCAGGGCCAGCGCGCTGTCGGTCTGCACCGGACCGCCCTCGAACAGCACCGGTGGCCCGGTCACCAGCGGGTCCCACACCGGCAGCACCTGCGTCACCGAGATGTCGCTCGGCCTGTTCAGCACTACGCCGAGAGTGCCGCCGTCGAGGTCGTGTTCGAGGATCAGCACGACGCTACGACGGAAGTTGGGGTCGTCGAGAAGCGGCGTCGCCACCAGTAAACCGCCGACGTAGATCGCTTCCGCCATACCTCCATCATGAAGGGTCAACCCCACATCTCGCTCCCCCACCACCTGGATGTTACTTTCTGTAGTCATATGGGCACCATAGGTATCAAGATCGCCATCCTGTGGGGCTCGGGAGGAGCTAATGCCCATCGCGAACCGTCGCACGCTCGCCCTCCTGCCACTCGGCGCGTGGCTGCTCCTCCCCGCGACCATGGGGGCCTGGGCGGGATCCCATCCCGGTGACCCGTTCACGATGTCCGCCGGGTGGACCGACTGCGGGAGCGGGCGGACGCTGGTCACGTTGCGCAACCAGACTCGCGAGCCGGCCCGCTTCGACCTCAAGGCCGGCTCGACCAGCCTCGCCACCGGATCCATCCCCGCCCGCAAGTCGGTGACCCGGAACGTCCATGTCCGCCGGGGCCACAGCAGGGAGATCGAGGCGTTCTCGGTCACGGCCGGCCACCCTGACGCGCTGATCGACTCGACGCGGGTACGCAACACCTGCTCCAGGCACCGGGGCCGCCATCTCCCCCGCACCGGACACCAGGACCGCCACCTTCCCCGCACCGGCCCGCCGACCGACCTGCTCACCAAACTCGCCACAGCGGGCGGTCTGCTCCTCACGGGCGCGGTCTTCTGGTGGTACAGCTCCATCTGGCCACGCGGATCCTTCTGATCCCACACGACCCGAGCCCGCACTACCTGATCCCGTACGCCCTGGTCGCGCACAGTCCATCCCGTACGACCTAGTGGAAATCGGACATCAAGCAGTTCAGCCCAGGTCGCGGTCGCGGAGGCGGATCAGGGCGGCGAGCAGCGCGGTCAGCGAGAGGATCACTGTCAGGGGCGCCGCGGTGAACGGCTCGCCCGACACCGTGTTCGGCGTGGCCGGAGGCCTCCTCGTGGTGCAGCCGGAGCGTGGCGAGCATCGGGTATCTCGCGCCTGATCCCGTACGGCGACACGACCGGCAAGGCCGTCACCCGATGAAGGCCCCGTTGCGGGCCGCCACGAGAGCGCGCGTCGCCGACCGCTCGGCCGTCGCCTTGTCCACCGGCTCCTTGGTGACCAGCAGGCGGTAGTAGAGGGGGGCCGAGATCGCCCGGATGACCTCGTGGCCGTCGGTGCCCTCCGGGAGCTCGCCGCGCCCGATCGCCAGGTCGATTGATTTGCCCCACTCCGCGATCCGGCGCTCGTAGAAGGTGCTCAGGGCGGCCGCCGCCTCCTTGTCGCAGGTGGCCGCCGCGATGACGGCCTGCAGCGTGGCGCCCAGGCGTTCGTCCGTGATGGCGGCCAGGACGCTCAGGGCGTTGGCGCGCAGGTCCTCCTCGATCGTGCCGGTGTCCGCGTGCGCGGCGGACTGGTCGGCCAGCTCGGTCATGAGGTCGGCCACCAAGCCCGCCGTACCGGCCCAGCGGCGGTAGACCGTGGTCTTCCCGACGCCCGCCCGGGCGGCCACCGCATCCATGCTGAGGCCGTGGAAGCCGTGGAGCACCAACTCGTCCTGGGTGGCTTCCAGAACCGCCGCCCGGACCCGGGCCGTGCGGCCACCGGGGCGCACCGTTCCAGCCAAACGGGAATCCTGTTCCATTAAGGCTCCTTAGCGTGCTAGCGTCATCTCATCTTAACGGAACTAGAGACCCATTAGGGGGATGACATGTCCGTGGCCTTGCAAGCCGTCCGTATGACGGGGCGGCAGCGGCTGGTCCTGGTGCTGTTGCTCGGCTCCCAGTTCATGCTCGCCGTCGACTTCTCCATCCTGAACGTCGCCCTGCCGGTGATCGGCGCCGGACTCGGGTTCGAGCTGGCCGACCTGCAGTGGGTGGCGACCGCGTTCGCGCTCGCGGCGGCCGGGTTCACGTTGCTGTTCGGCCGGATCGCGGACCTGTTCGGACGACGCCGGTTGTTCCTGGGCGGGATGGCGCTGCTCGGGCTCTCCTCGCTGGCCGGCGGGCTGGCCGGCTCGCACGGCATGCTCCTGGTCGCCAGGGTGGCCCAGGGGCTGGCCACCGCCGCCGTCACCCCGGCCGCTCTGGCGCTGCTGACCACCTCGTTCCCCGAGGGGCCGCTGCGGGCGCGCGCCCTGGGACTGAACGGGGCGCTCATGTCAGCCGGATTCACCTCCGGAGCGATCCTGGGCGGGCTGCTGACGGACCTGCTGAGCTGGCGGTGGGCGTTCTTCGTGAACGTCCCGGTCGCGCTCGCCGTCCTGGCCGCCGCCCCGGCCCTGCCCGCCGAGAGCCGCCCCGCGGATCGGCCCAAGATGGACCTTCCGGGCGCGGTGACAGTGACCACGGGCCTGCTGGCCCTGGTGTACGGACTTACCCGCGCGGGCGAACACGGCTTCGCCGACCCGGCCGGGATCGGCGGGCTGCTGGCGGGGGCGGGGCTGCTGGTCGCGTTCTGGTTCGTCGAACGGCGGGCGCAGGCACCGCTGGTGCCGGTGACGATCCTGGCCAGGGCCAGCGTGAAGTGGGGCAACCTCGCGGGGTTGGTCGCGTTCGCCACGGAAACCTCACTGGTCTTCCTCATGACCCTCTACCTGCAGAAGGTCCTCGGCTACTCGCCCCTGGCCACGGGGATGGCGTTCGGCGTGCTCGGGCTCGGCACGGTTCTCGGCGGACTCGCGGCCCCGCGCGTGCTGTCCCGCCTCGGCAACCGCAGGACACTGGCGACCGGCTTCGCGGTGCAGGCCGCGGCGACGGCGGCGTTGGCCCTGCTCGGCCCGGAGGCAGGCTGGATCTGGCTGCTCCTGGTGGCCACCTTCGTCGGCGGTGTCGGCAACATGCTGGCGATCGTCGCCTTCATGGTGACCGCCACCTCGGGCCTGCCCGCCTCCGAACAGGGCCTGGCGACGGGACTGGCCACCATGACGCAGCAGATCGGCATCACGATGGGCATCCCGATCATGAGCGCGATAGCAACGGCCGCCATGGGCACGATCCTGCGAGGAGTGACGACCGCGGTCCTGATCAACGCGGCCCTGGTCCTGGCCATGGCCGCCCACACCGCGCTCAGCAGGGAAGATCGCACAGGAACGCAGCCAGCCGGCCGCTGAACATCTCCGACGAGGCGGGCGCCGGGGACCGGTCACCACCCACGGCCGGCGCCACAACCTCGTCCTGCGGGCGGACTACCGCAGCATCCCGCCGGTCACGAAAACGTCGCCACCGGCTCAGAAGACGCCGTAACGGCGCCCGGCCACGCACCGGTCAGCGGCCGTCTTCCTGGAGGCCCTCAACCCCGGTCGGCGGGTGGCGGTGGGAGCGGCTGTGCCGTAAAAGAAGGCGATTGTCTGCTTCTAAAAAGCAATCAGGCTTCTGTGAAGCCCCGCGCACGCCCACCCGCTGAGTCGCGGACGGCGGCGGCCACGGCCGTCGCCACGTCCGGGTGGAACACGCTGGGCACGATGTAGTTGGGCCCGAGTTCCTCCGGAGACACCACGGCCGCCAGCGCGTGCGCCGCCGCCAGCAGCATCTCCTGGCTCACCTCGGTCGCCTGGGCGTCGAGCAGGCCGCGGAACACGCCCGGGAACGCCAGCACGTTGTTGATCTGGTTGGGATAGTCGGAGCGGCCGGTCGCCACCACGGCCGCGTGCTCGCGGGCGTCGTCGGGCGACACCTCGGGCTCCGGGTTGGCCAGGGCGAACACCACCGCGCCGTCGGCCATCGTGGCGATGTCGTCGCCGGTCAGGATGCCCGGCGCGGACACCCCGATGAACACGTCGGCGCCCTTGACCGCCCCGCGCAGGTCGCCCGAGTAGCCTTCGGCGTTGGTGTGGTCGGCGATCCAGTGGAGCGACTCGTCGAGGTCGTCGCGGCCCTTGTGCACGGCGCCGAGGTAGTCGCAGACGATGACGTTGCGCGCGCCCGCCGCGAGCAGCAGGCGCAGCACCGCGTTGCCCGCCGCGCCCGCGCCCGCCATGGCGATCTTGACGCCTTCGATGGGCTTGCCCACCACGCGCAGCGCGTTGGTGAGCGCGGCCAGCACGCAGATGGCGGTGCCGTGCTGGTCGTCGTGGAAGACCGGGATGTCGAGCAGTTCGCGCAGCCGCCGCTCGACCTCGAAGCAGCGCGGCGCGCCGATGTCCTCGAGGTTGATGCCGCCGAAGCCGGGCGCGATGACCTGGACCGTGCGGACGATCTCGTCGACGTCCTGCGTGTCGAGGCAGATCGGCCAGGCGTCGATGCCCGCGAAGCGTTTGAACAGGGCCGCCTTGCCCTCCATGACCGGCAGCGCCGCCTCCGGGCCGATGTTGCCCAGGCCGAGCACGGCGGAGCCGTCGGTGACGACGGCGACCGTGTTGCGCTTGATGGTCAGGCGCCGCGCGTCCTCCTTGTTGCGCGCGATGGCCATCGACACGCGCGCCACACCGGGGGTGTAGGCCATGGACAGCTCGTCGCGGTTGCGCAGCGGGACCTTCGACACCATCTCGATCTTGCCGCCGAGGTGCATGAGGAAGGTGCGGTCGGAGACCTTGTGGATGACCACGCCGTCGACGGATTCGAGCTGGTCGACGATCTCCTGCGCGTGGTCGGTGTCCCTGGCCGCGCAGGTGACGTCGATGCGCAGCTTCTCGTGACCCGCGTTGGTGACGTCGAGCGCGGTGACCACACCACCCGCCGACTCCACGGCGTGGGTGAGCTGGCTGACGGCCTTGCCGCCTGCGGGCACCTCAAGCCGCACGGTGATCGAGTACGAGACACTAGGGACGGTCGCCACGTCAATTGCTCCTTCGGGACTGACCAAGAAGTTATCCCATGGTAGGGCGGGTTCGGTCAGTCGAGTGCCTCGGCCGCCGTCGCGATCAAATCTACGCACGTCGCTACAGGAATACTCGTACTATCGATAACCAGGTGATATAGGGACGAATCCGACGGGTCCGCCCGATAGAAGTGGCGCACGTACGCCGTGCGCGCGCGGTCGTTGTCCTCGACGATCTTGCGCGCCTCGCGCTCGCTGAGCTCGCCCAGCGTGGCGGTCTGCCGTACCCGGCGTTTGAGCGGAGCGTCGAGCCTGACGTGCAGTGCGCCGGGATGGTCGGCCAGCACCAGGGCCCCCGCCCTGCCCAGGAAGACACCGCCCCGGTCCCGCGCCGTGTCCACGAGCAGGCGTTCGGTACGGCGGACGAACTCCTCCTGCGCGATCGGCATCGCGCCGGGGACGTACATGTCGACGCCGCCGAAGGTGACCGTCGGCAGCCGCATCGCGCCGGAGAGCAGCCGGCCGAGGCCGTGTTCGGCCCGGTCGTCGTGGGCCAGCGCCTCCTCCAGCGTGCAGCCGAGCTCCTCGGCGACGGCGCTGGGGATGGCCCGGTCGACGAAGGGCACGCCCAAGCGTTCGGCCACGGCCGGACCTATGTGGCTACCGGCCGTGCCATATGTCGCCGAGATCGTGACGACCCGCATATAACCAGGTTAGAACAACGCGCTGGACAAAGCTCTACGTGCCTTGGCCAAAGAAGGGTCTTCGGCGGGTAGCGCGTCGAACAGGCCGAGCAGGTGACGCCGGGCCTTGTCCCGGTCGTCGCCCGAGGTGCGCTTGACCACGCCGATGATCCGGTCGAACGCCTCGTCGATCGCGCCCGACAGCATCTCCAGGTCGGCGGCGAGCAGCTGGGCGTCGATGTCGGCCGGGTCCTGCAGGCGACGCTGCACGTCGGCCGGGTCGACGTCGGCGGTCCGCTTGATCAGGCCGACCCCCGCCAGCCCCATCTTCGCGTCCTCGTTGGCCGGCGAGCGGGCCAGCAGCCGCTGGTAGGCCGCCTCGGCGGCGTCGAGGTCGCCCTTGTCGACGGCCTCCTCGGCGGCCAGCACGTCGGGGTCGGCGGGCGGGCCGGCGGGCTCGTCCTGCTGCTCTCCCACGTCGGCCGGGCGGGCGTCAGGGTTGGCCTGGTAGAACTGCTCGACGGCGCCCATCAGCTCGTCGAGCCAGCGGCGCACCTCCTGCTCGGGCAGCACCTGCTGGAAGCCGGTGACGGCCTGCCCCTGGAAGATGGCCAGCACGGTCGGCACCGCCTGCACCCGCAGCGCCTGCGCGATCTGCGGGCTGCCGTCGACGTTGACCTTGGCCAGGATCGCCCGGCCGCCCATGTCGCCGACCACTTTCTCCAGCACCGGGCTGAGCTGGGCGCTACCGGGAGCACGTGGCGACCACAGGTCGAGGACGACCGGCACGCTCATCGAGCGGTCGATGACCTCGGTAGTGAACGTCTCCTCGGTCACGTCGATGATCGAACCCGACGCGGCCGCCTGGGGACCCCCGGCCTCCCGCCGGGACTGTGCCTCGAGTGCCTGCTTACGCGCGCCCAGATCAACGGCTCCGTAGAGCGACCCAGGCCTAGAGAAGTCCGCCATGCTCCTCATCTTGCCGCATGGACGCGGCGGAGAAGTCACCCGCCGCCACCCTCAGCGTGCGCAACCGGTCAAAGAGCTGCCGCAGCTCGTCCTCGCCGTACATGGTCAGACCGAAGTCCGCCGCCATCAGATCGGCCGTGGCCCGTTGTACGACGTCACGTCCGGCGTCGGTGATCTCGGCGAGCACCCCGCGGCCGTCCTGCGGATTGGGCATCCGGCAGACGAATCCCGACTTCTCCAGCCGGTCGATGGTGTTGGTCACACTCGTCGGATGCACCATGAGCCGCTCGCCGATCTTCCACAGCGGAAGGGCTCCGGACTTGCTGAAGGTCAGCAGCACCAGGGCCTCGTACCTGGCGAAGGTCAGCCCGTACGGCTTGAGGAGCGAGTCGAGTTGCGACAGCAGGATCTGGTGGGCTCTCATGATCGAGGTGACGGCGGCCATGGCGGAGGAGGCCCCGAAGTGAGCGCGCCAGGTCTCCGCGGCGCGGTCGATGGGATCGAACGGCAGGTTGAGCGGCTTGGGCTGCGACACAGCGCTACCGTAGCGCGCCGCTCGTCCTGATTAGTATGGTTACGGAGAGCGATCGGACTCACGGCTTGACCAAGAATCCGGACGTCAATCATCACGCTCCGTTATGGTTCTCGCATCGATGGTGACGCGGAAGCCAAGTTCATTCGCCGTGGGGACCGGCTCGAACTGAATCGCTTCCGCCGCGCCGACATCGGGGCACGGGGGGTGCTTGGTGATCTTCAATGGAAAAACGGGTGCGTGAGCACGCGGGCGTTACACGTGAGGAGTTGAAGCAGAGCGCGGCCGTCACGGTTGCCGTGCTCCTTGCGCTCGGCTTGATCGCGGCGTGGAGCGTCCTGATTCCTGGTGTAGACGCGTGGGAAAATATCGTGGCTGCGGTCATCGGTTCGCTCCGGCTGACCGGGCCCGTGGCCGCCGCCTTCGCCGCGTGGGTGGCGATGCGCAAGCGCAGGGCGCTGCGCGGCCGCTCACTGACGACCTGGCGGGCGCTGAAGGCCCCGCTGGCGATCGTCGTGGTGGTGCTGGGCTCGTTCAGCGCGACCGTGCTGGTGCTGGCCATCAAGACGGTGCTCACCGAGCAGTCGGGCCGGCTGAGCCTGGCCGGGCTCGGTGTGGGCATGGCCGGGCTGGCCCTCTACTCGGTGATCGGGTGGATCACGGGCTGGCTGCTGCCCAAGGCCTACACGCCGCCGCTGGCCGGGCTGGCCTGCTACGGGCTGTTCACCTGGCTGGCCGGCGGCCGGGGCTGGGCCGACAAGCTGGCGCCCGGCACGGGCGAGCCGTACGACCTGTTCCAGGGGCTCGGCGGCACGGCGTTCCTCGACCAGACGGTCTGGTTGCTGGGCATCACGGCGGCGCTGCTGCTCGGCTGGGCGGCGGTGGTGACCAGGCAAGCCCTGGTGCTGGCGTGCGCGCTGCTGGCCGTGCTCGCCGCGGGCACGGGGGTGGCCCGGCTGCTGGGCGCGACCAAGCCCGCCGCCGCCCAGGGGATCGCCTACAGCTGCCAGGACTGGCCGATCACGGTCTGCCTGCATCCGGGCATGCGCGCGGGCCTGACCGAACTGGGCGCGGCCTTCACCAAGATCGCGTCGCGGCTGGCGGGCACGCCCGCCGGGTTCACCCGGGTCGAGCAACGGCCGCTGGAAGAGCCGCTGCAGCCGTCCGCCGGGCTCGCGCAGATCCACGTGCCCGACCTGTCGGCGGGCTTCGCCGACGAGGCCGTGTACGAGTACGTCGAGTCGCTGGCCGCCAAGTGCCCCGACACGCCCGCCGGCGGCTACCGCGAGATCGTGGTGGCCTGGCTGCGCGGCGAGCCGCTGCCGGGCGGGCCGCTGCCGGAGCACCAATACGCGGCGGCCTGGTTCTCCGGGTTGAGCGAGCACCAGCGGCGCGAGTGGCTGCGCATGTTCTTCAGCGACTTCCAGGCGTGCAAGCTGTCGAGTACGCACTTCGGCGGCGGGCCGGCGGGTGCCGCGGCGGCTCCGGTGGCGGCCTCGACGGGCTCTCCACAGGTCTATCCGGTCTATCCGAATCCCAGCGACGAAGAGGGCTCTGCCGACTGGGGATCGGAGATGTCACCTAAAAGCTGGCAATGATGATCGATCGTCGGGTAGTCAACCGCCATGACGACTTCCCAAACGGCGCCCCCCGCGGTCACACCGCAGCGGCGCCGCCGGTGGCGATATCTGGCCGGGTTCCTGGTCGTGGTGGTTCTGCTCGTGGTCGGCGGCCGCCTGGCCTGGTCCTGGCTCAATCCGTTCGGCGAGCAGACCATCGACCGCAGCCAGCCGGTGCTCCTGCAATCCATCAAGGACCTGAGCCGGTTCGAGGCGGCGACCGGCAACTTCCAGGTCGTGGTCGACCTGGAGAAGGACGCCCGCTTCCTGCCCGACGCCATCAAGGGCAGCCGGACGCTGTTCGTGGGGGCGGGCAACGTGGACGCCTACGTCGATTTCTCCGGCATGGCGGCCAACGGCGTGACGGTCTCGAAGGACCGTAAGGAGGCCACGATCCGCCTGCCCCGCGCGCAACTGGAGAAGCCGAACCTCGACAACCGGCGTTCCTATGTCTTCGCGCAGCAGCGTGGGCTGCTGGACCGCGTACAGGGCTTCCTGTCGTCGTCTCCGGACGACCAGCGGGAGCTGTACGTCCTGGCCGAGACCAAGATCTCCGAGGCCGCGGCGGCCAGCGACCTGCGGGCCCGCGCCGACACCAACACCAAGGCCATGCTCGAAGGGATGCTCAAGTCGCTCGGGTTCGCCAAGGTGACGGTGAAGTTCGCCGACCAGCCCTAAGTGCCTTAGGTCCTCCGACCGGCGCCCTAGGTATCTCCTCATGTCGGCCTACGACCGCAGATAGGGCATCCGCCCGATGTGGCGGCAGGGGCCTTAGGAGCAATCTTGAAAGTGCCAGGGAAGAGGACCGAAAGAAACCGGGAGCATTCGGATGAACGCCGAACTCGAATACGTCGTCATGAAGAACCACGCGGACGAGCTGCGCGAGGCCGCGGCCGAGCACCGCCGGGTACGCGAGGCGCTGAAGGGACAGAAGGCCGAGCGTCGTCACCGCTCGGTGTTCGCCAGATTCCTCTCCTCATGACCACCGCCAAGAAGCCCGGCCGCAACCTCCCTCGCGGCCGGGCCTACCTACCTCCGTAAGCCGAAGGGGTGAGAGCTGAGCTCTCACCCCTTCGGCGTACGCGGCCTTTAGGCGGGTACGCGGATGATGAGCGCGTCACCCTGGCCGCCGCCACCGCACAGCCCGGCCGCGCCCAGGCCGCCGCCCCGGCGCTTGAGCTCGTGGGCCAGCGTGAGCACGATGCGGGCGCCCGATGCGCCGATCGGGTGGCCGAGCGCGATGCCGCCGCCGTTGACGTTGACCCGGTCGAGGGGCACGCCCAGCTCCTTCGCCGACTGGAGCACCACGCTGGCGAACGCCTCGTTGATCTCCACCAGGTCGAGGTCGCCGACGCTCAGGCCCTGCTTGGCCAGGGCCTGCTTGATGGCGTTGGCCGGCTGCGACTGCAGCGAGGTGTCGGGCCCCGCCACGTTGCCGTGCCTGCCGATCTCCGCCAGCCAGGGCAGCCCCAGCTCCTCGGCCTTGGCCTTGGACATCACGACCACGGCGCAGGCGCCGTCGGAGATCTGCGAGGCCGAGCCGGCGGTGATCGTGCCGTCGGCGGCGAACGCCGGCCGCAGCCCGGCCAGCGTGTCCACGGTGGTGTCGCCGCGGATGCCCTCGTCCTCCTTGACGACCACCGGCTCGCCGCGCCGCTGCGGGAGCTCCACCGGCACGATCTCGTCCTCGAAGACGCCGTTCTTGGTGGCCGCGGCGGCCAGCTGGTGGGAGCGGGCGGAGAGCGCGTCCTGCTCCTCGCGGCCGATGCCGAGGCGGGCATTGTAGCGCTCGGTGGACTCGCCCATCGCGCACTGGTCGAACGCGCAGAACAGCCCGTCGTGCGCCATCGAGTCGAGCACTTCGGCGCCGCCGTACTTGACGCCCTTGCGCATGCCCGGCAGCAGGTGCGGCGCGTTCGTCATCGACTCCATGCCACCCGCCACCACGATGTCGAACTCGCCCGCGCGGATGAGCTGGTCGGCCAGGGCGATGGCGTCGAGCCCCGACAGGCAGACCTTGTTGATGGTGAGTGAGGGGACGGTCATGGGGATGCCCGCCTTGACCGCGGCCTGGCGGGAGGGGATCTGCCCGGCGCCCGCCTGGAGCACCTGGCCCATGATCACGTATTCGACGTCCTCCGGCGACACGCCGGCGCGTTCCAGGGCGGCCTTGATGGCGATGCCCCCGAGCTCCACGGCGGGCAGCCCGGACAGGGCGCCCAGCAGTCTGCCGATCGGCGTACGAGCTCCGGCTACGATGACGGACCCAGACATGGCGACGGCCTCCTGTGCACGTGAGGGGTTCTTTGACACCATACCCACGAGTAGGTGCACGCTCGCTATGGAGGCAGGCCACACATGTTCATGCGGATCGACCACATCGGTATCGCCTGTCACGACCTCGACGCCAAGATCGCGCTATTCTCGGACACGTTCGAGCTGACCGTCGTCGCGCGCGAGGTGAATGAGGAGCAAGGGGTCCGGGAGGCCATGCTCCACATCGCCGACGGCGAGGGCGGGAGCTCCTACATTCAGTTGCTGGAGCCGTTGTCCCCCGACACGCCGGTGGGAAAGTTCCTGGCGAGACGGGGCGAGGGGGTGCATCACGTGGCGTTCGGCGTGCCGGACGTGGCCGAGGCGATGGATCGGTTGGCGGGCAAGGGTGTGCGGCTGCTCGATGAGCGTCCGCGACACGGCTCGATGGGGTCGGAGATCGCGTTTGTGCACCCCAAGGACGTGGGAGGAATGCTCACTGAGCTCGTACAGGCCACCGAGTCCCCAGCAAACCCCAAAACCGCTCGTATGTAACTAGTCACGCAGATAGTCGGACGGGGCTTCTCAGGCGGCACTAGCGGAGTACGCTGGCTTTCCACCGGACAAGGCGCCTGCCGCGAGGCACAGGCTCCTGGCTCGGCTGTCCCGAACCCCCCGTCCGGCCCGTGTAGCCGTCTCGACAACCCAGGATCGAGCCTCCATGCAGTCCGACATCGACGCCCAGCTCAACAATTTCTTCGAGGATGCCCCAGCACGCGAGTTCGACGTCGTGCTGCGTGGTTATGACCGCCACCAGGTCCACGATCATCTGAAGCAGCTCGACGGCGAGCTCCGCCAGTCCCGCGAGCAGGTGACGTCCCTGCAGCGCGATCTATCCGACTCCCAGCGCCAGTTGCAGGAGCAGGAGCGCCCGACCTACTCCGGTCTCGGCGCCCGCATCGAGCAGCTGCTGCGCTTGGCCGAAGAGCAGGCCACCGAGCTCGTCCAGGCCGCGCGGTCCGAGGCCAACGAGATCAAGGCCGCCGCCAAGGTCGAGGCCGCCGACGTACGGGCCGCCGCCGAGGCCGAGGCCGCCGACAAGCGGGCGCAGGCGACGCGTGAGAGCGACGAGATGCGCACCAGCGCCGAGCGCGACGCGGAGGAGACCCGCTCGACCGCTCGCCGCCTGGCCGACGAGCTGACCAACACCACCGAGCGCGAGGTCGCCAAGCTGCGGGCCACCGCCGACCACGAGGTGGCGGAGAAGCGCGCCGACGCCGAGCGCGAGATCGCCAAGCTGCGCACGACGACCGAGCGCGAAGTGGCGCAGCTGCGGGCCTCGACCAAGCGCGAGCGCGACGAGGTGCTGACCACCGCGAAGCGGCAGGCCGACGAGATGCGGGCGCAGGCTCAGCGGGTGCTGGAGGAGTCCGAGGCCAAGCGGGCGCAGGACGAGGCGGAGTTCGAGATCCAGCTCGCGTCGCGGCGTGAGGAGGCCGAGCGCCAGGAGGCCGAGCGCCACGCCACCGCGCAGGCCAACACGCAGAAGCTGGTCGCCGAGGCCGAGCAGCGCGCGGCCACGGCCGAGTCGCGGGCCACGAAGGCCACCCAGCAGGCCGACCAGACCAGGCGCGAGGCCGACCTGCACGCCAAGCAGCTGGTCGCCAACGCCCGCAAGAGCTCCGAGACGATCGTCGCCGAGGCCAAGTCCAGCGCCGACACCATCGTGACCGAGGCGAAGAACGACGCCGAGCGCACGCGCACCGCGATGCAGCGCCAGGTCGACGAGCTCACCCGCCAGCGCGACAGCATCACCAGCCACCTGGCGCAGCTGCGTCAGCTGCTCGGTGGCGCCGCGCTGCCGGGCATGGAGCCCGAGCCCGCCGTCACGGCGGCTCCGCCGAAGCCGGCGATCGCGGCAGCGGCCCCCGCACCGGCCAGCGACAAGCCCGCACCGGCCCCCGCCAAGGCGGAGTCCAAGGGCGAGGACGACGCGGAGTGGTGGCAGGAGTAACCGTCACACGACCGACTACACGGGGGTGGGCTGACGGCTGAAGAGAGCCTGGTGACCTTGGGGTCGCTAGGCTCTCTTTGTTGTTCCGGACGGCATGTGTCGTGGTTTGTCGCAATTCCCAGGAGACCCCGTGTCAGCAGAAGCCGAATCCCCTGCCGTGGCGGACGTCGCCAAGCCCCCGTCGTACGCGCTGCCGCTGTCCCGGGGACCGTTCACGTTCGGGCTGATCGGCGGGCTGGGCGTGCTGACCGCGATCGCGATCGCGCAGATGGTCGTCAGCTCGTTGAGCGTGATCGTCCTGATCGTGGTGGCGATGTTCCTGGCGGTCGGGCTGAACCCGGCCGTGGAGGCGTTGCAACGGCGCGGGCTGGCCAGGCGAGGGGCGATCTCGATCGTGTTCGCCGGGGTGATCGTGGCGTTCGCGCTGTTCGGGCTGGCCGTGGTGCCGCCGGTGAGCAAGCAGCTGGCCGAGTTCATCGCGGCCGTACCCGGCTACGTGACCGAGCTCAGCAACCATCCGACACTCCGGCAGCTCGACGCCGACTACCAGATCCTGCCGAAGCTGGCCACGTTCGTCACCAGCGAGCTGGGGCCCTCGCTGGCCAGCGGGGTCGTGGGGGCGGGGCTGGTGGTGCTGGACGGCGTGTTCACCACGGTGACGCTGCTGGTGCTCATGCTGTACTTCCTCGGCTCCCTGCACACCATCAAGTCGTACATGCTCAAGCTGGTCCCGGCCTCCCGGCGGGAGCGGACCGGTGAGATCACCGAGCAGATTCTCGACGGCATCGGCGGCTATGTCGCCGGCAACGTCCTCATCTCGGTCATCGCGGGCGTGCTGACCTGGATCTTCCTGTCGATCGTGGGCGTGAAGTACGCGCTGGCGCTGGCGTTGGTGGTCGCGCTCACGGACCTGATCCCGCTCGTCGGCGCGACCATCGGAGCGGTGCTGGTGACGGGGGTCGGGCTGCTGCAGTCGCTGCCCGTGGGGATCGCGTGCGCGGTGTTCTTCGTGATCTACCAGCAGGTCGAGAACTATCTGATCTATCCGCGCGTCATGAAGCGCTCCGTGGACGTTGCGCCGGCGGTCACGGTGATCGCCGCGCTGTTCGGCGGCGCGCTGCTCGGCATCGTGGGCGCGCTGGTGGCCATCCCGGTCGCGGCGGCCATCGCGCTGATCATCCGCGAGTTCGTCCTCCCCCGCCAAGCCCGCGCCTGACCACCCGTCGGCCCGCCAAGCCCGCGCCTGACCGTCCGTCGGCCCGCTGCGGGCCGACGGACGCGGCACGAGCCGGACGGACGCGGCACGCAGCCGGACGGACGCGGTGCGGGCCGTCAGCGTGGTCGGGTGGCGCCGCCGAGTTCGGTGTCGAGGAACTTCGCCACGGCCGCGTTGAACGCCTCCGGCTGCTCGACCGCCGTCAGGTGCCCGGCCTTCGGAATGATCTCCAGCCGCCCGTCGGGTACGGCCCGCGCCATCGCCTCCGCGTCGGCAACGGTCGCCAGCTCGTCCTCCTCCCCCACCACGACCAGCAGCGGCACCTTGAGCGCGGCCAGCGTGTCGAAGGAGTCGGGCCGCCCGGCCATCGCCCGCTGCGCCCACGCCACCGCGCCGGGTGGAGCCGACTGCACGAGCCCCTTGACCCGGCCGAACACCATGGCCCGGCGCTCCTTGGTGGTCGGCCCGATCAGCGCGGGCAGCACCTCGGACACCAGCACCGCGCTGCCGTCGGACAGGACCGCCTGGGCGATGCGCTCCCTGTTGGCGCGGGCGGGCTCGGGATCCGGGCTCGCCTTGGTGTCGGCGAGTATCACGCCCTGCACCCGGTCGGGATGGCGACGGCAGAACGCCATCGTCACGTAGCCGCCCATGGACAGGCCGCCGATGACCGCCCGGTCGATTCCCTCTGCGTCGAGCAACCTGGCGACGTCGTCGGCCATGACCTCGACCGACGGCTCTTCCTCCCCCAGGCGCGACCCCCCGAAGCCGCGCAGGTCAGGCGTGATCACACGGCATGACCTGGCCAATCCTTCGCGCTGTGCCAGCCACATGGCCGACGAGAGCGGAAAGGCGTGAAGCAGTACGACCGGGAGTCCCGTACCGGCTGATCTCGTGTAAAGCTGCACGGACGATACGGTAGACCTCTTCGCCCCGACAATCACTGCACGGCTTATGCCGATATTCGCCGCTGTGCTGACCGCTTTATGAAACACCAGTCTTTTTTACGGCCGGCAGCGGCCGGCCCCACCCGCCATACGCGGCCGGGCCCCCTCCAGGGAAACGCTCCTCCGGTTCCCCGGCTGAGCGCCGTGACGTGCGCGTTCTTGACCGTCCCTGCCCTATCCGATGGCCGTGGCGCCCCCATCGATGAACAGCACCTGACCCGTCATATAGGCAGAAGCCGGACTAGCCAGAAAAACCGCCGGGTGAGCCATTTCCTCCACCGTCCCCCAACGACGCATCGGGACACTGGACACCGTCGCCTCGTTCGCCGCGGCGTCTTCCCACAGGTTCCGGTTCAGGCCGGTGGCCGTCCACCCCGGGCACAGGGCGTTGACCCGTACCCCGGCCCGCGCCCATTCCACGGCCAGGGTCTTGGTCAGCGCCACGACGCCCGCCTTCGCCGCCGCGTATGAGGCGAGGAACGGCGCGCCCAGCGCCGCCACCGACGCCACGTTGATGACCGTGCCGGTGCCCCTGCCCAGCAGATGAGGCGCCACGGCGTGACAGACCGCCATGGCCGAGTCGAGGTTGAGCCGGATGATCTTGTCCCAGCCGGACAGGCGCAGATCCTTGAACTCGACCAGGAAATTCGACCCGCCGGCGTTGTTGACGACGATGTCGAGGTGGCCGAGCCCGTCGATCGCCCCCGCCACGGCGCCTGCGGCCGCGTCGCGGTCGGTGAGGTCGGCGGGCAGGACGACGGCGCGCCGGCCCAGCGCCTCGACCTCCTTGGCGACCTCGGCCAGGGCGTCGGCCGAGCGGGACACGAGCGCCACGTCGGCCCCCGCCTCGGCGTAGGCCAGCGCGATGGCCCGCCCGATCCCCTTCGACGCCCCGGTGACCAGGGCCTGCTTACCGGTGAGATCGAACGCGCCCATGGGGCCTCCTCGCCTCGGAACCGAACAAGATTCTAGGGGCCAGGGTCCGGGAACGCCACCGGCGCGGAGCTGCGAGAGCCCCGCGCCGGTGCATCATCGGCTGAACAGAGTGCTAACCCAAGCCACCCAGGATGGTGTCGATCGTGTCAATGACGTTGTCCACGATCTTCTGGCTTCGGGCGCCCAGTTCGGCGATCGCGCCGGACCTCCTGGTCAACTCGATCTCCTCATTCCTCCAGAGCTGCTTCTCTCCCTGCCCGGCGCCGGCGCGCGGCGGGAGGTTCGTCGGCGGCCGGCCTTCGGGGTACATCCTGCCGTTGCCGTAAACGGTGTAGGACTGGGTCGGCTGTGTGGTGCCGTCGTTGCGATAGACCTGACTCGGCCTTGGCTGTGCCGGCTGCCGGCTCGCCCTGGGCGGCGACTGCCGCTGTACCGCCCGTTGGCTGGTCGGCCGGTGCGCCGGACGTTGCCGTGCCTGCTGGATCCCGCGTGGGAGCCGGCCTGCCCGGTGGTTTCGCGCCCTGGCCGCCGCCGCGGCCCGCCTCTTCGCCGCCGCCTCCGCGGCCTCCCTTCTGGCCTGCCGTTTCGCCGCCGCCGCGGCCCGTCGTCTCGCCGCCGCGGCAGCGGCCTTCTTGGCCTTCTCGGCCGCCTTCTTCCTGGCCGCCGCCAGTGCCTTCTTCTTGGCCGCCGCAGCGGCCTTCTTCTTGGCCAGCTCCAGGGCCTTCTTCCTGGCCAGTGCCGCCGCCCGGCGCTTGGCCGCCGCGATGGCCGCGCGTCTGGCCGCCGCCCGTGCCGCCGCCAGCGCCGCCCGCCTGGCCGCCGCCTGGGCCAGCTTCCTGGCGATGATCCGGGCCGCGATCCTGGCCGCGATGCCGACGGCGATCCAGAACAGCTGCCCGTCGGGGTCGCTCATGGTGACGGGGCTGTTGTTGGCATAGGCGTAGGCGTTGAGCTGCTGCGGGTCCTCCTCATCGATGATGGGGTCGACCGACAGGAAGCGGCCGTTCTTGGCGTCGTACTCGCGGGCGCCGAGGTGGACCAGCCCGGTCGTCGGGTCGTTGCCGCCACCGACGAAACCGCGCTGGCCAGGCCACCAGGGTGGTGCCGACCCCCGGTCCTCGCCGAACGGCGTCATCCTCCTGATGGCCAGCTCACCGGTCCCGGCGTTGACCGCGGCCTGTCCGGTGCCCTGGTGGTCGTTGGCCAGGAAGTAGACCTGGTTGTCCGGCGTGCGGACCGCGATGGGCTGGTCGTTGATGGTGTAGTAGCGGGTCTGCTCGACCGCGTCCTTGGCGAAGTCGAAGCGCAGCTCCATGTCGTCGACGTACAGGGTGGCGTCGGTCGTGGTCTTGCGGAGCAGCCGCTCGCCGTCCGCGTCGTACACGAACGAGGTCGTCTTGCCCGCCTCCGTCACCGACTCCAGGTTGCCCTCGGCGTCCCAGACCAGGGATTGGTCCGAGTTGCCGACCTTGCGCCTGGTGGTGTTGCCCGCCTCGTCATAGGCGAACACGTCCGCCCCGACGCTCTGGAGCGCGTGCGGCTGCTTGCCGCCCGCCGCCGGGTAGGCGGAGGTGCGGACGGATTCGGCCGCGCCGCCCCAGGCGTGCTTGGTCTCCTTGGTCCGGTTGCCGGTGGCGTCGTAGGTGTAGCTGGTCGCGTAGGGGGCCACACCGCCGATCTTGTCCGACTGCGGGGTGCCGCTGGCGCAGTCGTCGGTGGCCGTCCACGCCGAGGTCATGCGGCGCAGATGGTCGTACTTGAAACACTGCGTGTCCTGACCGCCCGCCCGCTCGGCGATCTTGGTGACGTTGCCCACGGCGTCGTAGGTGTAGTTGAGATCGAGGTCGGTGGCCGGCGCGCTCTCCCTGTCCAGCCGCATCCTGGTCAGCCTGCGGGTGGCCTCGTCGTGGGTGTAGGTGAGCCAGGTCTTCTTCCCGCCGGTGCCCAGCTCGTACTGCAGGGTCTCGCCGAGCTTGGAGTAGCGGGTAGCGGTCACGTATGACGACAGGCCGGTGACCTTGGTCGGCTGGCTGAGCTCGTCGTAGGAGTAGACGACCGACTCCTCCGCCAGGCCGCCCGCCGCGGGGAAGCTGACGGACTGGACCTGGTCGTCGAGCGTGTAGCGGGTGTTGAGCTGGTACGAACCGGCCAGCTTGCCCTCCCGCTCGGGGACGGTGACGGTCTGGCGCAGCGAGCGGTAGCTCGAGTCGATGGCGTTGATCTCCGCCTTGTACGCCTGCCCGCCCGCGTAGCGGATGCTGGCGTTCAGGTGCCCCTTGGCCAGCGCGTCGTACTTCCACTCGGCCAGCAGCGGACCGGTCGCGGAGCCGTCGCGCAGCTCCTTCTTGCGGCCCAGCTCGTCGTAGCCGTACCAGAGGGTCTTGCCGCGGGCGTCGGTCGTGGTGACCAGCTCGTCGGCGTCGTTGTAGGTCATCGTGGTGACGCCCTTGTCGGGGTCCTCGGTCTTGATCTCCCGTCCGCGCAGGTCGTAGTGGTGGCGCCACACGTTGCCCGCGGGGTCGGTCACGGTGGACAGCTGTCCAGCGGGGTCGTAGGTGTACTTGGTGGACTCGTACTCGCCGGTCGGGGTCGCGCCCTTGTACTGGCGCAGCTCGATGAGGCGGTCGTCGGCGTCGCCGATGCGGGTCGTCGCGGTGCCGCCCGGCGGCGGCGTCACGTGGATCCGGTCGCCCTCCTGCGTGGCGCTGACCCGGTACTTCTCCACGCCCTTCGCCTTGAGGACCTGGGCGTTGACGTCGCCGGCGCCGTCGAAGGACGACACGACCTGGGTCGGCACGTCGGCGTCGGCCACCGCGAGCAGCTCGGTGGACGGCGTTCCGGTGGCGAAGTAGCCGGTGTTGGACTTGGCCGCCTCGCCGAGCGAGTTGTAGACGGTGTCGGTGATCGTGCGCCCGTCACGCAGCGCGGGGTCCTGCGTCTGGTCGTCGCGGGGCGCGGGCTCCTGGGTCTGGCGCTCGCGCATCAGGCCGTCGTACAGCTCGTGGCTGGTGGTGTAGCCGCCGTCCGCGCGCAGCGTCTTCGTGGTGACGACACTGGGGCCGTCGTTGCGCATCAGGTAGGAGTACTCGGTGTTCGGCGTCTGCCCGGCCGCCTTGCTCCGGTCGGGCTGCCAGACCTTGACCAGGCGGCCGAGCGCGTCGTGCTCCATGTCGACGCGACGGTTGTTCGCGTCGATCTCGGCGACGGGCTCGCCCCAGGCCGGTTCGAGCAGGGTGCGGTCGACGTGCCCGAGCTGGTTGGTCTCCGTGATCTCCGTGGCGGGGGCGCCCGCGGTCGGGGTGTAAGTGGTCACGGACTTGGTGCCGATCGCGTCGGTCTCGCTGGTCTCGCGGCCGTAGGTGTCGTAGGTGTGGGTGCTGTCGGTGGTCGTCGTGCCGTCCCCGGTGGCGAGCTGGACGGCGGTCACGTCGCCCTTGCTCGGCGCCTGGCCGTACGCCTTGCCGTCGTACTGGACCCGCTGGTCGGAGATCACGTCACCGGCGGCCAGCGCGGACACTCCGGTGCCGCAGCCGGCGGCGACCTTCTGGATCCTGCTGGTGTAGTCGAGCATCCAGGCCGTGTCGTTGCGGGCGTAGGTGTAGCGGGTGCACTGGTCGTCGTCGGCGCTGGCCAGGTCCCCCTTCTCCTCCACCTGGGTCAGCAGGCCCTTGGCGTCGTACGCGCGCTCCTCGCCGGTACGCCGCCACTTGCCGCCGCTCAACGCGGTGCGGGTGACCATCGACTTGGGCTCGACCGCGTACGCGGTCTTGGTGACGCCGCCCTGCGTGGACTCGGCGGTCTTGAGTGACCACGGCTCCTCGGCGGTCGCGGTCAGGATGGCCCCGCCGTCGCCGTCGTAGAGGATCTCCTCCCGCTCGAACCCGGACAGCTGGTCGAGGTCGTCCAGCTTGCCGCCCTCGGTGTCCACGACCTGCACGTCGCGCTTGGAGCCGTCGGCCTGACGGTCGCCGTCCATGCCGCGGAAGTACCTGAACTCCGTGAGCGTGCGCTTGGTGTCCTGGCCGTCGCCCTCGCGCACCCGTACCCGGCCGAACCCGCGCCAGTCCGACCACGTGCGGTGCTCGGGCTTGACGAGGATGTTCTCGGCGTAGCGCCAGGCGCCGCCGTCCAGATACTCGTAGTCGGTGACCACGTTCGGCGAGCCCGCGACCCGGTCGGCCTCCACCGTCTGTGTCACCACGTACTTGTGGAACCAGTCGGTGACCTCGGCCTCGTTCGCCGGGGCCCAGCGCTGCGGGAAGCAGCGCCTGGTGTTCTTGTCGGCGGCCGGCAGGTCTCCCGGCTTGCAGTCGGCCGGGGCGTAGTTGATCCGGAGCTCGCCGCCGCTCTCGTTGTTCACCGCCTGGACGCGCCACTTGACCAGCGGGGCGCGGCCCTCGTTGGCGTCCACCCTGTTGGGCAGCTGGACACCGGTGAAGGTGATCTTCGGCAGCGTGATCGTGCCGCCCACGTGGCCGCTCTGCTGGATCGAGGCCAGCCACAGCGACGGGCTGAGGCCGTCACCGGTGGCAGGGAACTGGTGCGTCAGCGTCCAGGAGTCCACCGGACAGTACTGCGCGCCACCGCACTTGGCGGTGTCGGTGTTGACCACCTGGGTGGTGACCTTGGACAGCCGCTTGCGGGTGAAGAACGTCGGTGACAGGCGGTCGGTGCACTTCACCCCGGAGTCGCAGATCTGGTCGAACGGGACGTCCGGCCAGCTGCTCGCGGTCTCCTTCTTGAGCTGGTCGGCGGCGCAGGTGATCGTCCCGCTGGGCAGGCAGCGCTCGGCCACGTCGAAGACCACGCGGGCCGCGGGCGCCTTGGTGAACAGCTCGTTCTGCAGGTAGCCGTAGTCGATGCGGGTGAGGTAGCCGCTGCGCGCGTACAGGGTGCCCAGCTCGGGCTTCATGTTGCGGCCGTAGTAGTTGTTCTCCAGGGCGTACCAGTAGGTGGTGGCGTTGCCGTGGGTGTCCACCGCGTAGTCCAGGTTCCACCGGTAGGCCTGCTGGCACCAGGCGTTGGCCGGGGTGCTGTTGTAGCAGGGCTCGCCGCTGTTGTTGCCGAACACCGGCACGGTCTGGACCGACTTCGTCTCCGGCTTGCCGGTGGCCCAGCCGGGCAGGCGGTTCAGGCCGAAGGTGAACTGGGTGCCGTCGGCGGTCGTGACGCGCCAGTACTCACCGTTGTTGTCGCCGTTCACGGCTCCGGTGAGGTATTCGATCCGGGTGCCGTCGTCGCGCTTGGGGCGCCACTGTTTGGTGGTGGCGTCCTTGACCAGCTCGACGGCCGAGTTGCCGAGGGAGAGCGTCGCGTTGTCCTGGTCCCAGCACAGGTCGCCGGTCTTCTTGCCGTCGATCATGCAGGACTTGTAGCGGCGTTCGACGTAGCCGCTGGGGTTGAGCTCGAAGCCTTCACCGGCCCAGGAGGGCTGGTTGTTAGTGGAGGCGGTACGGCCGTCCACGCTCTGGGAGGAGTAGTCGATCGACAGGTCCGGCTCGTCACCGCCCAGCGCGGGCGGCGCGCGCAGCTCGTAACCCCAGCTGAAGTCGCCGGACTGGGCGCCGACGCTCCACTGTGCCGAAGGGGCGAGCGAGGTGGCCGCGTGGTCGCCCGACGAGCCCGAAGGGGCCGCCGTCAGCGCGTACATCGCCGGCATGTCCACGTCGGCGGTCAGCGTGCCCGCCTTGGTGTCGTTGTCGCCCGGCACCGGCTGCGGCTGCGGGCAGCCGGTCGCGGTGGCGGTCAGTACGCACTCGTCCAGCCGTACGAGCCGCAGCCGGGCGCCGTAGTCGCCGCCGGAGGCGTAGCGGAAGCCCGAGTAGTCGATCGCCAGGCGGGTCTTCCCGCTCTTGGCCGCCAGGCCCTGACCCGGTGAGACCCGCAGGGCCAGGCCGAGCAGGCCGGCCCGCTGGGTCTGGGCGGGGTCCAGCAGCTCGACGCGGGCGGGGGTGGGAGAGGCCGCCGCCTTGGCGGTTTTCGTGCCCGCCTTCGGGGCGGCCAGGCGGATCGGGAAGGTGTCGGCGCCGAGCGTTCTGGCCTGCGCGTCGCCGGTCGTGGTCAGCTCGACCGTCTGCGCCTTAGGCCAGGTCGTGCCTGGTGGCGCCTTCCACGCCTGTTTCTGCGCCGGATCGGCCTGCGGTGGCAGCACCGGGACCTTCTTCCCGGTTACCGGCGTCTCTTTCTGCACGTTCGGCGCGGAACGGGTCGCGGCCTGGGCGGGCATCCCCGACACCAGTGTCGAGACCATGACCACGGTCAGTGTGGCCGCCAGCCGGCGGGGCCACGACGACCGTTTCGCGGGTTGCTGTAAACGATTCCAGTAGGCTTCCGGCAGGTCTAACTCGCTCGGTTGATCCATTTCGACCTCTCCCGGTCTATGGGGGGTTACTGGGCGACTTGGTCTATGGGGGATTACTGGGCGGCTAGTTGAGAGATTTGCTCGGCGTTGAGGACACCGTCATAGGTGCGGACGTCGTCCACGGTTCCCGGCCAGTAGCCGGCGAAGACGCCCGCGGTCTTGGCCCGGCCGAGCTGCAGCGGGCCGGTGGCGTTCCACGCGCTTACGTGGTCGGCGATGGTGCTGGTCGACAGGCGGCCGTTGACGTAGACGCGCAGCTCGCCCTGGAGCGGGTCATAGACCCCGGCCACATGGGTCCACTCCATCGGCGCGGGTACGGCGTCGGACCGCGTGCGCACCAGCGCGGCGGTGTCGGTGTCGGCGGCGGCCATGCCGAGCACCCACCGCCCCTGCTCCTTGTCGAAGCCGAGCTGGAAACCGCTGGCCCGGGTGCCGGATTGGGAGACGGCGGCGGCGTCGCGGGTCGGCAGGTAGTCGAGCTGCGTCCAGACCGCGACGGTGAACCCGGCCTTGGTGTTGACGGCGGGCGCGCCGGCCTGCGCGTGGCCGTTGACCCCGTCGAGCGCCAGGCCGCCGTCCAGCCAGCCCTCACCCCAGGTCGCGGCGCCGGCCAGTGTCGCGGCCGTGCCCTTGCCGGAGGAGTCGGCGGCGGTGGTGCCGGACTCCTCGTCCAGCTTCCAGTGCCCGACCAGCGTCGCGGCGCTGTTCACCAGGTCGGCGACCTCGTCGGCGAACATGGCCCGCCCATAGACGCGGACCTCGTCGAGGTCGCCGGGCCAGAATTCGGCCGCCGCCCCGTTGACCGTCCCCCTGCCGATGGCCAGCGCCCCGGTCGCGTCCCACGGCTGGGTGAACGGGACCGTCGACTCCAGCCGTCCGTTGACGTACAGGGACAGCTCCCTGGCCGCCGCGTCGTACACGCCGGTGAGATGGGTCCACTCGCCGAGCCTCGGCGCCGCCGCCGACAGCGCGCGCACGCTCTGCGCCCCGTCGCCGTCCACGACGGTACGGCTCAGCGCCCAGCGGTCGTCGGCCTTGGAGTACTGCAGCGCGAAGCCACCGGCCCGCGTACCGCCCTGGCTGACCGCTGTCGCGGTGGCGTTCGCGCTGGTCAGCCGGGCCCAGGCGGTGACGGTGAAGTTGCCCTGGGTGGACACGGCGGGGCCGTTGGTCTGCGCCTGGCCGCTCACTCCGTCCAGCCGCAGGCCCAGTCCGGTCCTGCCGGTCGTCCAGGTGGCCTGGCCGGACAGGGTGGCGTGGTGGGCGTTCGTACGGTCAGCGGCCACCGTGCCCTGGCCCTCGTCGAGTGCCCAGTGGCCGTCGGGGCCGGTGCCCGCGTTGACGTTGAACAGGTAGGTGCGGATCGGGCCCTGCTGTCCGGCGCGGTCCTTGCTGCGTACCGACAGCACGTTGGGGCCGTCATGCCGCGGGGTCAGCTGGATCGTCGCCGTGCCGTCCGCCTGGCCGGCCGCGACCTCCGTCTTCGGCGTGGTGTCGAGCCCGTAGACGTAGGTGGCGACGTCGGAGACGCCGTTGGGGGTGAAGGTGAAGGAGCCGGCCCGGCCGACGCCGTCGTTCCAGCCGCCCTCGGGGTACTGCAACGACGTCACGCCCGGCTCCTTGCCGGGAGCGGAGGCGTCGACCGTGGCCTCGCACCAGGGGCCCCAGGCGCTGTTGGCCTTGCCGTCCTCGGCGCGGACCCGCCAGCGGATCACCGAACCGTCGGCGTAGGCGCCCGCGGGAACCTGCGCGTAGAAGGCGCTGCCCGTGCTCTGCAGCCCGGTGACGTACTCGCTGACCTTCACACCGGCCGCGGTCCACCACTCGAACCGGCCCTTGACCGAGTTGTCGACGTCACGCAGCTTGGCCCACAGCTTCGGCGTCGTGCCGCCGATGACCGGCCGCGCGTCCCCGGAGACGCAGGCGCCTCCCGGGTCCGACCACATGTCGGCCGCGACGGGCGCGGACGGCAGCGAGTTGTACTCGATCACCAGGCTGGGGTTGTTCTTGAACTTCTTCCAGCCGTAGTTGTCGCCCTCGTCCGTCGCCCTGAGCCCGATGGTGATGTTGGGCCAGCTCTTCGCGGAGGCGTCCACGACCTGGCTGGTGACGTTGAACTCCACGCCGCCGGGCAGGCAGGACGATCCCCAGCCCTTCGCCACGTTCTGGGTGTCGAGGAGCTTGACCCACGTCGGCTGCTTGTTCCAGGTGGTGGCCTTGCTGATGGAGTTGGTGGACCAGGCTTCGACCGGCCGCTTGGTGCACGAGTAGGACCACGTCTCGTACGTCCGCAGCGTCCCCTTGATGATCTGCTTGCCGTGGATGGTCGAGCCGGTGTTCATCTGGAAGAACGACCTGTTGGTCTGCCCGGGGACGTGTCCCGCCCTGGCGACGTCGTTGGCGTTCAGGAAGTTGGAGGTGGGGTTGTTGCTCCAGACGGAGGTCCACGCGCCCCGGGCCGCCGAGAAGAACGGGTCGAGGTAGATGGGATAGCGGGTCGCCGGGTCCTCGATCATGCCGCGATGCGGCTTGAGCAGCAGCTTCTTGCCCACGAGCCGCAGGCCCATCACCTCGTGCCGGGCGTCGGCGGGTGAGCCTTCCCCGGCGGCCAGCGTGCGCGCGGCCGAGGATCCGGAGGAGTCCCACATCATCGGCGGCGAGGCGGTGAAGATCGTGCCGCCGTTCGCGTCGTTGGCCTCGAGGTTGCCGCCTTCGGTGGACTTCATCGACAGGCCGGCGGTCGAGATCGGGAAGCTCAGCTCGGTCAGGGCCTTGTTCTCGGCCGCCGCCCGCGACTTGACCACCAGGAGATGCGAGAAGCCGTCGACGTCCGCCTTCACCTGGAGGTCCACGCCCGGTAGCACTTCGGCGTAGGTCGCGGTGTCACCGCTCAGCGTCGGCTTGGGCAGCTGCCCCGGCCAGTTGAGTTCCATTGCCTTGGCGCCGCGGGCCATCCGGGCGAGCGGCGCGCCGCCCCCGCCGGAGAAGCGGAGATCCACCGATGTGGCGATCGGGGCGATCGACCCGTCCGGCTGAAACCGGAGTGCCGCGTCCGCGGCCACCCAGCCGCCTGCCTTGCGGACGCGTACCGGCCGCGCGTACTGCTCCAGGAGGAGGGTGCCGCCCGGCTGGGCGAAGACCTGGCGCGTCTCGGTGCGCATCGACTCCACCTCGACCGGCCGGCCGTCCCGGCGGGCCAGGGCGAGAGCGGATTTCTCCGCCGGGGTCCCCGCGTTCGTGCTCTGTTCTCGGAGAACGGTGTCCGTGCTCTTCTGTCGCGCGCTGGCGACGGCATCCAGATGATCAAGGGGCCCTGCCACTACCGCCCCTGCCAACATCACCACGACCAGACCACGAACTACGCGCATCCACCCTCGCCGCTGCCGAGCCGGAGACGCCACGCAGGTCAGGCCCGCCCGGCGACGCCGCGATCTTCAATTGACGATCGGATTGTCACCCGCGATAGAGGATTCGTCTAGATCTTTCGGCGGATTTCATCAAGAACTACACGATGTCCGAAAATAATCGCCAACTCAGGCGTCGACGGGCAGCGGGGCCGCGGCCGGGTTCACCCGGCTGACGATCTGATCCAGCACGATGCGTACGTAAGGCTCGCCCACCCACAGGTGCTTGGCCCCGTCGACCCCGATGACCTCGGCCTGCGGCACCCGCGCGAAGCGCCGCCTGGCCTCCTCGGGCCGCAGGTAGTCGTCGAACTCCGGCACCAGCGCCACCAGCGGCCGGCCGAATTCGGCCCACGCGTCCAGGTCCTCGTCCGTGGCCCGGTGCAGCGGCGGCGAGAGGAGGATGGCGCCCTCCACGAGCGGGTCGCGGGCCCATTTCAGCGTCAGCTCGGTGCCGAACGACCAGCCGACCGCCCACACGTGCGGCAGGTCGTGGTATTCGGCGTACTCCAGCGCCGCCGCCACATCGAACCGCTCCCCCTCCCCTCCGTCGAAGGTGCCGGAGGAGGTGCCACGCTCGGAGGAGGTGCCGCGCGTGTTGAAGCGGAGCACGGCCAGGTCGGCCAGGGCGGGCAGGCGGTTGGCCGCCTTCTTGAAGACGTGGCTGTCCATGAACCCGCCGTGGGTGGGCAGGGGATGGAAGGTGACGAGTGTCGCCACGGGGGGCCGGTCGAGGGGCAGGGCCAGCTCCCCGACCAGGGTCTGGCCGTCGGCCGTGTGCAACTCGATCGGCTCTCGCCGGGCGGGCAGCACCGTCGCCGCGCGAATCTCCAAGGTCGGTCCCTTCAGTGTGATCTTGCCCCTTGGGGGGCGGGGGCTGGGGGCGGGGGCGGGGCCGCTCAGTAGCGACTGCGGCCGGGGCCGCGATCCAGTCTCTTTCGCCAGCAGGCCGGATGCCAATGGCGACGCTCGTCGTCGCCGCCGCTCCAGCTCGGCCAGGCCACCAGGTGCGGCTGGCCGCCGCGGATCTCCTGGTCGCAGCCGGGGCAACGGTAGTCCTTGGTCGAGGAGGAGCCGGTGAGCATGCGGACTTTCCACTCGCCGTCCGGCCATTCCTCCACCCGCTCCATGCCCCCGGGCAGGCCGAGCGGGCGCGAGGACTCCCTGCGGCGGGCGCGGCGCGGGCTCATGGCTCCGCCCGTACGAATGGCTCCGCCCGTACGAATGGCTCCGCCCGTACGAATGGCTCCGCCCGAACGAATGGCTCCGCCCGAACGGACATCTCGCCGGCCCCCGCGCCCCTTGGGCCGGGGGCGACCACTCCCACCATCGCGAACGCCATGCGTCCAGTTTTCCAGAGCCGGTAGGGTTGGCCGTCATGCGGCTGGTCATCGCGCGATGCAGCGTGGATTACATCGGACGGCTCACGGCTCACCTGCCGATGGCGCCGAGGCTCATTCTCATCAAGGCGGACGGCAGCGTGTCCATCCACGCCGACGACCGGGCTTTCAAGCCGCTCAACTGGATGAACCCGCCGTGCAAGCTCAAGGAGGACGGCCAGACCTGGACCGTCACCCACGGCAAGTCCGGCGAGAAGCTGGTCCTGACGATGGACGAGGTCCTCCACGACTCCAGTCACGAGCTCGGCGTCGACCCCGGTCTGATCAAGGACGGCGTCGAGGCGCACCTTCAGGAGTTGCTCGCCGAGCACATCACGACGCTGGGCCCCGGCTACACGCTGGTCCGCCGCGAGTACATGACGGCGATCGGCCCGGTCGACATCCTGTGCCGCGACGCGGTCGGCGCGACGGTGGCGGTCGAGATCAAGCGCCGCGGTGAGATCGACGGCGTCGAGCAGCTGACCCGCTATCTGGAGCTGCTCAACCGCGACCCGCTGCTGACCCCGGTCCGCGGCGTCTTCGCCGCCCAGGAGATCAAGCCCCAGGCCCGCGTGCTGGCCACCGACCGGGGCATCCACTGCGTCACGCTCGACTACGACGCGCTGCGCGGGATCGAACCGGAGAACCCCACGCTCTTCTGATACACACCACGTTCCTGTGTTGACATGTCACGACTAGACATTCTAGTTTTGACCTATCAAGATTGGAGCGTGATATGACGACGCCCTTCTACCTGAGCGGCAACCTCGCCCCCGTCTCCGACGAGACCGAGGCCCACGACCTCCCCGTCTCCGGCGCCCTGCCCACCGAGTTGACCGGGCGATATTTCCGTAACGGACCCAATCCAAAGCCGGGCTTCGACCCCGGCCACTGGTTCGGCGGAGCGGGGATGCTGCATGGCGTACGGATCGACCGGGGCCGGGCGGAGTGGTATCGAAACCGGTGGGTTCGCACCAAGAAGTTCACCGACGACGCGCCCTTCATCGGCGAGCGCGGCGTCGACCTGGCCGCCGTCACGGCCAACACCTCCGTGATCAGGCACGCCGACCGGATCTTCGCGCTCGTCGAGAACGGCCTGCCGTACGAGATGACGCCGGAGCTGGCCACGGTCGGCCCGTGCGACTTCGGCGGGCGGCTGACCACGGCCATGACCGCGCATCCCAAGGAGGACCCGGCCACCGGCGAGCTGCACTTCTTCGGCTACGGCTACGCCCCGCCGTACGTCACCTACCACCGCCTGTCGGCGGGCGGCGAGCTGGTGGAGAGCCGGGAGATCGAGGTGCCGAAGTCGACGATGATGCACGACTTCGCCGTCACCGAGCACTACCTGGTCTGGCTCGACCTGCCCTTCGTGTTCGAGGCCGGGCGCGCGGGCGGCATGCCGTACGCCTGGGAGGACGGATACGGCGCCCGGATCGGCGTGACGCCCAGGCAGGGCGGCCCGACCCAGTGGTTCGAGGTCGACCCGTGCTACGTCTTCCACGTCGGCAACGCGTGGGAGGACGCGGACGGCCGGATCGTGCTCAACGGCGCCCGCTACTCGCGGGAGTCCTTCACCCGGGTCTGGGCCCGCATCGGCAACACCGGGGACCCGGCCAGGCATGCGGCCACGATCGGCGGCGCGACACTGCACCAGTGGACGCTCGACCCGGCGTCCGGCCTGGTCAAGGAGGAGGCGCTCGACGACCGGGGCATCGAGTTCCCCACGTTCGCCGACGACCTGCTGGGCCGCCCCAGCCGCTACCTGTACACGGTGGGCGAGAACTCTAACTCCATCGTCAAGTACGACCACCAGACCGACACCGCTCAGGTCAGGATGACCGGCGACGACACGGGCGAGGCGGTGTTCGTGGCGGCCGAGGGGGCGCGGGCCGAGGACGAGGGCTGGCTGCTGTCGGTGGTCACCACGGGCGGCAGCTCCGAGCTGCTGGTGCTCGACGCGAGCGACCTTTCGGACGTGGCGTCGATCCGGCTGCCCCAGCGCGTCCCGGCCGGCTTCCACGGGACGTGGCTGGCGGAGGGCTGAGCCATGGACCTCGCACTCGTCGCGGACCCGGCCGTCATCGAGCTGGCCGGTGAGGTGCTGGCCAGGGCGTTCCACGATGACCCGGTGGTCAGGTGGCTGCTGCCGGACGATCCGGGCACGGCGCTGATGTTCACCACGCTCGTCCGCTACAGCCACGCGATCACCGAGGCCGCCTACGACGCCGAGGGCGCGATGGCGGGGGCCGCGCTCTGGGATCCGCCGGGTCACCAGCCGGACGAGGCCGGCCTCCCCGGCTTCGTCGAGGCCATGGGCGAGCGGGTGTCGCACGGCATGGTGCTGGAGGAGACGTTCGCCGCGCACCGGCCCGCCGAGCCGCACTGGTACCTGGCGCAGATCGGCACGCTGCCCGAAGTGCGGGGCCGCGGCGTGGGCGGGGCGCTGCTGCGAACCGGTCTGGCCCGATGCACCGGGCTGCCCGTCTACCTGGAGTGCAGCAAGGAGTCCAACGTGTCGCTCTACGAGAAGTACGGATTCCACGTCACCGAAGAGTTCCGGCTCCCCGACGGGCCGCTCGTGTGGGGCATGTGGCGGGCGGCGTCCTGAGCTGGTAAGTGACGGCTTACCGGTCTAGGGTGACGCCATGACCACGCTGACGTTCGACTCACTGAACCCGGCTACCGGCGAGGTCGTCGGAAGTCACCCCAAGCAGTCCGCCGAGGGCGTACGCGATGCCGTCGGCCGGGCCGAGCAGGCCGCGACCTGGTGGGCCGGGCTGGCTCCCGCCGAGCGCAGGCGCCGCCTGCTCGACTACAAGGCCGTGCTCACCCAGCACCTCAGGGAGCTGGCCGGGCTCGTGCACGAGGAGACGGGCAAGCCGGTCGGCGACGCCACGCTGGAGATGGTGCTGGCGATCACGCACCTCGACTGGGCGGCCCGCAACGCGGCCAAGGTTTTGGGGCGGCGCCGCGTCTCGACCGGGGTGATCGGCCTCAACCTGGCCGCCACGCTCGAATACCTGCCGCTGGGCGTGGTCGGTGTGATCGGGCCGTGGAACTATCCGGTCTTCACGCCGATGGGCTCGATCGCGTACGCGCTCGCGGCCGGCAACGCGGTCGTCTTCAAGCCCAGCGAGCTCACCCCCGGCGTCGGGGTACGTCTGGCGGAGCTGTTCGCCGAGTCGGTGCCGGAGCAGCCGGTGTTCCAGACCGTGACCGGGCTCGGGGAGACGGGCGCGCTGCTGGCGAAGGACCCGCGGGTCAAGAAGGTGGCGTTCACCGGCTCGACCGCCACGGCCAAGCGGGTCATGGCGGCCTGCGCCGAGAACCTGACGCCGATCGTGGCCGAGTGCGGCGGCAAGGACGCGTTCATCGTCGACGCCGACGCCGACCTGAAGGCCGCCGCCGACGCCTGTCTGTGGGGGGCGATGTCCAACGCCGGGCAGACGTGCGTGGGTGTCGAGCGGGTGTACGTCGTGGACGCGGTCTATGAAACTTTCATGCGCGAGCTGTCGGACCGGGTCGCCACGGTCAAAGCCGGCGAGGACTACGGGCCGATCACCATGCCGGGCCAGCTGGACATCATCCGGCGCCACATCGACGACGCCACCAAGTCTGGAAAAGTCGTGACAGGTGGCCCCGGCTCGGTGCGGGCGCCGTACGTCGACCCGGTGATCGTCGAGGACGTGCCGGAGGACTCCCCCGCGGTGCGCGAGGAGACGTTCGGCCCGACGATCACCGTACGGCGCACCCGCGACGCGCGGGAGGCGCTGGAGCTGGCCAACGCCTCCGCATATGGGCTGGCCGGCACGGTCTTCTCCGGCAACGCGCGCCGGGCGACGGAGCTGGCCCGGCTGATGCGTACCGGGATGACGGCCGTCAACTCGGTCATCTCGTTCGCCGGAGTGCCCGCGCTGCCGTTCGGCGGAATCGGCGATTCCGGCTTCGGGCGCATCCACGGGGCCGACGGGTTGCGGGAGTTCGCCAGGCCCAAAGCGATCAGCCGTCAACGCTTCGCGATGCCCGGCATGAACCTGACTTCGTTCAGCAGAGCCCCCGCTGAGCTTGAGCGGCTGATCAGGCTTGTCACGTTCTTGCACGGCCGACGTAAGAGATAAAGTATATGCTCTTTCCCAAAACGGATCATCCGTCCATAATTGTGTGCTCTGGGGGCCACGATCATGTTGGACGGGTGGAATGTGAACCGGTCTTACCGGGGAATGTCGGCTGAGCAAAGGCTGGCGGACAGACGCGAGCGGCTGATGACAGCCGCCTACACGCTATACGCGAAGCCAGGTTTCGTGGCTACGACCATCGAAAGGCTGTGCTCGGAGGCCCGGATCTCGAACCGCGCCTTCTACGAATGTTTCGGCGGCCGTGAGGAACTTCTTCAGGCGCTGCACGAGCGGTGCGCGGAGGAAACCCTCGCCGTTGTGGCCAAGGCGTTACAAGAGGCGCCTGCGACCCTGGACGACAGGATGCAGGCCGGGATTCGCGCGTATATCGAGTTCTCCACGGCCGACTGGCGTCGCGCCCGCATCATGCACCTTGAGGTACGCAGGTCGGGCGACATTCTGACCGCTTCCCGGCAGCGGGCCGTCGACTCCTTCGCCCGCCTTGTCGAGGAGGCGGCGGCGGAATTCCCTCTGGGCGCCGAACCGAATCGACGCCTGGTGGCGCTCGGGGTTATTGGAGCGCTACAAGAGCTGCTCATCGAATGGCTGCTGTCGGAGGAGCCGCCGTCCATCGACGAACTGGTCGGTGTGGCCGTACACATCTTCGGCAGATCCCTCGGTTCGCCGTGAGGCGCTGATTACGGTTCGTGTTTATCTGGCGATCTGGTAAGGAGATAATCACCAAGCTAAAGGGTGATATCTGAGTTCCAGAAACTACTACCGCGTGTGGGAGTATGGCCGCGGAAAAGAGGGCGAGCAGCGGCTGATCGCTGCTCGCCCCTATATATCGCGACATCCCGGCGCACTCCCGAGCACCCGCCGGGCGCCGCTTCAGGCCACCGCGGCTGCCTGAATCTCTACCCGCAGGACCCGATTCAGCCGGGTCACCGCCAAGACCCGCATGATCCGCGGTGGCACCCCCCGAAGAACGAGGTGGCGTTGCACGCTGAGCGCGCGCCGATGCGTGCCCACGAGCACTCCGAGACCGGTGGCGTCGATCATCTCCAGCTTGGAGAGGTCGAGGATCAGATCGCCCTCGCCGGAGTCGACCGCGTCGTGCAGACGTTCCCGCACCCCCGCCGACGTGCCCGCGTCGAGCCGCGCTCCGATCCGCACCACCTGGGCCTTGGGATTGCCCCGGACGCGCATGCCACCTCCTCAGTCACGCCGCACACCTCACGCGGCGTATTCATACCCTTCCGCAGGGCGTCCGCCGAGGTGAACCCGGCACCGTCCCCCTACCCACGCAGCGGAAGTGACACAACCGCCCGCAGAAGGAACTCTCCATCGCCTGTGGGACGGGCCGTCACCTTGCCGCCGATGTCCGCCAGCCGCTCCCCCATGCCCGTCAGGCCACTGCCCAGGTCGGACACCTGATGGCGGACCACTCCGTCGTTGCGCACGCTCAGCTCCGCCTCCTCCTCGGTGAAGCGGAGGGTGATCTCGCAGAAAGAGGCCGTACTGTGCTTGAGCACGTTCGTCGCCGCCTCGCGGACCGCGTAGGCGAACACGGGCGCCACGCCGCCGGGCGGCTCGCGGTAGGGCAGCAGCAGCTCGCAGCGGACGCCGGCCGCTTCGAGTACGCCTTTCACGCTATTCAGCTCAGCGCTCAGGTCAAGTTCGCGATAGCCGCGCACCGCCTGGCGCAGCTCCCGCAGCGCCGTCCTGGTCAGGGTGTTCACCGCCACCATCTCCGCCTTCGCGGCGACGGCGTCGGCGGCCGACAGCCGTACGGCCAGCTCGGTCTTGACCGCGATGGCCGAGAGCTGGTGCCCCACGAGATCGTGCAGGTCCCTGGCGAAGCGCAGCCGCTCCTCCGCGACCGCCAGCCGGGTGTGCGCCTCCCTGCCCTCGTGAGCCTGTACGGCCAGCGTGTAGATCCACGCCCAGAACCGGTTGGACGGCGGCAGCAGGGCGCACATGATCGCGTAGACGAGTCCCAGGGCGAGGACCGCCCCATCGTCGTACGGAACGAGGATCGACACGAGGGGCTGTCCCATGAGGAGGGTGACGACGCCCAGCCCGGTGCCGACCGCGGCCGTACCCACTGCCAGGCCCACGGCCGCCCACACGCGGATATTGATCAGCGCCACGGACACCCAGGCCAGCAGCCCGAAGCCCCATCCGAACGGGTCGGCGCCCCCCAACACCGCGGCGAGGACGGCGAGAGCGCCGGCCGCCACCACCTCTCTCGTGAGGTAGCGGCGCTCCAGGACGGCGCGGGTGATGCGCAGGAAGAGCCAGGTGAAGACGATCAAGGCGATCATCGCGGGCACGATGCGCAGCCAGGAGAGCGTGCCGGTGGCGAGGCCGCCGAGGGTCGCCAGGGCGATGCCGACCCACGTCATCACGATCATGGAGTTCAGCACGCACAGGGAGATGCGCCGCGCCCGCCTGATCGCATCCATCTATTTCGCGTCCACCTGTTTCGGGTCCATCTATTTCGCGCGCAGCACGTCGCCGAGCTTGACCCTGGCCCCGGTCCGCAGCACCGCCCGCTCGTACACCTTCGCGCCGAAGGACAGCACCCCCGCCACGGCGAGCACCATCAGCACCGTGGACAGCCCGATCTCCCAGAGCGGCACGTCGGCGGCGGCCATCCGCACCGGCATGACCATCGAGGAGAACGGCGGCACGAGCGAGGCGACCCTGGCCAGCGTCCCGGTGGGGTCGGTGGTGGCGTAGAAGGCACCGAAATAGGTCACCATGATCAGCATGGTCAGGGGAGACATCACGTTGCTCACCTCCTCCTGCCGGGAGACCAGCGAGCTGAGCGCGGCCGCGAGCGTGGCGAAGAAGGCGTAGCCGAGTACGAACCAGAGCAGTACCCCCGCCACGATCCCCGGCAGGCCGGGCGGGAAGTCCACCGCGATGCCCGAGACGAGCGAGGCCGACACACCGACCACCAGAATCGTGACGAGGTTGATCAGGCCGAGCGCGCCCAGACCGATGATCTTGCCGGCGAGCAGCTGCCACGGCCGGACCGAGGTGAGCAGGATCTCCACGATCCGGCTGCCCTTCTCCTCCACCACTCCCATGGCGACCATCATGACCTGTCCGATGATCAGCATGAAGAGCACGAGGACGAGCACCACGGCGATCCCGGTCCTGGCGGCCTGGTAGCGGGTGTCGGCACCCACGGACACCATCTGGAGCGGCGGGATCGACACGCCTGCGGCGCCCAGTTTGAGCTCCCGGTTGGTGCTCTGCAGCAGCACGCCGAGCTCGGACTCGATCTCTCCGTCGGTGAGCACCTTGGCGTTGTTCACCAGCGCCGCGTCCACGTCGCCGTCGAGCACCGCCTTCTTGGCCGCCGCCTCGTCGGGGAACGTGCGCCACTCGAACTCCGCCTCCGGCAGGGCCGCCTTGAGCGGCAGTTGCTGGGAGTTCACAGTGCCGATCTTGTACGAATCAGGGCGGTCCAGGACCTTCGGCGCGAACGCCACCGCGCCCACCAGTACGGCGGTGATGAGCAGTCCGATGACGAAGGCCTTCGTCCGGATATGGGTGGTGATCTCGCGCCTCGCCACCAGCATCACGCTGTTCACGCCACGGCCTCCTTGAAGATCTCGGTCAGGGTCGGCTGCTCGGCGCCGAAGTGCTCGACCTGCCCGGCCTTCATGGCGCGGCGCAGGATCTCCTGGCCATCCCCGTCGGTGGTGAGCAGCACATGCCGATCGCCGGTGACGGTGACGGTGCCCGGCAGGCCGTCGGCCCACCCGGGCGCCGGGTCGCGCACCACGACGCGGAGCGTACGGCTCTCCGCCGCCCGCAGATCGCCGACCGTACCGCTGGCCACCATCCGGCCCGCTGACACGATGCCGACCGAGTCGCACAGCCGCTCCACCAGCTCCAGCTGATGGCTCGAGAAGATCACCGGTACGCCCCCGCGACACCGCTCCTGCAACACCGTGGCCAGCGCGTCCACCGCGATCGGGTCGAGCCCGGAGAACGGCTCGTCGAGCACCAGCACCTCGGGATCGTGCACCAGCGCCACCGCGAGCTGCACGCGCTGCTGGTTGCCCAGCGACAGCGCCTCGACCGCGTCACCCCGGCGCTCGGTCAGGCCCAGCCGCTCCAGCAGGTCGCCGGCCGCCGTCCTGGCCGCCGCGGCGTCCATGCCGTGCAACCGACCGAAGTACTCGACCTGCTCGGCGACCCGCATCTTCTGGTACAGCCCCCGCTCCTCGGGCATGTAGCCGAACCGCCGCCGGTCGTTGTACTCCAGCGGCCGGCCCTGCCAGCCGACCGAGCCTTCATCGGGCTGCAGCACACCCATGACGATCCGCATGGTGGTCGTCTTGCCGGCGCCGTTCGCGCCGACGAACCCGAACATCTCGCCCGCCCGTACGGCGAAGCTGATCCCGTCGAGGGCAACCTTGCCCTCCGGCGCGTCCGGCCCACCGGCGAAGCGCTTACGCAGCTCGCTGATCTCGAGCATCAGATCCTCTCCTTTGTCATGCAAGCCATCGTCTCGGGCGGCGCCGCACGCTGGTAGTCGTGCAAATCACCGACGCCGTATGCGCCCCGCGTCCGTTCCGGGTGACTTTTGTCATTACGCTGACCTCATGACGCGTGCCGACAAGGACAAGCCGGTCGTCCTCTCCCGGATCTACACCCGCACCGGAGACGACGGCACGACCACGCTGAGCGACATGAGCCGCACCGCCAAGACCGACCTCCGCCTGGCGGCCTACGCGGACGTGGAGGAGGCGAACGCCCATCTGGGCCTGGCCATGTCGCACGGCACGCTGCCGATGGACCTGACGGCGGTGCTGATCCGCGTCCAGAACGAGCTCTTCGACGTGGGCGCCGATCTGGCGACGCCGGTCACGGACAATCCGGAGTTCCCGCCGTTGAGGGTCGAGCAGTCCTACATCGACTGGCTGGAGGCGCGGTGCGATGAGTTCAACGAGCAGCTCAAGCCACTGCGCAGCTTCATCCTCCCCGGCGGCGACCCGTCGATAGCCGGGCTGCACGTGGCAAGGGTCACCGTCCGGCGCGCGGAACGTACGACGTGGGCGGCGCTGGAAGCGCACGAGGACATGAACCCGCTGACGGCCAGATACCTCAACCGCCTGTCAGACCTGCTGTTCATCCTGTGCAGAGTCGCCCACGCGGGCGGCGAGATCCTCTGGAAGCCAGGCGGCACCCGCTAACTCCCTTTAGGGACCTCAGCCCCCACGGGCCGCGTTCTTCTGCTCCCCCGGAGGGGGTATCCCTCCCAAGGGACCTCAACCACCACGGACCGTCGCAAAGACCGAAACGGTCGCGTGACGAACCCCGCCGGAGCCTAGGCGACGTCCAGATAAGCGCTCGGCGGCGCGGACTCAAGCCAGGCGAGAAACCCGGTCAGCGCATCCGCACTCATCGCCAGCGAGATGTCCCGCGTGGTGCCAGAGCAGTCCACCGCGAAGAACCCACTGTCCAACTCCCGCCGCGAGGAAACGACGAGGCCCCGCCTCGCGATAGCGTGGCGGGGCCTGAGTCGCAGACCTATGAGCGGGATCCAATGGAGCTCCCCGTCGGCGTAGCGGGCTACCCCGCGCTGCCAGCCGTGGTCTCCCACGCGCAGGCGGCAGGGCACACTCCCCCGGGAGCGGGCCACCAGGAGCCCGCGCAACACCACCAGGACGGCGACCAGCAGCACACAGATGAGAACCGTCGCTACCAAGCCGCCCCCTTGCATCAAACCCGCTTCAAAAAACTAGACCTCAAGGATCTAGACCTCAAAGGATCTAGACCTCTTCGCCGGCCGCACGCAGCCGGGCCTTGGCACGCTTGGCCTCGACGGCCGCGTCGGCGTCCGCCTGGTCGGCCTCGATCGAGGCCTGCGCCCGTTCGAGAGCGTCACGGGCCGCCGCGATGTCGACCTCCGAGCCGAGCTCGGCGACCTCGGCGAGCACGGACACCTCGTCGTCGGCCACGGAGATGAATCCGCCGTGGACCGCCGCGACCAGGTCGCCCTTGCCCTCCCGCTTCACGCGCAGCACGCCGCCCTCGACGAGGACGCCGAGCACAGGTGCGTGTTGCGGCATAATACCGATCTCGCCGTCCACGGTCTTGGCAATCACCATGTCGGCCTCGCCCGACCAGATCTCACGCTCGGGCGAGACAACGCCTACTCGTAGCTTCGCCACGTAGGCTCCTTTCCGGACAGGAGTGGGGGTACGGCTCGCGCCATACCCCCACCACGGGCGATCAGCGCTCGAGTTCCTTGGCCTTGGCGATGGCCTGGTCGATGCCGCCCACCATGAAGAACGCCTGCTCGGGCAGGTGGTCGTACTCGCCGGCGCACAGGCCCTTGAAGGAGCGGATGGTCTCCTCCAGCGGCACGTTCTCGCCGGGCTGGCCGGTGAACGCCTCGGCGGCGTACATCGGGTGCGACAGGAACCGCTCGATACGGCGGGCCCGCTGGACGGTCACCTTGTCTTCTTCCGACAGTTCGTCGATACCGAGGATGGCGATGATGTCCTGGAGCTCGCGGTACTTCTGCAGGATCCGCTTGGTCTCCTGGGCCACCGCGTAGTGCTCCTCGCCCACGATCTGCGGGTCGAGGATGCGGGAGTTGGAGTCGAGCGGGTCCACCGCGGGGTAGATGCCCTTCTCCGAGATCGGCCGGGAGAGCACGGTCTGCGCGTCGAGGTGCGCGAACGCGTTGTGCGGGGCCGGGTCGGTGATGTCGTCGGCGGGCACGTAGATCGCCTGCATGGAGGTGATCGAGTGACCACGCGTCGAGGTGATGCGCTCCTGGAGCACACCCATCTCGTCGGCCAGCGTGGGCTGGTAACCCACGGCCGACGGCATACGGCCGAGGAGCGTGGACACCTCGGAGCCGGCCTGCGTGAAGCGGAAGATGTTGTCGATGAAGAGCAGCACGTCCTGCTTCTGCACGTCGCGGAAGTACTCCGCCATCGTCAGCGCCGACAGGGCGACCCGCAGACGGGTGCCCGGCGGCTCGTCCATCTGACCGAAGACGAGCGCGGTGTCCTTGAGGACGTCCGCCTCTTCCATCTCCAGCCAGAGGTCGTTGCCCTCACGGGTGCGCTCGCCGACGCCGGCGAACACCGAGGTGCCACCGAAGTTGCGGGCGACCCGGCGGATCATCTCCTGGATGAGGACGGTCTTGCCCACACCCGCGCCGCCGAACAGGCCGATCTTGCCACCCTGTACGTACGGCGTGAGCAGGTCGATGACCTTGATGCCCGTGACGAGCAGCTCGGTGCGCGACTCGAGCTGGTCGAACGGCGGCGACGGCCGGTGGATGCCCCACTTCTCGTTGATCTTGAGAGAAGCGGTCGGCACGTCCAGCGACTCGCCGAGCGTGTTCCACACGTGACCCTTGACGACGTCGCCGACGGGCACCGAGATCGGCAGGCCGGTGTCCGTGACGGCCGCACCCCGGACCACACCGTCGGTGGGCTGCATGGAGATGGCCCGGACGATGTTGTCACCGAGGTGCTGGGCGACCTCGAGGGTCAGCAGCTTGGTGTCCTCACCGAGGGTTACGTCGATGGTCAGCGCATTGTAGATGTCGGGCATCGCCTCGACGGGGAACTCCACGTCGACGACGGGCCCTGTGACCCGAGCCACGCGGCCGACACCGGCCGCGGGGGTCTCAACGGTCTCAACAGCCTCTGCAGTCATTTCACTCTTTCCCCGCTGCGGCGTCAGCGAGCGCGTTGGCGCCACCGACGATCTCGCTGATTTCCTGGGTGATCTCCGCCTGACGAGCCTGGTTCATCTGCATGGTGAACACGCGGATCAGCTCGTTGGCGTTGTCCGTGGCGGACTTCATCGCGCGGCGACGCGCGGCCTCCTCTGAAGCCGCCGACTCCAGCAGCGCCGTGAAGATGCGGGACTCCACGTAACGCGGCAGCAGCGACTCGAGTACGTCGGCCGCGGTGGGCTCGAACTCGAAGTAGGGCGGGATCGCGTCGCTCTCGCTCGCCTCGGTCTCCTCGACCTCCAGCGGCAGGATGCGCTTGACCACGACGTTCTGCGTGAGCATCGAGACGAACTCGGTCGAGACGATGTGGATCTCGTCGATCCCGTTCTCGTCCTTGAACGACTCGATCAGCAGCTCGGCGATCTCCTTGGCGTCGCTGTAGGCGGGCTTCCTGGAGAAGCCGACCCACTGCCCGCCCATCGTCCGGTTGCGGAAGGAGTGCCAGGTGACACCCTTACGGCCGGTGACGAACGGGATGACCTCCAGGCCGCGGGTCTTCAGCAGTCCGCGCAGGGCCTCGGCCTCGCGCAGGACGTTGGCGTTGAAGCCGCCGCAGAACCCGCTGTCGCTGGTGACGACGAGCACGCCCGCCTTGGTGGGATTGTCCTTCGCCACGGTCAGCGGATGGTCGACGCTCGCCGCGTTGCTGACGACGCCGGTGACGGCGCGAGTGATCTCACGCTCGTACGGCAGCGCCGCCTGCATCCGCATCTGCGCCTTCACGATCCGCGAAGAGGCGATGAGCTCCTGAGCGCGGGTGATCTTGGCGGTCGACTTGACCGACTTGATCCGCCGCCGCAGCAGCCTTAGCTGGGCACCCATGGGCTACTTCTTCTCCGCCGAGCGGACGACCTTGCGAATCTTCTCCTGGCCGACCTCGCCCTCTTCGAGCGGTGCGACCGGCTCGTCCTTGACCAGGAGCTCGCCGGAGAAGGTGGTGAAGGACTTCTTGAACTCCGTGATGGCGTCCTTGAGCACGGTCACCGTGTCGTCCAGCAGATCGTTGGTCTCACGGATGCTGTCGAAGACACCCTTGTGCTTGCTCTGCAGGTAGTCCAGGAACTCCGACTCGAAGCGGCGGATGTCCTCGACCGGCACCTCGTCGAGCTCACCGGTGGTGCCGGCCCAGACCGACACGACCTCGCGCTCGACCGAGAACGGCGAGTACTGGGCCTGCTTGAGCAGCTCGGTCAGGCGCTGACCGCGCTCCAGCTGAGCCTTGGACGCCGCGTCGAGGTCGGACGCGAAGGCCGCGAAGGCCTCCAGGTCGCGATACTGCGACAGCGACAGACGCAGCGTGCCCGCGACCTTCCGCATCGCCTTGATCTGCGCCGAGCCACCGACTCGCGAGACCGAGATACCGACGTTGATGGCGGGGCGGATACCGGCGTTGAAGTAGTCGGTCTCCAGGAAGCACTGCCCGTCGGTGATGGAGATGACGTTGGTCGGGATGAACGCCGAGACGTCGTTACCCTTGGTCTCGATGATCGGCAGACCGGTCATCGACCCCGCGCCCATGTCGTTGGAGAGCTTGGCGCAGCGCTCCAGCAGGCGGGAGTGGAGGTAGAAGACGTCGCCCGGGAAGGCCTCACGGCCCGGCGGACGGCGCAGCAGCAGCGAGACCGCGCGGTAGGCGTCGGCCTGCTTGGTCAGGTCGTCGAAGACGATGAGAACGTGCTTGCCCTGGTACATCCAGTGCTGCCCGATGGCGGAACCGGTGTAGGGCGAAATGTACTTGTAGCCCGCGGGGTCGGACGCCGGGGCGGCGACGATCGTGGTGTACTCGAGCGCGCCCGCCTCCTCGAGGCGAGCCCGCACCTGGGCGATCGTCGAGCCCTTCTGGCCGACCGCGACGTAGACGCAGCGCACCTGCTTGTCCGGGTCACCGGACGCCCAGTTCTCGCGCTGGTTGATGATGGTGTCCACGGCGATCGCGGTCTTGCCGGTGCCACGGTCACCGATGATCAGCTGACGCTGGCCACGGCCGATCGGCGTCATGGCGTCGATCGCCTTGATGCCGGTCTGCAGCGGCTGCTTCACCGGCTGCCGCTGGACGACCGAGGGGGCCTGGAGTTCGAGGGCGCGCAGGCCCTCGGACTCGATGGCGCCCTTGCCGTCGAGCGGGTTGCCGAGGGGGTCGACCACGCGGCCGAGGAAGCCATCGCCGACGGGCACGGACAGGACCTCGCCCGTCCGGCGGACCGTCTGGCCCTCCTCGATGCTGCTGAAGTCGCCCAGGACCACGACACCGATCTCGCGGGTGTCGAGGTTGAGTGCCAGGCCGCGCGTGCCGTCCTCGAACTCGAGCAGCTCGTTCGCCATCGCCGAGGGAAGGCCGGAGACATGGGCGATGCCGTCGCCACAGTCGACGACGGTCCCGATCTCCTCGCGCGCGGCGCCTTCCGGTTCGTACGCCTGGACGAAGCGCTCAAGCGCGTCCCGGATCTCGTCCGGCCGGATCGTAAGCTCCGCCATCTCTTCTCTGTCTCCTCTATCGCCCTAGCCGGCCAACCGGCGGCGGACTTCTTCGATTCGTCCCACAATGGTGGTGTCGATGATCTCGTCGCCGATGCGGACCGAGAAACCACCGAGCACTCGGGGATCCACTTCGACGTTGACGTGCACGTCGCGACCGTAAGAGGTGCGCAGCCACGCCGTGAGACGCTGCTTCTGCTCCCCGGTCAGCTCGACCGCGGTGCGCACCGTCGCGACGAGGCGCTGGCGCTGCTGCGCCACCAGCCGGCTGAACTCCTCCAGGCCTGCCTCCAGGCTACGCCCACGAGGATGCACGACCACCTGCGTGATCAGACGCAGGCTGGTGGGGGCGGCACGGCCACCGAGCAGGTCCTGCAGCAGCTGCCGCTTGCCCTCCTCGGGAGCGGCCGCGTCGGTGAGGGCCAGGCGGAGCTCGAGGTTGGCGGCGACGATCCGGCCGAAGCGGAAGAGCTCGTCCTCCACGTCGTCCAGCTTGCCCTGCGCCTCGGCCTCCGCGGCCGCGGCGACGACGCCGAGCCGTTCGAGCACGTCGGCCAGGTCTCCGGCGCGCGACCACTTGACCTCGACCGCGGCCTCGGCCGTGGCGAGCGCGGCCGCGCTGACCTTGCCATCGAGCAGATTCCGGATGACCTGCGCCTTCTGAGCACCGGGCCGGGCCGGGTCCGACAGGGCCCGGCGCAGTCCGTGCTCACGGTCCAGCAGGTCCGCGATCGCGTTGAGGTCCTCGGCCAGCCGGCCCAGGTCCGCCGAGCCCGCCACAGCGTTGAACCGCTCCTCGACCACGGCGAGCGAGTCTTTGCTGAGGCCCCTCATCTGGTCGCTCACCGCACCGCCTGCGCGTCCGAGCGCTCCAGCTCGTCGAGGAACCGGTCGATGACGCGGCTCTGCCGGGCCTCGTCCTCCAGGGACTCACCAACGATGCGGCCGGCCAGGTCGGTCGACAGCCGGCCGATCTCGGTACGGAGCTGGGCGAAGGCCGCCTGCCGGTCCGCCTCGATCTGGGCGTGCGCCGCCTCGACGAGACGGCGGGCCTCGGCCTGCGCCTCCTCGCGGAGCTCTGCCCGGATCTCCGCGGCCTGCTCGCGAGCCTCCTCACGGAGACGAGCCGCTTCCTGCCTGGCCTCGGCCAGCTGTTCGCGGTACTGCTTCTGCAGGTTCAGGGCCTCGGCCTGAGCCTCTTCCGCTCGCTTTATGCCGCCTTCGATAGCTTCGGTACGCTCGGCCAGCGTCGTCTGAATACGCGGGACGAGCAGCTTACCGACTACGAAGAGGACGACGAGGAACGAGAAGATACCGACGACGAGCTCGAATGTGTGCGGGATGAGGGGGTTGGACCCCTCCTCCGCGGCCAGGAGCGTAGCTGCCTTGATCATGGATGCAGCCTTTCGTCAGAAGGGGTGATCAGGAGGCGCCGATGTTCTGGAAGATGAACGGCGCGACCAGACCGAGCAGGGCCAGGGCCTCGGTGAGGACGAAGCCGAGGAGCATGTTCTGGCGGATCAGGCCGTAGGCCTCGGGCTGGCGCGCGATGGCCTGCACGCCCTGACCGAAGATGATGCCGACGCCGATGCCGGGGCCGATGGCGGCAAGACCGTAACCGATGGCGGTGACGTTGCCGGAGACCTCAGCGAGAACGCTCATTGCTGTATTCCTTTACTGGACGGCCGGTGAAGCGGTGTCTCCACCGGTCATGGATATTCCGGTATGGATGGTTCTCAGTGCTCGGGGTGAAGTGCGTTGCCGATGTACATCGAGGCCAGCATGGCGAACAGGAACGCCTGCAGGAACTGGATGAAGATCTCGAAGCCGGTGAAGATGATGGTCATGATCACGCCGATGACGCCGACGGGGGCGCCCAGCGGGGTCAGCTTCTCGAACAGGAACCAGAAGCCCACCATGCTGAAGAACGCGAGGAGCATGTGGCCCGCGAACATGTTCGCGAACAGTCGGACCGCATGCGTGAACGGCGCGATGATCAGGTTCGACAGGAACTCGATCGGCGACAGCAGGATGTAGATCGGCTTGGGCAGTCCCGGCGGGAACATCATGTTCTTGAAGTAGCCGATCGCGCCCTGGTGCTTGACGCCCAGGTAGACCTTCAGCACGTAGATCGAGATCGCGAGCACGGCCGGGAAGGCGATGTGCGAGGCCACGGGGAACTGGAGCAGCGGGACGACGCCCATGATGTTCCACACGAACACCAGGAAGAACAGCGTCAGCAGCAGGCCCATCCACCGGTCGGCGTCCTTGCCCAGGAAGGGCCGGGCGACCTGGTCGCGGACGAACATGTAGCCGTATTCGGCCACGTTCTGAACGCCCCGTGGCACGATCTTCGGGCTGGCGAAGGCTGCCCAGCAGAAGCCGATCACGATGATCGAGCTGAGGATCGCGAGAAGAACCGGCTTGGTGAACCAGTCCACCCCGGGAATGATGGGGGCGAAATTGAACAGTTCATCAGGCGACGGCGCCTTGAACTGATCGTCGGCGAGGACCGTCAGCGCACTCACGCGGCGTTCCCTTCAACGTCGTAGCGGATCACAAGGGTTTCCTCAGCGAAGTGGTCGCGCCGTGCGGCTAGCGACCGTACTTGCGGTAGACCAGGTACACGGACAGTACGATCCCCAGGACGACGCCTATAGGGAAGAACGCGGACGTGTCGAGCCAACGGTCCAGCAACCAGCCGCCGCCGCCGTAGATCGCCATCCCGGCGAGCAGGTAGCTGGGGATCGACCATGCGGCGTTGGCGAAGTCCTGACCGTCGTCTTCCGGTCGGCGTTCCTGTTCGCTCATCGCGGGGCCGACGATAGCAGGCAAGTAGAGGACTAGTCATATCGGACCCCATCCCTTTACCAGCCTCATGGGCCACCGTTCCCCGGGACCTTGGCTTCGGGGTCGACATAAAGCATTTTTGTCTTCATGAACGCCCGGACCTCGAAAGCCGTCCAGACGAGCGTGCATACCACGACGGACCAGGCGAAAGCCCTGTTGTTCCACGCCGTGGTGTCGCCGAAGGCCGCCAGCATCGCCATGATGGCGATGACTTTGATGAGATAGCTCACCATCGCGACGATGGCCATGATTTGCGGGGACACTCGGGCCGCGTAGGAGACGGCCACCACGCTGATGCTGAAGAAGACACCGACGAGCGCCGCGCCGATGGCCGCGCCCAGCGCTCCCTTCGCTCCCGACAGGAGCAGGGCCACGACCACGGCGACCACCCCAACCGCGAGGGTGGGGATCGCGGCACTCTTGAGTACGCGCACGTCGTTGGCCTGCATCGGTGCTCCAGTAAGCATGTTATCAAGCGAGCGTTTGCTACCCCCAAAGCCGGTGCATTGGGGGCCCCTGCTCGTGAAAGATATCACAAGCTCACTGAAGACCGCTTTTACCTGCCGTTTCTAGTTCGCGATCATGAACGGCCTGGAACGGCAGGAATGACCGGTTTCGCCGCGGCGCTCGCCCGCTCCTGCGACGGACCCGGCGGCGGTCCGACGGGCGGCGGGACCTGCCGCCTGACCTCGGCTTCCGGCACGATCGGCGGCATGGGGCCCGTGGGCGGGCCGTCGTCGTCGGACCTGCCGCGGGAGTGGAGGCCGCCCCTGCCCCGCCAGCGTGGCGCGGCCATCAGGACCAGCACACCGAGCGCGAGCAGGATGACCACCGGGAACAGCAGGATGGGCACACCGATCGTGGACAGCGCGACGATGCCGAACGCGAACAGGAACGTCCACGCGTACATGATCAGCACGGTGCGGCGGTGGGAGTGGCCGATGTCGAGCAGGCGATGGTGCAGGTGACCGCGGTCGGGCGCGAACGGCGACATGCCGTGCGAGGTGCGCCGCACGACGGCGGTGATCAGGTCGATGAGCGGGAGCACCAGCACCGCGGCGGGCACGAGCAGCGGCAGCAGCACCGGCACCCGGTTCATGCCCTCGATGACCGACGGGTCGACCGGCGTCACGGTGACGATCGAGGAGGCGAGCACGAGCCCGATGAGCATCGCCCCGGTGTCGCCCATGAAGATCTTCGCGGGATGGAAGTTGTGCGGCAGGAATCCCAGGCAGCAGCCGATGAGGATGGCGGCGATGGCCGCCGTGGTGGCGATGCGGTCGCCGCTGATGCTCTGTTTGAGGAAGATCGAGTAGGCCCAGGTGGCCATGCCCGCGATGCAGACGATGCCCGCCGCCAAGCCGTCGAGGCCGTCGACGAAGTTGACCGCGTTGATCGCCACCACCACGACCATGATCGTGATGACGGTGCTCAGTGTGTAGTCGAGGCTGGTGGAGCCGCCCCAGTCCTTGGGCAGCGGGATGTAGGTGAGCCGCAGGCCGAACCAGACGAGCACGCCGGCGGCCGCGATCTGGCCGGCCAGCTTGATGAAGGCGTCCATGCCCCACCAGTCGTCGAGGAACCCCGTCAACGTGATGAGGCCGCCCGAGATGATCAACGCCATCACCGGGTTGCCCTCGGCCTCGCTCAGCACCTTGCCGGTGTTGGTCAGCTCGCTGGCCACCAGCAGCCCGACGACCAGCCCGCCGTACATGGCCAGACCGCCCAGTCTCGGCGTCGGCGTGGTGTGCACGTCGCGTTCGCGGACCTCGGGCATGGCGCCGATGCGGATGGCGAAGCGGCGCACCAGCGGGACGAGCAGATACGTCACCGCTGCCGCAATGAGCGCCATGAACAGGTATTCGCGCACGGACCTAGTTTCCTGGATGCTCCGACCGGCTGTGACCGGAAATCGACACACACCAGCTTAATTTTGGCTCTTAATATTGGCTGTCATATGGCTGGAAGGCCCCCACCAGGGCCGCGACCCGCCCCTTGACCTCGGCCGCAGTGCCCGGATGGCGTACGGCCTGCACGAGCAGGGCCCCCACTTCCTTCAACTCCTGGGGCCCCATCCCCTGAGTGGTGAGACACGGCGTGCCGACACGTATCCCGGAGGTCACGGCCGGAGGCTCCGGATCGTACGGGATCACGTTCCGGTTGAGCGTGATCCCCGCCGCGGCGCACCGCCGCTCGGCCTCGGCGCCCGACACGCCCAGTTCGCGCAGGTCGATGAGCATCAGATGCGTCTCCGTGCCGCCTGACACCGGCCGCATCCCCTCGGCCGCCAGGGAGTCGCACAGGGCCTGGGCATTGGCGACCACCTGCTTGGCGTACGCGCCGAACTCGGGCCGCAGCGCCTCGCCGAACGCCACCGCCTTGGCCGCCACGGCGTGCATGAGGGGACCGCTCTGGATGAACGGGTACACCGCCCGGTCGATCCGCGCGGCGAGCTCCGCCGTACAGAGGATGCCGCCCCCGCGCGGTCCGCGCAGCGCCTTGTGCGTGGTGTAGGTGACCACGTCCGCGTACGGCACGGCGGACGGAATGGCGCCACCGGCCATCAGCCCGATCGGATGCGCCACGTCGGCGAGCAGCCAGGCGCCCACCTCGTCCGCGATGCCACGGAAGACGGCGAAGTCGATCAGCCGGGCGTAGGAGGTGGCGCCACAGACGATCACTTTTGGCTGGTGCCGCAGCGCGAGGTCCCGTACTTCGTCGTAGTCGATGAGTTCGGTGTCCCGTCGCACCCCGTATGACACGACGTCGAACCATCTTCCCGAGAAGTTCACCTTCGAGCCATGGGTGAGATGACCGCCGTGCAGCAGGTCCATGGCCAGCATGGTGTCGCCGGGCTGCAGCAGGGCCGCGTACGCCGCGAGATTGGCGGAGGCCCCCGAATGGGGCTGCACGTTGGCGTGCTCGGCCCCGAACAACCTCAAGGCCCGCTCGATCGCCAGCCGCTCCGCCCGGTCGACGACCTCGCAGCCACCGTAGTAGCGATGGCCCGGGTAGCCTTCGGCGTACTTGTTGGTCAGGGTGGATCCGAGGGCGGCGAGGACCGCCGGGGAAGCGAGATTCTCACTCGCGATCAGCTGGAGACCACCGCGGACCCGTTCCAGCTCGTCGAGCAGCACCTGAGCCAGCTCGGGGTCCTGCCGCTGGAGCCGTCCGAAGTCCGGACCGTAGTAGGGCACTACACCCATTCTCCCACTGTACGGCCATTTGTCCGTTTTTCCCATGCCCCACCGTCGTTCCGGCAGTCAGGCGGGCTGCCGAAGCGCTGCTCCACGGACGCGCGCCGACCATCCGTCCTTCCTCTACCTGACGGGGACCCCAGCCACGACGGACCGTCATCTTCCACTCCCCCGACGGAGGACCCGCCCGAAGGGACCCAAGCCATCACGGACCGCCTCCTCCGCTCACCCGGGGCCGCTCGACGGCACCCCAACCCCACGAACCGTCTTCCCCTACTCCCCGCAGGGGATATGCCTCCAAAAGACCCCAGCCACGTCAGACCGTCACCGAGATTGAGACGGTCGGGTGACGAAACACCGGGGGACCGTTGGGGCCACCGCCCCCGAGGAGGCGACCAGCCGAGCAGCCGGTATGGCGGCCAGTCGAGTGACTGGGCCCAGCATCGACCCAGCCGAGCGGTCAGGTGGGCGGTCAGTGGGGCGGGCTGTCAGGAGAACGCGTGAGGGGCGCCGATCGCACTGGGCACCCAGCGAGGCGTGTCGGCGGCCTCCTCGCTGATCGACGTCAGCACGGCCTGACGGTAGAGGGCGAGCCTGGAGCGCCACGCGCCGATGTCCTCGACGTAGCGGGTGCCCACAGGGGCATCCCACGTCTGCGGGCTCTTGGCAAGCTGGTACGCCTTGTCAAGGGCCGTTGTGAGGCCCTCTAGCAGGGGTAGGACGGTCTGCCAGGCGGTGACCAGGCGCTGGTACTCGGGATTGAACTCCCAGGCCCTTGGGTGGGCTTCCAGGGGGTTGCCGTTACCGTTGACGGGCGGGTTCTCGCCCGGTTGGCGGGGTTGAGGGGCGGGCGGGTCCAGGTACATCACACGCTCCTCTCGTGGGTCCCCGGCTCGATTGTGCCGGGCGGCCCATCAGGCTGAATGTCTCTGAGCGCCCACTCGCCCTTGCCGTACTCGCCCTGTGGCACCTGCACACTCGGCATGTCCATGGGCGGAACGTCACGGGCGTGTTCGACCAGGGTGCTGAGCGCGTCGGTGTCCAGCGGCTTCACGTCGATGGAGACGACGTCGCCGGCCCACTTCCCGGCATCTGCCCCTTGTGCCGCGTAGACGGTCGTAGCGGTGGTCTCGCGGGTGGAGGTGTCGGCGGGCGGGGGCGTCGCGCTGTCGGTGGCAGGCGGCGGGGTGGAGCCACCCTGATCCGCCGACGGCTCGGTAGGTGGCACCACGACCGGTTCACCGACAGTGGGCATCGAGACATCCGTGGCCCGCTGCCCCGACGGATTGGTCGGTGTCGTGTCACCTGCTCTGTGGTCGGGCACCTGCTGACCCGGCGGGTTGGTGGGCGTCGCATCACCCGCCCTCTGATCCGGAACCTGCTGACCCGGCGGATCCGCCGGTGTGACCACCGAACCGTCGCCGGTCGAGCGCGTTCCCGTGTCCGTTCCCTGGCACTCGCCGGTGTCGGTCGTGGCCGTGGGTGTGTCCGCCGTCGCGGTGGAGTCGGCTGTCTGGGCCGTAGCGGCCGTGTCCGCCGTCGAGCCCGATATGTCGTCTACGGACGGCGTGCCGCTTGCGGAGGCTATATCCCCAGTTGATGGGGTGTGGTGGCCCGTGGATGAGGTTGCACTGCCGGGGTCGATCGTCCCCGGCTGGCCGTCGGGGCTGATGTGCCTGGGTGCCCACTCGCCCGTGCCGTACTCGCCCGCCGGGACCTCCACCCTCGGCATCTCGGCCGGCTGGACGTCGCGCGCGTGGTCCACCACCGTCGACACCGCGTCGGGGTCCAACGGCTTGGCGTCGATGGACACTACGTCGCTGCCGTTGTTGGCCCAGGCGTTGACGTCCGCGCCGTGCGTGGACGCGTCGCCGGAGACCGAGGGCATCTCGGCGGGCTGCACCTTCTCGATGTCGTCGAGCAGCGCCCGCAACTCTTCGGCCGTAGGCGGATCAATGGGCACCTGGAGCACCTTGACACCGTCGACCACGATGACCCGAGGTTTGTGCGGGTCGGAGTCGTCGGGATGGTCCTTGGCCGGGGTGTCGATGATCCCGCTGTCGGAGTCGGCGCCGCGATCTCGCCTGCTGGCGATGTCGTCGTCCTTGGGCTCGTCACCGGTGTCAGGCGTGATGTTGTCGACATCCGGTTTGTCGTCACCCGTCTTGGCGTCCGGCTTGTCCGCACCGGTCTTGGCGTCCGGTTTGTCGTCATCGCAAGCCTTAGCGTCCGGTTTGTCTTCGCCCGTCTTGGCGTCGGGCTTGTCTTCGCCCGTCTTCGCGTCCGGCTTATCGTCGGTCTTCGCGTCCGGCTTGTCTTCGCCCGTCCTGACGTCCGGCTTATCGTCGGTCTTGGCGTCCGGTTTATCGCCCGTCTTCGCGTCGGGCTTGTCATCCCTCTTCGCGTCAGGCTTATCGTCTGCCTTGGCATCCGGCTTATCGCCCGTCTTCGTGTCGGGCTTGTCCTCGCCGGTTTTGGCGTCCGGCTTGTCGGCAGGGGTGCCGTCGTCCGCTCGCGGGTTCTCGTACTTGGACCGCTCATCGCCTCGGTCCTTCTTGGGCTCGTCGCCGTCCTTGGCGTCACTGCCCACCGTCGGCGCGGCCTCCTTGGCCTGATCCCCCATCCGCGGATGATCGGCCTTCTTCTCCAGCAGCCCAAGCCGGGCCGTCACGTCACGGACCATCACCTCGGCTGCGTCGGCCACCTGGACCGGGCGGTGGGTGGTCTGGGTGGCCAGACCCGCCCCGCTCATGACCTGCCCGACACGGCCCTCGACCGACCGCATCTGCGTGACCGCGTGCTTAACCTCGGCCAGCAGATCACGGACCAGCTTGGGATCCATGCCGTCGAACTTGCCCATGGGTCACTCCCGGACGTCTCGCCGCTCCGGACTTCACCGTAAGGGCCTGCTGGCATCGCCGCAGCCGGGATAATCAGACGGTATACGTCAGGCGTCCCTTCACGCCGTACACGCCGACCGGACAAACCGAATAGGCCCGCCGGGCAAACCAGGCGGACGGGCATACGGACGAGCCGGGTGGACGAACAGACCAAGGCCGACAGGCCAGACCGATGGGCCGGACAGACGTGCCGAGCGGGCGGACCAGGCCGACAAGCCGGACGGGCCAGGCGGCCGAGGGGCCCCGCGGATGGAGATACAAACGGACCAGGCCGACAGGCCCCGTGGTCAGTCGTCCGTGGCGACGTAGCCGATGATGCCGCGCAGTTTCTCCACCGGGATCGCCCCCCGCCTGAGCATCCGCGGCACCGCCGTGGTCAGGTCCAGGATCGTGGACGGTGTGTTGTCCGTGGTCTTGCCGCCGTCCAGGTAGACCGCGACCGACTCACCCAGCTGCTCCTCGGCCTCCGCCGCCGTGACGGCCGCCGGGGCGCCCGAGCGGTTGGCGCTGGAGACGGCCATCGGGCCGGTCTCCTTCAGCAGGTCGAGCGCGACCGGGTGGAGCGGCATGCGCAGCGCGACCGTGCCCTTGGTCTCGCCCAGGTCCCAGGACAGCGCCCGGTTGGCCTTGCAGACGAGCGTGAGGGGGCCGGGCCAGAAGGCGTCGATGAGGTCCTGACCGTACGGTCCCAGGTCGTCGACCAGGGCGTTGGCCGCCCTGACGGTGCCGACGAGGACCGGTGGCGGCATGTCGCGGCCGCGGCCCTTGGCCTCGAGCAGGGCGGTGATCGCCGCGGGAGTGAAGGCGTCGGCGCCTATCCCGTAGACCGTGTCGGTCGGCAGCACTACCAGCTCGCCGCGGCGTACGGCGGAGGCGGCCTCCGTCAGGCCCTCGGCCCGCTGCTCCATGTCCGTGCAGTCAAAGCGTCTTCCCACGGTCTTATCGCCTCGCTCCGCTCGGCGGGGAGCGGTGCTCTCGAGGCTCCCCCCTCCTCATTCGGTCACTTCGCGACCTCTCGCCGTCAGGAGAAGGCCGCGCCGCTCGCGTGCATCCTAGTCCTGGCCAAGTCTGGCCGTGACGAAGCGGTCCCTGCGGGTCAGATCCTGCCGCAGCCGTACGTCCCGCCAGCCGTTGTCCTCAGGGAACGTCAGGTAGACGGCCCTGCCCTGCTCGTCGGCGTGTTCGACGGAGACCCAGCCACCGGGGCGCAGCAGGCGGCGCGCGGTACGTTCGACGGCGCGTACCTCACCCAGACCGTCGTCCCCGGTGCCGTAGAGGGCCCGTGAGGGGTCGTAGTCGCGCACCTCGGGGTCACGCGGAATCGCGCCAGGAGGGATGTAGGGCGGGTTGGAGATGACCAGGTCGACCTTGCCGTTGAGCTCGGGCAGGGCTTCGGCCAGGTCGTCCGGATGCAGGTGGGTGCGGCCCTGGCCGTGTTCGGAGATGTTGCGCTTGGCCCAGCCGTACGCGCCGGGGTCGACCTCGACCGCGTGCACCTCGGAGAGCGCGACCTCCTGGGCGATCGACAGCGCGATCGCGCCCGAGCCGGTGCCGAGGTCGACGACCAGGGGCGCGGCGACGTCCATCGCGCGCAGCGTCTCGATGGCCCAGCCCGCCATGACCTCGGTCTCGGGCCGGGGTACGAACACGCCGGGCCCGACCGCGAGCTCCAGGTAGCGGAAATAGGCGTGGCCGGTGATGTGCTGCAGCGGCTCGCGGGCCTCGCGCCTGGCGACGCCCTCCCAGAAGAGCGCGTCGAAGTCGGCGTCCTTGACCGTGTGCAGCTCGCTCCTGCGCACGGCGTGGACGAAGGCCGCGATCTCCTCCGCGTCCGTACGCGGTGAGGGCACACCTGCCTCGGCCAGCCGTGCGGTGGCGAGGGCGATTTCGTCCAGCAGAAATGTCATGAGTGTTGTGCGAGCTTCTCCGCCATTTCGGCGTCGATGAGGGCCTGGGTGACGGCGGTGAGCTCGCCGTCGAGAACTTGGTCGAGGTTATACGCCTTGAAGCCGACTCGGTGGTCGGAGATGCGGTTTTCCGGGAAGTTGTACGTGCGAACCCGCTCGGAACGGTCGACCGTCCGCACCTGCGACTTGCGTTCGGCCTGCGCGGCGGCCTCGGCCTGCTCCTGGGCGATGGCCAGCAGCCGGGCGCGCAGGATGCGCAGCGCCGACTCCTTGTTCTGGAGCTGGCTCTTCTCGTTCTGGCAGGAGACCACGGTGCCCGTGGGCAGGTGGGTGATCCGGACCGCCGAGTCGGTGGTGTTGACGCTCTGGCCGCCGGGGCCGCTGGAGCGGTAGACGTCGATGCGCAGCTCGTTGGGGTCGATCTGGACCTCGACGTCCTCGGCCTCGGGGTAGATGAGCACGCCCGCGGCGCTGGTGTGGATGCGGCCCTGCGACTCGGTGACGGGCACCCGCTGCACACGGTGTACGCCGCCCTCGAACTTGAGCCTGGACCACACGCCCTCGTCGCCCTTGGCCTTGATCGCGACCGTGACGTCCTTGTAGCCGCCCAGGTCGGAGTGCTGGGTGTCGATGATCTCGGTCTTCCAGCCGAGCCGCTCCGCGTAACGCAGATACATCCGGAGCAGGTCGCCGGCGAACAGCGCGGACTCCTCGCCGCCCTCGCCCGCCTTGATCTCCATGATGATGTCTTTGTCATCGTTGGGGTCACGCGGGATGAGCAGGTGTTTGAGCCGCTCTTCGAGGCGCGGGATGCGCTCCTCGATCTCGGCCGCCTCCGCGGCGAAGCCCTCGTCCTCGCCCGCCAGCTCCTTGGCCGCGGCCAGGTCGTCGCGGGCCGACGCCAGCTCCCGGTAGGTGCCCACGATCGGGGTCAGCTGCCGGTAACGCCTGCCGAGAGTGCGGGCCTTGTTCTGGTCGGCGTGCACGGCGGGATCGGCGAGCTGCAGCTCCAGCTCGGAATACTCCTTGAGCAACTCGTCGAGATTCACCGTGCGTCCTTCGTCTGGGGTGTAACGGTCTCTTCACCAAGAACGCCGACCCGGCGCACGTGAGTGCGTCCGGGTCGGCGTCGGTGAAGCTAGTTGCCCGAGGACTTCTTGCCGAAGCGCTTCTCGAAGCGCGCGACCCGGCCGCCGGTGTCGAGGATCTTCTGCTTGCCCGTGTAGAACGGGTGGCAGGCCGAGCACACGTCGGCGTGGATGACGCCGTTCTTGGCGGTGCTGCGGGTGGTGAACGTGTTGCCGCAGGTGCAGGAGACCTGGGTCACGTTGTAGGCGGGGTGGATGTCGGGCTTCATTGCTGTCCTTTCGAGGTGCGGTCGCCGGGTCGCCAGAAGTCGCGATCAAACGCGGGCGGGAGCCGGAACCGCTGCGGGTCAGCTACCAGTGTGCCAGATGCTGTAACCGTCCCAGGCCACTGGGCATTCCCGGAACCTTATAGCGGACTCACTGCCGTCACATTAGGCTCCCGCGCACAAACCATTACTTTTATCCCATAAGGACTGCGATCAGATGAAGAAGGGGCTGCGGTCGCTACTCGCGACCGCTACGGGGGCCGCGCTTCTCCTCGGATGCGTGAACCTCTCGGCCGCGCAAGCGGCCAGTGCTGGAAGCGACTTCAACGGGGCGGCCACGTCGGACGCGTTCATCCCGGTCGACCGGGACATCGAAGTCAGCGTCACTCTCAGGCTGAAGGACCCGGCGACCGTCACGGCGGCCGTCACTGGCAGCATCACTCCGCCCGGCAAGTCGGGACGGGACGTGGACTTCGACTTCCGGCCGTCTCCGGCGAGCAAGGCCACGGAGACGACGATCACCGGCAGGTTCGGCATCGGCAAGGACGACCCCGCCGGCGACTGGAAGCTGAACGTCAGTGTCCCGCGTGCCTCGGGCACCGGAAACAACGCCTTCGTCCTCAATGTCTCCGGCAAGCAGGGCATCACCAGCGGCGGCGTCACGCCCAACCCGGTGCGCCTGGTCAAGGGCAAGGACGTCAAGGTCTCGGTGAAGGCTTCGGTGACCGATGCGGAGTCGGTCTCCGCCAAGCTCATCAGCGAGGAGTCCAACGAGTCCTACGACCTGGGCGACCTGGAGCGCGGCTCCGACGGCTATTACCGCGGCAGCACGTTCTTCAGCGACGACACGCCTCCCGGCGACTGGACGCTGGAGGTGTACGCCAACCGCGGCGGCCAGTCGCTCAAGGGCGTCAGCTCCTTCACCGTCGTCGCCCCGGTGGGCGGCGCCTCGAAGAAGGCCAAGGTCAGGATCACGATCAAGGCCCCGGCCCAGGTACGGAAGGGTGCTTCCGTCACGGTCTCCGGCAAGGTCTATCGCGGCTCCAAGGGGTATCCGAAGAAGAAGCTGGAGGTCTACTTCAAGACCAAGGGCACCAAGACGTACAAGCTCCTGCGCTTCGTGAAGACGAACTCGACCGGCAAGTACGCCAGGTCCTTCACCATGAAGAAGGACGGCTACTTCCGCGTCAAGGCGCCCGGCACGAGCAGGACCCGCAGCGCGCTGTCGCCGCAGGAGTTCGTGGACGTCAGGTAGTCAACGGCCCAGATAGGTGAGTACGGCGAGCACTCGCCGATGGTCCTCGGGCGCCGGCCCGAGGGCCAGCTTGGCGAAGATCCCGGAGATGTGCTTCTCCACAGCCCCTTCGGTGACGACCAGCCGGGCGGCGATGGCCGTGTTGGAGCGACCCTCGGCCATCAGCGCCAGCACCTCGCGCTCGCGCCGGGAGAGCGTGTCGAGCGGGGCGCCACGCCGCTGCCTGCTGAGGAGCTGCATCACCACCTCGGGGTCGATGACCGTGCCGCCCGCCGCCACCTGCCGCACGGCCTCCAGGAACTCGGCCACGTCGGCCACCCGCTCCTTAAGCAGATAGCCGACGGCCGGGCCGATGAGCTCGCCCGCGTAGCGTTCCTCGACGTATTGCGACAGCACCAGGATCGGGAAGTCCGGGCTGGCCGCCCGCACCTTCAGCGCGGCGCGCAGCCCCTCGTCGGTGTGGCTCGGCGGCATCCGGACGTCGACGATCGCCAGGTCGGGCGCATGCTCCTTGACCGCGGTGATCAGGGACGGCCCATCGGAGACCGCCGCGACGGTCTCGATGCCTCCGTCGGCGAGCAGCCGGGCCAGCCCCTCACGGAGCAGTACGGAATCCTCGGCGATGACCACGCGCATGTGCAATGCCTACCACTCACAGGGCAACTCCGCGCGCACGAGGGTGGGACCGCCTACGGGGCTGTGCAGGATGAGCACCCCGTCAATGGTGGCCGCCCGGTCGGCTAACCCCGCCAGGCCGCCGCCCGCGCTGACCAGGGCGCCGCCGATGCCGTTGTCCCAGACGTCGACGATCACCTGCCGGTTTTCCTTGGTCACCCGTACGGACGCCTCAGTGGCGGCCGAGTGTTTGGCCATGTTGGCCAGGGCCTCGGCCACGATGAAGTAGGCGATGCTCTCCACGGCCGGGGGCGGCCGCTCGTCGGCCGTGCCGAGCTCGACCGCCACGTCCACGTGCACCGGCGCCCGCGCGGCCAGCCCGGACAGCGCCGCGTCGAGCCCCCGATCGCTCAGGATGGCCGGATGGATGCCCCTGGCCAGGTCGCGTAGCTCGGCGATCGCGGCCTTCGTGCCACTGTGCGCCTGGGCGATCAGCAGCCTGGCCTCTTCGGGGGCGTGGTCGAGCTTGGCCTGCGCCCGTCCGAGGTCCACCGCGACGGACAGCAGCCGCTGCTGAGCGCCATCGTGCAGGTCGCGTTCGATCCTGCGGCGCTCCGCCTCGGCCGCGTCGATGCCCCTGGCCCTGCTGGCCCGCAGCCGCTCCTCCTCGCTCCCGCTGAGCAGCACCACGGCCAGCGTGCCGTGCAGCCAGGCCATCCCGCGTACGGCATAGGCGGTCACGGCCAGCATGCAGAAGCCCAGGATCGTGCCGAGCACCGCCCCCGGCCAGCTGTCGAGGGCCAGGGTGTCGTTGAACCGCAGCACCTCACCCTGCGCGTGCCAGAAGGGCGCGGTGATCAGCGTGAGGGTCCCCACCCATGACAGGGCGGACACCACGAACTCCACCAGGCTCAGCGGGAACAGCAGTAACAGATAGCCGAGGTCCTTCCAGGTGGCCGGATCCTTGAACAACCACCCCACATGAGCGCCGATCCCCCGCTCGGGCCGAGCGCGGTAGGGATCGGCGATCCGTACGCCCAGCGCGGCCCACAGCACCCGGCGCTCCAGCATCGCCGCTCCGCGCCACGTGAACATGGTCAGCAGCACCAGCGGGATGCCCACCCACAGGACCACCAGTATGAGGGAGAACGGCACCGCCACAGCCAGCACGGCGAACCAGCCGACCCCGAAGGCCAGACTGACCAGCATGTAGGGCACGGCCCGCCACGTGGCCGGATCCACCACAACGCCAATGGGCCCCCGGGGCCCCAACGGCACGCGCTCCCTCAATGGCACAGCAACCATGCCATCAAGGGTGCCCGGTCAACGGGCCGCTGAGAATGTGGCGGACTTCCGTCCTCAGGTGGGGTTATCCCCAGTGGCCGCTCTCACCGCCTCGTCACAGCCCCATGGGGTCAGCGGTTGTGCCCCTTGCAGTGGCTCCCCGGGCGGTCCGTCATACGACCGCCTCGATCCCTGTGACGGTCCGTGGGTGGCTGGGGTCCTTTGCAGGGATATCCCCTCCGGGGTGAGGAAGAAGACGGTTCGTTGTGGCTGGGGTCCTTACCGAGGAAAACCCCTCAGGGGGGAGAAAACGAAGACGACCCGTCGTGGCCGAGGCCCTACCGAGGGACGCCCCCTCCGACCGAGCGGACCAAGACGGCCCGTCGTAGCAGGCCGTCCCTGGTGGAAGCAGCCGCCTTGTCCCTCGAGGCCCCAGACCCCGTGTGGGGCCCGTGATGCATGCCGTACCAAAGAGAGAAGGCCGTACAAAGAGAAAGGGGCGGCAGAGAAGAACTCTGCCGCCCCTTCACCAGCGTCAGTCGCGGTCGTTGCTCACCGTGGTCTTCTGGACCTGCAGGAGGAACTCGGCGTTGGACTTGGTCTCCTTCATCTTCTCCAGGAGCAGTTCCAGCGCCTGCTGCATGTCGAGCGCGTGGAGCACCCGGCGCAGCTTCCAGACGATCTGGAGCTCGTCCTTGGCCATGAGGATCTCTTCCTTACGGGTGCTGGACGCGTCGACGTCCACCGCGGGGAAGATGCGCTTGTCGGCCAGGGAGCGGCTGAGCTTGAGCTCCATGTTGCCGGTGCCCTTGAACTCCTCGAAGATGACCTCGTCCATCTTGGACCCGGTCTCGACCAGGGCCGTGGCGAGGATCGTCAGCGAGCCGCCGTTCTCGATGTTGCGGGCGGCGCCGAAGAAGCGCTTGGGCGGGTAGAGCGCGGTGGAGTCGACACCACCCGACAGGATGCGCCCGCTCGCGGGAGCCGCGAGGTTGTAGGCGCGCCCGAGGCGGGTGATCGAGTCGAGCAGCACGACCACGTCGTGGCCCAGCTCCACCAGGCGCTTGGCCCGCTCGATGGCGAGCTCGGCGACCGTGGTGTGGTCCTCGGCGGGACGGTCGAAGGTCGAGTGGATGACCTCGCCCTTGACCGACCGCTGCATGTCGGTGACCTCTTCAGGCCGCTCGTCCACCAGCACGACCATCAGGTGGCACTCGGTGTTGTTACGGGTGATCGCGTTGGCGATCGCCTGGAGGACCATCGTCTTACCGGCCTTGGGCGGCGAGACGATGAGGCCGCGCTGGCCCTTGCCGATCGGCGAGACGAGGTCGATGATCCGCGTGGTGAGGATGTTCGGCTCGGTCTCGAGGCGCAGGCGGTCCTGCGGGTAGAGCGGCGTGAGCTTGTTGAAGTCGGGCCGGTTGCGGGCCTGCTCCGGGTCCATGCCGTTGACGGTGTCGAGGCGGACCAGGGCGTTGAACTTCTCGCGGCGCTCGCCGTCGCGCGGCTGCCGGACGGCGCCGGTGATGACGTCGCCCTTGCGCAGGCCGTTGCGGCGGATCTGGGCGAGCGAGACGTAGACGTCGTTGCTGCCGGGCAGGTAGCCGCTCGTCCTGACGAACGCGTAGTTGTCGAGGATGTCGAGGATGCCGGCGATCGGGATGAGTACGTCGTCGTCGCCGATCACGGGCTCGTTGCTCTCGAAGCGGTCACGGCCACGGCCGCGGTTGCGCTCCCTGAACCGGCCCCGCCTGCCACGACCGCCGCGGTCGTCGTCGTCGCCACCGCGCGGATCGTTGCGCGAGTCGCCCCGCTGATCGTTGCGGGAGTCGCTCCGCTGGTCACCGCGCTGGTCGTTGCCGCCACGCGGGTCGCCGCCGCGGCCGCCGTCGGCGACGCGCTCACGCTGCTCCACGCGACCGCCGTCACGGCCACCATCACGACCGCTGTCACGGTTGTCACGACCGTCGCGGCTGTCGCGAACATCACGACTGTCGCGGCTGTCGCGAACATCACGGCCGTCGCGGCTGTCGCGACCGTCACGAACATCGCGGCCGCCCTCACCGCGGTCGTTGCCGGAACGGTCGCTGCCGCCACGGTCACCACGCTCACGGCGCTCGCCTCTGGTGCGCCGCTCACGGCGGCTCTCACCACGGTCGCCACGCGGGTCGAGCTGGGTGTCGGCGGGCTGTGCCTGCTCCACGACCGGCTCGGCCGGGGCGGCGGCGGCCACGGGCTCGGGGGCCGCGGCCACCGGCTCGGGAGCCTGCGCGACGGGCTCTTCAACGGTCTTGGGGCGGGAACGTTCCCGGCGTGCCCTGGTGGGCCGCTCCGCGGCGGGCGCCGCGTCGGCGGCGGCCGGGGCCTCGGCTACGGCAGCGGGCGCGCCTTCTCCGGTGCCGCCACCCTGCTTCTCCTGGATGGCCGCGATCAGCTGGCTCTTCCGCATGCGCCCGGTGCCGCTGATGCCCAGCTCAGCGGCCATTTTCTGCAGCTCGGGCAGCACCTTGGCGGACAGGCCGGTGCCGGAGCGACGCGCGCGCGGCTTGGCCGCGGCGCGGGTGGGGGTGTCGCCGGACGCGGGCTGCGCAGGTGAGCCTGGTGCGTCGGAGAGGAGTTCGGTGGTGTCGCTCAACTAAAGGTCCTTCCCAGGGGTCGGGCGCCGGTTTTGTTCTGCCGGGCGTCCCGGAGGTGCTTGCGATCCGGCGGGACAGACCGGGTCGGGGTGCACGTTGCGATCTTCGGCCGCCGCTGGGGACGACCGCCACTCTTGGGGAGGGGCACGTCCAAGCGGCCACAGGACAGTGACGCGTGGATGACACCCCTCAGATTGCTGTCGCCAGCCAGATGTCGAGGTGATTCGAACGCGCAGACCCCCGTCGTCGCCGCCTCACGTTGGGCCAACCGGGTGTGGGCCAACCGGAGGCAACGGATTCCGGGGAGACAGCCGCGCTGCACACGCCTCGCGACGTGCAGCATTATGCAGCGATGTGTGGCTGACAAGCACGCACCCAACAAGGGGGCATCTGGTGCGGCTATCAGCCTAACATCACCAGCGCACACGGCTATTCCCTGAAGGTCTAAAGAGGCATCAGCGTGTCTCGGGGAACTGAACGTTCGCACCAACTGGGTCGACGTCCATAAGCTGGATGTGCCAGTCATTACCCACTTCTGGCGCGATCAAATCCTGCGAATCCGATGTCGAAAACGCAAGGACTGTGGGACCTGCTCCCGAAACGACCGCAGGCACGCCCACTGCACGGAGACGTTCTACCAGATCCGCACTGGCCCGCATCGCAGGCGCACGGTATTTCTGGTGAAGTCGGTCTTCGGTGGCGGCGAGCAGCAGCCCGCGCTCCGGCCGGTGAGTCAGCGCCGCGATCAGCAGCGCAGCCCTGCCGGCGTTGAAAGAGGCGTCCTTGTGGGGCACGTCCTTCGGCAACAACCCCCGTGCGGTCTCCGTGGCCAGACGCGTCGCCGGAACGAACACGACAGGCCGGATGCGCACATCCGGGAGCAGTTTCACCATACGCGGTGATCCGGAGTGGTCGGTCCACGCAATCGTCAAGCCTCCGGCCAGGCATGGCGCGACATTGTCCGGATGCCCTTCCATCTCGGTGGCCAGGGCGAACACCTCGTCGTCGTAAAGGCCGTATCCGTCGGGGAATCCGGCCGCGCGCGGCCCCCCATCGCCGGTTTCCGCACCCGTATATTCGCCGGGCCGGGCCAGCGCCCTGGCGGCCAGGATGCCCGCGCAGATCGCGGCCGAGGACGAGCCCAGGCCGCGGGCGTGCGGGATGCGGTTGAGGCAGTGCAGCCGGATGCCCTCGGGCTGGGCGGCCCCCATGCGGTCGAACGTCCTGCGCATGGCCTTGACGACCAGGTGTCCTTCGCCGAGGTCGAGCTCGCCTTCGCCCTGTCCTTCGACGGTGACGTGGACGCCCCGCTCGCCGGTCAGCGTGGCCCGGACCTCGTCGTACAGGCCCAAGGCCAGGCCCAGGGTGTCGAAGCCGGGGCCCAGGTTCGCCGACGTGGCAGGCACACGGATGTCAACGGTGCTCATTCGCCTGATCTTTCCCCCGCCGCCTTCAGCGGCGACGGGTCTGTTTTCCGTACGGCAAAGCATCCGTGCGGCAAAGCTTCCCGTACGGCAACGCTTCCGTATGGCAACGCTTCCGTATGACAAACCATCCGTACGGCAAGCAGAGCGCAGGCCACGGCATGCGCCCGCACGCTGTACGAGTCCCGGCGCTCCTAGCCCAGGTTGAGGGCGGCCGCGGCGGCGTGGACGTCGATGGGGATGGTGACCGGAGCCGGCGCGCCGGCGATCGCCCAGTCAGGGTCCTTGAGGCCGTTGCCCGTGACCGTGCAGACGATGCGCTGCCCGGGCTCGATGAGCCCGCGCGCGTGCGCCTGAAGGAGACCGGCGACGCTGGCCGCCGAGGCGAGCTCGACGAAGACGCCCTCCTCCTGGGCCAGCAGTTTGTACGCGGCCGCGATCTGCCGGTCCGTGACCGACTCGATGGCGCCACCGGACTCGTCGCGCGCCGCCGTGGCGAGTTGCCAGGAGGCGGGGTTGCCGATGCGGATGGCCGTGGCGATCGTGTGCGGATGGGCGACGGGCCCGCCGTTGACGATGGGGGCCGCGCCGCTGGCCTGGAAGCCGAACATGCGCGGCGCCTTGGTGGCGATCCCGTCGGCGGCGTATTCGCGGTAGCCCATCCAGTAGGCCGAGATGTTGCCCGCGTTGCCCACCGGGATGCAGTGGATGTCGGGCGCGTCGCCGAGCGTGTCGACGATCTCGAAGGCGGCCGTCTTCTGGCCCTGCAGCCGGAACGGGTTGACCGAGTTGACCAGCGCGATCGGGTAGCTGGACGACAGCTTGCGGGTCATCTCCAGGCAGTCGTCGAACGAGCCCTCGACCTGGAGCAGCGTGGCCCCGTGGACGAGCGCCTGGGCCAGCTTGCCCATCGCGATCTTGCCACGTGGCACCAGCACGGCGCAGGTGAGCCCGGCGCGTACGGCGTAGGCGGCGGCCGAGGCCGAGGTGTTGCCGGTGGAGGCGCAGATGACCGCCTTGGCCCCCTCTTCGACGGCCTTGCTGATGGCCATCGTCATGCCACGGTCCTTGAAACTGCCCGTCGGGTTGGCGCCCTCCACCTTGAGGTAGACGTCACACCCGGTCAGCGCGGAGACGCGGTGCGCGGGCACCAGCGGCGTGCCGCCCTCCAGCAGCGTGACGACGGGCGTCTTCGTGGTGACCGGAAGGCGCTCTCGGTACTCCTCGATGAGGCCACGCCACGACCTGCTCATACTGACTCCCTACCTGCGGTCTTGGGCACCGAGTGTACGGGGTCCCGGCGGTGTTCACGGAGTCGAGTCCCGGGCCGCCGAGCCTTGGCCGCAACAACCCATATTTCAGGAAATTCTCAGCATCTCCCGGTAAGGTCCCCGGCAGGGGGGTCACCACCATGAACGCGCGTCCTGCCATGACGCAGAACGACTATTCTCCGCTGTCGCCGCCAGAGCTCGGCACCTGGTCACCGGCCTTGTCCGTGAGCGTGGTGATACCCGCGCACGGCGGGCCCCATCTGGAGCTGACGCTGGCCGCGCTGGCCGCTCAGACGTACCCGGACCACCTCATGGAGGTCCTGGTCGTGGACGACGGCAGCGAGCCGCCGATCCGGCTGCCGGAGATCCGCCCGGTCAACACCCGGATCGTCCCGGTGAAGACCGGCTGGGGCATCTCGAACGCCGTCAACACCGGCGCCAAGGCCGCCGACGGCGAGATCATCCAGCGCCTCGACGCCGACATGGTGGCCTGCCGCGAGCACATCGAGGCCCTGGCCCGCTGGCACCACGTGACCGACTATCTGGTCACGATCGGGATGAAGCGCTTCATCGAGGTGCCGGCGATCACCGCCGAGCAGGTCTTCCGGGCGGGACACCTGGGAGACGTGTTCGACCTGGCATCGGGCGTGTCGAGCTCCACCGAGGCGACGATCGCCAAGACCGACGGGCTCCGCAAGAGCCGCAATCCCTACCACGTGTGCACGGGACCGACCTTCGCCCTTCCCCGTGAGGTCTTCCACGCCGTGGGCGGTCTCGACCCGAACGTCGTACGCGGTGAGGACACCGAGTTCGCCTATCGGCTGGCGATGCACGGCGTCGTGTTCATCCCGGACATGGAAGCGCAGGCCGTACATCTCGGGCTGCCCGCTCAGCACCGTGACAGGGATCGCGCTGTCCGGGCCGTCGAGCCGTACCTGGCGCACCGGATCCCGCTCCGCCGCGACCTGCGCAAGGACCAGGGCCGCCGCTGGCTCGTGCCGTACGTGGAGATCGTCCTGGATGTCACGGACACCTCGGAAGCGGTGGTCCGGCAGGCGGTGGCGGCGGCGCTCGACGGCAAGCTTCAGGACGTCGTGGTGACGCTGGTGGGACCGTGGGCGCGACTGCACGATGGGCGGCGGGCCGTGCTCAGCGACCCGCTCTTCGAGATGCGGCTGATGCGCGACCTGTTCGCCCACGACGACCGGATCCGGCTGATCGACGAGGCGGCCCCGACACCGGCGCCCGCGCCGTTCCGCTACCGGGGCCCGATCGACGTGCCGCTGCACAAGGCGACGCTGGAGCGGATGATCGAGACGGTGCAGAAGGACCTGACGGGCGTGCTCGTCGTGGACCTGCCCGACGGCCGCGCGGCCCGCCTCGAACGCACCTCCGCCCTGGGCCGCGCCCTGCTGCTCGCCGCGCCGGGCGACGATCTCGACGAGATCATCCAGACCACGCACGGCGTACGGCACGAGGACCCGGACCGCTACTGGCCCCCCGCCCCGCAGCCGAAACCCGCAGCCGAGAAGACCACGGCTCAGAAGGTGGCGCCCCAGCAGCCCGCCGCGCCGCTACCGCCGATCGTCACGGTTCCCGCCGCCGAGGAACGGACCCTCCTGGGCCGCCTCAAGTCCGCGCTCCGGCCCAGCTGAAAACGCAGGCTAGCCCCGCAGCCTCTTACCCAGGGCGCGCTTGACCGTGGTGGCCAGCAGGACGCGCATGCTCTGCTGGGCCCGGTTGGCGGCGGCCAGCTGACGGCGCAGCGTGCTGACGTCGCGCCGCAGCTCCACCGCGCTCTTGCGCCAGCGCCCCGCCTCGTCGCGCCACTTGGTCACCTGCGCGCGCAGCCGTTCGGCCTCCTTGGTCAGCCGCGCCACGTCGGCCTCCGCCTTGAGCCTGGCCCGGTAGGCGCTGCGGCGGCCGAGCAGTTCCGCCGCCTCCTCGGCGAACCCGTACGTCTCGCCCTCTACCCACGCGACGCCCGCCACGTCGTCCACCGCGTCGTCGAGCTCCTCGCCGGGGCGTACGACGATCCGCGCACGGGCGAAGGAGGAGGCGCGCTCCAGCCGGGCGGCCACGACGCCGTCCTTGGACTCGTGGAGCAGCACGTTCACCAGCCCCAGCCCTTCGCCGCGGGCCAGGTCGAGCAGCCTGGCCAGGCTGTCCTCCCCCGGCACCCAGCCGGCGGGCAGCCGCAGCACGTACGGCACGCCCGGGTCGACCTCGCCGGAGACCGCGAGCCGTACCCGGCCCTCGTGCAGGTAGTGGCCGTGGACCAGCACCAGGTCGAGGTCGGGGTCCTTCAGCGGGGCCCGGCGCTCGCGCCCGAGGGAGTCCCAGGGCCCGACCACGACGATGGACAGGTCCAGCATGGTGCCCGCGAGCAGGGCGTCGACCGTGGCGCGGACCTGCTCGTAGCCGGCGGTGCCGTCGACGACGATCGCGATGTACGGGACCTTCCACTGGCGGGAGGGGTGCGAGCGGAGCCACCGGTAGGCGGGGATGCGGTCGGCGACGAACGCGTAGCTCACCCGGTCGATGGGCCGCTGGTCGCGCATGCGCATGGTCGGCCCGAGATGGTAGGCGCGGGCCCTGGGCTCCGGTACGAACACCGCCCCTGCCTGGTAGAGCCGGTAGCCCATCTCCGTGTCCTGGCCGAGGATCAGCTCGTCGTCCATCGTCCCGGCGGCGGCGACCAGCCGGGCGTTGACCGACGTCGCGCCGCCGACGTGCAGGCTGAAGGGGCGCTGGGTGTTGTCGGTGAGGCCGTTCGTCCGCTCGATGAGGTCGACGATCCAGGCGTGCGGCTCGGCCGGCTCGAAGGCCTTCTCCAGGTCATCGGGCAGCTCGGCGGGAAGCGGTGCGTCGGTGAACCTGATGTAGCTGGTCACGGCCAGATAGGGCGCGGCGTGGTGCCAGCGCATGTGCGCCTCGATCGAGCCGGGAGTGAGCACGACGTCGGAGTCGAGCCAGTGGATCACGTCGCCGGTGGCCTCGGCGAGCCCGGCATTGCGCGCGGCGGCCCGGCCCGGGTCGTGGCAGACGATCAGCCGGGTGCCTTCGGGGCGTTCGGCCGGCAGCCGCAGGGGCGGGGAGCTGCCGTTGTCGACGACGATGACCTCGATCAGCCCGGCGGGGTAGGTCTGCCGGGCGAGCCCGGCCAGCGCCAGGTCGAGCTTGTCCTGGCCGCCGTACGCGGGCACGACCACGCTGACCCGCAGCGTCGGCGTGTAGGTCTCCGGCGGTTCGAGCATCCGGTAGTCGTTGCCGCGAACCCTCGTGCCGCTTCCAGAAGCAGGCTCGGCCCTCATGCCACTTCCAGAAGCAGGCTCGGCCCTCATGCCGCTTCCAGGAGCAGGCTCGGGCGGAAGCCGCGCCACTGGTTCGTGGCGACCTTCAGGAAGTGGGCGAGCGGGAGTTGCCAGGTGTGCTGGTCGCTCAGCGTACGCCGGAGCATGTAGCCGAGGCCGTGGGTGCGGTAGATGCTGGCCCCGGCCGCCTGGGCGGCCTTGAGGAAGTCTCTGTCCACCGCCCGCGGCTGGGCCGGAAATCCCCCCAGGTCCTGAAATATCGTTCTTGAGGCGAGAATCGTGCCACCTGCCACATGATCGCTGGAGACCTCGCTCGGATAAGCGGCGCCGCTGGCGAACGTGGTACGTCTGATCGTGGCGTGCAACGGCTCAAGGTAAAAGAATTCGGCCGTCGTGCCCACGATGTCGGCCCCCGAATAGGACGCCGCCATGATCAGGTCGGCGAGGTGGTCGGGGCCGTACCAGTCGTCGTCGTCCCACTTGGCCACGTAGTCGCCGGCCGCCAGGGCCGCGGCCTCGTTCAGCACCTCGCCGAAGGACGTCGTGGCCGGGGCCTCGACCCAACTCACGGGCAGGGGACAGCTCTCGACCGCCTGCCGTACCTGTTCGAAGGGGACGCCATGCAGGCCCAGCAGTACCTCGATGTCGGTGTCGCGCTGCCGGGCCATCTGCGCGAGCGCCCCGGCGACCAGCGCCGGGCGCCTGGTGGACATGACCACGCTGATCCGCGGCGTACGCGAGGGCGGCAGGCGGTGGGTCAGGCGGCGCAGCCTGACGCTGTGCTCTTCGCGGCGTAAGTCGGCCAGCGACCTGGGGCCGGTCCCGGTGTGAGCGAGCCAGTCGCGGTCCGTGAGCAGCGCCGCCAGCTCCGGGGGGATCCACGCGGGGGCGTCGTCGGCGGTCAGAGGCACGCCCGCCGCCGCCAGCCGGACCAGCCCGGCGAGCGGCACCTCGTGATCGGGCCACTCGATCTCCAGGCCGCGCAGCGGGCGCAGCGACGGCACGTCGGGCTCATGGCCGTCGACGGCCCATCCGGTGAAGGCCCCGGGCAGCTCGGCGGGGCGGCCCTCACTCCAATGCAGGCGGGCGAGCCCCTTCTCCGGGGTACGCGCGAAGCCGCAGGGGGTGACGGACATGGTGCTCCTCGACCGACGGGACTCAGTCGGCGCCTACCTTACGCCGGTCTGACACCATCTGAGATGTTGAGTTCACCTTAGGGGTTGATGCCGGCGTGGACGGCGATCTGAGCTGAACTAGCAGGATCCTCCCAGTTTTTGTCCAGGAAGCTATGGCACGGTAGTGGCGAATGTTTATTAAGGTGTCAATATCCCATTGCCACCAGATACGTCATGACTACGAAAGGTATGCGCGGATGTTCTCGCCCCGCCGACTGGCAGCGACCGCCGCAATCCTCGGAGTTCTGGCCGTCGCCGTGCTCGTGCTGCTCGTCCTCACCGATCTGCTCACGCTCGGCGCCGCCGCCGCCTCGGGGGCGTTCGCCGTCACGCTGGCCGGGCTCGCCGTGCTCGTGCTGACCGTACGACGCCTCGACGGCAAGGCCCAGCGCATCGACCTGCGAGCCAAGAAGCACGAGGCCGAACTGGCCAAGACCGCCACCGCGCTCAAGCGCATCGAGGGGCGGCTGGACCGTCTGACCGAGGCCATCGAGCAGTCGGCGACGCGGCGCGAGGAGGACCTCGGCGCGATCCTGGCCTCGCTGGGTGAGGACCGGGTCAACGCCATGACGCGGGCGCGAGAGGTGGAGGAGCTGCGCGAGGAGGTCCGCGCGCTGGCCAAGGACCCGGTATGACGCGGATCAGGCACAACGACTGGGGCACGCTGGATCCGCCGGCCATCGGCGCCTGGCAGCCCGCGCTGACCGTCTCCGTGGTGATCCCCGCCTACAACTGCGCCCCGGCACTCGCCCGGACCGTGGCCGCGCTGGCGGAGCAGACCTATCCGGCCCGATTGGTCGAGGTCGTCGTCGCCGACGACGGCAGCGAGCCGCCCATCGACCTGCCCGGCGTCCGGGTCGTCCGGGTGAACGAGGGCTGGGGGCGCGGCACGGCCAGGGAGACCGGCCGGCTCGCCGCCACCGGCGACGTGATCCACTGGCTCGACGCGGACATGGTCCTGGCTCCGGACCACCTGGAAGCGCACATGCGCTGGCACCACCTCATCGACCACGTCGTCGTGATCGGCGACACCCGGTTCGTGGCGGCGTTGGGCGAGGAGGGCACCCAGACCGAGTACACCCGCGCGACCCTCGAGTCCACCAGGATGCTCAAGGACGCGGGTTCGAGCGCGTACCTGCTGCACACCGGCGCCTCCTCCTCCGTCCGCGCCGACCTGCTGCGCGACGCGGGCGGCGTCGACCGGACCCTGAACATGGCCGAGGACACCGAGCTGGGCTACCGGCTGGCGCAGGCCGGGGCGGTGTTCATCCCCGACGAGCAGGCACGCGCCTGGCATGTCGGGCAGTCCACTGTGATGCGCCGCGAGAAGGACGTACACCGGCACAACTGGTCGTTCCTCGCCGATCTGATCCCCGATCTGCGCTGGCTGCGCGGCCATCCACGACGCCGCTGGCTCGTGCCGTACGTCCAGGTCGTCGTGGCGGCGTCCGGCTACGAGGAGACGCGCGCCGGCGTGGACTCCGCGCTCGCGGGCACGATCACCGACACGGCCGTGGCGATCGTCGGCCCCTGGGACAAACTGACGGACGAGCGCCGCGACAGCCTCGACGACCCGCTGCTCGACCTGCGCCTCATCCACAACCTCTACCGGAACGAGCCGCGCGTCACGTTCGTGACGGCCGCCCCAGACTCGGCCGCCCCCGCCCCCTTCCTGCTCACGCTCCCGTCCGGCTGGGTGCTGGGCGCCGACACGCTGTCCCGGCTGGTACGCCTGGCGGAACAGGACACGCTGGGCCTCGTCTGCGCCGCGCTCGCCGAGGCCGAGACCGGCGTCGTGACCGCCAGGCTGGAGCGCACCGCGGCCTTCTCCCGCGCGGCCCTGTTCCACGGGGGGACCGACGACCTGGTGGACGAGATGTTCGGGTCGGTCTGGGTGAGCGGGGCCGAGTACGGCTTCGCCACGGAGGACCAGGCCGAGCCGCTGGCCGGAGACGCCGCCAAGTGGCGGGCGCTGGCCGGCAAGCGGCAGAACGAGGTGAAGGAGCTGCGCGCCGAGATCGACCGGCTGGCGGCCGAGGTGGACCGGCTGTCGGCCGATCCCACCCCCGACACCGCCGCCACCGGACCGCTGACCTCGTTCATCAGGCACCTGCGGAGCGCCGGATGATCCGCGAGCTGCTGGCCGAGATGCCCAAGGCGCGCATCTTCCTGGCCGGGGTCGAGCACGACGTCACCGCCGTGGACCTGGACCGGGACCTGCTGGAGCCGTCGGCGGACACGGAACGGGTGCACGAGGTGCTCGTGCTCGCCCGTACCCCCGCCGACCTGCGCCGGGCCGCCACGCTGCACAAGCTGCTGCCGGAGGCCCGGCGGGTGGTCGTGGCCGTACTCGACACACCCGCCTCCCATCCGGCCCCCGTGCCCACCCCGACGCCCGCGCACCGCTGGCGCTCGCTCACGGATCTGCGGGTCTACCAGCCGAAGGACCGGGTCTGGGTGGTGGACGCGCGGTTCTCGGCGCCCACGCCCGCCGGCCGTACGGTGACGGCGACCGCTCGGGCGTTCGCCGGGCACCGGCTCGACGTCATCACGGCGCCCGCGGCGGCGATCGCGGGCGTCGGCGCGGCCGCCTGGCGTCCCGGGGATCCGAACGCGACGCCCGCCGAGGTGACCGGGCCGGTTCCGGAACGGGTCGGCGCCCCGGGCAGCGACGTCGTGCTCCGCACAGTCGACGCTTCCGAAACACTCGCCACACTCGCGGCTGCCGGAACAGCTTCTGGAATGGCTTCCGGATCAGCGTCCGGATCCGAGGTGGGCGCGGACGACACGGCCGTGGCCGGCTGGTCCGGGTCGCAGACGCCGATCGAGCGGCCGACCGCACGGTCCGCAAGCTGGGAGCGGCTCGGCCGTCCCGGCGGCGCCGGGCTGTCCCTGGCCGACCCCGACGTGCTCGGTCAGCCGTCCATGATCCCGCCGGTCGACGAGCGGCTGGTGAACCCGCAGGGCTTCGTCACCACCCCGTCCCGCGGCCTGGCCTCCCTGGTGGAGCGCGACGGCCGCTGGTCGGTCGTGCTCGACGGGAAGATGGTGACGGCGTTCGCCGAGTCGGGCGGCGTCACGGACGCCGACGTGGGCAGGCTCAGGCAGCTGCGCGGCGTGGAGATCGACTGGCACCACGCCCACAGCGGCCCTCTCGCCGCCGTCCGGGTGCTCACGGGCCTGGCGGCGGCCGGCGTGCCGCTGATCGCGGACACGGTGCCGCGCTGGGCGGGCGCACTCGGCGACGAGCTCGCCCGGCTGCTGATGTCCGATCCCGACCTCTCCGACGAGCTCCGCCGCGAGGAGCACAGCATCCGGCTCCGCCGCGAGGCGCTGCGCACCCACGGCGTCGCGGCCCGCTGGGAGCAGCTCGGCGCCCCCGCCCCCGCTCCCCCGCTGACCTCGGTACTGCTCGCCACCCGGCGCACCGACATGGTCGGGTTCGCGCTCGACCAGGTCGCCCGGCAACGCGACGCCCAGCTCGAAGTGATCCTCGCCCTGCACGGCGTGCCCCAGGGCCATCCGGACGTGGCCGCGGCCATCGCCGGCTTCGACGGCCCGCTGACCGTCCTGGAGGCCGACCACCAGGCGGTGTTCGGCCAGGTGCTCAACGACGCGGCGGCGCGGGCCTCGGGCTCGTTCCTGCTGAAGATGGACGACGACGACTGGTACGGCCCCGACTTCCTGGCCGACCTGCTGCTCGCGCACTCCTACTCGGGGGCGCAGGTGGTGGGCACCGTGCCGGAATTCGTCTACCTGTCGTCGATCGACGTCACCGTGCACCGTAAGCAGATCACCGAGCAGATCACCAGCTTCGTCGCGGGTGGCACGATCCTGGTGGAGCGCTCGGCGTTCCAGGCGGTGGGCGGTTTCCGGCCGCTGCGCCGCTCGGTCGACACCCAGTTCCAGGAGGCGCTGCAGGCGGCCGGCGGGCAGATCTACCGTACGCACGGACTCGGCTACATCCTGCGCCGCGGCCCCGCGGCCAACCACACCTGGCAGGAGCCGATCGGCACGTTCCTGCAGCGCAACAGGAACCAGTGGCGTGGCTTCCACCCCAGCCTTCTCATGGAACTACCGTGACTCCTCGTATCCGCGGCAACGACTACGGGGTGCTCACCCCGCCCCTCCTCGGCCAGTGGACACCCGAGCTGACCGTCACCGTCGTCATCCCGGCTCACGATCGCCAGGAGACCCTCGACCTCACCCTGGCCGCGCTGTCGGCGCAGAGCTATCCGGCCGAGCTCATGGACGTCATCGTCGTGGACGATGGCAGCGCGGTGCCGGTGCGCCTGCCCGATCTCGTCCCGGCGCGTACCCGCCTCATCACCAGCCCGCCCGGCGGCTGGGGCCGGGCCTGGGCCGTCCAGACCGGCGTCGACGCCGCCACCGGCGAGATCGTCTTCGTGCTGGACGCCGACATGGTGCCCCATCGCCACCACGTCGAGGCCCAGCTCCGCTGGCACCACCTGGCCCCGTACCTGGTCGTGCTGGGCTGGATCGACTTCACCGCCGGCGACGTGCTGCCCACCCCCGGCGAGGTGCGCCAGGCGCTGGAGGACGGGCACGAGGACAAGCTGTTCCCCCTCTCCCCGCACCGCCACGACTGGGCCGAGAAGATCATTCTCGACCACGACGGCCTGCGTACCGCCCCGAGCTCCCTGGCCACCCGCATCCACGTCGGCGCCACCGTCTCCTACCCCGCCGCGCTGCTGCGCTCGATCGGCGGCCTGGACACCTCCCTGGTGCTGGCGGAGGACACGGAGCTCGGCTACCGGCTCACGCAGGCGGGTGCCGTGTACGTACCGGACCCGGACTCGCGCGTGTGGCACATCGGGCTGCCGACGGCCATGCGTGATTTCCTGTCGTTGAAGCGGTACAACGACCCTTACGTGGCGGACCGCGTACCGTACCGGCGCTATCTGCGCACGGACCCGGGCCGGCAGTGGCTCGTCCCGTACGTGGACGCGGTCGTCCCCGCGGCGGGCTACGAGGACGTCCGCGCGACGGTCGACGCCCTGCTGGCCGGCTCGCTGCCGGACGTCGCGATCACCATCACCGGCCCCTGGTCCGCGCTGGGCGACGGCCGCCGCTCCCCGCTCCGCGACCCCGACCTGGACCTCCGCCTCATCCACGCCACCTTCGAACACGACCCCCGGGTACGGCTGTCCGACACCGCGGATCCTTCCGGCGTCGTGTCACCGTTCCGCCTCCTCATGCCACCCGGCTGGGTCGCGGCTCGCGACACCCTTGAACGCCTGGTCGGCCACCTGGAAGAGCACGACGGCGGCGCCCTGTGCGTCGCCCTCGACGAAACCGGCCAGGGCGTCACCGTGGCCAGACTCGAACGCACCGCCGCCCTCTCCCGCGCCGCCCTGGTGGCCCGCCCCGGCGAGCACCTGGACACGGTCCTGGACGAGGTCTTCGGCCTGGAATGGGTGGACGGCGACACCTGGGGCTTCACCCGCCGCCCCCCGATCTACCCACCCCGCCGCCGCCCCCTCCCCGACCTGGACCGCGTCACGGCCCAGTACGAGAAGGAACTCACCCGCCTGCGCAAGCGCACCACCCTCATGCAGGCCGAACTCGCCCAGCTCCGCAGGGAGGCGGGCAAGGGCCGCAGGGACGCGGAACGGTGGCGCGAGAAGGCCGAGTCGTGGCGCCGCGAGGCGGTCCGCCTGTCCCGCGCCCAGGACCGCACGGTACTCAAACGAGCCGTCAAGCGAGTCCGCAAGCTGGCCTTTCCCGACAGCTAACCCCAAACTGCATGGCCTTCGCCATGGGGCGCTTCGCGCCTCGGGAGCTCAGACTGTGTCCAGTGGGGGCGCGGCCCCCACGCCCCGCCTAACTGCATCGCCTTCGCCAATGGGGGGCGCTTCGCGCCGTTCGAGCTCAGACTGTGTCAATTGGGGCTGCGCCCCAAACCCCGTCGAGGGGCTGCCGCCCCTCGAGCTCCCCGCCCCCTGGGCCGGAGCGGATGGCCAGCGAAGTAACCGAAGTCCGAGGCCTGACAAGCTACGTTGGGGAGCACATGCGAGTTGTCGACGATGAAAGGAGCGGCCATGAGCGTGGTCCTGCTGCCAGGCGACATCTTGCGCGTTCCCACCGTCGACACACTGCCCAACGGGGCCAAAGTGCACGGCACTCGCGATCTGCAGCCGGGCTACGAAGTGTGGCTGCCGTGGGCGGAACCCGAAGGGGCGCAGTGGGGAGAAGGCGCTGACGACGCAGCGATTCTCGCGCGTTGGCGTGACGCGGCCAGCGCCTAACCCTCCAGAGGCATGATGGCGGAGAACACCGCCCCGTTTCCATGATTTTTTACCGTCTCTTCAGCAGTTCCTGCTGGTCAACGGCTGGCAGCGGGACAACTCGAGAAATCATGGACATCCGACCCAGTGCAACCCACCTCCAGAGACACTCTCCTTGCCGAGGCCGTCCGTCAACGGAGACGGTTAGCACTAGGACAGGATCTATGGCCGACATGACACCGGAAGAGCCGCGGGAGCGGCGCGGCTTCTGGCGGACGATCGTCGCTTTGATCGATCACCGCGACAAGAAGCACAGCAGGGAGTGTCAGCTCAAGAGAGACGAGCAGCGTGATCGCGCGCTTGCCGATCACTTTGGACAGCTGCCGCCTGACGTTGTTGAGTACGTCAATGAGGAGGTCGACGGCAACCGCAGGATCGTTTTTCGCAAGGAGCAGGCCTTCGGGATCCCCGCTATGCCGAAAGTGATCATCGTTCAGCCGGGCGAGCTGGTCACCGAGGTCGTCCGGGATGAGCCGGACTCGGACGCGGGTGAGATCCGCTCATGAGTTCTGGAGATCATGAGGTTGAGGTGTTCATTCGTGAACACGGTGTCAAGGCGATCGCCTACCTGGTCGCCCGTGGGGGTCCACAGGATATGGCTGAAGCTGCTGCTTACCAGGCGTTCCAGATCTTGCATCGACGTCTGGAGCGGGGACTGCCGGTCGAGAACCCTCCCGCCTACATGCGCAAAATTGCCTTCAATCTTCTCAAGAGGGCATATAAGAGGCAGTTCGGCAGGGAATTGCCGGACTCGGACTACGTCGAGAACGTGCAGGAGACGGACAACAGCGAGATCGAACAGATCGCATCCCGCCTGGATCTCCAGCGACTGGTTGGCCGGCTTCCGGCTCGGCAACGGCAGGTCATCGAGACCCGCTATCTGAAGGACTACAGCGTGATCGAAACCGCAGCTCTGCTGGAGATCTCGTCGAGGGCCGTGCAGGACAACACCCGGCTCGCCCTAAAAAATCTTCGTAAATACGCTGAAGAAGAGACCGTTCGGGAGGAGGAGACTCGATGAGCCACCACCATGAGGAGCCGCACGATCTGGACTGCCAACTGCAGAGCAAGATCGAACGGCAGGTTGCGGGATTTCGGGCCGCCCTCGACAAGATGCACGCCGATCCCGCAGAGACCGAGCGCATCGACGCGCTCATCAACGACATGGACGCCGAGGACGACATGACAGCCCTAGGCCTGCCTTCTCGCGATCACGCGTGGCGCCAGGAACTGGTTGTTCCTGAGAACACTCTCGAGATCAAAGCAGTCGGCAACTCGCTCCCCGACGATGGGGAGCTGCCCGAGGGTCGACGGGCTCGCTTCGATAGGGCCGAACGATCTCTACACAACAGGTCCATGAGCGAGTACACCGTCTCAATGGATGAGGCTGCTGAGCCATCTGAGATCACCATGTTCGGGGCCAACGCCCGCGTGAGCATCTACATCTCCAGTGAAGAGGACGATCTTCGCCTTCCCCGCATCACGATGCACGGCAGTGACTCCCGAGCCGACTTCTACATTGGCCCTGATGCAGTTCAGCCCCATCAGCCGCATCCTGAACAAACGACCCGTGATGACGACATTCATCCAGCCCCAGGGCCGCGGAGAAGTACCCCGAGGAAGCTGTTGCCAGAAGGGGTTGTGACACCGCTGCTAGTGGGCTTTCTTGCCGCACTTGGTGCTTTTATCACATGGTTGCAGGGCGGCTTGAACGAGCCGATCGCCGTGGTCTTCTCGACAGCGCCGACAGCCTACGTGCTGCTGCGCGCCTTCGCGCTGTTGCACGCTACCTGGCGGTCTTCAGACTCAAAGGCAAGCAGAAGCGCCCTAAGCGCGATGCATCTACTTCTCGATCGGAAACCACCGGATTACGCAGAAGAAGGGGTTTCTATAGTTGGAAAACCATCGAACCTGCTAACAGAGACAGCTCGAACTTCTGACGTCGAGCGGAAGTAACTGAAGGGGCCGAACTCAGTGGAGATCGGCCCCTTTAGCATGCCTTCTGTCTCCGCAAGGAGGCTCTTGACCCCTCGTCCGCCCATCGCAGCATGCTGCGCTTGACATGGTGCAGAGAAGCTTTGGAAGCTCACGAGGCGTGCCGCTAGATGCTCTTGTGCGGGGTAGTTTCTCCGCTTGATCGCCTCTCACCACGCCTAATACTCCAGCCGTAGATCGTGATCTTCATTTCTTGTGGCTGCTTTGTCGCTTGTAGTGGCTGATGCGTGCGCGGGCTTGATGGCGGCGTCGCCAGTGGGACCAGTGCAGGACAAACGCCGTGCTGCGCACCGATGCGCTGGTCAGGCGGTTGAGCAGGCGTCGGACTTCGGCCAAGGTCATCGGTGCCAGGTCGGGCTCGGCATGCTGGTCGGCGCGTTCATGGGCGGTCACGGCGGCCAGGAAGGTGGGGGCGAGCAGGACCAGCGTGGTCCATCGATACCAGGAGGTCCAGGTACGGACCTGGTGCTCATCCAGGCCGGTCAGGCCCTTGCTGGTTTGGAAGCACTCCTCGATGCGCCAACGGGTGCGGGCCACCTTGACCAGGACCGGCAACGGCACCGGGCCGGGCGCGTAGCAGCGGTAGAAGGCCAGTTCGCCGGTGCGACGGTGGCGGCGGATCAATAACCAGCGCCGCCCAGGTTGTGCGGAGGTGATGGTGATCAGTGCCCAGTCGTAGAAGCGGTGGCCCTTGGCGCCCTCGCCGGACGACAGACGCTGCCAGGCCGTCTTGGGCAGCCGCTTGGCCAGCTCATCGACGCGCCGGGAGCCGGCCGCGGTGGTGATGCGGTGGCTGACCGCGACGGCCATCACGTAACTGACCTGCTCTGTTTCCAGGGCTGTGCGCAGTGGGGTGCTGTTGCCGTAGACCTCATCGCCGGTCACCCAGCCGGTGATGCCCGCACCGATCGCCCGCCGGATCATCTGCGCGGCCAGCTCGGGCTTGCTCGCAAAGCGCCGATGGGAGGGCACCTTCGCCCGCTCGCGCCGGGCCAGGTCCGCGGCCCAGCCCTCGGGCAGGTACAGCTCCCGGTCGATCAGTGCGTGCCCGGCCGCGGTGGCGTACGTCAAGAACACGCCGACCTGGCTGTTTTCGATCCGCCCCGCAGTACCGGTGTATTGACGTTGCACACCAGCTGTTGCGCTGCCCTTCTTCAGATCACCGGTCTCGTCGATGACGAGCACGACGTCGGCCTGGCCGAGCTGCTCCACGACGAAGTCGCGTACGTCATCGCGCACCTGATCGGCATCCCATTTCGCCCGTGACAGCAGGGGCTTCATCCCGTCCGGGGTCAGGTCTCCGGCATGTTCGGCCAGGGTCCAGCAGTTCTTCCGCGGCAGTTCGGCCAGCAGCCCGGCCACGAACGCGGCCACCCGCCGCCGCGGCTCAACCCGAGCGAACCTGTCGGCAACCAACGAGATCGTTGATCCACCACTGGATGGGACACCACCAGCGTCTGCGTCGACCTGCGCACGCTCACCGAGTTCGGTCCGTTCGGCTACCACTACGCATCGATGACCAGCGTTGACAACGTTTGAGACTCTTGGGGCGTCTGCTCACCAGGAGGGGTTTTGTGGAAGTTCCGAGCGGCCTGGAGGACCTGCAGCTGGATTTCCTCCCCATCGAGCCCTGCGCGATGAGGAGCGACTGCGCAACCTCAGCCTGCTCCAACAGATCCTCAACTCATACTCAACAACCCCGCCTCTAGTCTCAACCGGAGACACCAGCCACGGGAAGGGGATTGCGAAATGATGCGCATAGTCGGAAAGGCCGCGGCAATGCTCAGCGGGGCCGGCCTGTCGCTCGTCCTGTTAGCCTCCGGCGCACACGCCACCGCTCTTCCGCTGCATCGCGTCAAGGCAAGTTGCACGATGAGTGATGGCCAGAAGGCGGACTTCGAGCTGAGATACCGGACGTCCGGCGGGTACCACCGCGTCTCCGACATCATCTACCGATGGAACTCCGAGGTGCCGATCCGCCTGAAGACCGCACACCTTCGCCTGATGGTCGAACGACACGGTAAGGACAAGAAAGTCTTCGGGGATATTCTCCATGAGAAGGACGCCTCCAATGGCGCCTCCTACGACATCATCGTCGACGTCAAGGTCCCGACCAAGAGGAAGCTCTATCTCGTCGTCGACTCCACGTTGGTGAAGAAGGGCAAGTCCATGCGCTGCGCGGGGCACACCGCCAGCATTTGAGGTGCTCCCCGGTGTGAACCGGGGTGAGGCGTCTTCCCACAACTTCACGATCGCTGGATACTTACCGCCCAGACCTCGGCGAACTCCAAGAACCGAGCCAGCGTGCTTAGGACCAGGCCATGACCAGCTGGGTATGACGTTTGCGGAAGATGCGGCCCACGGCAGGCGCAGGCGGAGCGGCCTCGGCGGGGTAGAGGGTGAACGTCGGGATCGGGTGGTCTCGCCAGTGGCGATCCCAGGTCAGGACGTGATCGTGAAGTTGCCGGGCGAGTTCAGCGCCGGTGCGACCATAGCCGCAGACGCCGAACTCCCACCGCTCCGGTGCGGCCTCGTCGCGATCAGGCTCTCGGATCGTGAGATAGGCGAAGCTGTCTCGGGTGATGAGCACGGGGCAGTACCAGCGCATGGCCGGCGCGGGAATGCCGCAGTCGCGGTCGGGATCCCGCCAGAACATGCCGAATCGGTCGTCCACGGTCGCGATCCACAGATGCATCGAGTCGAACGGCTCCCCTTTGCCCGCCGTGACGCCGGTCCACAGCTGGGTGCGATCGGCGGTCAGCGCCTGCTCGAGGCCGGCGATATCGAGCAGGGGGCCGCTCTCCAGCGTCAGCCGCACGGCTCCGTCGGCGAGGACCGGCTCTTGATCAGGCAGCTTTCCGGCGCCTTGGCAGGGAACGAAGCCGCACACCGTCGGGTTCAGCCCGAGGAAGTGGTCACCGTCGCGGATGAAAGTGAAGGACCGGCTGATGGTGGAGAAGCGCAGCGGCACGACCATCCGGCCGCCCAGGGCGAGCAGGCGCCCCCACGGGATGTCCCAGACGCCCACGGTGACGATGATGGCGTCGAAACCACCACTCGGTGTGTGCTCCTCGGCGGCATGCTCGGCATCCCCCAGCACGACCTTCACCTGCGCGTAGCCGGTCTCGGCGAGGAAGCGGGCCGCCCGCTCGGTAACGAAGGGGTCGATGTCGACAGTGACCACCAGTCCGTCGTCGCCGACGATCTCGGCGATGAGGGCGGCGTTGTAGCCACCGGACCCGATTTCCAGGACCTTCGCGCCAGGGCGGAGCTGGGCTGATTCGAGCATGTCGGCTTGGAGCCAGGGCGCGCTGAGTGAGCTCGTCGCCCTGCCGTCGAGTCCGCGCTTGGTGACGACGGTGTCCTGGGCCGAGTACGCCGCGGTGGGCGACGCCTCCGGAGCGAACTTCTCACGCGGCACCTTCGCGAAAGCCGCTTCGACGTGTGGGGAGCGGATCCAGGCGCCTTGCTTGAGCGTGGCGACCATGTCGGCTCGCAGGCCATCGGGGGACTCGGACGGCAGGGTGTCGGTGGTCACCGCAGCGAGGGTAGCTGTGCTGTGCCGCCGTGTCCGAGATTTCGGTTCCCACCTGCCTGCTACTCGTGCCGCCTCCGACTGCCCTGCCGGAGGCGGCGAGGTCGCATCACGCGACGGCGGTCCCCTCAAGTTCGATCATCAGAGTGGGGATCGCCAGCCGTGTCACCCCGAGCATCGTGGTGGACGGTGCCACCCCGGCGGCGCCCAACCGCGACGCCAGCACGCCGTAGTGCTGGAAAAGCAGATCGACGTCGGTGGTGTAGACGTTGAGCCGGACGAGGTTCGCGAGGGACATGCCGGCCTCGCCGAGCACGGCCTCCAGGTTGTCGAGGGTCAGCGCCAACTGCGCCGCCATGTCACCGTCATGCTGGGGTTTGCCCTCGCCGCTCATCGCGGTCTGCCCGGAGCAGTAGAGGGTCCGGGTGTGCCCGGAGACGATCTCCCCCTGGTTGTACCCCATCTCCACCGACCACGCCCACGGGTTGACCGCCGTTCGCTCCATTGTCATATCAGCTCCATTCGATTCGTCGAGATCATGTGCGTCGAGCAGCTCAGTAGCCGCTCGCGCTTGATGAGCCTCCCAACAAATCACGACATCCTGTGTCGTGTATTTCGCTAAAGTTCTTGTATGCGCGCCGACCGGTTGGTCTCGCTGGTGCTGCTGCTGCGCCAGCACGGTCGGCTGTCCGCGGCCGCGCTGGCCCGCGAGCTGGAGGTATCCACCCGCACCGTGCTGCGCGACATCGAGGCGCTGTCCGCGGCCGGTGTCCCGGTCTACGCCGAACGCGGCCGGCACGGCGGTTTCGCGTTGCTGCCCGGTTTCCGTACCGAGCTCACCGGACTGAACCCCGACGAGGCCCTTGCCCTGCTGGTCGCCGGATCGCGGCGCGGCGCGCAGGCATTCGGCCTCGGCTCGGCGCTCGCTTCGGCGATGCTCAAGGTGGTTGACGCGCTGCCCGAAAGCTATCGGGACACCGCGGCCGGCGCGGCCGAGCGCTTGCTCATCGACCCGGAGACCGACCTGCTCTCGCGTCGGCTGGTCGCCGAGGAGGTGCCTGACGCCATAGCGGCCGAGGTCCTGCGCGCGGTGTTCGCCGGACACAAGCTGCGGATCCACTACGCGGCCATGGACCAGACCCCGGAGTGGCGCACGGTGGACCCGATCGGCCTGGTGACCATACGCGACCGGGGCTATTTGCTGGCCACGAGGTCTGGCGCGGACCGTACGTACCGGCTGTCCCGGATCTTGGCCGCCGAGGAACTCGCCGAACCCGCACAGCGACCAGACCGGGTCGACCTGGACCGAGCCTGGCAGGAACGCAGCACCCGGTTTCGGGCCGGGGGCGACCAGGTCACCGTGCTGGTACGGATGAACCCGGCACGGCGGGAGGAACTGCTGGGCACCGCGCTGGCCGTCCGCGCCGAAGAAGCCGACCCAGACGGCTGGCTGCGGCTGGAGGTGACCTTCCAAGACGCGAGACACGCCGAATGGGCGCTGTGGCAGCTCAGCACGAGCGCGGAAGCCCTGGCCCCGCAGTGGTTGCGCACCTCACTGCGCAACCGCGCCACCGCGATCGCCACCCGCTACGAAGTCTCCTCTTGAGAGTTGTCGCCTTCTACGGGCCTGATCACCCGGACAGAGACCGGCGTACGCCTCCGGTTCCGGAAGCGTAGGGGCCTGATCATCCCGCCCGTGCCCGCCGGGGTCGCGCTCAATAGGCTGATCACATGCTTGATGAGGCAACCTTATTCCGGGCCTGTGCGACCGGTCAGGTCCTTCGGGCGCAGGACGGCGAGGAGTTCGTCGTCCAGAGCCGTCTGCTGCGTGAGCTGTGCCGGCGGGGCAGCGCGGACATCGACCCGCGCGGGTTGGCCATCGAGAGGGCGAGGATCGCCGGCGACCTCGACCTGAGCGGCATGCAGGTGCCCTATCCGCTGCGCTTCGTGAACTGCGTGTTCGACCGTCCGCTCGCCCTGGACGGCGCCGAGTTGCACCTGCTGGTGCTGGACGGCTGCACGGTGCCCGGCATTCTCGCCAACGGCCTGCGCGTACGCCGTGACCTGGATCTGTCCAGGTCACGGATCAGCGGCGGCCTGTGGACCTCGGCCAGCACCTCCTGCAGCGCGGCGGTGTGGTTGTGCGAGTCGGAGATCGGCGGCCGCCTGATCTGCTTGGACACCGTTATAGACGCCGACATGCGGGCCGTACAGGCCGACCGGATGCGGGTCGGCGGGACGATCCGGTTGTTGCACGGCTTCGAGGCGCGCGGCGGGATGCGGCTCCTCGGCGTCGAACTGGCGGGCTCGCTCGACCTGACCGGTGCCCGGCTGACCCGGCCTGACCGCGGGCTGGCGTTGGATCTGGGCGACGCCCAGATCGGCGGCAGCGTCTTCCTCATCGACGACCAGACGGGCCGCCGTCCGCTGATCGACGGCCGTCTCACCATGAGCAACGCCAGGGTCGCCGGGAAGTTCCTCATCCGCAATGCCGACTTCGAACCCAGCGAAACGGTCACAGGTGCGGGCTATTCCAGCCAGCGCGACGGCGGGACCGCGATCAGCGCGCCGGGCCTTTTCGTGGGCGGAGATCTCAGCGTCGAAGGCGAGTGCCGGTTCGGCGGCGGCGTGGATCTGTCCATGGGGTCCTTCAGCACCATCCAGATCCGCAAGGGGTGCGAGTTCGCCGTCGGTGGCGGGCGCGCCCTCGACCTGACCAACGCCGAGCTGCGGTCAAGTCTCATCTTCGAAGAGGGCGTGGCGGTCCAGGGCATGCTGAAGCTGACCGGGGCCCATATCAAGGGAGCCCTAACCCTCCGGGGAACCCGGTGGAGCGAGCCAGAGGACGGCTCGCTCATCTCAGCGCAAGGCGTGATCGTCGACAGCGCGGTGGACCTGCGGAACGTGGAGACCACGGGTGGCAGGCTGCTGTTCCGCTCGGCGACGGTCGGCGGCATCGTGGACGCCCACCGCGCCCGGCTGCACAACCCCGAGGGGGAGGCGCTCTCGCTCCAGCGGGTGGTGGTCAGAGGGTCGATACAGCTCACCGGCGGGTTCACCGCCGACGGCCGCGTGTCGCTGAGCCGGTGCGTCGTGGAAGGGCGGCTCGACTGCGCGGACGGCACCTTCACCGACGGGATCGAGGCGGTGTCGGCCACGGTCCGCGGCGGCATGCACCTGCGTTGGAAGGACGTCCCGAAGTCGGTGGACCTGACGGGCGCGGTCACCACCGTGCTCGCCGACGACCCGGCCAGTTGGCCGCGGCGTTCGGCGATCGCCGGATTCGTGTACGACCGGTTCGACGGCCCCTGGGACTGGCGGACGCGTCGCGACTGGCTGCGCGCCATGGTCCCGTTCGACGCGGGACCGTACGAGCAGGCGGCCAGGGTGTTCCGCCAGCACGGCCATCCCGCCGAGGCCGAGCGCCTGCTCATCGAGCAGCGCAAGCGGGCCAGGAAGGAGCAGCCACCAGGTGGCCGCTCACCGGGCCGCCGGCTTCGCGACCTGCGGGATCTTCTGTATGGGGTCACCGTCGGCTACGGCTACCGTCCGGGCCGTACCTTGTGGTTGCTGGGCGCCCTGCTCGCCCTGGTCGGCGTCATGATGCTGACTCCTGCGGTCCAGCAGACGCTGCGCGCCACCGACCCCCGCGGCAACGTGTACGCGGTCGATGGCCGCCTGGTCACCGTGAACGGAACGTCGGCGGCGACGGACGGCACCGCGACACCGGCCCGGCTTGCCGCCCGGCCCGGGCCGTGCGGTGACGGTCAGGTGCGCTGCTTCGACCCGGTGTTCTACACGGTGGACACCGTCATCCCGCTCCTCTCACTGGGCCAGCGCGCCACCTGGTACGCCGAGACGCGCAGCTCAGCGGGCACCCTTACCTCTACGCTTCTGAACCTGGCCAGCATGCTGGGCTGGCTCCTGTCGACGGTCGTCGTCCTGTCCTTCGCCCGGCTGGCCCGACCGGCGTAGCTCCCGCCCCGTAGGCCACCTGGAACGGCCCTTTTCGTGGACCCAAGCCGCGCCGGTTCTATACCGTCACCCGCTCCACTTCTCCGGGCGCTGATAGATGTGCCCGTCTGGACCCGGAACAGTCTCAGGCAGCAGGGAGGCCTGAAGGTGCTTCTCAGGTATCGCAAACGAGAGCACCTGTCCCAAGAAATCGTGCTTCGGACCGACGCGGCCGGGTGGGCAGGCGATCATCACCGGCCGGGCAGGGGCCAGCCGAAGCGATGCCTCGACTGCGGGGCGAAAGTCGGTGTCAGTCGACATGAGCAGCGACATATCACCGTAAGCGGATGCCGCATCCATGGTCATGGCCACTGCCAGTGCCACGTCTGTCAGCTTTTCCTCGTATGTGTGGAACGTCTGCACAGGATGACACACGCACGTCCATCGAGAACCGCAGTCTCTGCACCGAGCGGTCTTCTTGTACCAACTCGACGAGATCAAGCCACAAGTACGCACGCCCGTACTTGCTCTTCAGCCCGTGATACAGGTCGAAGCCGTCGATGTACGCGACCACATTCACCAGCAGACACCTCCAACATTGGCCAGCCTCGCCGATGGTAGCTACGATGGAGGTACACGAAGTTGGTTACGGCCAACTGGGCGGCCCCGCAAGGGGCCGCATTTTTATGTGATGTCCCGAGTCGCCGGGGTGGCCGATGCCAGTCCCGACCCCGCGCTGCTGGAGATCAGTTGATCAGCGCTCCAGGATCACCAAGGGGATCTCTCGCTCGGCCTTGCTCTGGTAATCGTCATAGAGCGGGAAGACCGATGCCATGATCCGCCACAACGACGACCTCTCGGCACCGGTGACAGTACGGGCTCGGGCGGTGAACACGTCCGCGAGCACCTGCACCGTCACCTCCGGATCGGCGACCAGGTTGAGATACCACGCCGGATGGCTGTCCGACCCGCCGTTGGACGCCACCAGCAGGTAACGGTCACCGTCCCGGCCGTAGATCAAGGCCGTGCGGCGCAGTTTGCCGGACTTCCGGCCGCGCGTGCTGAGCAGCAGCGTCGGCCATTCCTGGTACAGATGGCCGTCCCGGCCGTCCGTCTCCACGTATCGGCGGATGTGGTCGGCCACCCAGCCGGTCGGGCTGTCGAGCACTTCTTCGCTGTTTTCTGTCATAGCGGACAGGCTCCTCCCTGAACTGGGGTTTAAGTCAAGCGCCCCGCAACCATCTGGTCGGGCCGGTAGTCCAACCGGGCATGGGAAGCACGTTGCTCGACGGGGACCCGCAGCGCCTCGGCGAATACTGGCTGGCCGCTCGGATCGGGGCGGGCGGGCAGGGCGTCGTCTACGAGGCCTACGATCCGGCGGGGGCCAGGGTCGCGGTCAAGGTGCTTCATGGTGACCCGGCCAACCAGGACGAGCTGCGCGGTCGCATGGCCAAGGAGGCGGCCGCGACGCAGCGGGTGGCCTCGTTCTGTACGGCCAGGGTGCTCGGCGTCCATCTCGACGGGTCCAGGCCGTACATCGTCAGCGAGTACGTCGAAGGCCCGAGCCTGCGGAAGGCCGGGCGGGTGTTCCGGGGCGACGACCTGCACCGGCTGGCCGCGGCGATCGCCACCGCGCTGACCGCCATCCATGACGCGGGCGTCGTACACCGTGATCTCAAACCCGACAACGTGCTGCTCGGCCCCGACGGGCCCCGGGTGATCGACTTCGGGGTGGCCCGCACGCTGGAGATGTCGCTCACCGCCTCGGGTGTGGTGGCGGGCACGCCCAATTACATGGCGCCGGAGGTGTTCTCAGGCCAGCGGGCGGGGGCGGCCGCGGACGTGTTCGCCTGGGGCGCGGTCATCCTGTACGCCGCCACCGGCGAGGACCCGTTCACCGCGGAGGCTCTGGGCGCGGTCATGCACCGCGTACTCTCCCACGAACCCGACCTGTCCGCGCTGCCCGACTCGCTGCGCCACCTGGTGCGCGCGGCGCTGGCCAAGGAACCGGCCGGCCGCCCCACCGCGCGCGAACTGCTGCTCAGCCTGGTGAACGGCGACGGCATCCTCGACACCTCGCGGCTGCTCGCCTTGGGCGCCGGCGACGGCCAGCGGGTCGGGATCACCGCCGACGGCGAGCCGGTCGGGGCCGCCGCCGATGACCCCGCGCTCGGCGTCATCGCCGAGGACGCCTACGCCGCGCTCTCCCCCGCCGACAAGGAGCTGGTCCCCGAGCTGTTCCTGCGGCTGGTCACGGTGACGGCCAAGGACGAGCTGGCGCTGCGCGAACTACGCAGGTCCGAGCTCCCCGACGACATCGAGCGGGTGCTGGAGGCGTTCACGTACCTGGTCTCGAAAGGGGATCCGGTACGGCTGCTGCGTCCGGCCCTCCCTCTGGCCTGGCCCCGGCTGCGCACCTGGATCGCCACGAACCGGGACGGTCTGGTCATGCATCGCCAGATCTGGACGGCCGCCGAACGCTGGCAGGAGCACGGACGCCGGGACGCCGACCTGTTCCACGGCAGCTCGCTGGACGACGCGTTGCGCTGGGCCGCGGCCGAGCGCCGGAACATCACTCTCACCCCCAGCGAGCGGGACTTCCTCTCGGCGGCCGCCGCGCTCACCAGGCGACGGTCCCGCAGGACCAGGCTCCTGTCCATCGGCCTGGCCGTACTCCTGGTGCTGGCCCTGGTGGCGGGCGGTCTGGCCGTACGGCAGAGCGTCATGCTCGCCGAGCAGCGCGACTCGGCCGAGTCCGCGCGGCTGGCCGGAGTGGCCGACACCGTGAGAGGCGCGAACCCTGTGCTGGGCATGCTGCTCAGCGCCACGGCCGCGCGCCTGTCCCCCACGGCCGAGGCCCGGTCGAGCCTGTTCGCCTCGGTCGCCGACCAGGGCCGCGCCGCCTTTCGCGACCCGGACACCGGCCCCGACGTGCTACGCGCCCTCAGCTCCGACGGCCGGTCACTGATCAGCGTCAGCTCTGACGAGGTCAAGGTGTGGGACGTGTCGTCCGGCAAACGGACAGGCGGCTTCGCCGGGCTCGGCGCCACCAGCAGGCCCCTGCGCGAGGCCGCGGTCAGCGAGGACGGGCGGCTGCTGGCCGTCGGCGACAGCAAGAGCGTCAGGCTTTGGGACCTGGCCAGCGGCAAGCGCACGGGCCCGCGGGTGCTCGCCTCCGAGATGGGCGACCTGGAGCTCAGCTTCAGCGGCGGCCTCCTCATCATCGACTGGGGGCAGGGGAAGACCGTCTACAACCCGCGTACCGGAAAGACGACCATGCTGCCCGCGTTCGCCAGGGCCGCGATCCACCCGGGCGGCGACTACGCGGTGGCCGGCGGCCAGCGCTGGGCACTCCCGTCAGGCAAGGAACAGCCCGGATTTCCCGGCATCTGCTCCGACTGTCTCCCCTTCTCGGCGTTCAGCCGCGACGGACGGCTACTCGCCGTCGGCGGCAACAACGGCCTCACCGTCTTCGACACCCATTCTCGCAAGGAGATCACCTCGATCTCCGACTGGGAGAGCATGGCGGTGCCGGTGTTCAGCCCGGACGGCAAGGTGCTCGCGGGGATCGGCTCGACGATCAGGCTCTACCGGCTGAACGCCGACGAGCCGCTGATGCTCGAACGCGCCATAGTGGACCCGGTGTCCGCGGTCGCCTTCGGTTCGACCGGGCTGCGCTACCTGAGCGAGGACACGGTCGTCACGCTCCAGCCGTACTTCGCCGGGGAAGAGACCCTGGACGAGGTACAGTTCAGCGCCGACGGCAAGCTCCTCGCCGCCCACGCGCTGGACTCCACCAAGATCACGCTGAACGGTAGGGACTTCGAGGCAGGGGCATTCCAGAGCTACGACGCCGACCTCTCCTTCAGCCGGGACGGCGGGCGGCTGGCGATCAAACGCAGCGACGACGTCACCGTCTGGGACACCGCCACCCGGCGCGAGCTGGCGAAGGTCCCGGCCGCCACCGGTTCGGACGGCGTATTGCTGGCCCCGGCCGGGCTCTGGACGCCCGATGAGAAGACCTTCACGCTCTGGCAGGTCCCCGGCGGCCGGCGCCTCAAGCAGGTGGCCAGACCACGCCTGCTCGGCTGGACGGTCGCCCCCGACGGACGTCTCATCGGCCTGGACGCGAGCCTGCTGCGCCTGGTCGACCTGGAGTCCGGGCGGGCGTTCGGACCGAGGCTCCTGTTCTCCGGCACGGCGGAGGATGTCTGGTTCAGCGCCGATCTGAAGCTGGTCGCGGCGAACTTCGCCGGCAAGGTGGGCATCTGGGACACGAGCACGGGCGCGCAGGTCGGCGATTGGCTGCGGGCAGGCCAGGCATCGTGGACCGCGGCGTTCTCCGCCGACGACCGGCTGCTCGCCTTCGCGTCCCAGGAAAAGTCGCTGACCGTCTGGGACGTGCGGCTGGGCCGGCGGATCGGGCCCGAGATCCAGCTTCCGGACGACGCGCGATCGATCGCCTTCTCCGCCGACTCCGCCGAACTGCTGGCCATGGGCAGGGCGGGCCGTCTGACCCGGCTGCCCATGGCAATGGAACCTCTGATGAAGGCGGTGTGCGCACGGGCCGGACGAGCGCTGACCGAGGCCGAATGGACCAGGTACCTGCCCGAGCAGCCGTTTAGAAAGGTGTGCTAGAAGTCGAATTCGCCGTTTCGCCAGCCTTTGCCGAAGGCGGCCCAGACTGAGCCGCTGACGACCCACGGCTCCAGGTCGGGACGCTCGGTGTCCCGCATCGCGACCCGCCCACCGCTCAGCGGAGCGACCTCTATGCAGTTTCCGCCGTTGTCACCGGAGAATGAGGATTTGCGCCAGGCCGCCGTCCTCAGTTCTTCGTTCAGCTCCATGCTGTCACCAGTCTCTCTTTGATCACCTTGAGCGACACATGCTGGGGAAGCGCCTCCGCGCATATCGCGTCGTATCTAACACTCAGCGCGGCGACCTCGTCGGGAGCGTCCCGCACTTGGCCTTGTCCAGCCGACTCAAGATAGGCAGCCTCCGGCATTCCGTTGACTTTCGCCAGCATGAACCCACCGAGGAGACCAGTGGTGGACAGGGCGGAGTAGGGAAGCACTTGAATGGTGATTCGCGTGCTTTCAGCCAATACGATGAGGTGTTCGAGCTGGAGGCGAGTCACCGTCTCGCCTCCAACTGGACGGTACAGGATTCCTTCATCCAGAACAGCCCAAAACATAGGCGGTTTCGAGCGCGCGAGGATGGCTTGCCGCTCCATTCGAGCTGCAAGAGCCTCTTCTACCTGTTCGGGGGTTGTACCTGGCTTGCCGGTGAAAATGGCGCGCGCGTAATCGGTGGTCTGAAGCAGTCCGGGGACGATGAGTGGCTCCCAGGTCCGCAAGGCCGTGGCGCTCTGCTCGATCTCCAGCCACGGCCGGAACCATTTGGGGCTTCGTTCCCGGCTTATGCTCGGCCAGCGGGCGAGAAGTTCACCGGACAGGCCCAGCGCCTCCTCGCAACGCTCGGTGAAGTCCTTGCTCGGGTTTCTGGCGGCCCGCTCCACGCTACCGACGAGGCTCGGACTGAACCCGACCCGGTTCGCGAGTTGATCGATGGTCAACCCTTTGTCGATGCGGAATTTCCGCAGCTCGTATCCGAACCAAGCCAGCGGCCCAGCGTCCGGGTCCAATTCACTAACGCTCACCAAGCACCTCCGCCGTTCTGTCACCACGAAACCACACAGGACCACACACACAACATGTGCCAAATCTGTGCGGTGATTGTCCCGCCGATCCCTCACTTAACGTAGCCGTTCGCTGGCACCGTGAGAGGTGACTTTCGAGAGACATCCGCGTTAATTGAGGCTGGCTCATACGCCAGAAAAGCGATCTTGTGTGCAGGCGACAAACGTAGCAACAGGACAAAATCGGGGATTTCATGCTCATGCGAACAGAGGCGGTAACCCTCATCGGAGCGACCAGGCTACGCCGTGGCGACAAGGCTCCGAAGCAGGCCCGGGCGGCCATGACGTGATGGCTCACGACCGGCCATGCCGTGCTGCTTGACGCGCAGCAGGTCGTCAGCGAACTGGTCACGAACGCCTGCACTCACGTGGAGGGCGGCGCGCACCGCGAATGGGTCATGGTAATCGCCAGTCGCGGCCCCGGCTTTCTTCGCATTGAGGTCACCGATCCGGGCGCGTTCGCGTCCGAACCGCACATTCCCCAATGCCCCTCTCCGGAGATCGAGTCAGGGCGAGGCATTCACATTGTGCGGGAACTGTCCGACGGAAACTGGGGGACGTTCGTGAATTCTGCGGGCCACCGCGTGGTGTGGGCCGACCTGAGGTGCTAGTCCCGTGAGGGGAGGCCGGGCCGGAATTCGGACCGTGGGTGGATGGCGGCGGCGGCGCGTTCTTGAACACTGGGCCAGGCCAAATCCCCGAAGGAAGGTCTGTCCGTGTTCGAACGGCTCTCCGATCGCGCCGCGTCGATCGTTTTCATCGTCCTGGCGCTCACGATCTCGCTGGGCACCGCCAACATCGCCGATGGGCTCGTGCTCGCCTTATCACCCTTGCTCGTCGTGCTGGCGATGCTGCTCGTCGTCACGCGAGAGGGATACTCCGGAGACGGTTGGCGCCGGCTCGGCATGGGGCGGCTCGGCCTGCGGACCTGGCCGCTCACAGTCGCCACCACCGCCGGTGTCTGCCTGCTCGCCACCGCGGGCGCCGTCGCGCTCGGCTTCGGCCGATTCACCGCACCGCACGGCGAATGGGTGCAGTCGGTGATCGCCGTGTCCATCACCGGGCCGATCCTGGCGTTCGCCGAAGAGATCGGATGGCGGGGCTACCTGCAGCCACGGCTCGCGTATCTCGGCGAGCGCTCGGCGATGTTCGTCGTCGGGCTTGTCTGGATCGCCTGGCATCTGCCGTACATCCTGTTCACGCCGTATTACCACACCGACGGGAACCGCGGCCTGGTGCTCTTGCTGTTCAGTGGCTCGGTGATCGCGTTCTCGTTCCTCTTCGGGTACCTGCGCGTCATGTCCGGCAGCCTGTGGCCGGTGGTGCTGGCGCACTTCGCGCACAACGCCACCTTTGCCCTGTTGCTGGAGCACGTGGTCTCGACCGAGCAGCCCGTGGTGGTACGCGAATACCTGGCCGGTGACACCGGGCTGTTCGTACTCGTCGGCACAGCGGCCTGCGCCCTCGCGATCGGGATCAGTCGGCCCGCCGCGAGTCGCCGGTCAGCCCATGCGTCTGCACGAGGATGACCGCCTGCACACGATCGCGTAGTTCGAGCTTGCGCAGTACGGAGCCGAGATGCGTCTTGACCGTCGACTCCGCCACCTGCAGCCGCGCGGCGATCTCCGCGTTGGTGAGTCCCAGGCCGACCGAGGCGAGGATCTCGCGTTCGCGGGAGGTGAGCCGCCCCAGCCTGGACGCGGCAGTGGGCGGCCGCTCGGCGGACGCGGTGCTGGGCAGGCGCTCGGCGGACACGGTGGCGGGCAGGCGCTCGGCGGACGCGGTGCCGGGCGGGTGCTCGGCGGATGTGGTCGCCGGCGGCGCGAGGACGAACGAGTCGATCAAGCGACGTACGAGCCTCGGCGCGACCGGCGCCTCCCCGGCGGCGGCCGCCCGGATCGCCGTCAGCAGTTCGGCCGCCCCCGCGTCCTTGAGCAGGAAGCCGGCCGCTCCTGCTCGAAGAGCCGCGACGAGCAGCTCGTCGTCGTCGAAGGTCGTCAGCATGACGACCCGTGGCGGGTCGGGCGTGGCCAGCAGCCGCCGGGCGGTTTCCACGCCGTCGATGCCCGGCATGCGAATGTCCATCAAGACGACGTCCGCACGGTGCTCGGTCCGCCGCAGGGCGTCGAGGGCCGTCTGCCCGTCGGCGGCCGATCCGACGACCCGCAGGTCCGGGGTGGCGTCGAGGATCATCGCGAACCCGGTACGTACCAGCTCCTGATCGTCCACCAGGAAGACGCGGATGAGACGATCGGGACTCATCACGACCCTTCCGCGCGACCCGCGGGCGACAGAACGGCTACGGGGATCGCGGCAGCGACCACGAATCCGCCGTCACGGCGTGGGCCTGCCTCCAGCACTCCACCCAGGGCGCGCAACCGCTCCCGCATTCCGTCGAGGCCATAGCCGGAACGTTCGGACGCGTGGCCCGCGATCGTGTCGGCAGGTTCGGAACCGTGGTCCGCGATCGTGTCGGCACGACGGGCACCGACACCTACACCGTCGTCCTCTACTCGAACCATGATCCCTTCCTGCGTCCTCGCGACGATCACGTGCGCTGTGGCGTGCGGGCCGGCGTGCTTCAACACGTTCGTCAGAGACTCCCGGACGACCCGAAGTACGGCAAACCGTATCGCGGTGGGCACATCGTCGAACACGGCCGGCTCGGCGTCGATGTCCACAGCGAGTCCCGCCGCCCGTACCGAGTCCACGAGCTGCCCCAACTCGGCCCCACTCAGCTCGCCCGCCCCGTCACCGTCGAGGTCGGGGTCGGCGTCGCGGAGTACCTCGATGACGCCACGCACCTCGGTAAGGGCCGACCGCGCGGTACGACCGATCGTCGCGAAGGCTCTTCCCACGTCCGCGCGATCCCAGGGCCGCGCGTGCTCGGCGGCGTACTCGGCACCGTCAGCCTGCACGATCACGACGGTGAGGGAGTGGGCAAGGATGTCGTGAATCTCCCGTGCCGCGACAACACGTTTCCGCTGCGCGACGTACCGCTCCCGCTGCAACCGGCTCTCCTCAAGCCGGGCACTGGCCTCACGCAGCGCGCGCATGTTGGCCTGACGACCGCGGACGAGATTGCCGATGACCCAGATCAGCACAAATAGGATCCCCAAGAACAGGGCGTTCTTGAGCACGTTCGTCAGGTATTCAGGCGGGACGCTCCAACGGAAGCCGGCGAGCACGCTGCCGACGAGCGCGGCACCGAGGGCGAGCAGGCGGATCGGCAGGGACGCGACGTGCGCGGCGACGGTATAGACGACGATCGCCTGCGCGACGTTGGCCGGCAACGGAATCGGCACCACCGCGAGCTGAACGGCGAAGGCCGCGGCCGACCAGGCGAGGACCGCGGTCGGAAAGCGCCGCCGTACGGCGAGAGGGAGGATGGCCGCGGTGCCGACGAGAAAGGCGGGCAGCCCCACGAGAGCACTCGAAGGGCCGAGAACCAGCCACATCAAGCCGGCCAGTGTCAGATCCAGCATCCTGGGGTGCTCGCGTGACCACTGGTCGATGCGGGCAGCGAGGAAAGTCCGCTGTTTCAAGGATCCCTCGACCTTCCGTGACCATTCAGCCGAAACGGAGTCCCAGGATAGAGCGGACGATCCTCTCCAATTGCTCGGCTAACGACGCGGCGGCCATGGGGGCTAGTACCTGACGCAGTCCTGCGTGGCCAGAACCAGGCTCATGCCGGACACCTTGTTGTCCGACACGTAGAACATGTAGAACGCCTTCTTGTTGCCCGGCACGGTGGCGGTCGGATACCCACCCGGGCCACGCCGCAGACCGGGGTAGGCGGCCTTCAGTTGCGCGTTGCTGGAGCCAAGTCCGATGCCCTGCGGTGTCTTCAAGCCAGGCGGCGCGACGATCATGGAGACACCGCGCTTCTTGGAGACGTACACCCCCACCCGGTACTCGCCGTACGGGTTCTCCTTGAGGTCCCAGCCCGTGCATCTGGCGGAGTCGCCGACCGCTTTGTGGACGATCCGCCCGGTCGCCCTGGCCTTGGAGGCGGTCATGCCGAGCTTCAGGTTGCCGTACCCGTACGGCCCCAGCGTCGCCTTCCGCGCGGCGAGCGCCGGGGACGCGACGCCAGCGGTCGCGACGCCTCCCGCCAGCGCCACCACCAGCATGGAACGGCCGATCCGCCGGGCGATCGTCTGCTTCACCAGGTTCCTCCTTGATCTTTGACTTGATCACCTTAGTGAGAGTTCGGATCGCTTGTTGACTATTTGCCGGATTACGAACAGGCGCACCGCCGCCGCCGTGGGGCTGGTCTCGGCCCATTGAGCGGCATCGGGCCCGTGACCGGTGAACGGCCACGGGCTGCCGATCAGTTCACCAGCACGATCTTTCCGCGGGCGTGGCGGCTTTCGCTCAGTTCGTGCGCGGCCGCGGCCTCGGCGAGCGGGAACGCCGCCGCGACCGGCACCCGCAGCCGACCCTCAGCGGCGAGCGTGACCGCGATCGCGAGGCCATGCACCGCCTGCGGGTCGGCGGGGGCTCCCACGGCCGTACCCGTCTCCTCGGCCGGCGCTCCGTGCGACATGTGTACGCCGTGGGCCGCCGCGGTGAAGTCGGCGATCGTCACCACACGCGCCGTGTCACCGGCGATGGCGATGAGGTCGGGCAGCGCCCCTCCGGCGCAGTCGAACACCGCGTCCACCCCGGCCGGCGCCAGCGCGCGGACCCGTGCGACGAGCCCCGGCCCGTACGTCGTCGGCTCCGCGCCGAGAGAACGCAGGAAGTCGTGGTTGTGCTCGCTCGCCGTACCGATGACGGTGGCGCCGCGGGCGACCGCGAGCTGGACGGCGACAGTGCCCACCGCACCGGCCGCGCCCTGTACGAGCACGGTGTGCCCGGCACCGACCGCGAGCCGGTCGAGGACCCGGGTGGCCGTCTCGACACTGCCCGCGGCGCCGCCCGCTTCCTCCCAGCTCCACGCGGCCGGTTTGGGCGCCCAGGCGGCCAGGACCGCGAAGTCGGCATTGACGCCGCGCGCGAGCGTGTCGGCCATGCCGAACACCTCATCGCCGACGCTCACGCCCGTGACGCCGTCGCCGACCTCGTCGACCACGCCCGCGGCGTCGAAACCGGTCCGATACGGGAACGTCGTCGGCACCATGTCACGCAGCGCCCCGGAGCGGATGTACGTCTCCCCGGGCGAGACACCGGAGGCCCGTACGGCGATGCGGATCTCGTCCGGTCCTGCGTGCGGCGCCGCCACCTCGGCGACGTGCACAACACTGGGCGGGCCGTACTCAGTGAATTGGATTGCTCTCATGCGCCGAACGTAACGGAGCACCCTCTCCGTTTAGCTAAAGTGAGAGCGATGACGGCCCAAGTGATAACGAAGCTCCGCTCTGACGCCCGCGACAACCGCGAGCGCATCCTCGCGGTCGCTCGCGCGGCCTTCGCCGCCGAGGGCCTCGACGTGCCGATCCGGGAGATCGCCCGGCGCGCCGAGGTCGGTGTCGCGACCGTCTACCGGCACTTCCAGACCAAGGAAGCGCTGATGGCCGAGGCCTTCGCCGAGCAGATGGCTTCTTGCTCGGCGATCGTGGAGGAGGGCATGGCGGCGGGCGACCCGTGGCGCGGATTCAGCCTGGTGATCGAGAGGCTCATGGAGGTACACGCCCTCGACCGGGGCTTCGCCCGCGCATTCACCTCGCAACTCCCCCAATCGGCCGACTTCGCCGCGGAGCACGCTCGCACGCTGCGTCGACTGCTCGAACTGGTACGGCGCGCGAAGGAAGCAGGCCCTTTGCGGAAGGATTTCGTGCTGGAGGACATCAGCCTGGCGCTGATGGCGAACGACGGCATCCGCGCCGAGTCACCCGAGATGAGAGTGGCGGCGTCGCGCCGCTTCGCGGCCCTGATGATCCAGTCGTTCCAGGCCAACCCGGCCCCGACGCCACTTCCACCGCCCGTCCGGCTGCCCCTCTCCAGGTGAGAGTACCTGCCGGGAGATGTCAGGTATGGCTGACAGCCTGAGCCGTGCAGTCCCCCACCACCACTCTGGCGGCAGGGCGCAACCGGAGGAGCAGGCAAGATGAGCGAGATCGAAAGGACGCTGCTGGAAATCGAGCAGCGGATGCTGAACGCTGACGCGGCCTACGACGAGAAGTTCTTCGAGGAGTATTGCGCCGACGATTTCATAGCCTTGGGTAGTTATGGCGTTGTATCCAGGCAGCAGGTGCTCCAGATGTACACCAAAGGGAGCGGAAATCCGGACCGGCGCAGCCAGCCAAACGATGCCACCGTCAAGTTGCTCGGCGGCTCCGGCGCCATTGTCGCCTACACACTGACCAGCACCACCGGCGAAGAGACGACCTCGTGGCACGCGACGGCCGCATATCGCCACACCCCCGAAGGCCGGCGGGTCGTCCTCATCCATCAGACACCGATGTAATCGATGGCGGGCGCACGCGAAGAATTGGCTACGCTCTCTGCGCGAGTACGCTGAAGCGCGATTCCCGGAGTTGACCGCCCATGAATCCAGTAATGATCGCCTCCCCGCGCGTCAACCTCCGCGAATTCACCCCGGCCGACGTGGATGCCCTTCTGGCCATCTACGGCGACCCGATGGTCGTGGAGCACATGTCCTTCGAGCCACGCACCCGCGAGCAGGTCCGGGCAACGATCGACAACTTGATGACGTTGGCTCAAGCGGAACCACGGCTCGAATACTCCCTGGCCGGGACCGAGCCGGGCGGGGAGCTGGTGGCCTTCGCGCGACTGGCGATCGACGTCGGCCATCCACTGCAGAACAGTGGTCAGATCGGCTTCGCACTTCGGGCTGACCGGTGGGGGCAGGGCCTAGGCGCCGCGGTGGTAGCGCTCCTGCTGCGGCTGGCCTTCGACGAGCTCGGCCTGTATCGAGTCTGGGGCGCGCGTAGCCCGGCGAATGAACCCTCGGCCCGGGTGATGAGCAAGCTCCGCATGGTCGAGGAAGGCCGCATCCGCGGGCATATTCGCGTCCGGGACGGATGGCGAGACTCGATCGTGCATTCCATTCTGGCTCCAGAATGGACCAGCAGATTGGGGTGACTCGCGCAGACCCGAGGCACCCGAAAGCAAGCCCGGGCGGCGCGAATGGGGTGGCGGTGTCTGATTGCTTGGGCTACATCCTGCTCTTTAAACGGCCGCGCGTTTCACGGTGACTCAGGCGATTCCTTGTCGGCAGTGGGCAGTTGGCCGGCGACGTGTTCACGGAGCTGTTTGAGGATGGTCAGCAGGGCGCCCCGGTCGGCTTCGCTGAGGATGGCGAAGGTGCGTTCGGCGTGCGTGTCGTGCAGGGCCTTGATCTCGCCGAGGTGTTCGCGGCCCTTGGTGGTGATCTCCAGACGGATGGACCTGCGGTCGGCCGGATCCGTACGCCGTCGCAGCAATCCTTCGTCTTCCAGGCCGTCCACCAGGGACGTGATCGATCGGCCCGTGACGCCGAGTCGGTCCTTGAGGTCGCCCATCCGCGGCGAGCCCGCTTCGTCGACGGCGAGCATCAGCAGAACCCGGGAGGTGGACCAGCCACGTTGCTGGTAGGGCTGCCCGGCGAACCGCCGCAGCGCATGTGTGGTGCGCATCAGCGCCTCGGCCAGCTCGGCTCCCGATGGTGGCTGTTCGCGCCCGGGAGGTTCCGACGTTTTCTCGGTTGACACACCCCCAGGATACGTTCAATCCTGATAGTGACAATTGACATTATCCGGGATGTAACTGTCTCAGGGAGAATGGATGGATTCGGCTAGGACGAGCGCAAGCCCGCCCACCACCTCGTCGTCGGCGAAGGTGGGTCCGTGGCAGAGCCGTAACTACAGGTTGCAGATAGTGGGCGCGGTCATATCCGTGTTAGGTACGTCCGCCGCTCCGGTAGCGATGGCGTTCGCCATCCTCGACGCGGGAGGTTCGGGCACCGCGGTCGGCCTGGTGTCGGCGTCGGGCACGCTGCCGGCCGTGCTGTTCTTCGTGATCGGGGGCGTCGTGGCCGACCGGCTGCCACGGCACCTGGTGATCGTCGGCGCGAACCTGGTCAGCGCGGTGGCTCAATCACTGTTCGCGCTGGTGGTGTTCACGCATTCGGTCCAGGTATGGCAGCTGATGCTCTTCGCCGGCGTCAACGGGCTCGCCATCGCGTTCCGCATGCCCGCCACCGAAGGGCTGCTGATGCGCAGCGTGGATCGAGCGTACGCGAGCAAGGCGTTCGCCATCTTCCGGACCAGCCTCAACTGCGCTCAGGTCGCCGGTGCCGCGCTTGGCGGCGTGCTGGTCGCCGCCTTCGGTCCGGGCTGGGTGCTCGCGCTCGACGCGGCCACATTTCTCATCGTCGGAGTACTGGCCGCGACGATGCGGGTCGAAGGGCGGCTGCGTAAACGTGTCGGCCTGGTCACCGAGCTGCGAGAAGGCTGGAGCGAGTTCGTCGGCCGACGCTGGCTGTGGAGCGTGGTGGCGCAGTCCGCGGTGGTCAACGCGCTCGGCGTCGGCGCGTTCGCGGTGCTCGGCGCGCTGGCTTCCGGCCGTCAGCTCGGCGGGGCACGCGACTGGGGGTTCATTCTCTCGTGCGACGCGATCGGAATGATCCTCGGCGGCCTGCTGATGGTGCGGTTGCGGCCGCGGCGGTTGCTGGTCACCGGTACCTCCGCTGCCGCACTGCTCGTGCTGCCACTGGCGGCGTTCGCGGCCGGGGCGCCACTGCCGGTGATCTGCGCGGCGTCGTTGTTCGCCGGGGTGGGGGTGGAGATCTTCAGCGTCAACTGGATGACCACGATCAGACAAGAGGTGCCGCACGAGAAGTTCTCGCGGGTCGCGGCCTACGAGGCGCTGGGCTCCTTCGGCATCACCCCATTGGGGGCAGCACTCGCCGGTCCCGCCGCAGACCGATTCGGTCTTGACCGTACGCTGTGGGCCGCGACCGGCGCGATCCTGGCCGCCACAGCAGTAGTTCTTGCCGTTCCAGACGTACGAAGAATGCGACGCGCACCAGAAGACGACACTGCCGGGGGCGGTGGGCCTAGGTGACCCCCGCGCCCGCGGTCAGTGCCTTCAGCTCGTCGAATGATTCTCGGATGAGTTGCGGGAAGTCTGGCTGGCCGGTGGCGAGCCAGCGTACGAACGCGACCTTGAAGACCGCGATCCCCGCCTCGGCGACCAGGCTCGCGGCCGTGTCCGCGACCCCGCGCAGTCGCAAGGCGTCGGCGAGCGCCGAGGCGAACGACTCGAGTTTGATCAGCTCACGCTCTCGAAGCTCCGCGTTCGCGGCGATGATGGCCTGGCGCTGCCGGGCGTGTTCGCGGCGCTCCTGAAGCTGGGCGGCGGCGGCCTCAAAGGCCACGGCGACCGCGTCGATCGGCGGTGTGGAATCAGGGGCATCGGCGACGGAGCTCACGAGGAGGTCTTGCAGCGCGCCCCCGCCCCAGAACAGCACCTCACGCTTGTCGGCGAAGTGCCGGAAGAACGTTCGCTCCGTGAGCCCCGCCCGGTTGGCGATCTCGGCCACCGTGGTCTGTTCGTACCCGCGTTCGCCGTAGAGCTCCATTGCCGCTTGCACCAGCCGGCCGCGCGCGTTCGGCTCCCATCGCCCCATGCCCCGATCGTACCGTGATGACAGCGACTGACATTGCTTGCTACTGTGATGACAGCAACTGACATCAGTCGGCCGCTCGGCCGACTTTTTCCGGAGGTTTTCTCATGCGCGTTTTCGTCACCGGCGCGTCCGGCTGGATCGGCTCCGCCGTCGTTCCCGAGCTCATCGGCGCGGGCCATCAGGTCACCGGGCTGGCACGTTCGGACGCCTCGGCCGCCGCCCTCGCCGAGGCTGGGGCGCAGGTGCACCACGGCACACTCGATGATCTCGACGGCCTGCGGAGTGCGGCCGACGCGTCGGACGGCGTGATCCACCTCGCGTTCAAGCACGACCTCGCCTTCTCTGGAAACTTCCAGGGCGCCGTCGACGCGGACCGCCAGGCCGTCGAGACGATGGGCGAGGCACTCTCGGGATCTGATCGACCGTTCGTTCTCGCCTCCGGGCTGCTCGGGGTGGCACCAGGGCGAATGGCGACCGAGCAGGACGGGCGTGGTTCCACATCGGATACGGCGCAGCCGGGCAGCGGTCCGCATGCTCGTCAGGCCACCGCGCGGCTGACGCTCGCCCTCGCTTCCCGCGGCGTCCGCTCGTCGGTCGTGCGGCTACCGCCGACGGTGCACGGCGAAGGAGACTACGGCTTCATGGCGGCTCTGGTCGGCATCGCCCGCGACAAGGGCGTCTCCGGTTACATCGGCGATGGGGCCACGCGCTGGCCCGCCGTACACCGGGTCGACGCCGCCCATCTGTTCCGCCTGGCGCTGGAGCACGCCCCGGCGGGATCGGCGCTGCACCCTGTCGCCGACGAGGGTGTGCCGATCCGCGCCATCGCCGAAGTGATCGGCCGGCATCTCGGCATCCCGGTGACCGCCGTCTCACCGGAGAACGCGGGCGAGCACTTCAGCTGGCTGGCCGGCTTCCTCTCGACCGACAGCCCGGCCTCGAGCACGCTGACCCGCGAGCTACTGGGGTGGCAGCCGACCCAGCCCGGACTCATCGACGACCTCGACAAGGGGCACTACTTCCACAGTTCATCCGCTTGATCGGCTGCGGCTCTCTTTAGACGAGCCTGCTGACGGACGCGCTCAGGGCAAAGGTCCGCCTGCGTTCAGGAGGGCGGACCTGAGCTGATGTCTACTCGCCTCCTCAGAGGAAGACGCGAGCGATCTCAAGCCACTTCTGCGCGTCCTCGCCGACTGCCGTGAGGTCCGTCTGGGCTCGGGACCTGCGCTGGGTGACTCGAAGGCAGAAGTCGAGGGCGCTGCCCTGAACCCGTTGTTCAGCATCTCCTGGGCCCCACACCCAGGTTTGGCCGTCGGGAGCAGTCAGCTCGACACGGAACGGCTCTGCCGGAGTAGGCAATTGGGCGGCGTAGAACGACAGCTCTCGCCCTATCACTCCCAACGAGGCCACGTGCTGGAGCCGGCCCGTCGGACGGCGTGAGACACCCAGCGCGTCGAAAACGTCCTGGCCGTGAGCCCACGTCTCCATCAGTCGAAGCGGCACCATGAGCACTGTGGTCAACTGCGAGCCGTACCACGGAAGCCCTTGGTCCGGTAGAAGGTCACGTAGCTCCGCCGCCACCTCGGCCCGGCCGGCGCGCCATTGTTCCAGCAGCGCTGATCGCGGTTTGGCTGCTCCCGCGGCGGCGTCGAGATCGGCGTGTTGGCTGCCCGCGGCTTCTGCCTGCTTCAGCACGGCGTCGAACGCCTCCGGGGTCCGGATAGCGATGAGAACGTTCGCATCGGCTGAAGCAAGGTGAGCGATCTGGTGGGCGATCGTCCACCCCACTGCCGGCGTCGGCTTCGACCAGTCGGCCTCCGCTGATACCAGGGCGTCAAGCTCATCCCCTTCAGCCACCAAGTCGGGCAGAGCCCGGTCGAGCTCTACACCGGACAGGTCAAGGCCATAGTTCAACATCGGTGTCACCTCCACGCAGTTGATCTAGGGGGGTCAGGCTATCTGAGGTCGATCTCGGCAAGCCGAACTGGCTCTGGTTCACGCGTCGCCGACAGGTTGAGAACCGGGCGCCCGGTCACGAGACCAGGCGCAACCAGGCCGCCGCGAGGGCGGCGTGACCGGCCGGTGTCGGGTGCACGCCGTCCTCGGCCCAGTATTCCGGCCCGGTCGTCGCCGCGAGTTCGGCGAACATGCCGTCGGCGGGAAGCAGATGGGCGCCATACTTGCCGGCGAGTTCCCGCACGGCTTGGATCTTCGGGTTCAGGTCGGCGCGCCATTCCTTCCGCTCTTCCTCTCCGATACGTGCGCGTGCGACACCCGCCTCGACGACGCCGTGAATCGGCAGGAGGAACGGCTCGATGAGGATCAGCTCCGTGCCCGCCTTGGCGAGGGGCGCGAGCAGGCGGTCATAACCCGCTTCGAACTCCGCCACGGAGATCACGTACCCCTCCGGGTCCAGCGTGTGCCAGCCCATGTCGTTGACCCCGACGAGGATCGACACCACATCCGGGTGCGCGTCGAGCACGTCCGCCTGCCAGCGGGCCTCGAGGTCCATCACCTTGTTGCCGCCGATCCCGGTGTTCAGCCAGGTCACGGGACGGTCCGGATGCCGCAGGCCCCACTCGCCCGCGATGCGCAGCGGGTAGCCGGACCCGAGACCGTCTTCGCTCTCCAGCCGCCGGCAGTCGGTGATCGAATCGCCGGTGAACACCACGGTGCTCCCGGGTCGGAGGGTGATCGTCATGTGTGCTCCTTGAAATCGGTTCGGGGAATGCAGTGCTGCGCAGCTCTCCGAAGTGCCGTGTGGCCAGGGCCGCCTTGGCCGGCGATGATGGTGCGCGGGGAGTCAGGTGTCCTGGGGGACGGGGTCGTCGATGGAAGTGGCCGCCTGGTCGCCGGCCGCGTACCGGGTGCGGGCGATCCCCCAGCCGACGAGGACCGCCGCGACGATGGTGAGGGTGAGGCTCGCGATCGTGACGGCCCGGTGGAACTCGCCGGTCTGCTGCGAGCTCCAGTGGGAGGTGGCAATGTCGCCGGTGAACAGGGTGGCGAGGATGGTGCCGGTGACGGTTATGCCGGTGCCGGAGGTGACCTCGGTGGCGGTGTCGACGAGCGCGGTGCCGATGGTGGTCCGGTTCTCGGGCAGGCCGCGGACCACGTTGAGCCCGGCGACGACACCGACCACGCGCATCCCGGCCGCCACGAGGACGAGCGCGATCGCGACCCACAGGTAGCCGGACCGGCCGAGCAGGCCGTAGACGGCCAGGCCGGACACGACCGCCGCGGCGCTGATCCATGCGGCCCGGTCCAGGCCGACACGCTGTACGAACGGGTTGACGAACGCGCTGCCGGCGATGAGGACGACGACCTGCGGCAGCATCCCGATGGCGGCCAGTGCGGGCGTCCAGCCCCAGTCGAGCTGCAGCTGCAGCGTCACCATGTAACCGAGTCCGGCGGTCGCCAGCCCGGTGGCGGCCTTGTAGGCCAGGCCGCTGGAGACCAGGGGGAGGGCGAGGAGTTTCAGGTCGAGCAGCGGATGGCGGGCCAGGCGCTCGCGCAGGACGAAGCAGATCGCCGTCACGGCGGCCGCGGCGGTGACCGACCAGGGCGCCCAGGAGCCGGCGCCCTGGTCCACGAACGGCGTCGGCGCGAGGAGCGCGAGTACGATCGTCGCCGTACCCAGCAGCATCCCGGGTACGTCGAGGGGGTCGCGGTGGAGGCCGGCCGGGTCGTCGGCGGCGATGCCGGACCGTACGCCAAGGAACGCGAGCACGGCGATCGGCGCGTTCACCAGCAGCAGGACCTGCCAGGGCGCGATCGCCAGCACCAGGCCGCCCGTCGTCGGGCCGACCGCGAGCCCGACCAGGCCCACGGTCGAGATGAGGGTCAGCGCGCGCACGCGCAGGCCGTCCTCGTCGAACAGCCGGAACGCCAGCGCCATCGATCCCGGGGTCGTCATCGCCGCGGCGACCCCCATCGTCGCCCGGACGGCGATCAGCTGCTCGGCGCTGGTGACCACGGCGGTCGCCAGACTCGCCCCGCCGAGCAGGACCAGCCCGATCAGCATGATCCGCCGCCGGCCGAACCGATCGGCGACCGCGCCGAACGCCAGCATCAACCCGCCGAACACGACCGCATAGGCGCCCGTCATCCACTGCAACGCGGTCGTCGAGGCGTGCAGCTCGCGTCCGATCACGGGCAGCGCGACGTTCAGAATCGAGTTGTCCAGCATCTCGAAGAGGAACACCGCCGACAGCCCCGCCAACGCGACCCACGCCTCCCGCAGCGACCTGGGGGTACGACCGGGCCGGGCCGCCGCCCTCTCATTCATGGAGACCTGCGCCTGTGGGGCGATCCAGCACGGGGCGATCCGGCCGCTCGTGCGAGTCGGTCGCCTCCCCTGCCCCCTACGGGACGCGGCCGGGGTACCGCGGCCCGCTGGGGCCCACCGGGGCCCGCTCCGGCGACAATGACGGTTGTCTGTTCGATGAACATGCCACTACGTTAACTGACTAAGTTAAGTGACACAAGGAAGTGGGGCCGAATGCCCAGGACCGGAGCGCGAGGCGGCCCGCAGACGCGCGCGAAGATCTCAGAGGTGGCGACCCGGCTGTTCCTCGAACGCGGATTCGACACGGTCACGGTCACCGAGGTCGCGCGGGAGGCCGGGGTCTCGGCCGTAACGGTCTTCAAGCACTTCCCGCGCAAGGAGGACCTCCTCCTGGACCGCGAGGTCGACGCCGTCGAGCTCCTGCGCTCAGCGGTACGCGACCGCGCCCCGGACGCCGGAGTGCTCAGGTCCCTGCGCGATACGGCGTTCCGTCTCCTGGAGGAGCGGCACGCCCTGTCCGGCCTCAAGGAGGGGTCCGTCCCCTTCTTCCGGACCGTCGCGGCCTCGCCCGCGCTGGTCGCCCGCGCCAGGGAGATCGCCTCCGACCTCCAACAGACCCTCGCCGGCGAGCTCGAACACGACCCGGCCTTCGACGGCGACGCCTCGCTGCTCGCCGCCTTCTTCATCGCCGGCTACACCGCCGTACTGGTGGAGACCGCCCGGCTCCTGATCGCCGGAGAACCGGCCGACACCATCGCGGACGACCACCGCGCCCGCCTGGAGCGCCTGTTCGACGCCCTCAGCAACGGAGTCGTGCCCCGGCCATGAGGTTCACCGCCGTACTGCGCGCGGTGGCGGGCGAGGCCGCCGCCGGCCTCGCCCGCATCCGCCAGGAACTCGTGTGGAGGTTCGGTGAGGAGATCATCTCCCTCTGACCTGCGATGAGAGGCCGGCATCAACTCCCGTGACGATGCTGACCTTGTCGGCGGGTCCTGGAACCTCGGGTTGACGTTCCGATCTGCTGCGACCGGTTCGTGAGATCGGCTTGTAGGGGTCGTAGGCCAGGTCGAGTGGTCACGTGGTGCGGTGTGCCTTGTCCGCCGTCTTGCGGAACCGCGTGCCGTCCCACCTGTAGGTTTGGCTGACGATCAGGTCTGGACAGCATCTGGGAGCCCGGTCGCTGATCGCCTTGCCGTGCAGGTGCGCGCTCCCGCCCCGGATCGCGACCTTCAGGGTCCTGAAGTAGCGGTTCTTGCCGAGTTTCCCGAGCAAGCGCGGAGCCGAGGGCTTGGAGGCTCCGTCGTAGACAAAGGCGATCAAGGGATTGCTCGACGTCGAGCTCGGGCACGACGACACGACGACGGTCTCACGCTTGCCGTCACGGGTAAGGTCGCCGACGGCCGCTACGCGGGCGTGCACGACGTACCAAGCGGCCCGCGGCCTCGGTTTGGGGCAGTTCAGAGCCGACTCCACAACGGAAGCCCAGTCGACCCGGTCGGCGGCATTCGCCGCGATGGTGGTAACCGGTGCCGCCGCACCGTCCACAGTGGCCGCGTTGGCGATACCTCCGCCGAGGACGACCGTCAGGCAGGCGGCCAGGGAGGCGGCGCTGGTCCAGGTTTGGTATCGGCGGGCTCTTGGGTGGCTCGTGCGCTCGGTGAGTGAGGTCATAGTCAGTCCGACGCGGGAAACCTCGGAGATGTTGTGGGCTATTTGCTCCTGCCGTGAGACAAATGCCGATCCCATCGTGATGCTTGACCTCGTCGGCCCTGCTTGGAACGGCGTGTTGCGAGCACCGGTCTCCTCATCCCTTGGCGGCATCGTTTGTCGCGAACCGCAACCGCCATTCGGCACCCACCGGTGGCGGTGCCACATCATCTCCGCGCTCTGGGCTCACGGTGCGAATACCTCGCCGTGCTCCTCATCGGGCAAAGGCTGGCCCGCCTGCGCGGCCAAAGCCGGATCGGCCAGGATTCGGGCAGTCGCCCGCCATTCAGCCGTAACTCGATGCAACGTGGCATGCACGTCGAGATCGACGACATCGCGAGTAGCGTCGACGATGTCACGGAAGAATTCCTGACGCTCGCCAACCGAAAGGTGGCGAGCCCACGGGAAGACCACCGGCAGGGCACGTTCGACCGCCCGCGTCCCCTCATCGCTCGCGACCAGTGCGGCCAGCAGGCGAGACACGACATCGGCCGTCTCCTTCCGCTCCCCATCGTGCCGCGCGGTGGTGATGTACAGGTCTTCGCCGTCGCGGCGTTTGACATGCAACCGGTGCACTCGGCTGAGCGTGGCTGCCACTCGTTTGGAGTGCTTCGAGAGGTCGGAGAAAGGCACGGTCGGAGTAGCCATACCGCGACGCTACTTCGGAACCGATTCCGAAGTCATGGGAACGCCCGGCCGATCAAGACGGTCCCGGATTGCTGTCGGACACGCTCAGGCCAAAGGTCCGCCTGCGTTCAGGAGGGCGAAGCCCTCCTGTGGAAGAACGCCCGAGCGCAGCGAGGACCATGCCTTTGTGGGGGTGTGGGGGGCGCCGAGCCCCCCACAGAACACAGCCCGACCCCTCAGAGCGCGAAGCGCCCCAAGGGGAGGACCGTGCTTGTCAGAGGTCGCCCTCGACCCGCATCACACTGGCCACGGCTCGTACGATGTCGAGATCCCGTAGGCCCTCCATGGTGGCCGTAAGTGCCGCGTCCGTTGCCCGGTGGGTCACGATGACGAGTTGGGCGTCGTCCCCGTGGCCCTCCTGGCGTACCGTCTGGATTGATACGTCGTGCTTGGCGAACAGGTCCGCCACCCGGGCCAGTACGCCCGGCTTGTCCGCCACGTCCAGCGCCACGTGGCACCGCGTGACGGTCGCCCCCATGGGGTGCACGGGCAGGTCGGCGTACGTCGACTCCGAGGGGCCGCGCGTGCCCGCCAGGCGGTTGCGGGCCACCGCCACCAGGTCGCCGAGCACGGCCGAGGCCGTCGGCGCGCCGCCGGCGCCCTTGCCGTAGAACATGAGCTGGCCCGCCGACGCCGCCTCCACGAAGACCGCGTTGTACGCCTCGCGTACGCCGGCCAGCGGGTGTGTCCGGGGGATCATCGCCGGGTGTACGCGGACCCCGACCGAGCGGCCGTCGTCGGAGCGGGCGCAGATGGCCAGCAGCTTGATGACGTAGCCCATGGCCTTGGCCGAGGCCACGTCGGTGGCGGTGATCTCGGTGATGCCCTCGCGGTGCACCTCTTCCGCCGTCACCCGGCTGTGGAAGGCCAGGCCGGCCAGGATCGCGGCCTTGGCGGCGGCGTCGAAGCCCTCGATGTCGGCCGTGGGGTCGGCTTCGGCGTATCCGAGCGTCTGGGCCTCCTCCAGGGCGTCGGTGAACGAGGCGCCCGTGGAGTCCATCTTGTCGAGGATGTAGTTGGTGGTGCCGTTGACGATGCCGAGGACCTGTTTGACGTGGTCGCCGGCGAGTGATTCGCGCAGCGGGCGCAGCAGCGGGATGGCTCCGGCCACGCTGGCCTCGAAGTAGAGGTCGCCGCCGCCCGTACGGGCGGCCTCGTGCAGGGTGGCGCCGTCCTCGGCGAGCAGGGCCTTGTTGGCGGTGACGACCGACTTGCCGCTGGACAGGGCGGACACGATCAGCGAGCGGGCGGGCTCGATGCCGCCGATGACCTCGATCACGATGTCGACGTCGTCGCGGGTGACCAGCGACTCGGCGTCGGTGGTCAGGAGCTCGGGGGCCACCTCGACGTCGCGCTTGCGGCCGAGCCGGCGTACGGCCACACCGGCCAGTTCCAGCGGCGCGCCGATGCGGGCGGCCAGGTCGTCGCCCTGCTCGTGGATCAGGCGGATGACCTGCGAGCCCACCACCCCGCAGCCCAGCAGGGCCACTTTCAGCGGTTTCACAACTGCCCCCTCAACAGGTCGTCCTCGGTCTCGCCCCGCACGATGACACGTGCCTCGCCGTCGGTGACGGACACCACGGCGGGCTTGGGCAGATAGTTGTAGTTGCTGGCCAGCGACCGGCAGTAGGCACCGGTGGCCGCCACGGCGATCAGGTCGCCCGGCGCGAGGTCGGCGGGCAGGAAGCAGTCGCGCACGATGATGTCGCCGCTCTCGCAGTGCTTGCCGACCAGGCGGCTGAGCATGGGCTCGGCGGAGCTCTCGCGGCTGGCCAGCACGGCGGTGTATTCGGCCCCGTAGAGCGCGGTGCGCACGTTGTCGCTCATGCCGCCGTCGACGCTGACGTACGTACGCAGCCCCTCAACGTCCTTGACCGTCCCGACCTCGTAGAGCGTGATCCCGCCGGGCCCGATGATGGTGCGGCCGGGCTCCACGGTCAGCCTCGGCACCGGCAGCCCGGCGTCGGTGCAGACCTTGGTGACGATCTCGCGCAGGCCGTCGGCGATCTCCTTGATGTCGGGGGCCTCGTCACCCTCGACGTAGGCGATGCCGTAGCCGCCGCCCAGGTCGAGCTCGGGCAGCACCACGTCGTGCTCGTCCTTGATCTGCACGAGCAGCGTGGCCAGGCGGCGCGCCGCCACCTCGAACCCGGCCGTGTCGACGATCTGCGAGCCGATGTGCGAGTGGAGCCCGACGAGCTCCAGCGCGGGCAGCGCGAGAATGCGGCGTACGGCCTCGGCGGCGGCCCCGGTGTTGAGCGACAGGCCGAACTTCTGGTCGTCGTGCGCGGTGGCGATGAACTCGTGCGTGTGCGCCTCGACCCCGGTCGTCACCCGGATCATGACCTTGGGCCGCGTGCCGTGCCTCTCGGCGAGGAACCCGAGCCGGGCGATCTCCTCGTAGGAGTCGACGACGATGTGCCCGACGCCCGCCTCCAGCGCCCTGGACAGCTCGGCGGCCGACTTGTTGTTGCCGTGCAGCGTGATGCGCGCGGCCGGGAAGCCGACGCTGAGCGCCACCGCCAGCTCGCCGCCGCTGGCCACGTCGAGGCCGAGGCCCTCGTCCTGGAGCCAGCGGACGATCTCCTTGCACAGGAACGCCTTGCCGGCGTAGTGGACCTCGGAGCCCGCGAAGGCCGTGGCGTAGTCGCGCATGCGCGAGCGCACGTCGTCCTCGTCGAACACGTAGAGGGGCGTGCCGTGGTCGCGGGCCAGATCGCGGACGTCCACGCCGCCGATCGTGAGCGCGCCATCGGTCCGGCTCGACGTTCGCGGCCAGATCGAGGGATTGATCCGGTTGAGGTCGGCGGGCGCCAGCGGTGGGCGCTCGTGGGGCAGCATCTCTGCGTGCCGGTCCCCGGCGGGATGGACGAATCGACTCACCCGAACGAGGCTATCGGAACCGTCGAACCGCCCGGACCCGCTGCCCACGTATCGAGACGCGATCAAGCTCCAGGAGGGATATTTTTACGATTTTTCGCCCTTTGGCCGGATATTTTGCCAATCACAGACGCGCCGGGCCCGGCAGCACCTTTAGCACCGCCGCCGCCAGCCGGACGCGCGCCGTGTGCAGTGGTGCGGGCGGCTCGTCTCCCATGGGTACGGCGGGGGCCAGCTCATGGGCGTCGTGGTACGCCGTCGCCAGCCGTACCAGATAAGGCTCCCACCCAGGAGACCTGCTCAACCGTCGGCCCGGCAGCTCGGCCAGGACGCGGAGCACGGCGCGGTCACGCGGGTCGGCTAGCAGCTCTGGGCGGAAGGGGCCGGACGGGACGCCCAGGTCGCGCGCCCATCGCTGGACGGCGGCCGCCCGCGCGTGGGCGTAACGGACGACGAAGCCCGGGTTCGCCCATGTGCGGGGGAAATCCGGCCAGGGGTGCTCTGGTACGTCGAGCGGCTCCACGGAGTCCACCAGCGTCCCTGGTACGTCCACGACGATCCGTAGGAAGCCGTTGTCCAGCACCTCGCCGGAGACGCGCGCCGCCAGGGAGGCGGGGGGCACGCCGCGACGGAGGGCGGCGGCCGAGATGTAGACCGCCTCCCGCTCCCACGTCCCCTCCGGCACCGGAGGCTCCCCCAGCACCGCGGTAAGCTGCTCCGGCGTCACGGGGCGGCCCTGGACGCTAGATGAGCGCGTGTGGCTCGGCTGAGCCGTACTCGACCAGTTGGGCGGCTCCCAGCAGCCACCGGTCCTCCTCGCGTACCCGCACATAGCCGAACCGGTCGGCCGAGAACACCTTGATCCCGTCCGCCCGGCACTGCCGCATCAGCACCTCGTCCCACCCGTCCGTGAGGTCGGCGAAGCCGAGCTCACGCAGGGTGTTGCGGCGGGCCAGGAGCGTGGCGCCGGCGATCTCCGGCAGGTAGGAGTATTCGGCGTCCGGCTGCTTGAGCAGGGTCGCCTGCGGCTTGCGGAGGTGGGCGTAGAAGGCGGCCTTGCCGACGATGTCGGCCGTGCTGAACAGGAACGCCCGGCGCAGGTCGGTCAGATAGTGCGCCCCGTAGACGTCGCGCGGGTCCATCACCGCGACCAGGTCGGCCTCGCACAGGTCAAGACCGTGGTTGAGCATGGCGCCCGTGCTGGCGGCCGGGTCGAGGTCGCGGAAGACCACGTCGACGCCCGTCAGGACCTCGCGGACCCGCTGCTCGGCCCCGCGCCAGGCGAACACCACCACCTGGGTGACCCCCGACTGCCTGGCCACCTGGGCCAGCGCGTGCTCCAGCAGCGCCGAGTCGGGCACCGGCAGCAGCACCGAGACGTTGAGCGTGGCGCGTACGGCGGGCAGGCCGATGGCCTCCAGCAGCTCGTCGGTCCGCTCGGACATCGTGCCGGTGGCGTGGGCGCGGCGCAGGGCCGCGTGCGCGCGGCGCGCGTCGGGCTCGGTGCCGATCGAGGTGTTGCAGGCCGCGAGCTCGGCCAGCACCCACTGCGGGGTGCCGGGCGGGCACTCGACGGCGGCGGGCCAGCGGTAGGAGGTCAGCACGTCGGGATAGGTCAGGTGCTCGGGCAGCAACTGGTCGAGCGTGAGCACCCGGTCGATGCGGCCGCCCGAGAGCGGGATCGGGTTGTGCACCCGCGGCTGCACCCCGAAGTGCAGGCGCGGCCAGCCCACGGTGAGGTCGTTGGTGAAGCGGTGCTCGAACAGCTCGGCGGCGGCCGTGTAGGGGGCCACGTCACCCTGCGTGTGCCAGAACACCGTGCGGATGCCCCGCTCGGCGCACCAGGCCAGCAGGGCCTTGAGCCCCTCGCCCGGCTCGCCGGTGATCTCCTCGGCCCACGGACCCTGGGTGACCGACTCGACCACGAGCAGGTGGGGCACCTCCAGCGGCAGCACCCTGGCGAAGTCGCGCGGCGTGAAGCCGGTCGTCTGCCGCCACTCGTAGCGCAGCAGCGCCTCGGTGTGCGGGTCGGCGATCACCGCGGCGGTCAGGTGCGGGCGGGTGTTGGGCCCGGTGGGCACGCGGAACGGCTTGAGCTTGAACGAGGCGCCGTTGAGCGTACGCACGGAGGTGGTGGCCTGGTAGGCGGCGCCCGGCCGCTCGTCCTTGTCCTTGGCCGCGGCGGCGACCGGCTTGCGCTTGGGCGCGGTGGGTCGTTTGACCGGTTTGGCGGCGCCCTTGAGACCTCTGGCCAGGCGGACCGGGTTGCTCTTGCCGCTCCTGATCGCGTCGCCGAGCCGGTTCCAGCGGGCCACCTTGATCGAGGAGAGTTTCCAGTTGGCCACCTCGGCCTGGAAGCGCTGCTCGGCGAGCTCCTTGCGGAGCTTCTCCGCTGCGGCGCGCTCGATCTCCAGCCGCTCCTCCGCGTCGGTGAGCCGCTCGGCGAGCGCCTTGGCCTCAGCGGCGTGGTGCTCGGCCTCCACGAGCCGCGCCTGGGCCACGTCCAGCAGCCTGGCCAGCTCGGCCGCGTGCTCGGCCTGGGCGATCGCCTCACGCAGCGCTCGCCTAGTGCTCTCCAGCTCAGTGCTCACCGAGACCTCCGATTCCTAGCCCGGCAAAGGATACTCTTTTGCGGGAAGCAGCTCGAAGGGATGAGATCCGGTGCAGTTCAACGTGCGGCCCTATGTCTGCGGCGGTCTCGGCCGGATCGACACCGTGATACTCGGCAAGCTCGCCGCCGCGGGGCCTCGGGTCAGACCGGCGCTCCAGACGGCCGAGGCGGCCCTGTACAGCTCGACGCCGCTGCCGCCCTATCACCGCGCCGGGGGCTCGTTCGCGTTCTCCTGGGGTGAGCGCAGGCCCTCGGCTCTCGACGGCTGGATGTCCATCGCCGAGACGTACGAGGTGCCGGGGCTGATCGGCGACGGCCCGCGGGTCACGCTGCACGCGGGCGCGCTCGGGCTGGTCGACGTCTATTACGTACGGCACGGCGACGCGATCTATTTCTCGTCCCTGATCCAGCCGTTGCTGTCGCTGGTCCCGGTCGAGATCGACTGGTCGGCCTGGGCCTCGATCATCCAGGTGACGTTCCCGCTCGGCGAGGCGACGCCCTACCAGCGGATCAAGCGGCTGCCGGGGTCGAGCGCGCTGGTGTTCGACGGCGAGCGGCTGGCCACGGAGCGCGGGCTGCCGCGCTGGCTGCGCCGCGAGCCGTACGAGAGGTGGACCAGCGCCCACGAGATCGTCGAGCTGCTGCACGAGGTCTACAAGGACTACGACGGGCGCAAGCTGCTGGTGCCGGTCAGCGGCGGCTACGACTCGCGGCTGCTGGCCAGCGTGGCGAAGGCGCGCGGCTTCGACGTGGAGTCCTGGACGACCAGCCCCGACGAGGGCACCGACACCGACATCGCCTTCGCCCGCTCGATCACCCGCGAGCTGGGCATCCCGCACCGGGTGATCACCCAGTCCGCCGACGCCTACCCCGGCGACGCGGCCGAGGTGGCGCGCCGGCTCGAATACCTGACGCCGCACCACGCCTGGTACGCCCCGTTCGCCAAGGAGGTGCAACGGGCGGGCCGGGTGCTGGTCGACGGCCTGGCCGGCGGCCCGCTGCTGAAGAACTTCATGGTGAGCGGGGCCGCGCTGGAGGCCACCTCGCAGGCCGAGCGGTCGGCCGCGGTGCTGAAGTCGCTCAGCCTGGGCGCCCCGTCACAGCCGTTCCTGTCGGCGGCGGCCGGCGCCTGGATGGAGGAGGCGGTACGCGAGCAGTTCGCCGCGGCGACCTCCATGCTGCACGGGCACCGGGCCGAGCTGCCGCTGTCGGTGCTGCACACGCGCACCGTGCGGGGCATCGCCCGCTCGGCGGTCAACCTGGTCGGGCCCGAGGCGTCGTTCGCGGCGCCGTTCATCCATCCCGACTTCTTCGACGCGGCACTGTCGGTAGGGGTGGCCCGAAAAGACAAGGGTCGCTTCTATCGCGAGATATTGCACGCCGCCAACCCGCGGGTGGCGGCCCTGCCGTCCACGAACGTGGTCAAGCAGCCGCTGCTGCGGGTCCCGCTGCGCTCCACGGCCGCTCCCGCGCGGGCGTACGCGCACCGCATGCTGGAGACCGTCGCCGGGCGCGTGCCCGAGCTGCTGTCGGATGAGCTGCACATGGTCATCGCGGGCGGCCCCGACGCGCTGACCCGGTTCAGCGGGTGGAACGACCGGTTCTGGGTCCGGGGGCTGGTGCTTTTCGGGCTCTGGCTGAGCGACTTCGAGAACGATCTCAGTGATGTGTCGTCCCCTTTCTGATGAACTCTCGGTAACATCACGGTTACACAGTGATCTCGTGGGTATTAACTCGAGCACAGCACAAGCGGGTTCCGGAAAGCCAACGGGCTGGTAGTGTTCGGCCCGTAAGCGCCGCACAAGCGGGCACCGGGTCACAAATCCGGTCCGTTCAGGGCATGAGGTTCGCAGGGATGACGACCTCAGGCGGCGCGGTCACCAGCTAGTTAGCGCCGGGGAAACCGGTGACTCCGTCCTGCCCACATCTCCTTCTGTGAGCGACATATGATCAACGCATCCCCAGCACCGGAGCCGATTTCCGAGGCGTTCGTCTCGGAGGATCCCTCCTGGTACAAGCGGGCGGTGTTCTACGAGGTTCTTGTCCGAGGGTTCAAGGACTCCAACGGCGACGGCACCGGAGACCTGCGTGGTCTCACGGAGAAGCTCGGCTATCTGGAATGGCTGGGCGTCGACTGCCTTTGGCTGCTGCCCTTGTACGAGTCGCCGCTGCGCGATGGCGGGTATGACATTTCCGACTATATGAAGATCCTTCCGGACTTCGGGGACCTCGGGGATTTCGTCCATCTGATCGAGTCGGCGCACGAGCGCGGGCTGCGGATCATCACCGACCTGGTGATGAACCACACGAGCGACCGTCATCCCTGGTTCCAGGCGTCGCGGCACGACCCGGAAGGGCCGTACGGCGACTTCTACGTGTGGTCCGACGAGCCGACCGGCTTTCCCGACGCCCCGATCATCTTCATCGGCGCGGAGGAGTCCAACTGGACCTACGACCCGGTGCGCAAGCAGTACTACTGGCATCGCTTCTTCCACCACCAGCCGGACCTGAACTATGACAACCCGGCCGTGCAGGAGGCCATGCTGGAGGTGCTGCGGTTCTGGCTGGACCTCGGCATCGACGGCTTCCGGCTGGACGCGGTGCCCTACCTGTTCGAGCGCGAGGGCACGGCGTGCGCGGGGCTGCCCGAGACGCACGCGTACCTGAAGAAGGTCCGCGCCGAGGTCGACCGCCTCTACCCCGACCGGGTGCTGCTGGCGGAGGCGAACGGCTGGCCCGAGGACGTCGTCGAATACTTCGGCGACCCCACCGTGGGCGGCGACGAGTGCCATATGGCCTTCCACTTCCCGCTCATGCCGCGCATCTACATGGCGGTCAAGAAGGAGACGCGCGAGCCCATCTCGGAGATCATGTCGCGCACCCCCAAGCTGCCCGACACGGCCCAGTGGGGCATCTTCCTGCGCAACCACGACGAGCTCACGCTCGAGACGGTGACCGAGGAAGAGCGCGACTACATGCACAGCGAGTACGCCAAGGACCCGCGCATGCGGGCCTACCTGGGCATCCGCCGCCGGCTCGCGCCGCTGCTGGACAACGACAGGGACCGGATCGAGCTGTTCACGGCCCTGCTGCTGAGCCTGCCGGGCTCGCCGATCATGTACTACGGCGACGAGATCGGCATGGGCGACAACATCTGGCTGGAGGACCGCGACGCGGTGCGCACGCCGATGCAGTGGAGCCCCGACCGCAACGCCGGTTTCTCCTCCGCCGACCCGGGGCGTCTCTACCTGCCCGCGGTCATGGACCCGATCTACGGCTTCCAGGCGGTCAATGTGGAGGCGCAGCAGCGCAGCGAGGGTTCGCTGCTCCACTTCACCCGCAAGATGCTGGAGATCCGCCGCAGCCACCCGGTGTTCGGCCTCGGCGCCTACACCGAAATGTGGTCCTCCAACAACAGCGTGCTCACCTACGTCCGCGAGTACGGCGACGACGTCATGCTGTGCGTGAACAACCTGTCGAAGTATCCCCAGCCGGTGGAGCTCGACCTGCGCCGCTTCACGGGCATGACGCCGGTGGAGGCGCGGGGCGGGGTGCACTTCCCGGTGATCGGCGAGCTGCCTTACCTGCTCACGCTGCCCAGCCACGGGTTCTACTGGTTCGCGCTGAAGAACCTGAAGAAGGACGACGCCTCAGCGTGAGGTGACGGGCACCTGGGCGCGGGCCGCGCGGCGGGCCGGGATGAGCGCGACCGCGAGCGCCGCGCCCACGGCGACCAGCACGGCGACGATCAGCGTGAGGACCGAGGGCGGGCGGCCGATGCCCGCCCCGACTCCGCTGGTGTAGCCCTGGAGGTCGATCAGGCCGGTCACCACCGAGGCCCCGGCCGCCGTACCGGCCACGATGCCCAGCACGACCAGCAGCCCGGTGCCCGTCACCAGGGTGGCCATCACCTGCCGCGGGGTCAGCCCCATCGCCTTGAGCACGGCCAGATCGAACGCGTGGTCGCGCAGCCCCAGGGCGCTGGCCGTGAGCAGGTTGGCCAGGCCGATCAACGCCAGCACCGCGATCAGCGCCACGATCACCACCCGGATGACCGACAGCCGGTCGGCGGGGTTGACCACCCGCTGCACGTCGAGGCTCTCCCCCGAGGCCGCCAGCAGCCTGTCGCGCACCTCGCCCGGATCGGTGCCCTGGCGCAGCGCGAGGGCGTAGAACTCGGGCGGCACGGAGTCCTTGGCCGCCAGGCTGTCGAGCCCCACGGACAGCACCTCGCCGTCGAGGTCCGGCTCCACGGTGCGGCCGACGATCCGTACGATCAGCGGCGAGCCGCCGACGGTCAGCCGGATCCGGTCACCGATCCTGGCGCCGAGCAGGTTGAGCAGCCCCTGCCCGGCGACGGCCTCGCCGGGCTGGCCGTACATGCGGCCTTCGACGACCGGAAACGGGTACGGGTCGGCCGAGCTGCCGATGGCCCGCACCCTGACCGAGCGGGCCGCCCCGGGGGCCAGGGCGTTGACGTCGGTGCCCGGGTAGACGCTCTGGACGGCCCTGTCGGACTCGGCGATGCGCTGGGCGTCGGCCGCCTCCAGCTTGCCCGGCCGGACGTACAGGCTGGCGTGCTGGCCCACCTGCTCGGGGTGGCTGAGGAAGTTGTCGAGCGTGGCCCAGACGCCGAGCCCGATCGTGATCATCATCATCGGCACGGCCAGGCCGAACGCGGTCAGGAAGGCCGGCAGCCGCCTGGTGAAGGCGTCGCGGGTGCCGAGGATGAGCGCGGGTGGCAGCCGTACGAGCAGGGCCAGCCTGGCCAGACGGGACAGGTGGCCGCGCGGCGGCGCCGCCGGGGCACCGGGGATGGGCGGCGTGCGCCCGCCGCGCCAGGCGGGCACTCCGACCGCGGCGAGCACGGTCAGCGTGGTGCCACCGACGATGGCCAGCACGGGCACGGGCGCGACAGAGGTCGTGCCGAGCACCGCCACCGTCGCCGCCCAACCGGCGAGCGTGCCGACGCCGACGCCGAGCAGGCCGAGTGCGCCGTGCTCGACCAGGAGCAGCAGGGCGACCTGGCCCCTGGTGAAGCCCATCGACTTGAGCGTGGCCAGGTCACGCAGCTGGCCGAGCACCCGCCCGCCGGCCGCGTTGGCCAGCGCCAGGGCGGCGGCGACCAGCCCGACCACGCCGAACAGCGCCAGCAGCGTGCCGAGCAGCCGGTTGTCGAGCTCCATCGCGGCGCGTACCTCGCGCCAGGTGTAGACGCGCTGCAGCTGGTCCTCCAGCATGACCACGACGCGCTGTGAGACGACCTGGGTGGCGTCGGGGTCGGCCAGGCGCAGGCCGGTCACCCACTCGCTGCGGCCGAGCATGGGCTCGATCCGGTCGAGCGTCGCCGGCAGCACCCAGGCCAGGCCGGGCGTCCACTCGGGGTAGAAGCCCTGCTCGGCGGAGTCGGCGATGCCGCGTACGTACAGGGTGTGGCGCTCCCCGCTCAGCGCGATGATGGAGAAGGCGTCGCCGAGCTTGAGCCGCAACGCCCTGGCGAAGGAGCGCTCGACCACCACGCCATCGGACTGGGCGGGGTCGAGCCAGCGGCCCTCGGCCACGACCGGGTGCGCCACCCGGGGCGGCGCGGCGGGCATGGCGCGCAGCGCCGCGGGCTCCTTCTTGCCGTCCTGGACCACGGTGACGGGCGCGGACCTGTAGGGCCCCGCGGTCTGGGTGACGCCGTCGATGGCGCCCAGCGGGACCTGGGGGCTGTCCTTGGTGTAGAACCACACGTGGGCGCCATCGGTCTGGGCGAACAGGCTGCGCCACGGGTTGGTGCCGTCTTCCAGCAGGGTGACGGCGGTGATCAGCGCGGCCACGATCCCGGCCACGGCGAGCACGGTGAGCAGCGCCTGGCCCCGCCTGGCCCGCAGGTCGGCCCTGATCCACCGGCTGCCCGCTCTGGCCGTGCTCATCGGAGGTCGATCACCTCACCGGCTGTCCCCGTACGCCTGCGGGCGATCCGGCCGTCGTCGACGATCTCGCCGTCGAACAGCGACACCAGGCGGTCCGCGAGGGCGGCCACCCGGGCGTCGTGGGTGACCATGACGATGGTCTGGCCGTCCTTGTGCACGTCGCTGAGCAGCCGGAGCACGTCGCGGGTGTTGCGGCTGTCGAGGTTGCCGGTCGGCTCGTCGGCCAGCAGCACGCTCGGCTGGTTGGCCAGCGCGCGGGCCAGCGCGACCCGCTGCTGCTCGCCGCCGGACAGCTGGCCGGGCGCGGCGTCGGCGCGTTCGGTGAGGTTGAGGGCGCCCAGGAGGCTCTCACGGCGTTCGCGGGCGTCTTTGGGCGAGGCTCCGGCCAGCAGCGCCGGCAGCTCCACGTTGTCGGCCACGGTCATGTTGGCGACCAGGTTGAAGAACTGGAAGACGAAGCCGACCTTCTTGCGCCGCAGCAGCGCCCAGGCACTCTCCGACAGCGTGTCGACGCGCTTGTCGTCGAGCCAGATCTCGCCGCTGGTGCGGGCGTCCAGCCCGCCGAGCATGTGCACCAGCGTCGACTTGCCCGACCCCGACGGCCCCATGATCGCGACGAACTCGCCCGGCTCCACCCGCAGATCCACCCCGCGTACGGCCGGTACGGGCACCGCGCCGTCGGAGTAGATCTTCACCAGGTTGACGGTCTTGATCACGCTCATGCCAGATCCTCCTGACACCGGGCCAGCCAGTCCAGGTCGGCCTGCAGGTGCAGCATGGCCCCCTCGATGAGCAGGACCGCCACGGTGTCGGCGGGCGCTGTGCGGGAGTGGAGGTCGTTGAGGTCGCTCATGAGCGAAAGATAGTGCCGGCGCTGCCGGTTGATGAGGGCCATCCGGTCGGCGATGCCGGTGAGCGGGGCCAGCACGAGCTTCATGAAGAACTCGTCGCGCACCCGGGGGCCCTCGGTCGGCTCGTCCACCCAGGTGGTGAGCACGTCGCGGCCCTTGGCCGTCAGGTAGTAGACCTTCTTGTTCGGCCGGTTGGACTGCTCCACGTCGACGGCCCTGACCAGGCCGTCCTTCTCCAGCCTGCCGAGGGTCACATAGATCTGGCCGATGTTGGGAGAGGGATAGGCGCTGCCGAAGGTCTGCTCAAGGGCCTGTTTGAGCTCGTACCCGTGGGCAGGTTCCTTGGCCAGGAGCGCCAGCAGGTGCAACCGCAAGCCCCACCTCCCCCTTGTGTTACGGATGCGTTACGCGCTTCTCCGTTGACCGTCAGATTACATGTGTGCATAACATGAATGCATCTACCTAACACGAATGTAATCCTTCTGAACTGGGAGGTCATCGGGTGCATCGCTCGTTGCCGATCGTGCTGGCCGTCTGTCTGGCGGCCGGGTGCGCGGCGACGGGTGACGAGGTCGGCGGCGATACCGGCACGGGCGGCACCGGCCCGATCACCTTCGCCACCGGACGCGACACGACGGCGTACCTGCAACCCCTGCTGGATCGCTGGAACCAGGCCCACCCGGCCGAGAAGGTGACGCTCCTCGAACTCCCCGAGGCCGCCGACGAACAGCGCGCGCAGATGGTGGCCAACCTCCAGGCCCGGAGCAACCGCTACGACGTGCTCGGGCTGGACGTGGTGTGGACCGCCGAGTTCGCGGAGAACGGCTGGATCATCCCCCTGGAGCGCGGGCTCTTCCCGCTCGACAGGCTCCTGCCGCCCGTCGTGGACACCGCGGTCTACAAGAACAAGCTGTGGGCGGTGCCGTACACGAGCAATGCCGGTCTCCTCTACTACCGAACCGACCTGATCAAGAAACCGCCGCGCACCTGGGCGGAGCTTCGCGAAAAGGCCCTAGAGGTCACGAAAAAGCGGGATATCGGGGGTTACGCCGGGCAGTTCCTCGCGTACGAGGGGCTGACCGTGAACTTCTCCGAGGCCGTGCAGTCGGCGGGCGGGCAGATACTCAGCCCGGACGGCACGGAGGTGACCCTTGACCCGGCCAAGGCCAGGCTCGCCCTGGACTTCCTCATCCAGGGCCTGCGCGAGGGCTGGATCCCCAAGGAGTCGCTGTCGTACAAGGAGGAGGAGTCCCGCCTGGCCTTCCAGGAAGGGCGGTTGGCCTTCGCCCGCAACTGGCCCCACGCCTACGGCCCGGCGACGGCCAAGCTCGGCGGCAAGTTCGCGGTGACCAGGCTTCCCGGGCTCAACGGCCCGGGGTCGAGCACGCTCGGCGGGGTCAACCTGGCCATCAGCGCCTACTCCAAGCACCAGCACACCGCCCAGGAGTTCATCCGCTACTTCACGGGCCTGGAGAACGAGCGGCGGGTGCTCACCGACGGCTCGTTCCCGCCGGTGTGGACCGAGCTCTACGACGACCCGGCCCTGATCAAGCGCTTCCCCTACCTGCCCGTACTCAAGGAGAGCATCCTCGCCGCCAAGGCGCGGCCGGTCAGCGCGAACTACAACCAGCTCAGCCTGGTGATCGCCAGCTCGGTCGCCAAGGCGCTGAGCCCTCCCTACACCGAGTCCGCCGACGATGTCGCGGTCTCCATGAAGTCCGAACTGCAAGAGATCATCAGCACACAGTGAGGCAGCCATGCGAAAAGCCAGAGCAGCAGCGATCCTGGCCGGGCTCGCGGTAGCGGTCGCCGCCTGCGGAAACGCGCCGACGACCACCCAGCCCACAGCGTCGGGCTCGGCGCCGGCGAGCGACGGCGGGAGCAAGACGCTCCAGGGCGTCAAGCTCGAGATCGCCGCCAAGTGGACCGGCGAGGAGCAGAAGAACTTCGAAAAGGTGCTCAAGGCTTTCTCCGACAAGACCGGCGCCACGGTCACCTATGCCTCCACCGGTGAGGACACGGGTGCCTACCTCGGCCCGCGCATCCAGGGCGGCAGCCCGCCCGACGTGGCCGTCCTGCCGCAGCCGGGCCTGGTGCAGCAGTACGCCAAGCAGAACGCGCTGAAGCCGCTGACCTCCGAGGTCACCAAGGAGATCGACACCAACTACACGCCGTACTGGAAGGAACTGGGCTCCGCCGACGGCAAGCCCTACGGCGTGCTGATCAAGGCCGCGCACAAGTCGCTGGTCTGGTACCGCGCGCCGGCGTTCGAGGACGCGGGCGTGCAGCCGCCGACGAACTGGGACGAGCTCGTCAAGGCCGCCCAGACGATCGCCGACTCCGGCACGGCGCCGTTCTCCCTCTGCGGCGCCTCCGGCTGGACGCTGACCGACCTGTTCGAGAACGTCTACCTGTCGAGCGCGGGTCCGGACAACTACGACAAGCTCTCCAAGCACGAGATCCCCTGGACCGACCCCAGCGTGGCCACCGCGCTGCAGAAGATCCAGCAGATCGTGGGCAAGAAGGAGTTCGTCCTCGACGGCAGCTCCGGCGCGCTGCAGACCGACTTCCCGACCTGCGTGACCAAGGTGTTCGGCCAGAAGAAGGCGGCCATGGTCATCGAGGCCGACTTCGTCGCCACCCAGGCGACGCAGGACGGCGCCAAGGTCGGCGAGGACGCCAAGATCTTCCCGTTCCCCAAGGCCGGTGACACCGCTCCGGTCGTGCTGGGCGGCGACGTGGCGGTCGCGATGAAGGACTCCCCCGGCGCCATGGCGCTGCTGCAGTTCCTCGCCTCCAAGGAGGGCGGCGAGATCTGGGCCAAGCTGCCCGGCTACCTGTCGCCCAACAAGAACGTCTCCCCCGACAACTACCCGGACCCGCTGACCAAGCAGCTCGGGCAGACGATCATCTCCGCCGGGGACGCCGTCCGTTATGACATGTCAGACCTGTCGCCCAGCGCCTTCGGCGGCACCGACGGCAAGGGCGAGTGGAAGGTGCTGCAGGACTTCCTGCGCAACCCGAGTGACATCAAGGGCGCGCAGACCAAGCTCGAAGATGAGGCCAAGAAGGCCTGGAAGTAAGAGGTAAGGCCGTGACCGAAAAGGTGGACGGCCCGAAGGCCCCGCGCGAGGACGACACCTCGCGCGGGCCCGCCTCCGGACCGGCTGAAACCCCCCGCACGCAACGACGCCTCGGCCCTTCGCCGACGGTCGCGATCGCCTTCCTTCTCCCCGCGGCCCTGCTGCTGGGAATCTGGGTGGTCTACCCCATCGTCTACTCGATCTTCCGCAGCCTGTTCGACGCGACCGGCAGCGGATTCGTGGGCCTGGGCAACTACGCCACGATCTTCACCGACGCGGGCATGCTCACCACGATCAGGAACAACCTGATCTGGGTGGTCGTCGCCCCGATCGTGGTGACGACGCTGGGCCTGATCTTCGCGGTGCTCACCGAGCGCATCAAGTGGGCGACCGCGTTCAAGCTGATCGTCTTCATGCCGATGGCGGTCTCGCTGATGGCCGCGGGCGTGATCTTCCGGCTCGTGTACGACGAGGACCCGGGCAAGGGCGTCGCCAACGCCATCCTGACCACGGTGCACGACACGTTCTCCTCCTCCCAGGGCTACCCGGACGCGCGACCCCGCGAGGGCGACCAGTCCGCGGTCGTGGCGGACAAGGGCGCGATCGTCACCAAGCAGCCCGTCCAGTCGGGCCAGCCGGTGCTGATCCCGATCGTCGGCATCAAGCCGAACATCATGCCGAGCGCCGCCCAGCCCGCCAAGGCCGCGCCGCCGGGCAACGCCCTGTCCGGAACGGTGTGGTTCGACTTCACCCCGGGCGGCGGCGGCAAGAACGGCACGCCCGACGCCACCGAAAAGGGCCTGCCCGGCATGACCGTGGAGGCGGTCAAGGACGGCCAGGTGGCCGGCACCGCCACGACGGCCGACGACGGCTCCTTCCGCTTCGACGGGCTGGCGGCGGGTTCTTATGTCGTACGGCTGCCGCAGTCGAACTTCGAGGCGGCCTACCACGGCCTGACTTGGCTCGGCCCGACGCTCATCACCCCCGCGATCATCGGCGCGTTCGTCTGGGTGTGGGCCGGGTTCGCCATGGTGCTGATCGCGGCCGGGCTGGCGGCCATCCCGCGTGACGCGCTGGAGGCGGCCCGCATCGACGGCGCCACGGAGTGGCAGGTGTTCCGCCGGATCACCGTGCCGCTGCTGTCACCGGTGCTGCTCGTCGTCTTCGTGACGATGATCATCAATACCCTGAAGGTGTTCGACCTGGTCTTCATCATCGCGCCGCCATCGGTCCAGCCGCAGTCGAACGTGGTCGCGTTGGAGATGTGGCGGGTCTCGTTCGGCGGTGGGAACAACCAGGGGCTGGGCAGCGCGCTCGCCATCTTCCTGCTCATCCTGGTCCTCCCCTTCATGATCATGAATATCCGCCGGTTCAGAAGGGAAGACACGTGACCACGGCAACCGCCCCGGCTTCTGCCGAGGTCTACACGGGCGCTCCCCGGCGGAGTGTGATCACGCGCATCGTCGACCGTCTCGGCGGTGGCGCCATCCAGGTCGTGATGGTGCTGCTGGGCCTGTTCTGGCTGGTCCCGACGCTCGGCCTGATGGTCGTCTCGCTGCGCACCCCGGCGGTCAACGGCGCCGAGGGCTGGTGGACCATCTTCACCAAGCCCGCCGAGCTGACCATCGAGAACTACAAGAACCTCCTGGCCAGCGGCTTCACCTCCTCCTTCTGGAACACCGTGTTCATCACGGTGCCGACCACGGTCCTGGTGATCGGGATCGCCGCGATGGCCGCCTACGCGTTCGCGTGGATGGACTTCCCGGGCCGTGACCTGTCGTTCCTGATCGTGGTCGGGCTGCTCATCGTGCCGATCCAGATCGCGCTGATCCCGGTCGCCATCTTCTACGGCGGCGTCGGCATCTTCGGCACGATCCCCGGCGTGGTGCTGTTCCACGTGGCGTTCGGCCTGCCGTTCGCGATCTTCCTGCTCCGGAACTTCTTCGTCGGCATCCCGGCCTCCCTGCTGGAGGCGGCGCGGATGGACGGGGCGTCGGAGCTGAAGATCTTCGTGCGGGTGGTGTTCCCGCTCGGCAAGCCGGCGATCGCCTCGCTCGGCATCTTCCAGTTCTTGTGGGTATGGAACGACATGCTCATCGCGCTGGTCTTCGCCGACACGAACAACCAGCCGATGACCAAGCAGCTCCAGTCTCAGATGCGGCAGTTCGGGTCGAACGTCGACATCCTCTCGTCGGGCGCCTTCCTGTCGTTGATCATCCCGCTGGTCCTCTTCTTCGCCTTCCAGCGCTATTTCGTGCAGGGCATGATGGCCGGTTCGGTGAAGTAGGTCCACATGTGCCAGCCAGATGCGGGGGCATGGGCACCCGCCTGCCGAAGGGGGCAGGCGGGCGCCCGTAACGCTCTCTCTGACGGCCCCGAAAACCAGACATGAAGCTCCTCGCGGCGGCGGTCGCCACCCTCATCGCTCTCGGCCCCGGCTCCGCCGGCGCGGACGCCGGCTCCATCGGCGTGGGCGCGGCCCCCGGCGCCGAGGGCGCGGGTGATCCCTACTTCCCCCAGCAGGGCAACGGGGGCTACGACGCCACGCACTACGACCTCGCGCTGGGCTACGAGCCGGGATCCAACCAGCTGAGCGGCGTGGCAACGATCACCGCCCGGGCCACGCAGGAGCTGAGCCGCTTCGACCTGGATCTCGTCGACACCCTGGCGGTGCGGTCCGTGGTGGTGAACGGCGCGGCGGCCTCGTTCCGGCGCAGCGGCCCGGAGCTCATGGTCACCCCGCCCGGCAGGCTGGCCTCCGGGCGCCCCTTCTCCGTCGTGGTCCGGTACGACGGCAAGCCGACATACCTGGTCGACCCGGACGGCTCACACGACGGCTGGATCCGTACGGATGACGGGGTGTTCAACGCCAACGAGCCGCAGGGGGCCATGACCTGGTATCCCGGCAATCACCACATGACGGATAAAGCCACGTACCGCTTCACGGTGACCGTGCCGAGCACGCGGGTCGCGGTGGCGAACGGCGACCTGGTGTCGCGGACGGCCCAGGGAGGTCGCACGACGTACGTGTGGGACGAGAGGGAGCCGATGGCCAGCTACCTCTCGACCGTCACCATCGGAAAGTTCCAACTTTCCGACACCAAGATCGGAAATTTCCGGGTAATCACCGCCGTGGATCCCCGGAACGCTGCGAAAGCCGGGGACTTCGCGAAGCGTCACAAGCCCATCCTTGACTACTTCGGCTCGCTCTTCGGCCCCTACCCGTTCTCCTCGACCGGCGGCATCATCGACCGCGCGTCGGACGTCGGCTACTCGCTGGAGACGCAGACCCGCCCGATCTACCCCCAGGTGCCGAGCGAGCCGCTGCTCTCCCACGAGCTCGCCCACCAGTGGTTCGGCGACGCCGTGACGCCGACACGCTGGAAGGACATCTGGCTCAACGAGGGCTTCGCCACCTACGCCGAATGGCTCTGGCAGGACAAGCTGGGCACCAAGAAGCTCCAGGACTCCTTCGACGAGGCGTACAGCCGTGCCCCAAAGGACGAGTTCTGGCAGACGCCCGCCGCCGACCCGGGCGGCGCGGCCGGCCTCTTCGGGGACCCCGTCTACTCCCGCGGCGCGATGACGCTGCACGTCCTGCGCGGCGCGGTCGGCGACCGCGCGTTCTTCACCATCCTCAGGACCTGGGTCAACGACCACAAGTACGGCAACGCGGACACCGCCGCCTTCATCGCCCTGGCCCAGCGGGTCTCGGGCCGGGATCTCGGCACGCTCTTCGACCAGTGGCTGATCCAGCGGGGCAAGCCCACGCTGTGATCATTCTGGTACGGCCGCCCACCGGATTCGGACCGCAAGCCCTATCAGACCTGGCTAAGCTCAACAGCCATGGCCAGTCGTCCCTTGAACGAAGTCGTCGAAGCCGGATGGGCCAGTGCGCTGGAGCCCGTCTCCGAGCGCATCTCCCATATGGGCGAGTTCCTCCGCAATGAGATCGCCGAAGGCCGGCAATACCTCCCCGCGGGCGCCAACGTACTGCGCGCCTTCAACCAGCCCTTCGACGAGGTCAAGGTGCTGATCGTGGGCCAGGACCCCTACCCCACGCCCGGTCACCCCATCGGGCTGTCGTTCTCCGTCGCCGCCGACGTGCGGCCGCTGCCCGGCAGCCTGCTCAACATCTACAAGGAGATGGAGACCGACCTCGGGCTGCCGCGGCCGTCCAACGGCGACCTGACCCCGTGGGCCGACCAGGGCGTACTCCTGCTCAACAGGGTGCTCACCGTGATGCCCGGCAAGCCCGCCTCCCACCGGGGCAAGGGCTGGGAAGAGGTCACCGAGCAGGCCATCCGCGCGCTCGTGGCCCGTGACAAGCCGATGGTCGCGATCCTGTGGGGGCGCGACGCGCGCAACCTGGCGCCGATGCTCGGCAGCGTGCCGCGCATCGAGTCCGCGCACCCCTCTCCGCTGTCGGCGCGCAACGGATTCTTCGGTTCCCGGCCCTTCAGCCGGGCCAACGAGCTCCTTGTTCAGCAAGGCGCCGGTCCTGTCGAGTGGAAGCTGCCCTAGCATCTTCGCCATGAGTGATAACGAGAAGTTCCTGCGCCTGACGGTCGAGCTGACCGTCGAGGTGCTCGACGTGGACGCGCTGCAGGCCGCGGCGCTGGCCGAAATCCGGCACCCCGACGCCGACCTCACTGAGGAAGAGCGGGCCGAGCAGGTGGAGCTCGTCAACTCCGACGACACCGGCGCGTCGGCCCTGCAGTGGCTGATCGAGCCGGACCACGTCCTGCAGCTCGTCGACCACATCGACGAGATCGAGCCGCGCGAGGCCGTCCTGGGCGTCGAGCCCTCCGACGGTCCCAGCGAGGAAGAGGAAGAGGACGACCACGAGCACGCCTGAGTCCAGGGCGGGCCACGAGGTCTGTTCGATCGACATCGATCGGCATCGTGGCCCGCGCTGTGAGTTGTGAGGGGGTACTGAGTTGATCGTCGCGTTCTCGATCACGCCGCTGGGTGTCGGCGAGGGGGTCGCCGAGCCGGTCGCGCGCGCCGTCAAGGTGGTGCGGGAGAGCGGGCTGCCCAACCGGACGGACTCCATGTTCACCACCATCGAGGGTGAATGGGACGAGGTCATGGCGGTGGTCAAGCAGGCGGTGGACGCGGTGGCCGAGGTGGCGCCGCGGGTCAGCCTGGTGCTGAAGGCCGACCTCAGGGCCGGTGTCACTGACGGCATGACCAGCAAGATCGAGTCTCTGGAACGCCACCTGTCCTGACCGGCGGTTGCGACTGGGGTCGGCCAAGAAGGCGGCCCCTGACCAGCCCTGCCCTCCCTCTCGAAGGACCCCAGCCACCACGGACCGTCACAGGGATAGAGACGGTCGTGGGACGGCACCCCCCGGAACCCCAGCACCCACTGACCCGCGCAGTCCGGTCAACCGTTGCGGTCCGCAGCCGCCGCCTGCTTCCGGCCCACTCCTTTCGGGTTTCGCCCTGTCGCCCTCTAGGACATTTCGAGATATGTCTTGACCCGCCCAACAGACGCGACATATCGTGTCGCTCGACGATAACGCGATACTACGCGTTCCAGGAGGTGGGTTGAGTGCACGAGCGAGTACCCGTTCTTGTCGTCGGCGCCGGTTACGCCGGGCTGAGTGCGGCGGTGCTGCTGGCGTGGCGTGGCGTGCCCGTCATGCTGGTCGAGCGGCACCCCAGTACGTCGGTCCAGCCCAAGGCGTTCGGGATGGGCCCCAGAGCCGTCGAGTTACTGCGGCCGGTGCCCGGGGTCGAGCAGTCACTGCGGGAGATCTGGCAGGGCATCGGTGACGGCATGCGCATCGCGATCGGATCGAACCTGGCCGACCCGAACCCGCACATGATCGTGACCGGCGACGAGGACGACTTCGCCTTCCTCGCCGACATCACGCCCGCCGTCCAGGTGGGTGCCCCGCAGGCGGAGATCGAGCGGGTGCTGCGGGCCAAGGCCGAGGAGCTGGGGGCCGACCTGCGGTTCTCCACCGAGCTGGTCTCCCTGGAGCAGGACGCCGAGGGGGTCACGGCGGTCATCCGCGCCGACGGCGTCGACAGTGTCGTACGGGCCGACTACGTGGTGGCCGCCGACGGCTTCCGCAGCCCGCTCCGCGCCCAGCTCGGCATCCCCGCTTCGGGGAAGGGGGAGCTGGGGCTGATGTGCTCGATCATGTTCGATGCCGACCTGACCGGGCTGGTACGGGAGCGCGAGGTCACGCTCTGGTACCTGCGGAACGAGGTCTTCACCGGCGCCATCCTGACCGGCACGGGCGTGGGCGCGCATGTGTTGGGCGTCAACTACGACCCCGCCAGGGGTGAGAGCGAGGCCGACTTCACCGAGGAGCGCTGCGTCGAGCTGGTACGGGTGGCCACCGGCGTGCCCGACCTCGACGTACGGGTGCTCGACAAGACCACCTTCGCCATGGCGCACGTCGTGGCCGACCGCTACCGCGACGGGCGGGTGTTCCTGGCCGGCGACGCGGCTCACACGATGCCGCCCACCGGCGGGCAGGGCGGCAGCACGGCGCTCCAGGACGGCTGCGACATCGCGTGGCGGCTCTGGCTGGTGGCGACCGGGCAGGCCGGGCCGGATTTCCTCGACACCTATGACGCCGAACGCCGTCCCATCGGCACGCTGACGGCCGACGCCCAGCTCGCGAACCTCGGCCACCGGATGCCTCCCGCGATGCGTGCCGAGTACCCGGAACCGCTCGAAGATCCCATGGCCGCCATGATCGGATACCGCTACCACTCGACGGCGATCCTGGAGGAGCCCGATGACGACGGGTCGATCCTGGAGGATCCGCGCGTACCGACCGGGCGTCCGGGCAGCCGCGCCCCGCACGTTCCACTCGACTGGGACGGGCAGCTGATCTCGACCATCGACCTGTTCGGATCCGGTTTCGTGCTGATCGCCGGTCCTGGCGGGCAGAACTGGATGGACGCGGGGCGGCTGATCAAGGAGCGGCTGCGCATCCAGCTCACGCGCGTGCTGGTGGACGAGGAGCTGATGGACGTCGAAGGCTGCTGGGCGGAGAGGTACGGCGTGGACAGGGGTGGCGCCGTGCTGATCCGGCCCGACGGCTACGTCGCCTGGCGCTCGCCGTACGCCGACCCGGACCCCGCGACCACCCTCGAACGAGTGCTCCGGCAGGTGCTCAGCCGCTGACGGCGGCCCCAAGAGACGCGCCATCGGTCGCTCAGACGTGGCGCGGCCGCCCAGTTCCTCAGTCGCCTCAGAAGAGGCGCAGCTGTCCGGTCCGCTGGGCTCGTGCCTCTCCCAGCCGGAGCGCGACGACCGCGGCGAGCAGCAGAATTCCGGACAGTACGGCCAGCCCGGTCAGCTCCCCGGCCAGGTCGCCGATGCCCTGGCCGTCGAGCAGCGCACCACGTACGACCGCCAGGCTGCCGGTGAGCGGAAGCACCGAGCCGACGGCCCGGATCCAGCCGGGCAGCGCGAACACCGGCAGCCGCACCCCGCTGGCGAACCACATCGGATCGTCCAGCAGTGTGTAGAGGAAGGCGGCGTCCCTGGAGAAGATCAGCAGGCTGTTCAGGAACGCCCCCCACGCGACCGCGGGCACCAGCATGGCCAGGAAGACCACCGCGTACATGGCCGGGTGCGCCACATTCACCACGTCCAGCAGCGTGAACATCGCCACCGCGAAACAGGCGAACAGCCAGGCGTTCTGCACCAGCGCGCCGAACCCGTTGGCGATGACCACGACCAGCCGGTTCGCGGGTGACAGGAAGAGGAGTTCCAGCGTGCCGGTCTGGCGCTCGAAGGAGAAGTGCCAGGCCGACTGCACCAGCGAGAAGAAGAACGTGAAGCCGAGCGCGCCCGTGGCCAGGAAGGCGAGCAGCCGTTCCGGGTCGGCGGCGAGCGGCCAGCGTTCGGCGATGCCCGGCGTGGCGGCCAGCGGCCGGAGCGTGTAGTAGGTCTCGGCGAGCTTCAACAACGGCCAGACCAGCATCGAGAACAGGACCAGCTTGCTGCCGAAGATCTGGCGATGCTGCTTGAGCGCCTCGGCCCGCATGACCTTCATCGCGTGCCTCACGTCATCACCTGCCACCGGCTGGTGGTGCGGCTGCCGAGCGCACAGGCCGTACAGCCGGTGCCGGTCTCGGTGCGACACCACGACGGCGTCGTACCGACCTCCGCGCGGGTCCACGGCGGAGTGACGCCCATCCGGAGGCGGCACCACGTCGACGTCACGCCCAGCCCCGTGCGGCACGGCGACCAGCTCGTGTGCGGCGCGATCACGCGACCACCTCCAGGGAGCGGTCGCTCAGCGCGAGGATCGCGTCCTCGAGGGACGGCTCGACGATCTCCAGCCCGCCGAGCGCGCCGCCCGCCTCGATGATCGTCGTGGTCAGCGCCCCGGTCAGGTCGTCCGGATGGTTCAGCTCGACCACCCCGCCCGGTGCGAGCCGTACGCGGCTGTCGAAGGCCCGTACGGCGGCCTCGATCTGGGGCGACAGGTTCGTGACCGTGACCCGGACCGTACGATGGCAACCGGTCTGGGCCATCAGCTCGGCCGGCGAGCCTGCCGCGAGGTGGCGGCCGTCGCCGATCACGTACACGTGCTCGCAGAGCTGCTCGACCTCGGCCAGGTAGTGGCTGGTGAGGAGCACGCCCTTGCCCCGCTCGGCCAGCCCGGCCACGACCTTGCGCAGGTCACGGGCGATCGGCGCGTCGAGCCCCAGCGTGGGCTCGTCGAGCAGCAGGTAGTCGGGGTCGTTGATCAGCCCCCGGGCGATGGACAGGCGCTGGGTCATGCCGCGCGAATACTGTTCGACCCGGGTGGTGGCGGCGTCCCTCAGACCGACGAGTGCGAGCAGCTCTTCGATGCGCGGCTTGAGGACTTTTGTGGGGATGTCATAAAGCTGGCCGAAGTACCAGAGATTCTCCCGGCCGGTCATCCGTGCGTAGACCATGCGCTCGCCGCCGGCGATCAGGTTGATCCTCTTGCGTACGGCATGCGGCTGTCTGACCGGGTCGAGGCCGCCCACGCTGACGGTGCCGGACGTCTGCCGGAGCAGGGTGGCCAAGATCTTGATGGTGGTGGTCTTGCCCGCCCCGTTCAGCCCGAGCAGCCCGGTGACGCGGCCGCCGGGGATCGACAGGTTCAAGCCGTCAACGGCCACCTTCGCGCCGAACTCCTTACGCAGGTTCATGGTCTCGATCATCAGTAACTCCGTTCCATGGCCCTGCGCTCCGCCCAGGGCATCGCGAGTAATCCGGCGGCGGCGTAGGCGAGACCGAGCGCGACGGCGACAGCGAGGCGGCCCGGATCCAGTCCGGTGCCACCGGTGAAGACGCCGCGGATCACGTCCATGGCGGCCGTCACCGGCACCACCTCGCCGAGCCATCGGAACGCCTCAGGCAGGTACTCCCTCGGAAAGGTGAACCCGGACAGCAGGGCTATCGCGTGGAACACACTGTTCTGGGTGATGTGTGCCTCACCGGCGACGATCATCACGTTGCTCAGCACGGCCGACATCCCGAACACCGCCAGAGCCAGCCCCGCCACGGCCAGCACGGCGTCCACCGCTCCCGTGGGCGCCGGCCGTACCCCGAACAATGCCGCGCACCCGAACAACACGGCCACCTCGACCGCCACCGCGGTGAAGGCGAACGCCGAGAACCCCAGCAGGTACGGCAGGCGCCGCGCCGGAGCGACGAGCAGCGCGCCCATGGTGCCTTCGCGCTGCTCCTGGATCATCGCCTTGCCGGTCCAGAGGATGCCGTGGACGACGAACATGTACGCGCCGGCGCCCACGGCGATGTACCCGAGATAGTCGCCGGTGCCCGCCTTTCCACGGAACTCCGCGGATATCTCCCCGCCCGCCACGGCCCGCAGCCCCAGGTAGGCCAGCCCGATGGTGAAGACACCCAGCAACAAGGTGCCGATGAAGTATGACCATGGGTAGGCCCGCCTGGTCACCAACCACGACCGTCTCAGGGTCGCCCATGCCACGCTCATGAGTCTCCTTTGGGAACTGACTAAGTTTCTATCAGAGACTCACTTGACGGTAAAGTCGGGGAATGGCCAGAGAGCTGCGCTCGCAGGACGCCGACTGCTCGATCGCCCAGGCAGCCGCCGTGATGGGTGATTGGTGGAGCCTGCTCATCGTCCGCGAGGTGACCCGCGGACATCGCCGGTTCGACGACCTGCTGGGCGAGCTGGGTATTTCCCGCAAAGTCCTCACAGAACGCCTCAAGCACCTGGTGGAGCACGGGGTGCTGACTCGTGAGCCGTATCAGAGCGGGCCGGTGCGGTACGAGTACGTACTCACGGACGCGGGCTGGGCACTGGCGCCCATGCTGATCACGATGCAGGACTGGGCGGACCGCTGGCTCCTCGGCGACGGCACCCTCACGGGGGTGGCAGCCCCGCGAAGCCAGGAAGCCGCCCGCGTCCACGCCCTCCTGGGCACCCACATCCCGGACCCGCTGCAACTGCCCGCCGCCATCAACCGTCCATCGGTCGCCGTGGGACGAACCGCCTCCACGGGTGAGCGAACGGCGTCACTCGATGTCGTGGCCGATGCGCGGGCGACGGTCCTCTTCGCGTACCCGTCCACGGGTATGCCCGCGCCGCTACCGCCCGGCTGGAATCAAGTCCCCGGAGCGGCGGGCTGCACGCTCGAGAACCGCATCTTCCGTGACAGGCACCCCGAGTTCGCCGCCCACGACATCGCCATCCACGGAGTGAGCACGCAACGCCCCGACGAGCAGGCCACCTTTGCCGCCGCTGAGGACATCCCGTTCCCCCTGCTCTCGGACATGGACCTGCGCCTCGCGGCGGCTCTCCGCCTCCCCACCTTCCGCGCCGGCCAGGCCCTGCGGCTCAAGCGCCTGATCCTGGTCGTGGACCGTTTCCGGGTGATTCGCCACGTCATCTTCCCCGTACTGGACATCCCGGCCGCCATCACCGAGGCACTGACAGCCGCCGAAGCCATCAGCTGACACAAGGCAGGCACCCGACGCAACGCAGACACCTGCCGATCCTCGTCCGGTATCCCCTCAGGCCCATCCCCCGATGCTCGCCAGAGGGTCAATTGGCGAGTAGTTGCTCGCGCTCTGCCAGCAGTGCTCTGTGCTGGGCTTCCAGTTGCGTACTGCGACCGGCCAAGGCCTGTACGGTCTCGGTGACCCACTGGGAGATCGAGGCCACCGCGTCGCGGGTCTTGTTGATGCGCTGGTGTCTGAGCGCGTCAGTGACGATGTTGTCGAAGAACGCGTCCACGAACCACCGCGTGTCCACCTTGGGCATCTGGAGGTCGCTGACCCACCCGATGTCCGCCAGTTCGCGGGAGAAGACGTCGAGCGCTCGCTGGGCGTGCCAGGCCGCCTGGTCCGCACTCGACAGATGACTGTGTTCGATCGCGTCGGCCACCACACCGCCGCCGAGCATGTCCCAGGTCGACGCGCCGCGTGCCTTGTTCAGCAGCGTCAGGACGATGCCCAGCGCCTTGCCCGCGGCCTTGCCTGCTTGCCAGGCTTCGAGGAGTTCCCTGATGTCGGCTTGCGTGTCGGCCAGTTTCTTCGATGTTCCGAGCAGCTTCTGACCGCGTTCGTTGCCCAGCCCGATCAGCAGCCGCTCCTTGTCGGCCAGCAGTTTCTCGTACGCCTGATGTGCCCCCGAGATCGAGGCCAGTTCGCGGTCGGTGGCCTCCAGGTCGGCGGTCAGATCCTCGAGCCGCCTCCGCTGGCCGTGCAGCCGCTCCCAGGCGGCCTCGGCTTCGGCTCGTTCCCTGGCCAGCCTGTCCTCCTTGGAGCCCGCGACGGGGGCCGCGACCCGGGCCAGGAAGCCACCTAGCCTGCCTTCCAGGCGGGCGACGTCGTGCTGCTCTTTGGCCAGTTGTGTCTCCAACTGGCCGGTCAGCTCGGTGACCTCCCGGATCTGGTCGGCTGTCGCCTGCCGCCGGGTGGTCAGGTGGTCGAATCGGCGAATCTGCTCGCGTGACTCACGTAATTTACGGTCAACGTCTTCGAAAGCGTCCACACGGGTTTTACGAATGGCGGCCACACGAGGTTCCTCCTGGAAGGGTATGGGCCGGTCAGATTTTCCGCGGCGCCCTGCTTGTCGGTACTTGATCTGGTTGAGCAAGGCGAGGTTTGAGGGCGTGGATCGTCGGTGCGGATCAGTACGATTCCCGCGTGACTGAAGATGATTTCTGGGAGATCGTTGAGTCATGTCGGGCTGCGAGTGGCGGGGGCTTCGCGGAGCAGGTGTGTTTTGCAGCGTGAACGGCTGCTTGCTCTCACGGTGGATGAGCTGGTGAGTTTCACAGCCCTTTGGAACGCGGTGGTCAACCGCGCCTGCACCTGACCGGTCTGGGACGCTGCGGCCCTGGTTTCTGGCAACCCCGAGGACTTCGACGTCGACCCGTGGGCCATGCGGTTCGATCCTGCGTGGTACGGCGACAAGGGGTTCAATGACGATGCGTTCGAGGACTTCCGCGCGTGGCTCATCGGGCAGGGACGTGTGGCGTTCGATCGGGTCGTCGACAATCCAGATAACTTCGCTGATCTGTACGACCAGTGGAACTGTGAGAGCGGCGAGCGGGCGGAGGAATACGCTTCGCAGGTCTATGAGGTCTATGAAGAATGCACCGACGCTGAGGTGCCGCTGTCGACTGCTGAGCCAAGTGGCGAATCGGTGGGTGTGGATGATGAGCAGATCGCCCGACCGCGGTTCCCTCGGCTGGCCGGGTACCGCTATCTCGGCGACGATTAGCGCCGAGTTCGGCGACTGAAGCGGCGTACCGGTTGTCCGGAGCGGTCCAGGCGCAGGCACTGAGGTTGGCTCGCCGCTGTTGACCGACTCGGTGGCGAAGATCCTGCGGAAGTCGTGCGGGGCGAACCGCACGGTCCGAAACTGCGGGTAGTGCTCGGAAAGTTCCTCGCAGCGCCGCCTGAGCTACTGCGACACCGTGGCAGGAGAGATGACCCGCCGTGTGGAGCCGTGTTGGCGCTGGAACAGGCCCGCCGCCGCGCCGCCGGGCTTCCTCCTGGAAGGTGGGTGGGCTGGCTTATGCCACGAGAGCTGAGGACGGGTCCGTCAGGTCACAGCCGAGGACGGTCGGCATGTCGTAGGTGGTGCGGTGGGTAGCGCACAGCCAGTCGTTGAGGGAGCCGCTGAAGCCCGATGGTGGGCCCACCTTGAGGTGAGTGACCTGGCCTGTGCCCGGGGGTGGGTCGGTCCTGAGGTAGGCGACCTGGCCCGCGCCTGGAACTGGGGCGACCTTGAGCCGGCCGATGCGGCCGATGCGGCCGTGGCTGGTCGGGTCGGTGTCACAGGGGGTGAGGTGGACGGTGAAGGGTGAGCCGCCGTGCCCGGCTGAGGTCGCTATTCGCACGTGGTCGTCGATCGAGCGCTCGGTGGCGTCCGGGTGGGTCGCGAGGAAGGCCAGGTGATCGGTGACGAGGTGGTGTGCCACTCTGCGGAGCAGGCTCGTGGCGCACAGGCTGTGGGCGCAGGCTGCGCCGTCCAAGGTGATCTCGGGCAGGGCGAAGCGACGCAGGCCCCGGGAGGTGACGCGCAGGCAGTCGCAGGCGCCGGTGTCAGCCGGGTCCCACGGCGGGCAGGTGGCGTCCCCGTGGACCTGCACGTCCCAGCCCAGCCAGTCGTCGGCCAGGCGGAACACGGGCGACTCACCGATGGCCGGAAAGGCGACCGGCTCGTCTCCCCGCCGACGACCGACCGCCCCGGACCCCGGCCCGGCGACGACCGACCCAAAAGCCGACCCGAACACCGGACCAGAGGTCAGCCCGGACACCGGCCTAGAAACCGCCCCGGAGACGGATCCGGACACCGGCCCGGCTACTCGCCTGGGTACCGGTCCAGAGGTCGGCCCAGAGACCGACCCGGACACCGGTTCAGAGGTTGGTTGGAAGTCGCCGGTGCTGGGTGGTGGCGAGGGAGTGGGCGGGATGTCGGTGTGTCGATCGCAGCTGAGCAGTGTGATGCCCGTCAGCGGATCTATGACCAGACCCTCGCACTCCTGGGCCACCGCGCGCGCCGCCGCGCGGGCTACCTGGATGCTGGTGGGCAAGGCGTGCGGGGGTGCTGTCGAGGAGACCAGGACGTGCTGCTGAGCTCGGCGGAGCAGGTGGCGCTCCTCGATCGCGAGCGTGACACCGGCCGGTCTCCAAGGGGAGCGGTGATGGGTGACGGTCAGGAGCGGGCTGCCCAGGGCGGCGCTCACCGCCCGTCTGTAGGGTCTGCCGACCCGCCATGGCATGAACGACTCGATGTCGAAAGGGACGTGCACGACGGGGACGACGAAGTGGGACGTCAGGCGGGTAGGCAGGGGGAGAGTGATCTTCACGTAAGCCTCCGGGGGTGCGGTGGGGCACCAGGATCGGTGATCGGGAGGTGGAGGCGTGGAGGCGAACGGTGTTCTGGGGATAAGTTTCGGCAGATGGGGCCGGGGCTGTGGACAAAGGACATCCGTCGCAGTTCCTGCGGGGCGCCGGATGGTCAGACAGCTGATCCAGGTCCGCTCTTCTGACCGCTAGGGGACCTGAAGATCGCCATGCTCTGCCCAGGCAGCCAAACCCCATCCTCACCAGCGGCGACCGGCTCATCAGACGCCAGCAGCGCCGCCCCCACAGACACCGGCAGCGTCACCGAGTCCGCCCCGAAATTGACGGTGACGCACAGCGATCCCCGCCACATCACCAGCCACTTCCCGTCCGGGTCGAACTCCACCCGGACGCTGTCGAAATGCGGGTCCGACAGCTCGGGCAGCGCCTTGCGCAGTGCGATCAGGTCGCGGTACCAACACAGCAGCGACCAGTGGACCTCCTGTTTCACCTCGTCCCAGTCGAGCTTGGAGCGCAGGAACGTCTCCTCACGCGACGGGTCGGGAGCGTCCCACGCGTACCCGAATCCGTCGAACTCCTGCTCCCTACGCCCGCCCTCGCTCTCCCGCAACTGCGGGTCGACGTGGTCGGAGAAGAACAGGAACGGCGTACCGGCCCCCCACTCCTCCCCCATGAACAGCATCGGGGTGAACGGGGAGGTCAGCAGCAGTCCGGCGCCGAGTTTGAGCGCGGAGACGGGCAGTCGGTCGCCCAGGGGCCGGTTGCCGATCTGGTCGTGGTTCTGCAGGCAGGCGACGAGCCGGTGGCCGGGCACTCCGGCGTACGACGCCCCGTGCGTACGGCCGCGGAAGCTCGACCAGCCGCCCTCGTGTACGACACCGCGGGTCAGTGCCTTGGCCAGCGCGGACAGGTCGGTGAAGTCGGCGTAGTAGCCGTGGCTCTCGCCGCTCACCGCGCAGTGCAGCGCGTGGTGGACGTCATCGTCCCACTGCGCGGTCATTCCCAGCCCGCCCGCGTCGAGGGAGCGGACCATGTGCGGGTCGTTGAGGTCGGATTCGGCGATGAGCGACAGCGGCCTGCCCACCGCGCAGGACAGCGCGTCCACCTGGTCGGACAGCTCGGCCAGCAGGTGGGTGGCGCGCTTGTCGTGCAGCGCGTGCACGGCGTCGAGCCGCAGGCCGTCGATGTGGTAGTCGCGCAGCCACTGCAGGGCGTTCTCGATGAAGTAGCGGCGTACCTCGTCGGACCCCTGCCCGTCGAGATTGACCGCCTCGCCCCAGTAGCTCCCGCTGAACCCGGCGAAGTAGGGGCCGAAGGGGTGCAGGAAGTTGCCCGACGGTCCCAGGTGGTTGTAGACGACGTCGAGCAGGACGCCGATACCGGCGCGATGGCAGGCGTCGACGAAGGACTTGAGCCCGTCGGGGCCGCCGTACGTCTCGTTGACCGCGTACAGGTCCACCCCGTCATAGCCCCAATTACGCCCCCCGGGCACTGGAGCCACCGGCATGACCTCCACGAAGTCCACGGACAGCTCGACGAGATGCGGCAGCTTCTCGATCGCTGCCTCGAACGTGCCGGCTGGGGTGAATGTCCCGATGTGCAGCTCGTAGATCACCGAGCCGCGCAGGTCACGGCCGGTCCACTCGTGGTCGGCCCACGTGTACCGCGCGTGGTCGTAGACGGCGCTGGGCCCGAAGACGCCATCGGGCTGGCGGCGGGAGCGGGGGTCGGGGTACGGGCCTTCGCCGTCGAGTACGTACCGGTAGCGAGTCCCATGCCCGGCCTCCGGTACGTCGGCCGCCCACCAGCCGCCCGCACCGGCGGTCATCGCGCGGCGCCCGTCGAGGACGTCGTCCAGGTCGACCTCCACGGTCGTGGCATTCGGAGCCCACACCTCAAAGATCATGTCTCTCCAGCAGCGCGACGGGGTATCGGGCGAGCAGGTGAGCGAGCGGGACGCGGCCGGTGAAGACGCCGCCGGTCAGCAGTTCGCGCCAGGTGCCGGTCGGGAGGGTCAGCGTGGTGCCGCCCCAGCCGAGACACATCTCCCGCTCCCCCAGCCATACATCCGCGGTCTGCGCGTCTGCGGCCGGTGAGCCCGTGGTCGCCGCACCTGCGGCCTGCGCGCGGCGGGCGAGGCGGACGGGCAGGCGCGTGGCGACCGCGACCGCGCGCGGCGGCTCGTCACCGCGGGCGAAGGCGATCGCGTGCTCCGCCGCCTCCCCTTCCGCCAGAAGCGGTGTGTACGGCGCCGCGGGGTCGAGCCGGCGGCGCAGCCGCAGCGCCTGGGTCGTCACGGCGAGCTTGGCCGCGTCCCAGCGGGACACCGGCGACCGCCCGAACGTCACCGGCCGCCGATTGTCCGGGTCGACCAGCGAGAAATCGGTCATCTCATTGCCCTGGTAGACGTCCGGCACCCCCGGCATCATCAGCTGGACGAGCTTGGCCCCGAGCGAGTTGGCCATGGCGAAGGCGTCGATGCGCTCGGTGAACTCACCCACCGGCAGCTTCACGGCCGCCGCAGAAAAGTCGCGAAGCCGCTGTTCATACCCCGGATCCGGATTTATCCAGGAAATGGAGGTCTTGGCCTCCCGGGCCGCCTTGAGCAGGTATTCGGCGAACCGTTCGCCGGAGATCGGCCAGGCCGCCATCAGGTTCTGCCAGGCCAGATAGTCGAGCCGCGGATCGAAGCTCACGGCCGCTGACCATTCCGACACCGCCTCCGCCCACTCCCCGGGCAGCTCCGACAGCACGGCCAGCCGGGCGCGTACGTCTTCCGACCGCTTGGTGTCGTGCGTGGACAGCGTGGTCATCGTGTACGGCCGCAGGTCACGGCAGAACGCGTGGAAGTCCGGCACCGAGACACCGAACAGGTCCGGATCGCCGCCGACCTCGTTCAGACACGACAGCGGGAACCACCGGTACAGCGCCGTGTCCTCGACCCCCTTGGCCATGACCGGCCCGCAGGTCTGCTGGAAACGCGTGATCACGTCGTCGGGGCCGTACAGGACCTGCTGGACGAACGGTTGCACGGCGGGCGAGCATGCGTCGGCGGCCCGCTCGACGATCTCCACCGATGCGGGCGGCGGCGGCTCGCCCGGCACCATGTACGCCCGGTACACCGGCATCGCGGCGAGCAACTCGGCGACGGCGGCCGGCGCGCAACCGGCGGCGCGGGCCAGGCGGCGCACCTCGGCGCCGAAGAACAGCTCGATCACCTCGCGCTTGGACTCCGCCACCACCGGCCGGAAGTCGCCGGGCAGGCCGGTGAGCCGGGTGAACAGCTCGACCAGCGGCGCCTCACCGGCCGGGTCGACGAACAGGCCGTTGACCCGGTTCAGCACCTCGTAGCCGGTGGTGCCCTCGCAGTCCCAGTCCTCGGGCAGCCGCTCGTCGCCGATCAGGATCTTCTCCACGACCGTCCAGGCGCCGCCGGACCTGGCGCGCAGGCGTTCGAGGTAGCCGCGCGGATCGGCGAGCCCGTCCGGATGATCGACCCGCAGCCCGTCGGCCAGGCCCTCGTCGAGCAGCCAGAAGATCACCTCGTGCGTGGCGAAGAGCACCTCGGGGTCCTCGACCCGCAGCCCGATCAGCGTCGACACGTCGAAGAAGCGCCGGTAGCCCGGCCCCTGACGCCAGTCGACCAGCCGATAGTGCCCGGGGTGGGGGAAGACGTGCTCGTGGTAGCGCAGCACGTCGCCGTCGACCACCGGCTCGACGTCGTCGCCGAGCACCGGCAGCGCCACCTTCCCGCCGTCCCAGTCGATGTCGAACCAGGCGGCGTACGGGGAGGCCGGGCCTTCGGCGAGTACGGACCAGAACTGGGCGTTGATCGTGTTCATGTGGTTGGGCACGATGTCGAGGACGATGCCGAGATCGTGTGCGGCCAGCTGCTCGGCCATCTCCCGGAACCCCTTGGCGCCGCCGAACTCCGCCCTGATCCTGGAGTGGTCCGTGACGTCGTAGCCGTGCAGCGAGCCGGGCGTCGCCTGCAGGATCGGCGACAGGAACACGTGGCTGACCCCCAGATCCCGCAGATATGCGGCGATCTCCCCCACCTGGGCGAACCCGAAGTCGGGCGTCAGCTGGACCCGATAGGTCGAGACCGGCCTAGACACGACGGAGCACCCGCACGCTGCGACCAGGCACCGCGACCCCTTCCCCGGCTCGGCACATCCGGACGTCGAGGATGATCGGCATGGCGGTGTCGATCTCGGTCTGCCACATCTCGCCGTAGTCCTTGGGGATCGTGAACGTGATCATGTCGTGGTGGGCGTTGAACAGCAGCAGGAACGAGTCATCCCTGATCGGCCGGCCGCGCCGGTCGGGCTCGGTGATGGCCTCGCCGTTGAGGAAGACGGCCAGCGACTTGGCGTAGCCGACGTTCCAGTCGCTGTCGGTCATCTCCTCCCCCGACGGGGTGAGCCAGGCGATGTCGTTCAGGCCGCGTACCGGTTTGCCGTAGAAGAAGCGCCTGCGCCGGAAGACCGGATGCTTCTTGCGCAGCGCGGCCAGCCGCTGCGTGAACTCCAGCAGCAGCCAGTTCTCCCTGACGTCGGACCAGTCGACCCAGGTCAGCTCGTTGTCCTGGCAGTAGCCGTTGTTGTTGCCTTGCTGGGTGCGGCCCAGCTCGTCACCGTGGGACAGCATCGGCACGCCCTGCGACAGGAAGAGCGTGGTCAGGAAGTTGCGCTTCTGCTGCTCGCGCAGCGACTCGATGGCCAGGCCCGCCGGGCCCTCCGCGCCGCAGTTCCAGGACCGGTTGTCGTCGGTGCCGTCGCGGTTGCCCTCCTTGTTGGCCTCGTTGTGCTTGACGTCGTACGAGACCAGGTCCTGCAGGGTGAAACCGTCGTGACAGGTGACGAAGTTGATCGAGGCGGCGGGCCGGCGGCTGTCGTCCAGGTAGAGGTCGCTGGAGCCGGTGAACCTGGAGCCGAACTCCGGCAGCGTCGCCGGCTGCCCGCGCCACAGGTCGCGGATGGTGTCGCGGTAGCGGCCGTTCCACTCCGTCCATCGTGAGGGGAAGTTGCCGACCTGGTAACCGCCCGGCCCGAGGTCCCACGGCTCGGCGATCAGCTTGACCTGCGACAACACCGGGTCCTGCTGGACCAGGTCGAAGAAGGAGCTCAGCCGGTCGACCTCGTGCAGCTCACGGGCCAGGGTCGAGGCCAGGTCGAAGCGGAACCCGTCGACGTGCATCTCGATGACCCAGTAGCGGAGCGAGTCCATGATCATCTGAAGCGCGTGGGGCGAGCGCATGAGCAGGCTGTTGCCGGTGCCCGTGGTGTCCAGGTAGTAGCGCTTGTCGCCGTCGACCAGCCGGTAGTAGTCGGGGTTGTCGATCCCCCTGAGGGACAGCGTCGGCCCGAGGTGGTTGCCCTCGGCCGTGTGGTTGTAGACGACGTCGAGGATGACCTCGATCCCCGCCTCGTGCAGCGCCCGCACCATGGCCTTGAACTCCAGCACCTGACCACCCCGCTGCCCCTGGCTGGAGTAGCGGTTGTGCGGCGCGAAGAAGCCGATCGAGTTGTAGCCCCAGTAATTGGACAGCCCGCGCTGCTCCAGGAGGTCGTCGGTGACGTATTGGTGGACGGGCATCAGCTCGAGCGCCGTCACGCCGAGCTTGGTGAGGTGGTCGATGATCTCCGGGTAACCCAGCGCGGCGTACGTGCCGCGCAGGTGCTCGGGGATCTTCGGGTTGCTGATCGTCAGGCCGCGCACGTGCGCCTCGTAGATCACGGTGTCGTGGTACGGCGTGGCGGGTGGCCGGTCGTGGCCCCACCCGAAGAACGGATTTATCACGATAGAGCGGTGGACATAGGGCGCCGAGTCGGCGTCATTGCGCGCGTCGGGCTGGCCGAAAGGGTAACCGTAGACCGCCTCGTTCCAGGTGACGCCACCCTCGATCGCCATCGCGTACGGGTCGAGCAGCAGCTTGGCCGGATTGCACCGCAAGCCCCGTTCCGGCTCGTACGGCCCGTGGACGCGATACCCGTAGCGCTGGCCCGGACCTATGCCCGGCAGATAACCGTGCCAGATGAACCCGTCGACCTCGGTCAGCGGCACCCTGGACTCGGCGTTGGCCTCGTCGAAAAGGCACAGTTCGACCTTGTCCGCGACCTCCGTATAAAGCGAGAAATTGGTGCCTGCCCCGTCATATGTCGCACCGAGAGGATAGGGGTCTCCCGGCCAGATTTCGATCATCGAGGCTCCCTTGCCGTCTTTCCCCATGTTCCGTTCCCGCGCTCCGCCGGACAAGCCCAGCCTCGAAGGAGGCGTCCGGCCCTGGCTGATCACAGGTCCTTCCCACCAGACGGCTGAACACGCTTCCTGCCGGTGGGCAGCCTCTGACGAAGGCAACCCACGTAGGCGTAGCTGCGGGGAAGGGTTTGACCGTTCTTTGCCCGGCTATTTACCGATGCCATGGGCGGTTTCAAGAAGTTCCTGTTACGCGGCAACATCGTCGAGCTGGCGATCGCGGTGATCGTCGGCGCCACCTTCAGCGGACTCGTGCAGGCGCTGGTCGCCGACCTGATCACCCCGCTGATCGGGGCGGTCACCGGGGGGAGGCAGCCGAACTTCGCCGAACACTCCTTCACCGTCAACGGGAGCGAGTTCAAGTACGGTGACTTCCTCAATCACCTGCTCACCTTCCTGATCATCGCGGCGGTGGTCTACTGGCTGGTCGTGCTGCCGATGAACCGGCTGATCAGCCTGTTCGACAAGGACGAGGCCGCGACGACCCGGCCGTGCCCCGAATGTCTGAGTGACATCCCCCTTGAGGCGCGCCGATGCGCTCACTGCACGGCGCAGCTGGTTCCGGAGTCGGAGAAGCCGCGCTAGAGGCGGTCATGAAGCCGGGCGTTCCCGCTTGTGCGGGGGTGAGTGCCACCAACTGCTGCTCAATCCGACAAGATGAGCGGGTGAGCGTTGAGTTGATGGTCTGGGACGAGTCCGCGCCGATCAGCCGGGATCAGGCGCGGGCCGCCTACCTGGCGGTCAAGAAGACCGAACCCGTCGCGGGCGAGGTGCCGGAGGTGGCCAAGGAGCTGCCCGGCGTGGTCACGGTCTATCCGGGACATCTCCTGGTGACGATGGACCTCGACACGATGGACGAGATGTCGGCCCAGGTGTTCACCATCGCGCGGGCTCATGGTCTGGTCTGCTACGACCCGCAGCGCGATCTCGTGCACAACGTGGCGCCGCTCGGTGTCTACGAGGGCATGCAGCTCCACACCGGTGACGGGATGATCGTCCACGACCCGGACCTCGGGCTGGTGCACGACGTGCTGGCCACCATGTCGCCACAGAACCCGTTCGTCACGCTGGTGAACTTCGGGCGCCACTTCATCCAGGTCTCCCCCGGCTACGAGCTGGAGTACAAGGAGGCGGCGCTGGCGCGGACGATGGTGGCCGAGCTGGCGGAGGTGCAGCGGGCCTTCCAGGAGTACGCCACCGGGGACCGGTCGTTCCTGGCCCGCCACGAGTGGACCGCCTGAACGACTGGACGTCTGAGAGGTCCAGGCTTAGACAACCTCGCGCAGCAGGTCAGGGTTGACGTTGCCGCCGGACAGCACCAGGACCGTCCGGCCCTCGGGGACGCGCCCCGACAGGTAGGCCGCCGTCGTGACCGCTCCGCTCGGCTCGGCCACCAGGCGGGCCGAGCGGGCCAGGTGGCCCATGGCGTGGCGGATCTCGTCCTCCGACACGGTGACGATGCCGTCGAGGTGCTCGCGCAGGTGCGCGAACGTCAGCTCCGACAGATCGGCCCGCAGCCCGTCGGCGATCGTACGGAAGGTCCGGGCCGGCTCCCAGGGGACCACGTGGCCGGCTGCCAGGCTCTCGGCCGCGTCGGCGGCGAGTTCGGGTTCGACACCCAGCACGGTGGCCTCCGGCCGCAGCGCCTTGACGGCCGCGGCGATGCCCGAGGCGAGTCCGCCACCGCTGACCGGTACGACCACCACCTCGACGTCCGGCAGGTCCGCGACGATCTCCAGCCCGATGGTGCCCTGCCCGGCGATCACCGCCAGATGGTCGTACGGCGGGATCATGGTGAGCCCCCGCTCCTCGGCCAGCTTGAGCGCCCCGACGATCCGCTGCTCGGGCGGCACGACGACCAGCTCGGCGCCATGTCCCTTGATCGCCGCCGCCTTGACCTCGGGCGTCCCCTCGGGCACCACGACGACGCACGGCACCCCGAACTGCTTGGCCGCGTACGCCAGCGCCTGGCCGTGATTGCCGGAGGAGTGGGTGACGACCCCGTCGGGCCGCAGCGCCGCGACGGCGTTGTAGGCGCCGCGGATCTTGAACGACCCGACCCGCTGCAGGCTCTCCGGCTTGACCCAGACCTCCCCCATGGGCACCAGCGGGGTCCGCACCGCGACCGGCTTGATGCGCTGGGCCGCGTCCCGGATGTCATCGATCGTCACCAGCTCCATGGCCTCACCCTAGTCTCGGTGAAGAGCAGGCCATATCGGCTAAGTTCCGGAAGGAATCAACCACAGGAGCGCGCATGAGTAACCTGTATCCCCCCATCGAGCCCTACGACTCGGGCCTGCTCGACGTGGGCGACGGCAACCAGATCTACTGGGAGGTCTGCGGCAACCCGGACGGCAAGCCCGCGATCATGCTCCACGGCGGCCCCGGCGGCGGCTGCAGCGCCAAGCACCGCCGTCAGTGGAACCCGGAGCTCTATCGCATCGTCCTGTTCGACCAGCGCAACTGCGGTCGTAGCCTGCCGCATGCCAGCGACCCGGGCGTCTCACTTGAGGCCAACACCACCTGGCACCTGGTCGCCGACATGGAACGGCTGCGCGAGCACCTGGGCATCGACAGGTGGCAGGTGTTCGGCGGGTCGTGGGGCAGCACGCTGGCCCTGGCGTACGCGCAGACGCATCCGGACAGGACCACAGAGCTGGTGCTGCGCGGCATCTTCACCCTCCGCCCCGAGGAACTGGGCTGGTTCTACCAGGAGGGCACCTCCCGCCTCTTCCCCGACGTGTGGGAGTCGTTCATCGCGCCGATCCCCGTCGAGGAGCGCGGCGATCTGATCGCCGCCTTCCGCGCCCGGCTGGAGGGGGACGATCCCGAGGCGCGGCTGGCCGCGGCCAAGGCGTGGGCGCAGTGGGAGGGCAGCACGGTCACGTTGCGGCCCGATCCCGAGCTGGTCGCCGAGTTCGGTGAGGAGAAGATGGCGCTGGCGTTCGCGCGGATCGAGAACCACTACTTCACCCATCTGGGCTGGTTCGAGCCCGAGCAGCTGATCGCGAACGTGGACCGGATCCGCCACATCCCCGCCGTCATCGTGCAGGGCCGCTACGACGTGTGCACGCCCATGGCCACCGCCTGGGACCTGCACAAGGCGTGGCCGGAGGCGCGGTTCGAGGTGGTGGACGACGCCGGGCACGCCGCCACCGAGCCGGGCATCGTCAGTCGGCTCGTTGCGGCGACAGACGGCTTCGCGCCAGCCGTACCATCGGCGTGACGGCCCCCACCAGCAGCAGCGTGAAGAGCGGGGCCAGCGCCAGGCCGATCAGGAAGCCAGCGGCGACGTCGTGCGGGTAGTGCACGCCGACGAACACCCGCGAGAACGCCATCACCGCCGCCAGCGGGAGCACCACCCAGGCCAGAGCGCGCCAGGCCAGGATGAGCGCCCCAGCGGCGCCGGCGGCGATGACGGAGTGGTTGCTCGGGAACGACCAGTCGCTCGGGGGCGGGCATTCGGCGATCGTCGGGATCCCGCCCCGGCACGGCCGGTCCTCCCTGACGAAGGTCTTCACGACCTCGCTGAGGACGTACGCGCACACCACACCGGCGGGCCCGGCGATCGTGATGGCGAGGTCACGCGCCGGCGCGTTCCTCTCCCGCCACCAGCACCACGCGAACAGCGCCGCGAAGAGGAACAGCCCGGCGTCGGTACCCTTCTCGGCGAGAGTGTGCAGCCACGCGGGCGTGGAGAGGGCGAAGTCGACGATGTCGCGGTACAACAGGTGTCCAATCCGTGAACGGGCAATGACCATAAACCCTACGGAACGATCACCGCTCGCCGCCTCCCCCGAACGTCCAAAGGTGCTGAACGCCGGCCGATCCCCCGGAGAGGTCCGGCAGGCTCGCGTAGTCCCAGCTCAGAGCGGGTAGGGAGGCAGTCGTGATCGGAGAGCACGTGGTCGTCGGCTATACCGGCGAGTCAGGGGGACGCGACGCGCTCGCCCTGGGTGCCGCGATCACGCGGGTCACCGGCGGCGAGCTCACCGTGGCCGCCATCTACCCGCCGGGCAGCCCGGGGTTGGCGGTCGAGGCACAGGCCGGCCTCGCGGACGCGGCGGAGGAGCTCGGCGATGTGCCGGCCGAGTACATCGCGTTCGAGAGCAGGGGCGCGGGTCGCGGGCTGTCGGTGCTGGCCAGCCGGATCAAGGCCGATCTGATCGTGGTCGGCTCGGCGGGCGGCGGGCAGGCCGGGCGCATCTCGATCGGGTCGACGTCCGACAGCCTGCTCCACCTGTCGTCCGAGGCGGTGATGCTGACGCCCGCCGGCTACCGGCCGCCGGCCGAGCCCTCGCGGCTCACGCTCGCCTACGTCCACCGCCCGCAGTGTGACGAGGCCGTCGAGCGGATCGCGCAGGCCGCGCTCCGGCTCGGCGTGCCGCTCCGGCTGATCACGCTCGACCTGCGTACGGACGATCCGGGCCGGCTCGGGGACGACCTCGCGCTGGCCGTACGACTGGCCTGGGAGTCGAGCGGGATCGAGGCCGAGACGGAGATCGCCGAGGGGCACGACGTGACGGCGGCGCTGGAGGCGATCGAGTGGCTGCCGGGCGAGCTGCTGGTCTGCGCGGCCAGCGAGGACGCGCAGCCGCACCGGGTGTTCCTCGGGGAGCTGGCGATGAAGGTGCTGCGGGCGTCGTCGTGTCCCGTCACCGTGCTCCCGCGCGGCTTCTCGTGACTTCCGTGTACAGCTCCAGGTAGCGCTCGGCCATGACGGACGGTGAGAAGCGGCGGCGAGCCTCCCGGCGGCACTCCTCGGGGTCGATCTCCGCCACCCGCAGCACCCACTCGGCCAGCTCCTCCTCGGTGTCGGCGAGGAACCCGGTCCGGCCGTGGTCGATGATCTCGGGCAGGCAGCCGCGGCGCAGCCCCACGGGCGGCACGCCCAGGGCGAGGGCCTCGACGACGGCGGTGCCACCGGGCTCGTCCCACTGAATGGGGAACAGGGCGGCGCGGGCCGAGGCGTAGAGGTGGTCGCGGGCCTCGCCCCCCACGGAGCCGACCCATCTGACCAGGTCGCCGTCGAGGTAGGGGGTGACCGCGTGCACGTGGTAGCGGACGTCGGGGTGGCCGTTCAGCGGATGGTCCGGGTCCTGGACGACGGCGTCCAGCTCGGCGGGGGTGTTCAGGCCGCTCACCGGGCCCGCGAGGACCAGCGGGAGGCCGAGCTTCTGACACAGTCTGGCGGCCACGTGCGTGCCCTTGAGGCCGCAGACGCGGCCCATCGCGACGAGGTGCTCGCCGCGTTCGGTACGCACGTCGCGGTCGGCGAGCGGGGTGGCCAGGTGGATGGCGCCGAGCGAGGCGGCGCGCAGTGCGTCGGGCGCGCGGGCGAGCTGGGAGTTCGAGACACCGTTGACCGCGATCGACGGTGGGAAGGCTCCGTAGAAGGCGGCGTGCTTGCGCAGGTCCCAGTGCAGGGTGTGCAGGACCGGCGGGCCGCCGAGCGCGGACAGCACGGCCGGACCGACCACCTCCAGGTGGTCGTGGACGAGGTCGAGGTCGTCGCGACTGCCGATTTCGCGCGCCACGCGGGCCTGGTGCGCGTGCGCGAGGCCCATCACCTGGTTGTACGGCTTCTGCAGCTCGGCGAACTGGCCGTCGTCGAAGACGTTGATCAGCTCGTCCACCTCGAGGGTGCTCGATCCCACGGAGGCCAGGACCACCCGCACCCCGCGCTCACGCAGGGCGGGGACCAGCGTGGCCACCACGTTCTCGATTCCGCCGTAGCCCGGTGGCGGCACCCGCAGCCACGGTCCGGCGTTCACCAGGACGTTCATGCCACGTCCTCGACGGCGAGGGAGGCCAGCGGCGGGCGCTCGGCCACGGACATGTCCACCAGGTCGACCTGCCCGTCGAGCCCGAACTGCAGCAGTCTGCGGTCGGGGGGCGTGGCGGACAGCACGCGGCCCTGGCGCTCCAGCCGCGACCACGCGGTGAGCATGATCTGGCCGGCCATCCGGCCGAGCGCGGGCATGGCCTGGTGCCCGTGTGCCCGGACACCCAGGTCCACCTGGGCCATCGCGTCCAGCCCGACCAGCTCCAGCAGGTCCACCAGCAGCCCGAACTCCACCCCGTACTCGGTGACGAACGGGACCCGTTCCAGCACCGCTCGGCGGGCGGCGTACTCCCCGCCGAGCGGCTGGACGAAGCCGGCCAGCTCCGGCCAGAACATGTTGATCAGCGGCCTGGCCACCAGCTCGGTCACCCGCCCGCCCCCGCCGCGCCACACCATCCCGTCCGCGCCGGTGAAGGGCCGCTCGTAGGCGGCCTTGACGAACTGGATGGCGTTGTCGGCGAGCAGCGGCCCGAGCAGCCCGGTGACGAAGTGCGAGCGGAAATTACGCAGGTCGGCGTCCACGAACACGATCAGATCCCCGCTGGAGGCCGCCAGCCCCTTCCACAGCGCCTCTCCCTTGCCGCTCAGCGGCGGCAGATGCGAGAGAACGTCGCCCTGCGCCACCACGCGGGCCCCCGCCGCGGCCGCTCGGGCGGCGGTCGCGTCGGTGGAGTTCGAATCGACCACGATGATCTCGTCCACGAGCGGCGCCCGCTCGACGAGGTCGCGACGGAGTACAGTGACGATCTCGCCGACCGTCCGCTCCTCGTCGCGAGCGGGCAGGATGACGCTTACCGCGTTCCCTCCCTTAACGGTCCTGCCCTTGGCCCGGAGCAGCGCCTCTACCGGCCACTCGGCTGCGACGCTCGAGTGGGGTCCGTACCAGTCCTGGACCCTGGCCAAGGCGCGCAGATCTGTCTCCATACGGTTAGCCCCGATCTCATCTGGTCAGGTTTGCGACATCTGCCCCGACGATGCATCCTCGAACATGTTTGTTTCATTCTCCGTAAATGTGGGATAAGCCGGTCTGTGTTCCCCATCACTCGGGTCGGCATCATCGGTGCCGGAAATGTCGCCGCTCGCCACGCGGATGTCCTGTCAGGTTTCTCCGACGTGGTGATCGCGGGAATCGCCGACACAGATCCCCGCAGGGCCGGGGCTCTGGCCGCACGGCATGGCTCCCCTGCCTACGGCAGCCATGCCGACCTTCTGGATGCCGGCGGATTGGACGCGGTCTATGTCTGTGTTCCTCCTTTTGCGCACGGTAACCCGGAAAAGGATGTTCTAGCATGCAATCTGCCGATTTTTGTAGAAAAGCCGCTTTCACTTGACCTGTCGACAGCGGAAAAGATCGCCGATGAAATTGATCGCCGGGGCCTGCCTTCGGCCGTCGGACACCATTGGCGTTACCTGGACATCGTTGACCAGGCACGCGAAGTCCTGGGCGACCGTCCAGTACGGCTGGCGCTGGGCCACTGGCTGGACAAGGTACCGCCGGTCGGTTGGTGGCTGAAGCCTGAGATGTCGGGCGGCCAGCTGGTCGAACAGGCCATCCACATCCTCGATCTGGCCAGAGTCCTGGTGGGCGAGGTGACGATGGTGCATGCCGTACCGGCGGACAACGAGACGGACGGCGAGGTCGACCGGGCCACGGCGGCGGTGCTGCGGTTCGCGGGCGGCGCGGCGGGGCTGCTCGCCGCGACCAGCCTGCTCGCGCGCAAGCACCGGGCGGGACTGGAGGTGCACGCCGAGGGCGTCTCGCTCGACCTGAGCGAGGACCGGCTGCTGGTGGACGGCGAGACCACCGTCCAGGACGGCGGGGCCGCGAAGGTACGGGTCGACCGGACCTTCATCGACGCCGTACAGGGCAAGGAGGCCGACGTGCGCGTGCCCTACCGGGAGGCGCTGAAGACCCACCGGCTCGCGCTGGCCCTGGCGCGGTCCGCGGCGTCACGGAAGCCGGTGACGACGCTCGATGGGTGAGGTGCTGAGCATAGAGGCGCCCGGCGAGGTCAGGCTGGTCGGGGAGAAGCTCGGCGCGGTGCCCGAGGGCGGGTTCCGGGTGGTCACCACATACAGCGGGATCTCGGCGGGCACCGAGCTCACCTACGTCAAGGGCAGCAACCCTTACCTGGCCGCGACCTGGGATCCGGCGCTCGGGCTGTTCGCCGAGGGCACCCCGTCGATCGGCTATCCGGTGCGCGGCATCGGGTACATGCAGGTGGGCCGGGTGGTCGAGACGCGCACCCGGGCCGTCCGCGAGGGCGCGCTGGTCGCGATGGCCTACGGGCACCGCACCGGCTACGTCGCCGACCCGATGAACGACCGGTTCGTGGAGCTGCCCGGCGACCTCGACCCGATGCTCGGCGTCTTCGTCGCCCACATGGGGCCGATCTGCGCGAACGGGCTGCTGCACGCGGCCACCGACCTGCACGGTCCCGGCGTCGCGGACCTGGGTGACGGGGTACGCGGGCGGCGCGTGGCCGTCGTCGGCGCGGGCGTGGTCGGCCTGCTGACCGCCTCCTTCGCCCTCTCGTACGGCGCGGCGGAGGTGGTGGTCGTGGACGAGACCCAGGCCAGGCTGGACATCGCCGAGGCGCTCGGCGCCGGGACTTTGGCCTTCGACGAGGACCCGGCCATCGAGCTGAAGCGGCGCTGGCGGCACGCGCCCAGCGACCGCGGCGCCGACGTGGTCTTCCAGTGCCGCGGCAGGCCCCGCGCCCTCGCTCTGGCGCTGAAGCTGCTCAGGCCGCAGGGCACGGTGATCGACCTGGCCTTCTACACCGACGGCGCCGACGAGGTGCGGCTGGGCGAGGAGTTCCACCACAACGGCCTGTCGCTGCGCTGCGCCCAGATCGGCCGGGTGCCGCGCGGGCTGGCCCACGTCTGGGACCGGGAGCGGCTGTCGTACGAGACGATCGCGCTGCTCAGGCGGCGGGGCGAGCTGCTACGCGAGCACCTGATCACCGATGTCGTCGGCTTCGCCGACGCCCCCCAGCTCCTGGCCGATCTCGCCGCCCGCAGGAGGCATACCGTCCAGGCCGTGCTCCGCGACCACGTCGAGGATGAGCGCGGCTGACCAGCTGAAGTCGCGGCAGCCGTGGCCCTGCAGGGTGAACGGGTCGAAGTACTCGCGGAAGCCGGACTCGGTGACCGCCCTGATCATGCCGTCGGCCAGCGGGTCGGCCAGGTCCGGGCGGCGCTCCCGCAGGCCCTGCCAGACCAGCCAGGTCAGATTGATCCAGCTCGGCCCGCGCCAGTAACGCGCCGGGTCGAACTCCGGCGCGGCGGGCGCGAAGCTGGGCAGCACGCCGTCCTTCAGCCCGAACCGGTCGAGCGCCGTGCCGATCAGCGCGTTGACGATGTCGCGCGGCAGGTCGGGCAGCATGAGCGGGACCAGCCCGGCGGCGCTGTTGGAGCGGATCGGGCAGCCGGTGAGCACGTCGCGGGCATGGAACAGGCCGTCGTCGTAGAGGTGCTCGACCATGGCCGCGGTGACCGCGGCGGCCTCGCGCAGGTGCGGCTCCGGGTCGCCGCCGCACACCTTCGCGATCTCCGCCAGGGTCAGCTCCGCCACGCCGTACGCGGCGTTGAACAGCGGGTCCTCGACACAGAACGCGCCGGCCCGGCGGTAGCCGGTGTCGCGGTAGGCGCGGGCGAGCGCGATGTAGCGCTCGTAGTCCAGGTCGGTGGGCCGCTCGTCGGCGCTGACGGTGTCCAGATCCCGGCGCGTGAACGCGACGGACCCCGCGTCGACGGCGGCCAGCGGGACGTCCCAGGCCGGGCTGTTGTCCATGCCCGACTCCCACGGGTGCACGATCGAGATCAGCCCCTCGGGAGAGCGCCGCGCGTTGCGCAGGTATTGCTGCTGCGCCACCAGCCGGGGATAGAGGCGGCGCAGGAAGGTCGGGTCCGGCTCGGCCTGGTGCACCCGCCAGACGGCCAGGGCGTGCACGGGCGGCTGCACGATGCCGGAGGTCGACGACCCGGACGGGGCCCGTGACTGCCAGAACTCGGGGCCGGGGAAGTAGGCGCCCTCGGGCACCCTGGGGTTGAACGCGATGTGCGGCACCCTGCCGTCGCGCCACTGCGAGCCGAACAGGGCCAGCAGCTCCGACCTGGCCCGGCGCGGGGACCAGCGGGCGTTGCCGATCGCGACGAAGGCGGAGTCCCAGCTCCACTGGTGGGGATAGAGACGCCGGGAGGGAACCGTGTAGCTGCCGTCCCAGTTGGCCACCAGCACGCGCACGGCGTCGCGGAGGATCACAGGAACTTCCTGATGAAGGCGGCCGTCTGCGGCAGAACGATCTCGGGCTCGCCGCGCAGGCGGCATTCGAGCGCGAGGTAGCCGTCATAGCCGAGGGCGTCGAGCGTGGCCAGCTGCGCGCCCCAATCGAGATGGCCGGTCCCGGGCTCGTTCCGGTTGGACTCGCTGATCTGTATGTGCGCGAGGTAGGGGGCCGCCTCGATCAGCGAACGGCAGGGATCGTCCTCCTCGATGTTCATGTGATAGGTGTCGCCGACGACCTTGATGGAGTCCATCGAGCAGTACGACACGGCGTCGGCGAGGGTGTTGACCATGTGGTTCTCGTAGCGGTTGAGCGGCTCCAGCATGATCAGCACGCCGTTGCGCTGCGCGTGCTCGCCGAGCACCCCCAGCGCCTCGGTGAGCACCTCGCGGTCCTCCGCCGCGCTGCGCGGCGGCTCGAACGGCGGCAGCCGGCGCGAGAACTGGCCCCAGGAGGCGGGCGTCATCACCCCGACGCCGCCGAGCTCGGCGATGACCGTGAGCTGCGATCTGAGCTGCTGGATCGCGTCCGTGCGCTTGGCGGGGTCGAAGTCGCCGATGAAGTGCGGCATGTCCACGCACACCGTCGGCATGACCACGCCGTCGGCCAGCGCCCGCTTGAGCTCGGTCAGGCGGTTGGCGAAGTGGAAGTCCCCCTTCCCGCGCAGCTCGATCGCGTCGAACCCGGCCTCGGTCGCGAACGCGAACTTCTCCTGCAGGGAACGGCCGGGCAGCAGTTGCTCCTGTGCCGCGAGCTTCACTGTGACTCCTCCTCTTGCGGTGCCTCTTCTCGCCAAGGCTCCCCTTGCGGTGGCTCCTCCCCGAAAGCGAAGACGAGCTGGAGCACCTCGGACGGGTGTTTGTCGAGCAGGTCGAAGGCCTCGGCAGCGCTGCCGACGGGTACGACATGGCTGATCAGACCGGTCACGTCGACCTCGCCCGTGTATATGAGGTCCATGAACGTGCGCTGCAGGCGTTCGACGTCCCAGCGGTGGGCCAGCCAGGAGGCGACGCCGCCGATCTGGGAGGAGACGAGCTGCACCTGGTTGTGGTGGAACTCCTCGCCCAGCCGCAGTCCGATGCCTTCGCCCTGGTAGAAGCCGCCGGCCACGACCCGGCCGCTCTTGCGGACGGTCCTGATCGCCTCTTGCAGGCCCAGGTGGCTGCCGCTCAGCTCGATGGCGGTGTCGGCGCCCTCGATCCGCTTGCGGACGAACTCGGCAACGGAGCCGGACGCGATGTCGAACGTCTCGGTCGCGCCGTAACGCCTGGCGAGTTCGAGGCGGGCGGGGATCGCGTCGGCGGCCACCACCCGGGCGCCGCTCAGCACGGCGAGGCGGGTGGCCAGCAGGCCGATGACGCCCTGCCCGAAGATCGCGACCTGGTCGCCCAGGTGCACGTCGGCGGCGTGCACGGCGTTGAGCGCGATGGCGCCCACGCGGGCGAAGACACCGCTCAGCGGATCGGCGCCCGGCGGCAGCACGTGGCCGACCAGCTTCTCGGCGGGCACCACGGCCTCGGCCCGGTGACCCCAGACGCCCCAGACCAGGTGGCCGACCGGCGGATCGGTGACATCGGGAGCCGCCTCCACCACCTCACCGACCTCCTGGTAGCCCCAGCCGGTCAGCGGGTAGGCGTGCGTCTGGCCGTCGAGGAACAGCCGCTGCTCTGTGTCCCACTTTCTGGTGAGATAGGGATTTGTGCCGCGATAGGCGGTCAGTTCGGTGCCGGCGGAGACGCCCGAGTAGATCGTGCGAACCCGCACGCAACCCGGTTCAAGCTCGGCGGGCGACTCCAGGCTGACGCGGACACGGCCTGGCTCTTCAAAGGTGATGACGCGCATTCCCCACACTTACGCTTTATGATCAATCGCAACTTAAAGGTTTAGTAGGCGTTTCTATACCATAGTTGCTCTCCCGGCACCCTTAAGTCAAATGACGGCCACCGCTGGCAACTAGCGAATTAGGGGTTTCTCTCCGACGGTCTTCCGGTAAGCGATCTTACCGACATAACCCGCCCGGAGATCGCTTTCCGTGATCGACGCGCCAGAAAGCCCGGGACGGAACACGGACGGAGTACGGACGGATCTCGGAATCGCCTACGTAGTTGCGTCTTCTCACATGGGGGTAAGTGCGGCATATCCCCGGACGTAGGAGCGCGCCATGCCGAAGAAGGTAGTCGCCGTCCTCTCCATCGCGCTGCTGGCCGCGGCCTCGACCGCCGCGTGTGGCGATGACAGCAAGAAGGCCACCAACGAGATCACGGTCTGGACCGAGGAGAACCTCGACGATCGCATGACCGTGCAGAACCAGATCATCGCCGACTTCACCCAGAAGACCGGCATCAAGGTCAAGCTGGTCGGCGTGGCCGAGGACCAGTTCAGCCAGGTGATCACGTCTGCCGCGGCCGCGGGGGACCTGCCCGACGTGATCGGGGCCCTCCCCCTGGCCTCCATCAGGGAGCTGGAGGCCAACGACCTGCTCGACACGGAGACGCCGGGCCAGGTCGTCGACAAGCTGGGCAGGAGCGACTTCTCGGCGCGGGCCCTGGAGCTCGACAGCGCGGGCGGGAAGCTACTGGCCGTACCGAGTGACGCGTGGGCGCAGCTGATCCTCTACCGCAAGGACCTGTTCCAGAAGGCCGGGCTGGAGCGGCCCGACACCTACGAGGCGCTGGAGGCGGCGGCCGCGAAGCTCAACACGGGTGGGGTCGCCGGCATCACGCTGGCCATCGCGCCGAAGGACTCGTTCACGGCGCAGAGCTTCGAGCATGTGGCGCTGGCCAACGGCTGTCAGCTGGTCGACAATTCCGGAAATGTCACCCTTTCCTCCCCGCAGTGCGTGAATGCGTTCGCGTACTACGCGAAGCTGGCGAGGGACTACTCGGTCAAGGGCAAGCAGGACGTCGACTCCACCAGGGCCACCTACTTCGCCGGCAAGGCGGCGATGACCATCTGGTCGTCGTTCATCCTGGACGAGCTGGCCGGGCTGCGTAACGACGCGAAGCCCAGCTGCGCCGAGTGCAGGACGGACCCCGAGTGGCTGGCCAAGAACACCGGCGTGGTCACGGCGCTGAAGGGCCCCGACGGCACGCCTGCCCAGTACGGGGAGATCGTCTCCTGGGCCGTCACCCGGGACGCCGCCAAGGATGCCGCCGCGCAGTTCGTCACGTACATGATGAACGAGGGCTACGAGCGGTGGATCGGGATGGCGCCTGAGGGCAAGTTCCCGATCCGGAAGAGGTTCGCGGACAAGTGGAACAAGCTGCCCGCCGGGGTCGACGCCAAGAAGCCGCTCGCGGACGTCTACCCGGCCGAGGTGCTCGACGCGCTGCGCGAGAGCCCTGACACCTTCGCCCGCTGGGGCATCCCCCAGGGGCAGGGCAAGCTGGTCGGAGCCACGATGGGCGAGCTGCCCGTGCCCAAGGCGCTGAGCGCGGTCGTGGACGGCTCGCTCACCCCGCAGGCCGCGGCAGTGCGGGCCAAGACCGACGTGGAGACCATCAAGCGCGGGATCCGGCAGTGACGGGACGGCGTGGCGGGACACTACGGGAGCAGGAGGGCAGGGCGGGACTGGCGCTGATCTCCCCGACGCTGATCATCACGCTCGTCGTGGTGGTGCTGCCGCTGCTCTGGGCGATCATGCTGGCGTTCCAGGACGCGCGGCTGATCAACATCCGCCGGGTGGGCATCTTCGGGCACTACACGCTGGAGAACTTCGGCTACGTCATGTCCGAGCCGGGATTCTGGACGTCCCTGGTCAACACGCTCGTCTACACGGTGGCGGGCACCGCGCTGTCAATCGCGATCGGGCTGGTGGCCGCTCTGGCGCTGCGCGACCGCTTCCGGGGTCGCACGTTGGTCAGGGCCTCGATCCTGGTCCCGTACGTGGCGCCGGTGGTGGCGGTGGCCTTCCTGTGGGAGACGATGCTGAACCCCCAGTTCGGCATCGTGAACTCCTGGCTGAGCACCCCCATCGCCTTCCTCACCCAGGCCAAGGGCAGCTTTCTCGGCATCCAGGTGCCGGTGGCGCTGCTCACCGTGATCGCGTTCGAGGCGTGGCGGTATTTCCCGTTCGCCTTCCTGTTCATCCTGGCCCGGCTGCAGGCGCTGCCGGCCGAACTGGACGAGGCGGCCGTGGTCGACGGTGCCACGCCGACGCAGCGCTTCCGGCATGTGATCCTGCCGCAGCTCTGGCGGATCATCGCGCTGCTGTCGGTGCTGCGGTTCGTGTTCACCTTCACCAAGTTCGACGACGTCTACCTGCTCACCGGCGGCGGGGCCGGCACGGAGGTGGTGAGCGTGCGCGTCTACAACTTCCTGACCGCGCGCGACGACATCGGCGCCTCGGCCGCCCAGGCGATCGTGCTGGCGGTCGTCCTGGTCGTGTTCCTGACCCTGTATCTGAGGTTCTTCTCGGGAGGTGAGCGTGACCAGGGATAGATTTGAGCGCGGGTTGTTCCGGGTGCTGAAGCCGCTGGTGATCCTCTTTCTGTTCGTGATCACCGCGTTCCCGTTCTTCTACATGGTGACACTGTCCTTCCGCGACATCCAGGAGCTGATCCTGGACCCCGGCTCGATCTGGCCGCGCAGCTTCACCTTCGACACCTACGCCAACGTGCTGACCAGGCAGGGCTTCCTGACCTTCATGCGCAACAGCGCCATCGTGGCGGTCTCCTCGGTGGCGGTCACGCTGTTGATCTCGATCCCGGGCGCGTACGCTGTGGCCAGACTGCGGTTTTTCGGGCGGCGGCAGGTGCATTTCGTGTTCCTGGCCGTGTACCTGTTTCCGGCGATCGTGCTGGCAATCCCGCTGTTCGTGCTCTTCACGATGCTCGGACTTCGCGGGTCTCTGCTGGGTTTGATCCTGGTTTATTGCGCGCAGACGGTGCCTGTCACGGTATACATGCTCCGCAATTACTTCGAGACCGTGCCGCAGAGCGTGGAGGAGGCGGCGGCGATCGACGGCTGTACGCGCCTGTCGACCATCTGGCGGGTGGTGCTCCCGCTGTCCAAGCCCGCGCTCATGGCCACCGGTCTCTACGCGTTCATGATCGCCTGGAACGAGTTCCTGTTCGCCCTGCTCTTCCTCGTCGAGAAACGGGAGAGCTGGACGGTCTCACTGGGGCTCTCCCAGCTGGCGGGCAGTATCGAGATCCCGACGACGGTTCTCATGGCAGGATCGGTGGTTCTGACGCTGCCGATCGTGATCGTGTTCTTCGCCGGCGAGCGGCTCCTGACCGAAGGACTCACGGCGGGGGCCGAGAAGGGATAGACCATGCTGACGGCAGGGCAGATCCTTCAGCTGATCCGCAATGGCACCTGCCGTACCCGCAAAGAACTCATCGCCTACACCGGGCTGTCCCGCTCGACGATCACCGAACGGGTGGACCGGCTGATCGAGGCCGGATACATCCACGAGTCCGGCTTCGCCATCTCCGGGGGCGGGCGACCGCCCTCAGTGCTCGACATCGACGCGACGAAGCGCCTGGTGCTGGTGGCCGACCTGGGCGCCGGTCACGTACGGGTGGCGCTGACCGACCTCGCGGCCCGGTCGCTGGTCGAGGAGCACACCGAACTGCGCATCGACCGCGGCCCCGAGGCCGTCCTGTCCTGGGTACGCCAGGCGTTCCAGCGCCTGCTCGACCGCTCCGGACGGACCTCGGACCAGGTGTGCGGCATCGGCCTGGACCTGCCCGGCTCGGTCGACCACGCCTCCGGCCGGGTGACCAGGTCGTTCCTCATGCCCGGCTGGGACGACCATCCGATCGGCCAGGCGCTGCGGGAGGCGTTCGACGTGCCGATCCTGATCGAGAACGACGCCAACGCGATGGCCTTCGGCGAGTGGTGGTCCTCCTGGCGCCGGAGCCGGTCGCTGATCCTCATCAAGGTCTCCACGGGCATCGGCACCGGCATCGTCCTGGACGGCCGGATCTACCGCGGCGTCGAGGACGCCGCCGGGAGCATCGGCCACGTCCGCCTGCGCGAGAGCGACGACCGCGTCTGCACCTGCGGCTCCCGGGGCTGCGTCGCCTCGCTGGCCAGCGGCCACGCCCTCGCCGCCGACCTCGGCAGGCAGACCAGCCGCGAGGTCGTACGCCTGGTCCAGGCCGGCGACCCGACGGCCATCGCCCTCACCCAGGAGGCCGGCCGCACGGTCGGCATCGTCCTCGCCACGGCGGTCAGCCTGCTCAACCCCTCCGTCCTGGTGCTGGCCGGCGACATGGCCGAGACCAGGGAGCACTACCTGACGGGCATCAGGGAAAGCGTGTACCGCCGCAGCCTGCCGTTCACCACCCGCAACCTGGAGATCGTGACGAGCACGCTGGGCGACCGCGCGGGGATCGTGGGGACCGCGGTGATCGTCATCGACCACGTGCTGTCCCCCGCCGCCGTGGACGCCGCCTTCGCCAGTCCACCGACGACGAACGTCGTCTGACTCCCGCTGGTCAGCCCAGGTCCCGGAGGAGGCGGTCGCGCGCCTGGACGAGAGAGGGGCCGTACCAGGTCAGATCGCGTCCGCTCACCAGCGCGCACCGGTGGCCCGGGAACGACTCCGGCCCGTCCTCGGCGCTGAACGCGTAGGGCTCGTCGGGCAGGACCACCAGGTCGGCACCCTGAGCCACCAGCTCGGCCAGCGGGATCTTGGGATAGCGCTCGGCATGACCGGCGTAAAGGTTGCCCACCCCGAGCCGGGCGAGCACATCGCCGGTGAACGTGTCGCGGCCCACCACCATCCACGGCCGCCGCCAGATCGGGATGATCGCCGTCCGGCGCACCTCCACCGGCTCGGCCCACACCGACTCCGCCCGGTCGAGCCAGCCGGGGCGCCCGGTGCGGCAGGCGTACCGGAACATCCGGTCGAGCGACCGGAACGCCTCGTCCACCGTCTCGATCCTGGTGACCCACACCGCGAGGCCCGCCGCCCGCAACGCGTCGACGTCCGGCTGCCGGTTCTCCTCGGCGTTGGCGAGCACCACGTCGGGGGCGAGCCGCCGGATGACGTCGAGATCGGGGTTCTTGGTCCCCCGCACCCTGACCACGTCCAGGTCGGCCGGGTGCGAGCACCAGTCGGTCGCGCCGACCAGCGCTTCGGGGAGGGTCGCGGCCACGGACTCGGTGAGTGAAGGCACCAGCGACACGATCCGCCGGACGTTCGGAGGAACGGGGACGGGTACACCGGTGTCATCAAGGCTCACACTCGCACCTTAGACCGCCACCCGAACGACAAAAGGGACTAAAGGCAACTAACGCCCAGCGTGCGGGAATATCGCCCCAAGGCAGGTCACAAATCCGTAGAATCCCGAGAAAAGATCGTTAACTCTCGATCGGGGGATCGTTGGGTGGAGCGAGAATCGCTGGGCTTCGACCCGAACACGCCCAACGTCGCCCGGCTGTACGACTACTACCTCGGCGGGAAGGATCATTTCCCGGCCGACCGGCGAGCCGCTGAACGGCTGCTGCGGGTGGCTCCCGAGGTCCGTACCGCCGCCCGCGCCAACCGGGCCTTCCTCGGTCGTGCCGTACGCTTCCTCGCGGGCGCCGGCGTCACCCAGTTCCTCGATATCGGTACGGGTCTGCCAACGCGGGGCAACGTCCATGAGGTGGCCAGAGCGGTCGCGCCGCAGTCCAGGGTGGTCTATGTCGACCATGACCCCGTCGTCCTGGTCCATGCCAGGGCGCTGCTGGCGGGCAGCGAAGGGATCACCGTGGTGGATGGCGATCTCCGCGATCCCCACGACCTGCTGAAAAATCCGGACGTGGTGGGGGCGTTGGACTTCGACCAGCCGGTGGGCGTCCTCCTCGTCGCGATCATGCACTTCATCGGCGAGGCCGACGACCCGCTGCGCATCATGGCCGCCATCCGCGAATCGCTGGCCCCCGGCAGCTATGTCGTCATGTCCCACGGCACGAGCGACGCCCGCGCCGCCGCCGTCAGCAAGGGCACCGAGGTCTATCGCCGGGCCAGCGCTCCCCTGACCCTGCGTACCCGTCGGCGGATCGAGGAGCTGTGGGCGGGGTTCGAGCTGGTCGAGCCGGGCCTGACCTGGCTGCCGCAGTGGCGCCCCGACGAGGCCGACCTGATCGACCTCGCGGCCGGCCCCGAGTCGTCGCTCATCCTCTGCGGGGTGGGCAGGAAGAACTGAGACCCGGGGGCGGACCGGTGCGCGGCTTGGCCGAGCGCCAGGGACGACCCGACTTACGGCCTGGCCGAGCGCCGGGGTGGACTGGCGTACGGCCTGGTCGGGCCTACTTGAGCGCGCCCAGCGCGCCCTCGTAGTCGGGCTCCTGGGTGATCTCGGGAACCAGCTCGGAGTAGATGACGCGGTTGTCGCCATCGAGCACGACCACCGCGCGGGCGGCCAGCCCGGCCAGCGGCCCGCTCTCCTGCGCCACGCCGTAGTCGCGCAGGAACTCGCGGCCCCGCATGAGCGACAGCATGGTCACGTTGTCCAGCCCCTCGGCGGCGCAGAACCGCTTCTGCGCGAACGGCAGGTCGGCCGAGACGCACAGCACCGCGACGCCGGGGTGCGCGGCGGCCACCTCGTTGAACCGGCGCACCGAGGCGGCACAGACGCCCGTGTCGAGGCTCGGGAAGATGTTGAGCACCTTGGTCGCGGAGCCGAACCCGGCCAGCGTGGTGTCAGCGAGGTCCCCGCCCACCAGCTGGAACGCGGGCGCCTGGTCGCCGGGCTTGAGGAACGTGCCGCCCACGGTGATTGGGTTGCCCTTGAAAGTGACGTCTGCCATGAATGCCTCCAGTTAGCAGGTGGTGCCCACCTCGGTCAGCAGGTGGTACCCCGACCCGCAATCCTATCGGCGCCCACTGACTCAGACGTTGCGGCGGTACTGTCCCCCGGCCTCGAACAGCGCGTCCGTGATCTGGCCGAGCGAACAGACGCGGGCCGCCTCCATCAACACCTCGAAGGCGTTGCCATCGGTCATGGCGACGTCCCGCAACCGGGCCAGCGCCACGGGGGCCTCGGCCCGGTTGCGGTCATGGAAGGCGTGCAGGCGGTCGAGCTGGGACCGCTTCTCCTCCTCCGTCCCCCTGGCGAGCTCCACCTTCTTCTCGTGGGGCTCGTCGCCGCGCGGGTTGCGGAAGGTGTTGACGCCGATGATGGGCAGCGAGCCGTCGTGCTTGCGCGACTCGTACAGCATCGACTCGTCCTGGATCCTGCCCCGCTGGTAGCCGGTCTCCATGGCGCCCAGCACGCCACCCCGGTCCGACAATCGCTCGAACTCCTGCAGCACCGCCTCCTCCACCAGGTCGGTGAGCTCGTCGATGATGAACGAGCCTTGGAGCGGGTTCTCGTTGCGGGCCAGGCCCCACTCGCGGTTGATGATGAGCTGGATCGCCATCGCCCGGCGTACCGAGTCGGCCGACGGCGTGGTCACGGCCTCGTCGAAGGCGTTGGTGTGCAGGCTGTTGCAGTTGTCGTAGATGGCGATCAGCGCCTGCAGCGTGGTGCGGATGTCGTTGAAGTCCATCTCCTGGGCGTGCAGGGACCGGCCCGAGGTCTGGATGTGGTACTTCAGCTTCTGCGAGCGCTCCGCCGCGCCATACTTCTCCCGCATCGCGACCGCCCAGACGCGGCGGGCCACCCGCCCGAGCACGCTGTACTCGGGGTCCATGCCGTTGGAGAAGAAGAACGACAGGTTCGGCGCGAAGTCGTCGATCCGCATCCCCCTCGCCAGGTACGCCTCCACATAGGTGAAGCCGTTGGCCAGGGTGAAGGCGAGCTGGCTGATCGGATTGGCCCCGGCCTCGGCGATGTGGTAGCCGGAGATCGACACCGAGTAGAAGTTGCGGACGCTGTTAAGGGTGAACCACTGCTGAATGTCGGCCATCATCCGCAGCGAGAACTCCGTGGAGAAGATGCAGGTGTTCTGGCCCTGGTCCTCCTTGAGGATGTCCGCCTGCACGGTCCCCCTGACGGTGGCGAGGGTTCGCGCGCGCAGCTCGCGCTCCTCCTCCGCGGACGGCCGGCGCCCGTGTTCGGCCTCGAACCGGTCGAGGGTCTGGTCGATCGCGGCGTTGAGGAAGAAGGCGAGGATCGTCGGGGCCGGGCCGTTGATCGTCATCGACACCGAGGTGCTGGGGCTCGTCAGGTCGAACCCGTCGTAGAGCACCTTCATGTCTTCCAGCGTCGCGATGGACACGCCCGACGTGCCTACCTTGCCGTAGATGTCGGGCCGCAGGTCCGGGTCGTGGCCGTACAGGGTCACCGAGTCGAACGCGGTGGACAGCCTGGTCGCGGGCTGGCCCTCGGACAGCAGCTTGAAGCGCCTGTTGGTACGGAACGGGTCGCCCTCTCCGGCGAACATCCTGGTGGGGTCCTCGTCGTCCCGCTTGAACGCGAACACCCCGGCGGTGAACGGGAACCGGCCCGGCAGGTTCTCGCTACGCAGGAACCTGAGCAGCTCGCCGTGGTCGGTGTAGCGGGGCAGGGCCACGCGGGGGATGCGGTTGCCCGAGAGGGTCTCGCGCCAGAGGGGGGTGTGGATCTCCCGGTCGCGTACCTTCACGACCAGTTCGTCGGCGGAGTACTGCTCCCTGGTGGCGGGCCAGTCGTCGAGCAGCGCGCGGCTTTCGTCGCTCAGCTCCCGCTCGGCCCCGGCCGCGAGCTCGGCCAGCCTGTCGTCGGTCCTAGCCGGGTCGAGGCGACCGCCGTGCGTACCGCCGGTGCCGCTGCCCGTACCGTCGGCGCCGCCCGTTCCAGCGGCGCCGTCGCCCAGGAGAGCCTGGACGGCCGTGAGCTGCTGGCGGCGGCGGGCCACCTCCGCCTGGGCGAGCGTCTCCGCGTGGTAGTCGCGGACGGTCTCGGCGATCTCGGCCAGGTAGCGGACGCGCGCCGGGGGGACGATCGCGGCGGCCACCTGGGATGTACGGCCGCGCACCGGTGCCAGCAGGCCCGGCCCGGCCCGCAGGCCCTTGTCCGCCAGCTGCGCCTTCAGGTGGTGATAGAGCGCCGTGACACCGGCGTCGTTGTAGCGGGCGGCGATCGTGCCGAACACCGGCATGTCGTCGGGCGCCACCCCGAAGGCCGCGCGGTTGCGCACCATCTGGCGGCGGACGTCGCGCAGGGCGTCCTCGGCGCCGCGCCGCTCGTACTTGTTGATCACGACGGCCTCGGCGAAGTCGAGCATGTCGATCTTCTCCAGCTGGGAGGCCGCGCCGAACTCCGGGGTCATGACATAGATGGGCACGTCCACATGCGGCACGATCCCGGCGTCACCCTGCCCGATGCCCGGGGTCTCCACGATGACCAGGTCGTATCCGGCGGCCCGGCAGGCGGCGATCACGTCGTCGAGGCAGACGGGGACCTCGTTGGCGGCGCCCCTCGTGGCCAGCGAGCGGAAGTAGGTCTGGGGGCCGAGGCTGTTCATCCGGATGCGGTCGCCGAGCAGTGCTCCCCCGCCGCGCCTGCGGGTCGGGTCGATCGCGATGATGGCGACGCGCAGCTTGTCGTCGTTGTCAACGCGCAGGCGGTGTACGAGCTCGTCGGTGAGCGAGGACTTCCCGGAACCGCCCGTACCGGTGATGCCGAGCACGGGAGCGCGGTTGTCGCCTGAGCCAGGAGCGGCGCGCAGGCCGTCCAGGAGCTCGGCCGGGGCGCGCCCCGACTCGATCAGGGTGATCGCCCTGGCCAGGGCCGCCTGGTCGCCGGAGCCGACGGCCTCGACAGAGGGAACGCCGTCCAGCTCGACGTCGCACTCCTCGATCAGCTTGTTGATCATGCCGGGCAGGCCGTACCGCTGGCCGTCCTCCGGCGAGAAGATGCGGGTGACGCCGCGGGAGTGCAGCAGGTCGATCTCGTCCTGGACGATGACGCCGCCGCCACCGCCGTAGACCTTCACGTGCCCGGCGCCGCGCTCGCGCAGCAGATCCACCAGGTAGCTGAAGAACTCCACGTGGCCGCCCTGGTAGGAGCTGATCGCCACACCCTGGACGTCCTCTTGGACGGCGGCGGTGACGATCTCGTCCACCGATCGGTTGTGCCCGAGATGGATGACCTCCGCCCCCTGCGACTGGAGGATCCGCCTCATGATGTTGATCGCCGCGTCATGGCCGTCGAACAGCGCCGCGGCGGTCACGAAACGGACAGGGTTCGCCGGAACGTGCACGCCTGATCACTCCTTTGTGAGGGGTCCCTTTACAAGATACTAGGACGTCCTACTAAATCCCAAGGTTTCAGGCGGGTAGCGATCCGGCATGCGAACGGCGCCGGGTTCTGGTTTCGGGAGGTCGTCAGCGAACTGTGCTGGTCAGGGCCGCTCGTACGGATTGCGGCGGGTGGTGGAGCGGTGGGCGGCCACGAGAGTTCTGGCCGGAGCGGAAGTCGCGTCCGGGTCAGGCGGACCACCCACCCGGACCGGCTCGGGCGGCGCCTCCGCGTAGCTGGCGGACCTCGTCTTCTTCTCGACGGCCTTCTTCCCGACGGTCTTCTTCTCGACGGTCTTCTTCTCGACGGCCTTGTTCTCGACGGTCGTCTTTCCGACGGTCGTCTTCCCGACGGCGGCGGCACGCGTCTCCACCTTGATGTGGCTGCCGCGACGGCGGCCCGCGAGACGGAAGGAGACCACGACCGTGGTGAGCACCATCATGGTGAGCAGGGCCAGCGGGGACCCCAGGACGTCCATCGGCGATCCCTGCGACACCGGCTCCGGCTGGCGGGCCAGCGGCTGCTCGGTGGTCCGGATCTCGTTCAGCGTGGCGTTGGCCTTCACCATGCGGGGTAAGCCGTAACCCACGACCTTGTCCGTGTCACGGAACTTGCGCTTGAGCCAGACGCGATCGACGTTGGCCTCGATCGTGTGGATCTTCTTGCCGTCGACCCGCTCGACGATGCCGACGTGGTCGATGCCCTTGTAGCTCTTGCCGCCGCCCCAGTCGAAGAAGACCAGGGCTCCGGGCTCGGGCTGCTGGGACCAGGCGCGCTGCTTCATGAACCAGGACGCGTGCGAGGGGGTCCAGGCGAACTGGCCGACGTAGTCACCGACCCCGGCCTTGTCGGCCGCCCAGGCGATGAACATGTCACACCACGGCGCGTCCCGGTATTGCGGGTCCTTGACGCGATCCGCGTACCACTGCCCGAACTTGGTGAGCTGGCCGCCCTTCTCGCGGTAGCCGACTTCCCCACGCACCTCTTTCAGCAGATTTTCCGCGATCGGGTCCAGAGCCCACTCCTCCCAGAAAAACCGGCAGATCAGGATGGACTGTAATAGCGACATCCCGCTTGCGCGCCGAACAATGGGAAAGTGTCAACCTATGAGCCGAAATTTCGGCTATGTGGCTGGTGTGACTCCTGAGACTCCGTACCAAGGTGAGATCGTTTTCAGGCCCCCGCGCCCACCCGGAAGATCTGCTCGTCGCCCGCGCCCGGCGCCACCACGTCGGCGACGATCACGGTCACGTTGTCGGGTGAGCCGCCCTCGTTGGCCAGGTCGATCAACCGCTGGACGGCCGCCGCCGGGTCTGTCACCGTGGTCAGCACCTCGTGCAGGACCTCGGGCCCGAGCACGGTCGTCAGCCCGTCCGAACAGAGGAGGTAGCGATCATCCGGCTCGGACTCGCGCAGCGCCATGTCAGGCTCCGCCCTGCCCTCGCTGCCCAGCACGCGCAGCACCATCGACCGGCGCGGGTGCACGGCCGCTTGATCCTCTGTTATCCGTCCTTCGTCCACCATGGACTGCACAAGTGTGTGATCCTTGGTCATCTGGTAGAGAGCACCATCGCGCAGCAGGTATCCGCGGGAGTCACCAAGATGAGCAAGGGCGAACCGGTAACCGTCCCACAGCATGGCGGTCACGGTGGTCCCCATCCCCCTGCGCGCGGGGTCGATGTCGGCCAGCTCCACCAGCCTGCGGGCCGCCTCATGCACGGCGCCCTCCAGGGCCGCCTCCAGGTCCGAGCCCGTCTCGGGAAGCGTGGCATCCAGCTCGCGCATGACCGCGATCGCGGCCGAGCTCGCCAGCTCGCCGGCCGCGTGTCCGCCCATCCCGTCGGCCACCACGAGCAATCGGCCACTCGCGTAGCCGGAATCCTCGTTCTGCTCCCTGCGGCGGCCCACGTCTGATCCGGCGGCATAGCGGATGTTGTGCTTCATACCCAGCAGTAAATCATTGGTTGAAAGACTTCACAAGCAGATGCACTGAAGACTCTTGTGAACTACTGTGGGCTCCATGACCCACGACCCGACCGTGAACGCCGGGGACATAGCCCGGCTCGCCGGTGTCGGGCGGGCCGCGGTGAGCAACTGGCGCCGCCGCCACGACGACTTCCCACTGCCCATCGGCGGCACCGCCAATCAACCGTTGTTCTCGCTGCGCCAGGTCGAGTCATGGTTGCGGCGCTATGGGAAGTCCTACCAGGTCTCGCTGGGTGATCGCGTGTGGCAACGCCTGAAAGCCGCCGGCGATTTGCGGCTGGGCGAGTTGGTCGCGCAGGCCGGCGTGCTGCTGACCACGGGCGAGAGCAAGCTGGAGCCCGAGCTGGCCGGGCTGGTGTCCGAGCTGGCCGAGCAGCACGATCCGCTCACCGCCTACGAATTCCTCTGTGAGCGCTACCTGGAGGCGCACTCCAGGCAGCTGTCCGTCACGCGTGACGACGTGGCCGAGCTGATGGTCGGGCTGGTCCGCACCGACGACGCGACGATCCTCGACCCCGCCTGCGGCGTCGGCACGCTCCTGCTCGACTCCGGGGCGGTCAAGGTGCTCGGCCAGGACCTCAGCGAGACCTCGGCGGTCATCACCGCCGCGCGGCTGCGGCTGCGCGGCGCCGAGGCGGAGGTCGTGCCCGGCGACTCGATGCGCCACGACGGCTTCGCCGGCGTGAAGGCCGACGCCGTCGTCTGCGACCCGCCGTTCAACGAGCGGGCCTGGGGCTACGAGGAGCTGACCGGCGACCCCCGATGGGAGTACGGCCTGCCGCCGCGCGGGGAGCCGGAGCTGGCCTGGGTCCAGCACTGCCTCACCCACGTCAGGCCCGGCGGCATGGTGGCCGTGCTGATGCCCCCGGCCGCGGCCAGCCGTAAGGCGGGGCGGCGAATCCGGGCCAACCTGCTGCGCGCCGGCGCCCTGCGCGCCGTGATCGCGCTGACGGGCTCCGACCTGTGGCTGCTGCGCCGCCCGGCCGCGGGCGAGCGCCCGCCCTCCGACGTGCTGATCGTCGACGCCACGGCCGACCTGTCCATCGTCGATCCCGCGTGGCGGGCCTACCTCGACGAGCGCTCCGACCAGACCGTACGCATCATCGACCTGCTGGCCGATGAGGTGGACATGACCCCGGCCCGCCACCAGCGCCGCGACGACCTCGGCCGGGCCTTCACCGAGGCGCGCGACCGATTCCTGGCCGCGGCGGCCACCCCGCCCGATCTCAAGGTGCTCGACGAGCCGCTCGACCAGCCCGTCACCACGGTCGGCGACCTGATCAAGGAGGGTCTGCTGACCACGCTGCAGGCGCCGCCCAAGATGGCGACGGGCGGCGGCGACCTGCCGATGCTCACCGCAGACGACGTGACCGGCGGTGGCGCCGCCTCCGGCCGGGCTCCGGCGCAGCAGGGGCTCGTCCCGATCCAGCCGGGCGACGTGGTGGCGTCCTATTCCAGCGTGCGGGTGATGACCGAGGGCGGCTGCGTGCTCGGCCCGCATCTGACGCTCTACCGGGTCGACGCGCGCCGGCTCGACCCCGACTTCCTGGCCGGCCACCTGCGGGCGGCCGGCGGGCGCGCGACCACCGGCTCCAGCCGGTTCGACGTGCGCCGCACCCGCCTGCCCCGCCTGTCGCTCAAGGACCAGAAATCCTACGGCGAAGCCTTCCGGCAGCTGGCCGTGCTCGAAGACGCCTTGCGCGAGACCTCGGCCCTCGGCCAGGCGCTGATCCGCCTCGGCCTCGACGGCCTGACCGACGGCCACCTGCGTCCGCAGTCCTGACGGTGTAGCTTTTTCCGGGAAAAGGCGGGGCTGGGAGGGGCAAATGGTCATCGGTGACCGCTATGTGCTCGACCATCTCCCGCTCGGTCAGGGCGGCATGGGCGCCGTCTACGCGGGTCATGATCGCCACCTCGATCGCCGGGTGGCGGTGAAGCTGCTCCACCTGCCGGGCGGCCCCGACGAGGAGCTCGAACGCCGCTTCATCCGCGAAGCCCGCATCCTGGCCCGGCTGGAGCATCCGGGCGCCCCGGTGCTCTACGACTTCGGCGCCCACGAGCAGCGTCTCTACCAGGTGATGCAGTTCATCGAGGGCGTCACGGTGGCCGACGTGGTCAGCGAACACGGCCCGCTGCCCGTGCCGTGGGCCGCCGCCATCGCGGCCCAGGCGTGCGCGGTCCTGTCGGCCGCCCACACCCTGTCGATCTGCCATCGCGACCTCAAGCCGACCAACCTGATGCTCTGCCCCGACGGCAGCGTGAAGGTGCTCGACTTCGGCCTGGCCCTGCTGCGCGACGCCGACGTCACCACGTTCACCAGGATCGGCCAGATCCTCGGCACGCCCGCGTACATGGCTCCCGAGCAGATCCAGCACGGGGTCGCCGAGCCGCGCAGCGACCTCTACGCGCTTGGCTGCGTGCTGCACGAGATGCTGACGGGGCGGCAGCTGTTCACCGGGCCGACCGACTACGTGGTCTTCGAGAAGCAGGTCAAGGAGCGCCCGCCCGCGATCCCGGGCCTGCCGGACGGGCTGGGCGCGCTCCTGGCCGGGCTGCTGGAGAAGTCGCCGGGCAACCGTCCCGCCGACGCCGACACGCTGTACGAGCGGCTGGAACCGTTCGCCGTCGGGCTGCCGATGCTGCCCGGCTTCCTGGCCAGGTCGCCGAGTCCGGGCCGGATGTACGCGCGGATGGTCGGCCGCGTCCTTAGTGACTAGCCGAAATCCTCTGCTCGTTCATGGGAAGAAATCTGTTAAGTCCCCATACAATCGCCACAAAATGGTTACAGCAGGGAGCGGAGCCCGTTGGCTGATGCCATCTTCGGCGTCCTCGGTCCCGTTCGCGCACGTCACGCGACCGGACGCCACATCCGTCTGAGCGGCAGGCAGCGCGCCGTGCTGGCCACCGTGCTGCTCAACGTCAACACGACCGTCTCCCGTGACCGCCTCATAGCCGCCGTCTGGGACGATCCGCCGCCGTCCGCCGTGGCCAACCTCCAGACGTACGTGGCCCAGTTGCGCAGGGCGCTGCAGCCGGAGGCCCGGCTGCACACCAGCGGCGCGGGCTACCTCTTCGAGGCCGCGCCCGACGAGCTCGACCTGCTCCTGTTCGAGGACGAGGTACGGCGGGCCCGGGTCGAATCCGACCCCGCGGCGGCCGCCCGGCGGCTGGAACACGCCCTGGCCCTGTGGCGCGGCCGACCCGCCGAGGACGCCTCGCTGGGCAACGCCATGACCCCCCGGCTGACCGAGCTGGAGGAGCGGCTGGCCGACGTCCGCGCCGACTGGGCCGACCTACGACTCCAGCTGGGCATGCACGATGAGGTGATCGGCGCGTTACGCGTGTTCGTGGCCGAGCAGCCGCTGCGCGAGCGGGCCTGGCAGCAGCTCATGCTGGCGCTGGCGCGCTCCGGCCGGCGGGCCGAGGCGCTGGAGACCTACCGGCAGGCCCGCGAGACGCTGGTCACCGAGCTGGGCATCGAGCCAGGACCCGAGCTGCGGCTGCTCCAGGCCGCCGTCCTGTCCGGCACGCCGTCCGCGAACAGACCGGAGCAGCGGGGCGCGATCTGCCAGCTGCCGGCCGACATCGCCGACTTCGTGGGGCGGTCCGAGGAACTGACCGCCATCACCACGCTCCTGCGCCCCGAGACCACACCCACCGCCCTCCCGATCGTCACCGTCACGGGACCTCCGGGAGTCGGCAAGAGCACCCTGGCCGTGCATGCCGCGCACCTGCTGCGCGAGGACTTCCCCGACGGTCAGCTCTACCTGCGGCTCTCCGGCGCCTCGCCGGCGCCGCAGGAGCCCGGCGCGCTGCTGGCGGAGTTGCTGCGGGCCCTGCGCGTCGAGGGCGACTCGATCCCCGACACGGTGGCCGAGCGGGCCGCGCTCTACCGGTCGCTGCTCGCCGACAAGGCCGTGCTCGTGGTGCTCGACGACGCCGCCGACGGGCTCCAGGTGGCGCCGTTGCTCCCGGGCACGCCGCGCTGCGCCGTACTGGTGACGAGCAGGGGTCCGCTCATCGCGCTGCCCGGCGCGGTCGCGGTCTCGCTGGGCGTGCCACCGGAGCGCGAGGCCCGGGAACTGCTGGAGAGCGTGGCGGGCGGCTCCCGCGTACGGGACGAACCCGACGCGGCGCGGGCCATCCTGCACGCCTGCGGGCGGCTGCCGCTGGCCGTCAGGATCGCCGGCGCCCGGCTGGCCGCCAGGCCTGCCTGGTCGCTCAAGGACCTCGCCGCGCGACTGGCCGTCACCGGAGCGCCGCTCGACGAGTTGGCGCTCGGCGGCCAGAACGTGCGGGCCCACTTCGTGGCGAGTTACGAGGTGCTGTCCGCGCCCGCGCGCCGCGCGTTCCGCCTGCTGGGGCTGGCCGGGCTGGAGAGCGCCGCGGACTGGAGCGTGGCGGCGCTGATGGGCGTACCGCGGCGCGAGGCGGAGTCCGCGGTCGAGACGCTGGCGCTGGCCGGGCTGGTCACGGCGAACGAGGTGGACGAGAGCGGACAGCCCCGTTACCGCATGCACGACCTGCTGCGCGCCTTCGCCCGCGAGCGCGCGGAGGCGGAGGAGAGCCCGGCCGGACGGGCCGCCGCGCTCCTGGGATTCGTCGAGGAGTGCCTGGCCCGAGTACGCGCGGCGGCGCTGGAGTACCCACCGCCCATGAGGCCGCCCATGGACAGCGTGCCGCCACCCGTGGAGTCCGCGCGGGTGGACGGCGGCTGGCAGCGGGCGTGGCTGCACGCCGAGCGCAAGACGCTGGCCGACGCCGTCGCGCTGGCCGAGCCCGTCACCGCCGCCGAGCTCGCCCAGCGGCTGGCGCCGTTCCTCGTGGCGCACGGCTTCTTCGCCGAGGCGATCGGCCTGCTGGAGAACGTCGCCGAACGGTCCGGCGACACCCATACGACCATGCTGATCCGTCTGGTCAGAGCCGACATCCTCACCGACCGCCGCCGGACCGCGCTGGCCGAGCCCGAGCTGCGGCTGCTGATCGACTACTTCGAGGGCGTGGGCGACCGACACGCGGTCGCGTACGCGCTGGCCACGCTGGCCATCTGCGAGCTGATCTCCGGCCGGCACGAAAGCGCTCTCACGCTCGTCACCCGCTCCTTGCCGCTCTTCGAGGCGTACGGGGACACCAACGGGCTGATCAGCGCGCTGGTCACGACCTCCGGGATCCACCTCGACCGGGCCGAGTACGACCTGGCGATAGCGACCTGCCGCCGCGGCCTGGAGCTGGCGGCCGACCCGCGCTTCGCCGACTTCGCGATCAGGTTCCGCCGCGTGCTCGGCATCGCGCACTTCGAGCTGGGCGAGGTCGAGACCGCGATCGGGCACTACGAGGCGAGCATCGAGGCCAGCCGTGAGCTGGGCTGGGGCACCGGCGAGCGGATGGCGCTGCGCAGGCTCGGCCAGGCGTACTCCGAGCTGGGCCGGTACGAGCTCGCCGCCACCACGCTCGACCGGTGCGCCGCCATGTTCGCCCAGGCGGGCGACGGCCATGGGCAGGGGATGACGTTCTACGCGCGGGGCGAGGTCAGCCTGAAGCAGGACCGGCCCGACGAGGCGCTGCACTACTTCCGGCTCTGTCTTGACCAGGTCGAGGAGCCGATCTGGCGGGCGAGGGCGGCCGAGATGGTCGAGCGCCTGCGCCACGACCCGTCCTGAACGCGCCGGCTCGGGTGCCGAAGGACAGTGCGCTGTGGTATCGGGACATGATCGCCAGGAACGGGCTGTAGATTCCTTCCGTGCTCTCCCACATGGCGAACTTCCTCGCTGAGACGGTGCGGCCGACCTTGGAGTCGGTCGGCGTCCGCCCTGAGACGGTGGTGCGGCCGTGAGGCGGCCGACGCTGGAGGCGGTCGCCGCCCGCGCGGGGGTCTCGCGCGCCACCGCGTCCCGGGTCGTCAACGGGCAGACGACGGTGGCGCCGCACATCCGCGACGCCGTCCTGCGCGCCATCGACGAGCTCGGCTACCTACCCAACCCGGCGGCGCGCAGCCTGGTCACCCAGCGCACCGACTCCGTCGCCCTGGTCGTCTCCGAACCGCCGACCAGGGTGTTCTCGGAGGACCCGCTGTTCGCCACGGCCATCCGCTCGGCCAGCGTCGAACTGGAGGCGGCCGACAAGCAGGTAGTCCTCATGCTCGCCTCCTCCCCCAAGAGCCATGCGCGGGTGGAGCGCTACATCGCGGGCGGCCACGTGGACGGCGTCATGCTCATCTCCATGCACGGCGCCGACCCCCTCCCCACCGCGCTGTCCCGCCTGCGCGTCCCGGTCGTCTCGTACGGCAGACCCGCTGTACCCGTCAACATCCCGTACGTCGACAACGACAACGTCGGCGGCGCCGAGGCGGCGGTCCGCCACCTGGTCGAGGCGGGCAGACGCCGAATCGCCACGATCGCCGGCCCCCAGGACATGATCGGCGGCCAGGACCGCCTCACGGGCTACCGCAACATCCTGCGCGACTCCGACCGCCGCTCCATCGTCGCGGTGGGCGACTTCACCCGGCAGTCCGGCGCGGTGGCCATGCGCCAGTTGCTGGGCGACGACCCGGGTCTGGACGCCGTCTTCGTGGCGAACGACCTGATGGCGGTGGGCGCCCTGCAGTCACTCCGCCTGGCCGGCCGACGGGTGCCGGACGACGTGGCGGTGGTGGGCTTCGACGACATAGAGGCCGCCAAGTACACCGAGCCCCCACTGACCACGGTGCGCCACCCGGTGCCCGAACAGGCGGCGGCCATGGTGCGATTGCTGCTGGGCCTGTTCACGGGCGGCTCCGCCGAGCCCATCATCCTGCCCACTGAGCTGGTCGTCCGCGAATCCGCCTGAAGGCAATGACCTCCCCTATGGGGCGCTTCGCGCTTTGGGGCTTCGGGCTGTGTTGCCGGGGGCTGACTGCGCCAGCGTTCGAGCATGCGCAGCCTCGCCCTCGATCAGGTAGGGCTGGCTTTCGCGCACCTGATCAACGGGGACCTCGATGAGGCCGTCTCCGTAGGCAGCGCCGCGACGGATACAGCCGGACAGGTCCAGTCAGATCGAGTGCGCGTGCAACTCCGCGAGTTCTACCTTGAGGTCAAGACTCGCGATGATCCTGCGGCGGCGGGCCTGAGCCAGCAGATCCGCGACACACTGGCCGCTAGGGATCACCTGACGTGAAGGGTATGGCTATGCGGATCGGCGTGACCGGCCACATGAACCTGACTGAAAGCACGAGTTCCCTCGTGTTCGCAGCGATTCGCGAGCACCTCGCGCAGGTGGGCGACGACCTGACGGGCGTGTCCTGCATCGCTCGCGGCGCCGACTCGCTGTTCGCCGACGCCGTCTTGGCAGCTGGCGGGACACTCGAAGTGGTCCTCCCGTCGCGCGATTACCGACAGGCCAAGGTGAAGGCGGACCACGCCGAGCAGTTCGACCGGCTGATGGACGTCGCGAAGCTGGTCCGCGTCATGGATTTCGATCACGCGAACAGGGGTGCGTACGAGGCGGCCAATGAAGCCATGCTCGGATCTGTGGACGAGATAGTCGCCGTCTGGGATGGCCGGCCGGGGACCGGGGCAGGCGGGACGGCTGAGGCGGTCGCCGAGGCCAGGACGCGCGGGGTGAAGGTGGTCGTGATCTGGCCAGAGGGTGCGGCCCGGGAATAGTGCGAGCGTGGGCCGGAGCCGCCTCGGTCCCGGCGGTGACGAAGGTGAACACATCGAAGGGTCAGTTCCGTTCGCGGCGGAAGTCGGCGGGGGTGCGGCCGTACCAGCGGTGGAAGGCGCGGCGCAGCGCTCGCACGTCGATGTAGCCGACGCGGGCGGCGATCGTGTCGATGGTGAGTCCGGTGTCGCGGAGAAGGCGGGTGGCCTCGGCCTCGCGGACCTTCTCCACCTCCTCGCGCCAGCTGGTGCCCTCCTCGTGCAGCCTGCGCTGAAAGGTGCGGGAGCTCATGGCCATCCGCTTGGCGACCCTGTCGAGCGCCGGCGGTCCGTCGGCGAAGCTCGCGGCGATCTCGGCGTGCACCTTGTCCAGCCAGCCCAGGATCAGCCTGGCGTTGGCGACCGTATGGACAGCATGGTCACGCACGATGGCCGCCAGGGCGGGGTCGGCGCCGGGCAGCGGCGCGGTCGCGTCGGGGGCGGAGAAGGCGACCGATGAGACCGGCGCGTTGAACTGGACGTCCGTCGTACCGTACATGTCGAGGAGATCGCTGCGCGATCGCGGTGGCTCACCGGCGACGGTGATGGCGACGGGCGTGACTGGGCGGCCCAGCGCGGTGCCGGCCTGCTGGATCAGCAGGCCCAGGACGAACTCGCCGATCAGTTCGCCGACGCGGCCGAAGGTGGAGACCGGCCGGGTGGCAACGGTCAGGCGGCCCGCCGGGTCTTGCTGGACGATGAACGCGCTGTGGGGGTCGGTGATGGCGGGAATGTGCTGTGCCGCGAGTTCGAATGCCTCGGTCAGGTCGGCCGAGGACTTGATGACGTAGTCCCAGACGTGGAACCGGCCGGGAGTCCACAGCCGGGCAACCCGGGGAGCACCCCCTGCCTCGGCGAATGCGGCGGAGGAGATCTCCCAGACGCGCGTCAGCATCTTCGTCGGCACGCGGATGCCCTCCTGGTCGAGGACACCTACTCCGGGGAGACGCTTGAGCTCCTCCTCGGAGACACCCGCGGTTCTCGCCGCTTCGAGGACAAGGCGCACCACATGGGGAGGCATGGACCCTTTTGTCACGCCTTGCACCCTAGGGCAGGCATTGGCGGATTCGGATCCGTTCGTGGCGCGTTCTGGCCTCATCGCCGGCGCGCCGCGATCCATACCGTTGTTCACACCGGCGACAAGTGTTCACTACGGCGACAAGGAGAGCGGAGACATCGTGCCGACCGCGAAGATGATCATCTATCCGGTCAGTGACCTCACCAAGGCCAAGGAGGTGTTCACCCCGCTCATCGGGGTCGAGCCCTACGTGGACGAGGTCTACTACGTCGGTTACCGGACCGGCGATCAGGAGATCGGCTTGAACCCCCGCGGGCATCGGCAGGGTATGGCGGGACCGGTCTGCTACTGGCAGGTCGAGAACATCCGGCAGACCCTGCGGCGCCTCCTCGCCACCGGGGCCGTTCTGCGGCAGGACGTCACCGACGTCGGCGGCGGCCGCCTGGTGGCCACCATTGCCGATGCCGACGGCAACGACCTCGGCCTCCTGCAGGACCAGTGAGCATCGCGCTCGCGACCAGTTTCACCGGCGAACAAACGCGCCGGGGTGGCGTCCCGGGCCCTGCCTGGACCACCGATGCACCACATAACCAAGGAGTAAGACATGAAGGCACACGTCAGCTCGATCCTTCTTGGCGTCCGGGACATGGACCGGGCCAAGCAGTTCTACACCGAGGGGCTCGGCTGGAAGATCCAGAGCGACTACGGCATCTCGGTGTTCTTCGAATCGGACGGCGCCTCGCCCGTCGGCTTCTACGGCCGCGAAGGCCTGGCCAACCAGGTGGGCACGGATCAGGAAGGCAGCGGCTTCAGCGGGCTGGTTCTGACCTACGTCGTCCGTAGTGAGGCGCGAGTCGACGAGATCATGGCGGAGGCCGAGAAGGCCGGCGCCACGGTCCTCAAGCCCGCAGGCGCTCTGCCGTGGGGCGGGTACGGCGGCACCTTCGCCGACCCGGACGGTTACATCTGGAGTCTGGGCTACAGCGCCCAAGGAACCGACCAGCCCTACGCGGAGTAGCCGCGATCTTTGCCTCACAGCCGTCCGGGACGGCGGGGCGCGTGCCGCTGCCGTCCCGGACGGCTGTGACCCCGGGTGCGAGCAGCGGGAGCGGCGGTCGGAGCCGCCCGGGCGGGATCCGCGGTGAACCGGCAGGACGAACAGGAGAAGATCATGAAGTTTCGGGCCTACGTTGAGCCACCTGAGCCCATGCGGGGTCTAGAAGTTCCGTCCGAGGTGGTAGCAGCGCTCGGCGGGGGCACGCGGCCGCCGGTGACGATCACAGTCAACGGGCATTCCTGGAAGAGCCGGGTCGCCCTCCTGCGCGGCCGCCACTTGCTCGGCCTCAGCAATGCCAACCGGCGGGCCGCGGGTGTTGCGATCGGCGACGAGGTCGAGGTCGACCTGGAGCTCGACACCGAGCCGCGCGTCGTCGTCGAGCCAGAGGACTTCGCCCGCGCCCTGGACGAGGACCCCGTCGCCCGCGCCGCGTACGACAATCTTGCGTACAGCCACAAGCGCGAGCACGTGCGTGCGATCGAGAGCGCGAAGAAGCCCGAGACACGTCGGCGGCGTATCGAGAAGGCCATTTCCACCCTCGGGGCTTGAGCAGCAACCAAGCGGCCAGTCACGTTGGTGAGCTCGGCGGGCGTTGCCAATCGTGACTGGTCTTTCCGATGTGGGTGGTTGTTGTCTTCGACCCAGTCAGCGTGCCGCGCGGCGCGGATCTCGGCGTCGGCGACTTCGTCGGCGAGGAGGGTGTAGAGCTGGGTGGTCTCGGTGGAGGCGTCGCTTCGTCGTCTCGTCCCGGACCCTCGCGACCAGCCGGGCCCGCAACTGGCCGCTCGCTTGCTGCTCAACCCCCGCCGCCACCATTTCGACGGTGACCGCCTTGCGCACCTCCCTCCCCGGTGCGCAGGGTCTGGTGGTTGACCCCGGCACGCCCTGCGACCGGCCCGGTGAGCAGGAACGGCTCCTGAATCTCATGCGACATACGTGCCCCCCGTCAGCCACCACGCCCCGGCCCGTGCTGCCGCCGTCGAAAAAGCCTCTCATGATCGGTCGTCCAGCCACCTGCGGGTTCACGCCGACGAGACAACCGCGTCGGCCTGCCGCTGGAGTGCGTCCAGCACGTCGACCCGCTGCTCGGGCACCCGAACCTCCAGGCACATAGCGCCGTCGGCGATGGTGAGCGTGAAGGTGAAGAAGGCGCAGCAGCCGTTCTCCCGGGCCGCCAGCTCAGCGGCCCGGGCCGCGTTCTCCGCAGCGAAGATCAGATCCAGCCGCAGCCGGGTAGGGTCCGGCCGGTGGACTGCCCGCACGACCTCGGCGAACAACGCGTCGAACTCGGCCACCCGCAGCGGCTGCTCAGCGGTGGGCAGTGTGCACGCCGAAGGAACCCACTCCTGGCCAAGGGCTATGTCCTGGTGCGTCATACCTCGACGGTAAACCTGGACCTAAGTACCGGATGCAAGCCTCGCCGCTACCGGACCACGCGGTACTTCAGGTGCGTGACCAGACTGGTGCCCGACACCTCGCCAACCGGTTCAAGGTTGGTGTCCCCGACGCCGTCGAACAGCCGCTCGCCCCTTCCGAGGATCACCGGCGCGACGTGCAGGCGCAACTCGTCGATCAGACCCGCCGCGAGGTACTGATTCACCGTCAGCGCGCCGCCCGCGATGGCGACGTCGCGGTCGCCGGCGGCCTCGCGGGCCTGGGCCAGGGCCGCCTCGATCCCCTCAGTGACGAAGTTGAACACCGTGCCGCCCTTCATCGGCAACGGCTCGCGCGGGTGGTGGGTGAGGACGAAGACCGGCGCGTGGTACGGCGGCTCGTCGCCCCACCAGCCGTTCCAGTCCATGTCCCAGGCGTCCCGGCCGGGGCCGAACATGTTGCGGCCCATGATGAAGGCCCCCGCCGCCGTGATGCCCTCGATCACGGCCGCGTGCGCCTCGGGCTCGTCGAACATCCAGCTGTGCAGGCGCTGCTCCGCGCCCTCGCCGATCGGGTTCTCCAGGCTCTGGTTCGGTCCCGCTACGAAGCCGTCGACGGACATCGCGATGTCACAGGTGACCTTGCTCATCTCGCTACCTCCTATGTTGGGTGCCTGTTCATGGGGAAGTCGGAGCCGCCCGCCTGTTCTCTACATGGTCCAGTGAGATGCGGGTCACATTTTCCGGGATCCGGTCACACTCCTGGGTGCGCTGCCGCTCTCAGTTGGTGACCCTGGAATGTGGGAGGAGCACATGGTGAGCGAGCAGGCGACCAGCGTCTTCACCGGCTATCGCGAGCTGCTGTTCTCGATCGTCTACAACATGCTGGGCAGCGTCGCCGACACCGAGGACGTGCTGCAGGAGACCTGGCTGGCCTGGGCGCCCAGGAGCGAGGCGGGCGAGGAGATCGTCAATCCACGCGCGTACCTCGTGCGGATCGCCGTCAACCGGGCGCTGGCCCGGCAGGAGAGCATCAGCCGGCGCCGGGAGGACTACGTCGGTCCTTGGTTGCCCGAGCCGCTCATCACCCAGGAGCCCGATGTCGTGGATCCGGCGGTGCGGGCCGAGTCGGTGTCTATGGCGCTGCTCGTGGTGCTGGAGACGCTCACCCCGCTGGAACGGGCGGTGTTCGTCCTGAACGAGGTCTTCGGGTACGCCCACACCGAGATCGCCGGCATCCTGAACCGCAGCCCGGCGGCGATCCGCCAGCTCGCGCACCGCGCCCGCGAGCACGTGCACGCCCGCCGCCCGCGCTACCAGGCCGACCCGCGAGTCCGGCAGGAGGTGACGGAGCGGTTCGTCGCGGCCGTGGCCGGCGGTGACCTCGACGCGCTCATGCGGGTCCTGGCGCCGGACGTGGTCATGTGGGCCGACGGCGGGGGCAAGGCACGGGCGGCCGGGCTGCGGCCGCTCCACGGGCGGGACAAGATCGCCCGGCTGATCGTCGGCAACGCGACCCGGCATCCCGTCGATGATCTCAACATCCGCTTCCGGACGGTCAACGGCGATCCGTCGGCGCTGCTGCTGTCCGGTGACACCACGTTCGCGGTCATCGTTCTCGACCTCGTCCCCGACGGGACTCAGGTATGCGGCATCTACGCCGTGACCAACCCCGACAAACTCTCCCACCTGGAAAGAGGAACCGCATGATTCTGATATCCGGAGCCACCGGCAACATCGGCCGTCCGCTCGTCGCCGAGCTGGCCGCCAAGGGTGTGAAGGTACGCGCGCTGACCCGTACCCCCGAGACGGCCCGCTTCCCTGAGGGAGTCGAGGCCTGCGACAGCGCCAAGCCCGACTTCGACGGCGTGACCGCCCTCGTCCTGAACATCTCGGGCGGCTCCGCCGCCCTGCTGGAGGCGGCCAGGACGGCGGGGGTACGGCGGGTCGTCACCGTCTCGGCCCTGGTCGTCGCCGAGGAGGAGGACCCCGAAGAAGGCAGCAACGCCGCGATCCACCGCGAACTGGAGATGGCGGTGGAGGCCGCCGTCCCGGAATGGACGCATCTGCGCCCCGGCGCCTTCGCCGCGAACTCCTTGCGCTGGACGCCCCAGCTCCAGGCCGGAGACGTGGTCCGCGGACCGTACGCCCAGGCTCGTACCTCGCCGATCCACGAGGCGGACATCGCCGCAGTCGCCGTACGGGCGCTGCTCGGGGACGACCTGCTGGGGCAGGCGCCCACGCTGACCGGGCCGGAGGGGCTGTCCTTCGCCGAGCAGGTGGAGATCATCGGCTCGGTGGTGAGCCGGCCGCTGCGGTATGAGGAGATCAGCCCGGACATGGCCGCGCAGGCGATGATGGCGCACGGGGTGCGCAAGGAGCAGGTCGACTCCTTGCTGAGCTATTTCGCGGACAGCATCGGGAAGCCCGTACCGATCACGGGCGAGGTGGAGCGGATCCTCGGCCGCCCCCCGCGCACCTTCGCCCAGTGGGTCGCTGACAATGCCGACGCCTTCCGGCGGTGATCCGGGCTACCGGCCCGTCTTCGTGGACCAGAGCGGCGTCCTGCCGTCGTAGATGACGACATTACCGTCGTCCTGCATTTCGAGTCTCGCCCCGGGGTTCTTGCCGGTCTCGGAGTTCCACAGCGGCGTCTTGCCCAGGTAGACGACGAGGTTGCCGTCTTTCTGCATCTGGGTGACGGCCCCGGGGTTGCCTCCGGTCTTGGAACTCCACAGGGCCCGGCGGGCGCGGTAGAGCACCAGATTGCCGTCCTCCTGCTGGACGAGCTGGTAGTCGCCGTTGCGGGAGCGGACGTACTGGTTCGGCTTGAGCGCGTAGCCCGGGGCGAGCACGCTGATCGTGGCATGGCGGTTCCACACCGGCGTCTTGCCGTCGTAGATCACCAGGTTGCCGTCGTCCTGCACCGCGAGACGGGCACCTGGGCTGTCTCCGGTGTTGGACGCCCACAGGGGCGTCCTCCCCCGGTAGACCACCAAGTTGCCGTCCGTCTGCATGGCGGCGAACGCGCCGGGGCTGTCGCCGGTCTGGCTGCTCCACAGCGGCGTGCTCCCCCGGTACAGCACCAGGTTGCCGTCTTCCTGCTGGTGCAGGCCATAGGCGCCGTTGGACGAGCGTACGGAGTCGCCGGCCTTCAACGTCTGACCGGGGTTCAGCCATACGGTACGGTCGGCGCTCACCGCCGCCGAGGAGCGCTTCGCCTCCGCCCAGGCCGCTGGCGAGACCGAGGCCACGGCCATCGTGCTCGCCAGCGCCAGCGCACCGATGTACATCGGCGTTCTTCTCATTCTGTTCCCCCATGAAAGTGGATGATCAAGCGAGAAGGACGCTATCCAGACATGATCGGCGATCGGTCCATTTCGAAATGCCTGGAACTTTCGCCAAAGTTGTCCGCGTTGAGGTCGATGATCGACAGCGGTCAGGACACACCCGCCGATTCCTGGAGAACTTCGATGCTCATCGCGACCATCGTCTTGTCGATACTGCTCGGCCTCCTGTTCATCGTGACGGGCGGGATGAAGTTGGGGAGCGTTCCACAGTCGCTGGCCATTCGCGATCATCTGGGCGTCAAGCCAGAGTTGTGGCGCGCGATCGGTTTCTGTGAGGCGGCGGGCGGCGTCGGCCTCCTCGTCGGACTCTCACTGCCGGTGCTCGGCCTGGCCGCGTCCATCGGCCTGATCGTGCTGATGATCGGCGCGATCGTCAGCAGAGTGCGGGTCGCCGACCCGGTTACGATGATCTCCGTCGACGTCCTGGTCCTGGCACTGGTGGTCGCCCTCGTGACCATACGCGCGCTGGCCGCCTGACCTCCTCCAGGCGGGGACGGCCGCGTTCGCTTCGTCACAGCGCTCCGATCACCATGGCGATCAGGATCAGGGCGACAAGGGTGAAGCGGAAGGCTGCGGAAAAGGCCGGGCGCCCGTCTTTCATGAGGGGCCTTGGCACAGCATTCTTCTGGAACGCGAACTACTTGCGCACGTCATTCGTCAACCATAGGTTGACGATTGGCTATCGTCAACCTTGGATTGACGCCGGGTGGCCACTCGCGATACCTGCAAGCCGTTTCTGTCACCAAGGTCAGCTCAGCGGGCGTGCCGCTTCACCACTGGGCTCAGGGAGGATGCCCTGAAGAGATCAGTCCACTGTGGTCGCCTGAGACCACACGGCCTGCCAGCGTCCCTCGCGCAGCTCATAGCAATCGGTATGCCAGCAGGTAAGGGACAGCAGATCTCCGTGATCCGCGGAAACGTCGATCCGCGCGCGGTACCGCAGGATGGCCATCTCGTCGCTGCTGCGTACGACGATGTCCGAGACGGCCTCGAACACCTGGTAGCGAAGTTGCCCCGAAGCGATTTCGCCCAGGTACTCCGCCTTAGACAGCGCAATGCCGCGCGGAGTGATCAGCTGATAGTCATCCGCGTGCAGAACGTCCGCGACTTCCATGTCTCCCGTGACCAGTGAACGCAGGCGCTGCCGCTCGATGTCACGTATCGCCTCGGCTTGTGGCCTCATTCCGCCTCGTTTCTCCGCCTTGCCAGCCGTTCTCCGAGCCGAACGATCAAGATCCTATGGTCATGCGGGTCGAGCACGTCAGGGAGAACGCGCGCCTCCTCTGGGAAGGACTTGCCCTTCCCTAGGTGCGCGGCGCCACGTACTCGAACGACACGACGCCGAGGCGGCGCGGGTCGAGCGTCTGCCGCCAGCTACATGGCCGGGACGGTCAGTACCCACTGGTGAGCCGTACGCCGGGGCCGATCGAGCGTGGGATGCCGACGTTGTCGACCAGGTTGCCGGTCGACGCGATGGACATCCCGTTGCCCTCGCCCCTCCTGAACAGCAGGCCGGTCTCCTGCCTGGTGCCATGGCCGAGGATGGTGTTGCCTGTCACGGCGGCGTGTCCTTTGCCGTAGTTCACATCGTCGAGGGCGAGGAAGACGAAGCGGGCGTCCTGTTGTGTTGTCCTCGACTGGGTCATGTTGCCGAACTTGTGGATCCGGTTGTTGGAGATCGTGGTGCCGGCTTCGCCCTGGAGGTCGCAGCGGATGCCGTAATAAGTCTGCCTCGCGGCGGCCTTGGTGCCGAAGTCCTCGATGTAGTTGTTGCGGATGGAGGTGCCGAAGCAGCGGTGGGCGTCGATGGCGTGCTTCGGCGTCGCGTACAGGTGCAGGTCGCTGAACGTCCATCCGGCCGAGTTCTCCGCGTCGACGCCGCTCTCGCCGCTGAAACCGATCCACGAGCGCTGGAACGTCCAGTCGGTCACCGCATTGCCGGGGTCGACCACCTTGAGGCCGGAGCCGCCCGCCCGCTCGATGTAGACGTCGCTGATCACGCTGTTGACCATGGTGTTGCGGAGCCGGGTGCCGTTCTTGGACGGGTTGCTGACGCGGATGCCGTCGCTGGGCGTGCCGAGGATGTCCACGTCATAGATCCGGCTGTCCCACGAGCGCAGCATCAGGCCCACGGTGCCGGTGTTGTGCTCGCGGTTGCCGTCCAGTGTCAGGCGCTCGATGCGTACGGGGTCGGAGCTGTACGCCTGGTCGGTGACCCAGGACTCCGAGGCCAGCATGGCGGGCAGGTTCGCGCCGTCGGCCTGCTTGATCACCGTTCCGGCCTTGGCGTCGCCCCGGTACGTCCGGCGGCCACGCAGGGTGATGGTCCTGTTGATCAGGCACGGGCCCTTGAACACGACCTCGTCGCCCTCCCTGGAGGCGTCGATGGCGGCCTGGATGCTCCTTGCATCGGTGGCCGTGTTGGCGCAGGTGGCGTTCACCCTCGCGGCTATGGCCGGGGCCGGGGCCAGCGGCTGGATCACCACCGCGCTGCCGGAGGCGGCCAGCGTCAGGGCGATGGCCCCCGCGGTCTGGCGTGAGCATGGTTGAGGCACGTGCAATCCCCTTCCGGGCATTCCGGAAATGACCTGAGGACCGCGGCGTGTGAACGTCCCCCGACGCCCCTGCGGTCTCCGGTGCCGAGCCTCATGGAAGGATCCCGATCCGCTCGGGAGAACTCCCCAGACCTGCCCGAAATTTGGTGCCTACCGGGACCGTTCCAGGCGGTGGCGGCCGTGCCTGCCGTAGGTATGAGTAGATGAAGGCGGGTGTGACTCGAGGCGCGGCACTGCGGCGGGCCGGCGGGCCGGTCAACCTGCTCACGATCTCGCGAGAAGGCCGCTCACCTCCCGGGTGAACACCTCGACGTTGTCGATCATGATGTTGTGGCCGGCGTCCGGGACGGCGATCAGCCGTACCCCGGCGGTCACCAGCTCGGCCGCCCCGATGGCTGGCTCCGGGAAACCTTGGCCGCGCTGGGTGCTTAGAACTCCTAACAGAATGATCAGCGGGTGAGGCGGCGCGAGCAGTGGTCGCGGCGGCGAGGGTCATGAAGGCCTCGTGGATGTCGTCTCGGATCTCCCAGTGGATGCGCAGGCCCTGAGTTGGCTCAATTAGTGCGCAGCGGGATCGCTGTGCACACAGTCGAGTGCTTGGTGCAGGTCGCCTGAGAGAAGGTCGGCGGCGGTAATGATGTGGTTCCGGCCTGACACTCGATCTGTGCGAACTCAGCGGCTCGGACAGCTGAGGCGGTCACCTGGGCCGGCGCGGAGAACGTCATCCGGCCTCTTGCTGGCGGTAATAGCGCGCAACGGCATGGAAAGACTCTTTGGGTTCCCAGCCAACGTCGGGATACGTCGTGCCGTGCTGGCCCCGACGGAGGGCGCGGACGATACTGAGTGCCGTGGCGTCGAGGTCGTGGCACGGGTCCTCACTGTAGGGCGCGAGCGGGAAGCTGAAGCTCATGACGAACGCCCGGTCGACGCCGACATGGTCGAGCAGCTGGAGCTGGTCGATGAGGAGCCTGGCCTGAGCCTGTTCATCTCGGTGGTGTACCGTTCGCACCCGCGGCCGGATGAGCTGCCTCAGGACTGGTACATGCATTCCCAGCAGGGACAATGGTGCCGCGTTGAAGGTGCTGAGGAATTCGGGGTCGTCGGCGTTCCGGCAGGCCGCGAACCCGAGTTCAGTGATGGCGACAGGCTTCCCTGTGGCATGGAGCCGGCTGATCTTGGCCAGGTACTGGTCGGTGGTGGAGGCTTGCTGGCGGTAATAATTGACGCCGACAACGTCGAAATGGTCCCAGTCGACTCGCTCGAACGGCAGAGCGCTGTAGCTGACCGGGCCGCTGTAGACGCGACGTACCGAGGCTTCCGCCTCCGCCAGGAATGCGCGTAGCGTGTCCTGCCGGGACAGCACAACTTCGCGGAGGCGTGGTGAACGACTGCGCTGCGCATGGCTGCGGCCTGGCACGATGCCGCGCATAAGCAGGGTGAGCTCGTTGCCGATGCTGAAGGTCAGACGGTCCGGCCGGCGTCGGAACAGCGGCTCAGCCGCGGCGGCGACCTCGGTGATGTAGCGCAGCGTGTGCTGCGGCGTGGCGTTCCACAACTCGGGGCCAAGCCACACGTTGAGGCCGATGGATGTCGCGTAGTCGGCGGCCGCCAGCAGGCGGCGGGGGGCACGGCCGCCCAGTCGCACGGCGTTGGCGTGCAGGTCGGTCCGGATGATGTCCAGTTCCCGGCGCATCAGAGCCTGTGTGTAGTCGGGCCGCCAGTTGATGGACAGCGAGCCCATCGAACGTCCGACGTCGTAGACCACCCCGCGCTGTCGAATCATCGGTGCGGCCCGTCCTGACCGGCCGCGGCCATCTTCTGGATCGCCTGGCGAGTCACCCCCAGTTCTCTGGCTAGATCGGCTTGCGAGAAGCCCTCGGCTAGCAATGCGTCGATCAGCCGGCGGCGCTGCCGGGACAGCTCCCGCGCCGCGTGGGCGTGCTCGATCGCTGCTGCGCGGACCTGCTTTAGCTCGGCGAGGAGTGCAGCGTGAGCCGCCGATTCGATGTGCTTGATCACGAGTCCATAATGACAACCAAGGGTTGTCATGACAACCAAGGGTTGTCATATGCGACATCGGGCCGCCTTATGGCCCCGTGTTAGTGCGTATATTTATCCGCCACAAGCCACGAACCTGCAGGTCACAGTGACGCGCCAGTGGAAAATCCTTGATCGTGAACCAAGTCGGGTAACAGAATGATCAGCGGGTGAGGCGGCGTCAGCAGATGATCACGACTGCCAAGGTCATGAAGGCTTCGTGGATGCCGTCACGGACCTCCCGGCGGATCCGCAGCCTGCGGAACCAGTGCAGCAGCGCCAGGGTGAGTTCGATGACTCATCGATGCACGCCCAGCCCAGAGCCGTGTGGAGTGTTGCGGCGGCCGATGACGGGCTTGATGCCGATCCGCCAGACCAGGCGACGGCACTTGTCATGGTCGCACCCGCGGTCGGCGTACAGCAGGTTGGGGCGCGAGCGGGAGCCCGCCGCCGTCGGCGATGACATGGTGTTTCGAGCCCGGTTTAGCGCGGTCGACCGGGCTCGGTCCGGTTTTGGGCCGCCTTTGAGCGCCCTGACGTGCAAGCTGTCGATCACCGCCTTGGACCAGTCCAACTGGCCGGCCGCATGCAGTTCGACCAGGAGGAGTTGGTGTAATCGGTCCCACACTCCGGCCTGATGCCAGTCCCGCAGCCGACGCCAGCAGGTCACTACAACGACCATCATCGCCGTGAGGATGCGGCCAACTTCATTCTGTTAGCACCTCTTAGAGCGGCGAGCATGTGCCGCAGCCATCCGGCGGCATACTTGAGCGCCTGGCTGAACGCGCATGCTGGGCGAGCCAGCCGCGAAGGGGCTCGCGCCCTACGCGCCCAGCACACGTGCCTGACGATGGCCGGGCGCGGGTGGTCAGCGGGACGAGGAGGGGGCGAGGCGGACGGTCGCCGAGTTCCGGGTGATCGACAGCACTCGTACGGACAGCGCGCCGACCGAGCCGTTGCCGCCCGCGCTCAGCTGCGTGGACGAAGAGACGCCGGGCCCCGTCCCCTCGGCCTTTACCGTGGCGCCGATGCGCGCGATCGACAGCGTGGTGAAGCCAAGGGTGCTGGAGACGGGGAAGCTCACCGGCTTGGTGATGGTGATCTTGCATTTACCGTCAAAGCACTCGCTGACGTCGTCGTCCGTCTTCGCCGCCACGGTCGCGGCCGAAGCCGGAGCCGCGGCGACGGGCGCGCCGGAGACGACGACGGTGGCGGCGGCGAGCGCCAGGCAGGTTGTGGCCATCCGATGCATGTTGTCCCTTTCGATGGTCTTCGCGAGGTCAAGCGACCCGATGTGACTGATCAGCTACCAAGGGTAGTGACGCGAAGAACGCCGAGACGCGGAAGACACGCAGCTGGAGTGCCAGCGTGGTGCAATAGCCGTCGGGTCAGCGTGGGGCGAGGCGGACGGTCGCCGACTTCTGGGTGACCGACACCCTCACGGACAGGTTGTTGATCGTCCCCCGGCCGCCCGAGCCGAGCACCACGGTCGAGGAGACGCCGGGCCCCGTACCCTGCACCTTCACCATTCCGGAACCGACTCGCGCGATGGACAGCCGGGTGAAGCCGTACCGGCTGGAGATGCGGAATTTCACCGCCTTGGTGATCGTGATCTTGCACTTCCCGTCGAAGCACGCGCGGACGTTCGGCGGCTTCGCGGCCGCGGTCGCGGCCGGAGCGGCGGCGGATGCTGGAGCGGCGAAGATGGGGACGGCGGTAATGGCGGCGAAAGCGAGTGTCAGGCAGGTTGTGGCCGTTCGATGCATGTTGTCCCTTTCGTTGATCTCAACATACGGCTCGGACGGCTCAACGGCCTAGACGCGGAAGACACGCAGTTGGAGTGCCAGCGTGGTGTAGTAGCCGACCAGCGTGGTCAGCTCGAACACCACGCGCTCCCCCAGCCGCGCGTACTCCGCGTCGTCAAGGTCGGCCCGTGCCACCAGCGCCCTGGTGACGCCGAGCACCGCGGCCTCCTCCGGATCCGGCAGGTCCAGCGGCGCGCCGGTGCGCAGTGCCGCGAGTTCGTCGTCGGTCAGGCCGAGCCCGCGCCCGATCTCCTCGTGTACGCGCTGCTCGAAGGCGCTGTCGCAGTGGCCGGCCACGACCAGGATCGCGATCTCCCTGGCGCGGGCGCTCAGCATGGAGCGGTAACGGATCGCCGCGCCGAGCTCCTGCAGCGCGTCGCCCACCGGCGGGCTGAGCAGCATCGCGTTGAACGGGCCGATCAGTCCGCCCTCGTCGTCGAGCATCGAGGTGCCGCGCGGGCCCGCGATGATCTTCTCGTAGAGGGCCAGGGCGTCGGCGTCGAGGTGGGCGGGTGGCTTGGACGGCAGGCGTTTCACGCCAGCGATGTTAGCCAGACGGTCGTGTCGGACGGCAGGGCGCCGTCCTCCAGGGGTCCGCTGGTCAGCAGCACCCGGCCCGGTGGCAGCGGTACGGGAGCCGTGCCGAGGTTGGACACGCAGGTCAGGCCGGACTCCCGGGTGAAGGCCAGGACGTCCGGTCCCATCGTGAGCCACGTGAGCGTGCCGTCGCCGAGGAGGTCGCGGCGGTGGGCGAGCGCGGTGCGGTAGAGGTTGAGCATCGAGCCGAGGTCGGCCGACTGGGCCTCGGCCGTGACCTTGCGCCAGCTCTCGGGCTGCGGCAGCCAGGTGGGGGCCTCACCAGAGCCGAAGCCGAACGGCGGCTCGTCGCCCGCCCACGGGAGCGGCACCCGGCAGCCGTCCCGGCCCCGGTTGGTGCCGCCCGAGCGGTGGTACATGGGGTCCTGGCGCTGCTCGTCGGGCAGATCCTCGACCTCCGGCAGGCCGAGCTCCTCGCCCTGGTAGACGTACACGCTGCCGGGCAGCGCCATGGCCAGCAGGGCCGCCGCCCTGGCCCGGCGGTGGCCGAGCTCCGGGTCGGAAGGCATGCCGTGCAGGCGCCCGCCGTGCGCGAACGTCGTGTCCGCCCGGCCGTACCTGGTCACCGGGCGGGTGACGTCGTGGTTGGACAGGACCCAGGTCGGCGGGGCGCCGACCGGCGCGTGCGTGGTCAGCGTGAGGTCGATGACCCGGCGCAGTTCGGCGGGCTCCCACGGGCAGGCCAGGAAGTCGAAGTTGAAGGCGGTGTGCAGCTCGTCGGGACGCAGGTAGCGGGTGAAGCGTTCCTGGTCGGGCAGCCACACCTCGCCGATCAGCACCCGGTCGCCGTACTCGTCGGCGACCTCGCGCCAGCGCCGGTAGACCTCGTGCACCTCGTCGAGGTCCTCGTACGAGGTGTCCGACTTGAACAGCAGGGCCGCCGAGTCGATCCGGAAGCCGTCGACGCCGCGCTCGAACCAGAAGCGCAGCACGTCCTCGAACTCGCGGTGGACCGCCGGATTGTCCCAGTTGAAGTCCGGCTGTTCTGGGGCGAAGAGGTGCAGGTACCACTGCCCGTCGGCGACCTGTGTCCAGGCGGGCCCGCCGAAGATCGACTGCCAGTCGTTCGGCTCGTCGCGGAACCAGAACCGGTCCCTGGCGCCGCGGTCGGTCAGCGCCTCCTGGAACCAGGCGCTCGCCGTGGAGCTGTGGTTCGGCACCACGTCGATGATGACCTTGATGTCGAGCTCGTGCGCCTCATGGATGAACGTCTCCGCCTCGGCCAGCGTGCCGAACACCGGCTCGATGCCCCGGTAGTCGGCCACGTCGTAGCCGCCGTCGGCCATCGGCGACGGGTACCACGGATTCAGCCAGATGGCGTCGATGCCGAGATCCTTCAGGTACGGCAGGCGTGAGCGCAGCCCGGCGAGGTCGCCGATGCCGTCACCGTTGCCGTCGGCGAAGCTGCGCAGGTAGACCTGGTAGATCGCGGCCCCCCGCCACCACGTTTGCGACATGCGCTATCCCTTAATGCTCCCGGCGGTGAGGCCCGCCATGATGTGCCGTTGGAAGATGAAGAAAACGATGATCATCGGGATACTGGAGATGACCAGGCCGCCCATGATCTGGTTCTGGCTCACCGCGCCGGCGGTCTGCGACAGGCCGACGCTGACCGTCATGTTCTCGCTGTCGGTCATGACCAGCAGCGGGAGCAGGAAGTCCTTGAAGGCGGTGACGATGGTGAAGATGGAGACCACGCCGAGGATCGGCCTGGAGATCGGCAGGATCACCGACCACAGGACCCGCAGCGGTCCGGCGCCGTCGATCTGGGCCGCCTCGACCAGTTCCCGTGGGATGGAGTCGAAGAAGCGCTTGAGCAGGAAGATGTTGAAGCCGTTGGCCGCCGCGGGGAACCACAGGCCCCAGGCGTTGTTCAGCAGGTGCAGGTCGACGATCGTGACGTACAGCGGGATGATCACCACCATCGGCGGGATCATCAACGTGGCCAGCATCGCGCCCAGCACCACGTTCCCGAACATCGGCCGGAGCTTCGACAGCGCGTACGCCGCCGCGACGTCCACGGCCATGGAGAACAGCCAGGCGCCCAGCGCGTAGAACGCGGTGTTCTTCAGCAGTACGCCGATGTCGAACAGGTCCCACGCCTCGATGAAGGCGTCGAACGTGGGGTGGGCGGGGAACAGGGTCGGCGGCATCTGGGCGATCTCCTCGCCCGTCTTCATGGCGCCGGTGATCATCCAGTAGAGCGGGAAGACGAAGACCAGGGTGGAGCCGGTGACGACCGCGATCAGGACGGTCCAGTAGATGCGCCGTCCCCATCGGCTGTTGAGCTGGTGCGGCGAGACGATGGTCCTGAACTGCACCTCGATGCGCTTGGGCGCTCTCTTCTCCCGCCGCGTCCCGGTAGCCGACGCCCGGGCACCGACGGAGATCATGCTTTGTCCTCCCGAGTCAGCCGGAGCTGGAAGGCCGCGAAGGCGAGCAGCACGATCATCAGCATCATGCCGAGCGCGCCGCCCGCGCCGTAGTCCTGGAGCGTGAACGCGAACTGGTACATCTGGAAGGCGACGGTCATCGTGGCGTCCTCCGGGCCGCCGCCGGTGAGCATGTACGGCTCGATGAACACCTGCATGGTGGCCACGACCTGCAGCATCAGCATGAGCAGCAGGATCAGCCGGGTCTGCGGGATGGTGACGTGCCTGATCCGCTTGAAGATGCCGGCCCCGTCGAGCTCGGCCGCCTCGTACAGCTCGGGCGGGATGTTCTGCAGCGCGGCCAGGTAGATCAGCGTCGCGCTGCCCATGTTCATCCAGGTCGCGACGATGACCAGGGAGATCAGCGCGGTCGAGGAGGAGTCGAGCCAGGCCAGCGCCGGCAGGTGGAAGAAGTCGAGCAGCTGGTTGAACAGCCCGGGCCCGGGATCGAAGAACCACCTGAACAGCAGCACCGCGACGATCGGCGGCAGCATGACCGGCAGGTAGACCACGAACCGCAGGTAGGCCCGGGCGTGGCGCAACTCGTTGAGCACCAGCGCCATGACGAACGGCACGGCGTAGCCGCAGAGCAGGGCGAGTGCCGTGAACTCCACGGTGTTCAGCCACGCCTTGCCGAACGCCGGGTTCTGGACGACGGACAGGAAGTTGTCCAGTCCCACCCAGGTGGGCGGGTTGACCAGGGTGGTCTTCTGGAAGCTGAGGACGAACTCCCTGATCATCGGGTACCACGCGAACACCGCGAAGCACGCCAGCGCCGCGCACAGGAACCCGTAGGCCGTCAGATTGCGCCTGAGGACACGCATTCAGGTCAGCCCTTGGTCGCCAGCATCGAGTTGGCCTTGGTCTCGGCGTCGGAGAGCAGGCTGTCGATGTTGGCGTCCTGGCGGCTCAGCACGCCCGACATGGCCACGTCGAGAATGGCGTACAGCTCCTGGGCATGCACCGGCTCGGCCTTCGGCGGAATGGTGGCGGCGGCGTCCACGTACGGCTGGTAGTTCGCGACCGGCAGCGTGGCGTTCGCCGTGCGGTCCTGCTTGATCGCCTTGCCGGTGGCCGAGTCGCCGTAGACGTCGTTGTCGGGTACGCCGACGGGGTTGCCGAGCGTCTTGCCGCGGGCGAAGTCGAACCGGCCCTTGCCCGCGGTGTTGAAGCGGAAGTCGACCCACTCCAGTCCGGCCTTGGCCTCGGCGGGGGTGGCCTTCGGGTTGATCATGTACGCCTCGCCGCCGCTCAGCGATGCCTTGGCCTCGGGGAAACCGGTGATGCCGTAGTCGGCGACGCTGCCCTTGAACTTGTTGACGACGTCGGTGACCACGTCGGGCGCGCCGAGCATCATGCCGACCTTGCCGCTGCCCATCGCCATCATCAGCGACTCCCAGCCGACCAGGAGCTTGTTGCCCATGCTGTTGTCGACCCAGCGCATGTCGTGCAGGTTCTGCAGCACGGCCTTGCCCTCGGGCGAGTTGAACGCGGCCTTCTTGCCGTCGTCGGTCACCATGCTGCCGCCCCGGCCGTAGATGGCCTGGGTGAAGTGCCAGCCGCCGGTGTTGCCGCCGGAGTATTCGCCGTAGCCGACATATCCGGCGCCGAGTCCGGCGATCTTCTTGGCCGCCTCGCGGACCTCGGCCCACGTCTTGGGCGGGGTGTTCGGGTCGAGCCCGGCCTTGGTGAACAGCGCGCGGTTGTAGACCAGGCCCACGCCGTAGTGCACGTTCGGCACGCCGTACACCTTGCCGTCCTTGGTGACCAGCTGCCTGACGTCGGGGCGCAGGTCGTTCCAGTTCTTGATCTCGCTGGTGTACGGGGTGATGTCCAGCGCCTGGCCCTGGCCGATCACGTCGTTGTAGTTCGTCACGGGCACCACGAAGACGGTCTCCATCTGGCCACCCGCCAGCTTGGGCCCGAACGTCTTGGGGTCGTAACACGGCTGCTGGTCCGTGCTCTTCACCGTCACGCCGGGGTGCGCCTTCATGAACGTGGCCACGTCGTCGTCCCAAGCCTGCCGCTCCTTGGGCGCGGACTTCGCCGGCTGGCAGGCCACCGTGATCGACACCGGGGCGGCTCCGCCCGCCGTCGACTTGGCGGGCTCGCCCGAACCACAGGCCGTGGCGGACAGGCCGAGAACGGTGACGACTAACAGTCCTGTGGATTTCTGCATGGGCTGACCCTTCTAATGCGAGGTGCCCACACCATAGGTTCGCCGACCGATCTCCGCAATATTACGACTGTGTATTGCAAGATAACGACTGGATCACAGTAGGTCGCGTTCAGCGACCTACTGCAGGCTGCGGGGTTCAGCGCCTACGCCTTGCGTGCGGTGGACGCGCGTACGACCAGCTCCGGCTCGAACAGCAGCTCGTCGGCGGGGACCACGGCCTTGTCGATCTGGGCGACCAGCAGGTCCACGGCGGCCCGGCCCATCGCGTCGATCGGCTGGCGGACCGTGGTCAGGGGCGGGTCGGTGCAGTTCATCAGCGCCGAGTCGTCGAAGCCGATGACCGACACGTCGGCCGGCACGGCCAGCCCGGCGCGCCGGGCGGCCCGGACGGTGCCGAGCGCGAGCAGGTCGCTGGCGCAGATCACGCCGCTCACGCCCCGCCTGACCAGCCTCGCGGCCGCCGCGTGCCCGCCCTCCAGCGAGAACATCGTGTGCTCGACCAGCTCGGGATCGCCCCCACCGGCGAGGAACGTCTCCAGCTTGCGCCGCGACGGCATGTGGTCCTTCGGCCCGAGCACCATGCCGACGCGCTCGTGACCGAGCGCCCGCAGGTGAGCCAGGGCCATCTCGGCGGCCACGATGTCGTCGCACGACACCTGGGGGAAGTCGAGATGGGCGACGGCCGCGTTGACCAGGACCGTGGGCAGCTTGCGCTCGTGCAGCAGCGCGTAATGGGCGTGCGAGGCGTCGGCCTGCGCGTAGTGGCCCCCGGCGAAGACCACACCGCTGACCTGCTGCTGGAGCAGCAGGTCGACGTAGTCGGCCTCGGAGACGCCGCCGACCGTCCTGGTGCAGAGCACCGAGGTGAAGCCCTGCTGGGCCAGCGCGCCGCCGACCACCTCGGCGAACGCGGGGAAGATGGGGTTCTGCAGCTCGGGCAGCACCAGGCCGACCAGCCGGGCCCGGTCGCCGCGCAGCTGGGTGGGGCGCTCGTAGCCGAGGACGTCGAGCGCGGTCAGCACGGCCTCGCGGGTCGCCTCGGACACGCCGGGCTTACCGTTGAGCACGCGGCTCACGGTCGCCTCGCTCACCCCGACCTTCTTGGCCACCTCTGCGAGTCGTCGTGTCATGCGCAAACTATAAGGCCGATCACGCAAGCACTTGCAACCGCTTACGTGGATCCGACGTACGCTGCTTGCGGCCGGTCGCCGCCGATATTCAGCGCTTCTAACGCTCTGACCAGCCGTCTCGGTGGGTAGAAGCCTGCACTTGTCAGTCAATTCTTTGCGAAATGTCGTCGAAATATTGCTGCTATCTGCTGGACATCTTATGGTTCGGCCATCGTCTTCCTCGAAGGGCCATCCCCCATGAGAGCTGTCCTAGCCGCCCTTGCGTTAGTCATCGGAGTCCTGGCCGCCCCCGCGTGGGCGGCCGACACCAACCTCTCCGCCGGCAAGACCGCCACCGCGAGCAGCTTCACCGACGTCTATCCCGCCCCCAACGTCACCGACGGCAACCAGGCGACCTACTGGGAGTCGGCCAACAACGCCTTCCCGCAGTGGGTGCAGGTGGACCTCGGCTCGGCCGCCACCGTGAACCAGCTGACGCTCAAGCTTCCGAGCGGCTGGCCCAGCCGTACGCAGACGCTCACCGTGCTGGGCAGCGCGAACGGGACCAGCTTCAGCACCATCAAGGACGCGGCCACCTACACCTTCAACCCCACGGCGACGATCCCCGTCAGCGCCTCGGCCACGCGCTACGTACGCCTCCAGATCACCGCGAACAGCGCCTGGCCCGCCGGTCAGCTCTCCGAGTTCGAGGTGTACGGCCAGGCAGGCGGCCAAGATCCCGGTGACGCGACGAACCTGGCGACCGGCAAGCCGATCACCGAGTCGTCGCACACCCACACCTACGTCGCGGCCAACGCCAACGACGGCAACGTCCAGACGTACTGGGAAGGCGCCGCCTACCCCGGCACGCTGACCGTGCAGCTCGGCGCGAACGCCGACCTCACCTCCATCGTGCTCAAGCTCAACTCCGACCCCGCCTGGGCCAGGCGTACGCAGACCATCCAGGTGCTCGGCCGCGAGCAGAGCGCCGGCGGCCTGTCGAGCCTGGTGGCGCAGGCCGTCTACACCTTCGACCCGGCCACCGGGAACTCCGTGACGATCCCGGTGACTGCCAAGGTCGCGGACGTGCAGCTCAAGATCACCGCGAACTCGGGGGCGCCCGGCGGACAGATCGCCGAGTTCCAGGTCTTCGGCACCCCGTCGACCAACCCCGACCTCACGGTCAGCGGGCTGACCGCGTCGCCGGCCTCTCCGGTCGAGACCGACGCGGTCACGTTGTCGGCCACCGTGAAGAACGCCGGCACCGCCCCCTCCGCCGCGACCTCCGTCAACTTCTACCTGGGCAGCGTCAAGGCGGGCACCGCGAACGTGGGCGCCCTGGCCGCCGGGGCCTCGGCCACCGTGTCGAGCGCCATCGGCGCGCGGGACGCGGGCACCTACCAGGTGAGCGCCAAGGTCGACGAGGACGGCAAGGTCGTCGAGCTGAACGAGGGCAACAACACGGCCACCGCCTCACTGACCGTGAAGCCCGTCGACACCGCCGACCTGATCGCGGCGCCGGTGGCCTGGACACCGGGCAATCCCGGCCAGGGCGACACCGTGACGTTCTCGGTGGGGATCAAGAACCAGGGCACCATCGCCTCCAGCGGCGGCTCCCACGGCATCACGCTGACCGTCTCCGACGAGTCCGGCACCGTCGTCAAGACGCTGACCGGCGCCACCAGCGGCGCGATCGCACCGGGCGCCACCGCCGGACCGGCCGGGCTCGGCACCTGGACCGCCGCCAACGGCAAGTACACGGTCAAGGTGGTGCTGGCCGACGACGCCAACGAACTGCCGGTCAAGCGGGCCAACAACACCAGCACGCAACAGCTGTTCGTCGGGCGCGGCGCGCACATGCCGTACGACACCTATGAGGCCGAGGACGCGGCCATCGGCGGCGGCGCCACCCGGATCGGCCCGAACAGGACCGTCGGCGACCTGGCCGGCGAGGCGTCCGGCCGCCGGGCGGTGACACTGGGGACGAACGGCTCCTACGTCGAGTTCACCACCAGGGCGGCCACGAACACGCTGGTCACCCGGTTCTCCATCCCGGACGCGGCGGGCGGCGGCGGGAACAGCTCGACGCTGAACGTCTACGTCGACGGCACCTTCCTCAAGACGATCGACCTGACCTCCCGCTACGCCTGGCTCTACGGCCCCGAGTCGAGCCCCGGCAACTCCCCCGGCTCCGGGGCGCCGAGGCACATCTACGACGAGGCCAACCTGCTGCTCGGCACCACGGTCCAGGCGGGACACAAGATCAAGCTGCAGAAGGACGCGGCCAACGGCTCGGCGTACACGATCGACTTCGTCGACCTGGAGCAGGTGACGCAGATCCCGAACCCGGACCCGGCGCACTATGCCGTACCGGCCGGTTTCACCCACCAGGACGTGCAGAACGCGCTCGACAAGGCGCGCCAGGACAGCACGCTCGTCGGCGTCTACCTGCCTGCCGGCGACTACCAGACGGCCAGTAAGTTCCAGGTGTACGGCAAGGCGGTCAAGGTCGTCGGGGCCGGGCCGTGGTTCACCAGGTTCCTCTCACCGGCGGGCCAGGAGAACACCGACACCGGCTTCCGCGCGGATGCCACGGCCAACGGGTCGACGTTCGCGAACTTCGCCTCCTTCGGCAACTACACCTCGCGCAACGACGGACCCGGCAAGGTCTTCGACCTGGCCAATGTGGCGAACATGGTGATCGACAACATCTGGGTGGAGCACCAGATGTGCCTGCTCTGGGGCACCAACACCGACAACATGACGATCAAGAACTCGCGCATCCGCGACACGTTCGCGGACGGCGTCAACATGACCAACGGCAGCACCGGCAACCTGGTCACGAACATCGAGGCCCGCTCGACGGGCGACGACAGCTTCGCGCTGTTCTCGGCCATCGACATCAACAACGGCGAGCAGCGGGACAACGTCTTCGAGAACCTGACCTCGCTGCTCACCTGGCGGGCGGCTGGTGTGGCGGTCTACGGCGGGTACGCCAACACGTTCCGGAACATCTACGTCGCCGACACGCTGGTCTACTCGGGCGTCACAATCAGCTCGCTGGACTTCGGCATCCAGATGCTCGGCTTCGGGGCCAGCCCGCCCACGAGCTTCGAGAACATCTCGCTGGTCAGGGCCGGCGGCCACTTCTGGGGGCAGCAGACCTTCCCGGCGATGTGGGTGTTCTCCGCTTCCAAGGTGTTCCAGGGGATCAGGGTCAGCAACCTGGACATCGTCGATCCGACCTACCACGGGATCATGTTCCAGACGAACTACGTGGGCAACCAGCCGCAGAACCCGGTCAAGGACACGATCTTCACGAATGTGTCGATCAGTGGGGCTCAGAAGAGTGGTGATGCCTTCGACGCCAAGTCCGGCTTCGGGGTCTGGGCCAACGAGCTGCCTGAGCCGGATCAGGGGCCGGCTGTGGGGGCTGTGACGTTCAACAATCTGCGGTTCGGTAACAACGCGCAGAACATCAAGAACACGACGTCTACCTTCACGATCACGGTCAACCCCTGACAACCCGGGGGTCCGCCACGCGACCGTCTCGATCCGTGTGACGGTCGCGTGGTGGCTGGGGTCCCTTGGGAGATACCCCCTTCGGGGGAGCGGGAGAAAACGGCCCGCTGTGACGAAGTCCCCAAGGACGGACACCCCCGCCAGGGGGAGCGGAACAAGACGGCCCGTCGTGGCAGCGGCCCCTAGAGAGGGGCGCCCTCTTCGGGGAGAGGATGTCGCGCTAGATGTCGGCCCTGATGGGGAGGCCCTGCCAGTCGCTGGCGCTGGTTACCGCGGCGGCGCCCAGCAGCGTGCCGCGGTGCAGGCGCTCCGGCGGGGTCAGGCCGTCCAGGGCCGCGCTGATGTAGCCGGCCACGAAGGCGTCGGCCGCGCCCGCGGTGTCCACGATCGGCACCTGCAGGCCGGGCGCGTCGTAGCGCATGCGGTCCGCCCGTACGCTCGCGCCCTTCAGGCCGCGGTTCACCACGACCTCGCGCTCCGGCGTGAGTGCGGGCTTGACCAGGTCGAGCTCGTCCTGGCCGAGGAAGAGCAGGTGGGAGGCGCAGGCCAGCTCGCCCAGCACCTCCTCGGCCTCGCGTACCGACGGCCAGAGCTCGGGTACGTAGTCGACGGCGAAGGAGATGGCCACCTCGGCGGTCTTGGCCGCGCTCACGGCCGTACGGACCGCCTCCAGGGTGTCCCTGCCGAGCCCTGCCGTCAGGCCGGTGACGTGCAGCATCTTCGCGGCACCGATCCGGTCGATGGGCACGTTGCCGGGCTTCAGGCTCGTACCGGCTGATCCGGTGCGGTAGTGCGTGAGGCGCTGTTCGCGGCCCACGCGCGCCTCCCGGAGCAGCAGCCCGGTGTGCGCGCCCTCGATGACCCTGACGTCCGCCGCGTCGACGCCCTCGCCCCTCAGCACGGTGAGGACCCTGGCGCCCAGCTCGTCATTGCCGACTTTGCCCAGGTAGGCGACCTTATGGCCGAGCCGGGACAGGGCGATGGCGAGGTTGAACTCCGGGCCGGTGACGTCCAACCGGGCTTCGGTCTCATGACGCACCCGGCCACTGGACACGACCCCCAGCGCCTCGCCGAGCGTGTAGACGTCCGTCATGCGGCAGACTGTAGCCGGTCAGGCGATCACAAATCGGATTTTTTGGTAACGGTACTGGTCAGGACCGTGATCAAAGATTTTCTGTAACTTTAGCGAACTTTTTCCCCATCTTGTGCCTCAAAGTAGTAGAGGAGGTTGGCTATCCCGAGCCGGCCTCAGCGAAACGGGGAACGAGAGGAATCAGCACCCTCATGAAGAACATCGCTGTAGGACTCGTCTCTGCCCTTGTGGGCGGGACACTTCTGATTTCGGGCGCCGGGGCCGCGTCGGCTACGACGAAGGCTCCGACCGTCGATATCAGGGACATCTCACCGAACCCGGTCGTGGTCAAGGCCGGTAGCGAGACGGAGGCCTTCTTCAAGGTCGACGCCAGCTCGGACGTCGAGAAGGTCCAGCTCAGTGTGGAGCCGGTCAACCCGGTCGCCCGCACCCTGCGGGCCAAGGACGTCAACAAGGTCGAGAGCTGGCGCTTCTCCGTCCCGTTCAACGAGAACGACCAGGACGGCAAGTGGAAGGCCACCGCCCAGGCGTTCAACAAGGACGGCAAGGTCGTCGACACCGACACCGCGTTCTTCGCCGTCGAGATCGAGAAGGGCAAGGCGGAGACGCGCATCTCGCGCTTCAGCGCCGACCCCTCGAAGGTCCGCAAGGGCAGGACCATCTGGTTCTCCGGTCGTCTCCAGGTCAACGACGACGACCGCTGGAAGGGCGTCCGCGGTGAGCGGGTCAGCATCTTCTACAAGGCCAACGGCTCCAGCGGCTGGAAGTGGGTCGCCTCCGACCGTACCGGCTGGAACGGCAAGTTCGAGGCCCAGACGCGCGCCTACAAGAGCGGCGTGTTCAAGGCCGTGTACGCCGGCGACGACGAGCTCGAGGGCGCCACGAGCGGCACCGACTACGTGCGGGTCGTCCCGCGCTGGTTCCGCTGAACGCTGGTCCCGCTGAACACACTGACTCCGCTGAGCGGAAGCTCGGCTAGTCACATCTGAGCGGAAGCCCGGTCCCCGTGTGGGGCCGGGCTTCCGTCTTGTCCGGAGCTTGACCGTTCTGCGCCGCGCCTTTCGTGAGAGACGACAGCCGACGGGTAGCTTCGAGGTATGGCTGATGATCTGTTGAAAGAGTTCGATCCGTTCGACATCTTCGACGCGGAGGCGGCCAGACTCGACCGCTTCTTCGCCGGTCTCGACGACGCCGGATGGGCGCGGCCGTCGCGCTGCGAGGGATGGTCCGTCCGCGATGTCCTGGGCCACCTGGCAGGTGAGGAGCTGTACAACCACGCCTGTCTCGACGGCAACGTGCAGGATCTGCTGGCCCGCCTCGCCAGGGAGGGCGTCAACGGCTTCCACGACTTCAACGAGTGGAGCGTACGACAGCGCCGGGACATGCCCGTCGAACAGGTGCTGGCCGAATGGCGGACCGAGAACGCCGACACCCGGCGCCGCATGCGCGAGCTCGGCCGGGACGCCTCGCTCGACACGATGGCCGGCCCGTACCCGGTGGGGTTGCAGGCCTTCCACTACGACTCCGAGTACGCCACGCACGCCGACGACGTCGGCGCGCCGGTGACGGCGGAGGAGGCCGAGAACCGGACACGCTGGCGGGTGGCCGTCGGCCGGTTCGCCCTGTCGGAGCAGGAGGCGGAGGTTCAGGTGGAGCAGACGGCTGAGCGGGTGGTGGTGCGTACGGACGGGTTGAACGCGACGCTGTCGCCGCAGGAGTTCGTCGAGGCCACGGTGGGGCGCCTGCCGACCGGTCACGATCTCGACCCGCGGATCGCCTCGGCCCTGAGGTGCCTGGCCTGAGCTCACATGTGTGTTCGCTCAGGCGGTGATGACAGCTAGCACGAGCAAGAGTACGGCGATCACCCCGAGCAGCGCGATCAGCCAGAGGTGCGCCCCGGCCCACGACTGCATGCGCTCGCGGTACGCCCCCGCGTCCGACTCGATCTTGTTGATTGCGGCTACCCGCCGCGCCATGTCGGGGTCTTCCAGCTCAAGTGCCTGCTCGATTTCCCCGAGGATGCGGCGTTCCCTTCCAGATAGGCTCATTCTGACCACCATCACTCCACGCCGGTGAAAGCCATGTACCCACTAGTAACCGGCACATGCGGGCTTCCACCGGCGGAAGTAGCGATCAGACCTTGCCGTAGCGCTGCTTGAAGCGCTCGACGCGACCGGCGGTGTCGAGGACCCGTCCGCGCCCGGTGTAGAAGGGGTGGCTCGCCGAGGAGACGTCGACGTCGACGACCGGGTAGGTGTGGCCGTCCTCCCACTCGACGGTCCTGTCACTCGTCAGGGTCGAGCGGGTGAGGAAGGCGAACCCGACGCTCGGGTCGCGGAAGACGACGGGCTGGTACGAGGGGTGCAGGTTCTTTCTCATGCCCCCTGCAACCATACGACAATGGTTTTCATTCCCTCGACTCGGGATCGAGTCCGAGTGCCGCGCGGCCGCCGTCCACCGGGAGGGTCGCGCCCGTCACGAAGGCGGCGCCGTCCGAGAGGAGGTACGCCACCGCGTCGGCCACCTCGTCCGCCCTCGCGACCCTGCCGAGGGGGTGCAACCTGGCCATCTCCGCCTCGATTCCCGCCGCCACCTCGGGCGGCTGGGCGGCCAGGAACTCGGCGTACCTCTCCGTCGCCACCGAACCGGGCGCCACCGCGTTGACCCGGATGCCGCGTCTGCCGTACTCGACGGCTAGCGCCCTGGTCAGGCCCTCGATGGCGGCCTTCGCGGTGGAGTACGGCAGGCTGCCGGGCACCGCCCTGCGCGCCTGGTGGGAGGTGATGTTGACGATGGCGCCGCCCGTACCGGACCGGAGGAAGCGCCGCACGGCGGTGGCGCAGCCGACGACGGCGAGGTCCAGGTTGACGGCGATCAGGGCGCGGATCTCCGCGGTCGTGGCGGTGTGCACTGAGGCGTCCCTGAAGACGGCGGCGTTGTTCACCCAGCCGGACAGCCGGCCCGCGCCCTGCGCGAGGTCGGCGGCCCGCTCGGTGACCGTCTCGTCCGCCGCGTCGCCGACGACCGGGATCACCCGGGGGCCCGCCGAGTCAAGCGCGGCGGAATCGCGTTCGACGGCGACCACGGTGGCCTCGTCCTTGAGCAGCCGTTCCACCACGGCCCGGCCGATGCCCCGCCCGCCACCTGTGACGACATAGCTGCGATTCATGTCACAGTGTCCATAGATTGATGAACGGGAACGAAACCATTCGTGATCGCCTCGTCTGCTCGCTTGGTCGGTGCGCTGGCGATCACCCAGACCGCCGGATACGGCATCCTTTACTACGCTTTCTCGGTCTTCATCACCCCGATGGCTCGCGATATGCACGCGGGGGTCGCCGAACTCACCGGCGCGATAACGCTGGCCGTACTCGTGTCGGCGATCGTGGCGCCGCCCATCGGCCGCTGGCTCGACCGGCACGGCGGGCGGGCTCTGATGACGGCGGGCTCGGCGCTCGGCGCGCTGGCCGTGCTCGCCTGGTCCCAGGTGCACACTCTGCCCCAGCTCTACCTGGTCTGCGTGGTGCTCGGCGTCGCCTCCGGAATGGTGCTGTACGAGGCCGCGTTCGCGGTGATCGTCGCCTGGTTCGACGCGGCGCGACGCTCGCGGGCCCTGCTCGCCGTGACCGTCGTGGCCGGCTTCGCCTCCAGCATCTTCCTGCCCTTGACCGGCTTCCTCGTCGATCGGTACGGCTGGCGGCAGGCCCTGGTCATCCTGGCCGTCGGATACGCCTTGACGGCCGTACCCCTGCATTTCCTGGCGGTGCGGAGCCGTCCCTCTTCCAAGGTCGTGGACCGGGGCGTCGTCGGGGCGGCGCTTCGGGAGCGGCCGTTCTGGCTGCTGGCGGCGGCGTTCCTGACGCAGACGGGCGCCGTGTCGGTCATGGGCGTGCTGCTGGTGACGTACCTGATCGCGCTCGGCCACTCGCCCCTCTTCGCGGCGACCGTGGCGGGCCTGCTCGGCGTGCTGTCGGTGACCGGACGCCTGGTGACCACCGGCCTGCAGGGGCGGTGGCCGGTCGCGCTGATCACCGCGAGCGTGTTCGGGCTGCAGGGCGCCGCCGCGCTGCTGCTGCCGGTGGCCGGGCGGAGCGTGGCGGGCGCGGTCTGCGGGGTGGTGCTGTTCGGGCTGGGGTTCGGGGTGGCGACGATCGCCCGTCCCGCGCTGCTCACCGAGCGGTACGGCACCAGCGCGTACGCGACGCTGAGCGGGGCCCTGGCCCTGCCGATCACCGTGGCCAAGGCCGTCGCCCCGCTGCTCGCGGCGGGCGTGGCGCAGCTGGCCGGGTACCCGGCGGTGATGGTGGCGCTGGCGGCGGCCTGTGGGCTCGGCGCCCTCTCCCTGGTGGCCTACGATCGCCATGGGCGAAAAGAGCGAACGGCCTCCGGCGAACACGTAAGGTAGCCGCATGGATACCCCCACCGAGGCTCTCCACCGCGTGTTCGGCTACGACTCGTTCCGGGCCGGGCAGCAGGAGATCATCGATCACGTCGTCGACGGCGGCGACGCGCTGGTGCTCATGCCGACCGGCGGCGGCAAGTCGCTGTGCTACCAGATCCCCGCGCTGGTCCGCGCCGGGGTCGGGGTGGTCATCTCACCGCTGATCGCGCTGATGCAGGACCAGGTCGACGCGCTGACGGCGCTCGGTGTGCGCGCGGGGTTCCTCAACTCCACCCAGGACTTCGACGAGCGACAACGGGTCGAGGCGGCCTTCCTCGCCGGCGAGCTCGACCTGCTCTACCTGGCGCCGGAGCGGCTGCGGGTCGAGGCGACGCTGCGGCTGCTGGCCAAGGGCGAGATCTCGCTGTTCGCCATCGACGAGGCGCACTGCGTGTCGCAGTGGGGACACGACTTCCGCCCCGACTACCTGGCGCTGTCGGAGCTGCACGAGCGCTGGCCGGAGGTGCCGCGCATCGCGCTGACCGCGACCGCCACCCCGGCCACCCACGCCGAGATCGCCTCGCGGCTCCGGCTGGAGCAGGCCCGGCATTTCGTGGCCAGCTTCGACCGGCCCAACATCCACTACCGCATCGCCACCAAGAGCGAGCCGAAGCGCCAGCTCCTCGACTTCCTGCGCACCGAACACGACGGCGACGCGGGCATCGTCTACTGCCTGTCGCGCTCCTCGGTCGAGAAGATCGCGGCGTTCCTGGTCGACAACGGCATCGCCGCCGTGCCCTACCACGCGGGCCTCGACAACCGCACCCGCGCCGCGCACCAGGCGCGCTTCCTGCGTGAGGACGGGCTGGTCGTGGTGGCCACGATCGCGTTCGGCATGGGCATCGACAAGCCCGACGTACGCTTCGTCGCCCATCTCGACCTGCCCAAGTCCGTCGAGGGCTACTACCAGGAGACCGGCCGGGCCGGGCGCGACGGGCTGCCCGCGTCCGCCTGGATGGCCTACGGGCTGCAGGACGTGGTCCAGCACCGGCGGCTGGCCATGGAGGGCGACGAGGCCCACCGCCGCCGCCAGGTGCTCCACCTCGACGCGATGCTGGCGCTGTGCGAGACGGTCGAGTGCCGCCGGGTGATGCTGCTCGACTACTTCGGGCAGAAGGACTCCAAGCCGTGCGGCAACTGCGACACCTGCCAGGCGCCGCCCGAGTCGTGGGACGGCACGGTCCCCGCCCAGAAGGTGCTCTCCACGGTGCTGCGGCTGCGCCGCGAGCGGGGGCAGAAGTTCGGCGTCGGGCAGATCGCCGACATCCTGCTCGGCAAGAAGACGGCCAAGGTGCTGCAGCACGGCCACGACTCGCTGAGCGTGTTCGGGGTGGGCGCCGAGCTGGGCAACACCGAGTGGCACGGGGTGGTGCGCCAGTTGCTGGCGCAGGGGCTGCTGGCCGTGGAGTCCGACTACGGCGCGCTGGTGCTCACCGACGCGAGCGCCGATGTGCTGCGTGGGCAGCGCGAGGTGCGGCTGCGCCGCGACCCCGAGCGGGCCGCGCGGGCGAAGACCGCCAAGACCTCCGGCAAGGACCGTCCTGTGGTGGAGCTGCCGGCCGATGCCGCGCCGGTCTTCGAACGGCTGCGCGCGTGGCGGGCGGCGACGGCCAAGGAGCAGGGGGTGCCGGCTTACGTGATCTTCCATGACGCGACACTGCGGGAGATCGCGACACTGTCGCCGTCGACGCTGGCGGAGCTGGGGACGGTCAACGGGGTAGGCGAGAACAAACTGGCCAAGTATGGCGAACAGGTTTTGGAGACGCTCGCGTCGTGACGTGGTGCGCTCGTGACGGGGTTCGCTCGCTCGTGACGGGTGACGGCTTGTGGCGGGGGTGACGGCTTGTGGCGGGGGTGACGGCTTGTGGCGGGGGTGACGGTCTGCTCGTGGGCGGCCGTTAGTGGGGGCGACGGCCGCACGAAGATCGGCCGTCGCCACCACGCTGCTCGCCCTGGTCTCGGCGCTGGGCTTCACCGCCGCGTCGACAGGGCCGCACATGCACTCATCGGTCTGGTACGGCCTGGGGTACAGGGCCGCCCTCGCACTCATGCGCCGCTATCCGTACCCGCATCTCGGCCGGATCATCCGTCGGTGAACCCCCTGATTAACGAACAGATCACCCATCAGTGCTCTGTTTCCCCACAGATGGGTGGATAGCGATGACCAGACGGTGGGGCCGACCACCCTCGGCCTGTTCGTCGTGATACTTGCTGACCAGCGCAGTCACCACTCCGGACAGCTCCTCGGCGAAGGCGGCACGGTCGGCGGCCGAGGCGAAGCGGACCTCGCCGTCGATGCCGAACGTCGCCACCCGCCTCTTGGCCTTCGTGGCACCGGTGATGAGGGCGCCCACGTCACGTACCAGGCGAGCGGCCAGGGCGAGCAGCCAGCGGGCCGAGAGCTGATCGGGGGAACGGGACGGGTCGGGCTGGACCGCCGACAGGGCCGTCGGCGAGATGACGTAGGAGGCGGCCGATGCTTGCATGACGCGTTCGGTGCAGTTGCCCTTGCGCCGCTCTTCGACGAGTTCGACCAGACCATGGCTTTCCAGGGCTCGCAGGTGGTAGTTCACCTTCTGCCTGGCCAGACCGACCTTGGCGGCCAGCATGGTGGCCGAGCCCGGCTCGGCGAGTTCGGCCAGCAGCCGGGCGCGTACCGGATCCAGCGACGCCTCGGCGGCGGCCGGGTCCTCGATCACCGCGACTTCGTACATGGCTCCACGCTGACACCGACAATTAATGCTGTCAAGCTACTTCCAGTTGTCAGTCCAGTGGGGGTCGCGGCCCAGGTAGGCGAGCAGACGATCCTGAGCCGGGGCTCGGGGGGCGACGTCCAGGGGTACGGCGAATCGGGCCGGCCGGTCGGCGTCCGTGACGAAGAGCCGGGCCAGCGGGAGGAGCTCGGCCGCCACGTCCTCCGGGATGGGACGAGGGTGGCCGCATGTTTGGGCCACGTCCCAGGCGTGCACGGCCACCTCGACGGCGCCTACGGCGGACACCATCGCGGCCGTCAACGGGCAACCACCGACGGAGACCATCGCGTCCGTGGACCCCGCCCAGGCGCGAAGGAGGCTGGTGACGCGGTTTCGCAAGCCGCCATCGTCATCACCGTGACCGTCGCCGCCGCCGTCATGTCCGCCGCGACCGTCGTGTCCACCGTCGCCGCCGCCGTGGCCGTGGCCACTGTCGCCGCCGCCGTGGCCGTGGCCACTGTCGCCGCCGTCGCCGTCACGGCTGGCACCGCCGCCGTGGCCGCCGAGGGCGTCGCCGTCGCCAAGGCCGCAGTCGCCATGGCGGTCACCGCCGTCGTCGCTCAGCGGAGGGACTAGGGCGACGTGTCCTAACGCTGCGGCTTCTGTCAGTGCCGCGAACGAGTCGTTCGTGTGTGCCAACAGTGTCCGTAGGTCCCAGCCGTGGCACGGGGTTGGACGGTCCAGATCGGCGGATGTGACGAGGCGCAGGCAGGCCAGTGCGTAGTCGGCGGCCCGGCCCAGCAGGGCGACCCCACCAAGCCAGGCGTCACCGGCGGTGTCGGCGCGAGTCGTGGGTGGGAGCTTTCGCATCTTCGCCGCCTTCTCGTCGGTCCTCGTCTGTCTCGTCTGTGCAGACAAGGCAGCGAGGAGAAAATCACCGGTCTCACGAGGTGACGGTCCCTGCGGCGGTTGGCCGGCTCCATGCGAGCTCGATGACCCCACTGACCTCCCGCAGGCGCCTTGGTTCCGTTAACGCAACATCCTTCTCACCGTCAGCGACCGTTCCTTCCGCCCCAGAGCTCTACTCTGGAGGTCGAGCGGGAGGACTTCTCATGAGCGTGCTCGGCAGGCTGTTCGACAGGTTCCTCGGGCTGCCGGAGGCGGTGGTCGATGATGTGGCGGTCACTCGTGATCTGCGGGTCTCGATGCCCGACGGCGTGGTGCTGCTCGCCGATCGCTACCGGCCGCGCGGTGCCGGGCCGCTGCCCGTGGTGTTGATGCGCACCCCGTACGGAAAGCACCGGATCGACGCGAAGGCGTTCGCGAGCGTGCTGGTCAGGCGCGGGATGCAGGTCGTCGTCCAGAACACCCGGGGTGTCTTCGGCTCCGGTGGCCGCTTCCACGCCTTTCACCAGGAGAAGGACGACGGCCTGGCCACGGCGGCCTGGTTGCGTGCGCAGCCGTGGTGTGACGGGCGGCTGGCCATGGCGGGGGCCAGCTATCTCGGGTACACGCAGTGGGCGGTCGGGCCCTACCTGGATCCGCCGCTGGAGGCGATGGGGCTCGGGATCACGACCAGCGAGTTCGTCAGCACGTTCTATCCGGGTGGCGTGATGGGCCTGCACAACACGCTGACCTGGTCGGCGCTGATCGGTACCCAGGAGGAGGCGCCCCTGGGCGGGCTGCTGCCCGACCCCCGCAAGCAGCGGCGCGTACGGCGGGCCATGGCGCACGTCCCCATCGGCACGTCCGACCTGGCAGCGATCGGCAAGCCCGTACCGTTCCTGCGCGAGGTGGCCGCGCACGCGGAGCCGGGCGACGACTTCTGGGCGGCCACCGACCACCGCGCGGCGGCGGCCGAGATGACCACGCCGACGAGCATGGTGACCGGTTGGTGGGACCTGTTCCTGCCCGCGCAGCTGCGTGACTTCGCCGCGCTGCGGGAGGCGGGGCGGCGCAGCCGGATCACGATCGGCCCATGGGGTCATGATCCGGGCGCGCTGCGTGCCGTGCTGATCGACCAGGTGTCGTGGCTGTCGGCGCACCTGCTCGGCGACACCGCCCAACTGCACCAGGCACCGGTACGCCTCTACCTGCAGAAGGCCAACCGCTGGCTGGACTTCGACCAGTGGCCGCCCGCGGAGTCCACTCCCACTCCGCTCTACCTGGGCCACGGCCGGGGGCTCGGCTGGGAGGTGCCGGACAAGAGCTCTTCCGACACGTTCGTCTACGATCCGGCGCACCCCACGCGGTCACCCGGCGGTCCGATGCTGTCCGCCCAAGAGACCGGCCAGCGCGACAACCGGGAGGTGGAGCGCCGGTCCGACGTGCTCGTCCACACCACCGCACCGCTCCCCCGCGATCTCGACCTGATCGGTCCGGTCTCGGCGGTCGTGCACGTACGCACCGACACGGGACATGCCGACCTGTTCGTACGGCTCTGCGACGTCGATCCTACGGGCGTCTCCCGGAACGTCACGGATGGCATCGTGCGCCTGCCCCAGGACTCGCAGAGTGTGACCCGGGCGGAGGTCGAACTCCACCCGACCGGCTACCGCTTCCGCAAGGGCCACCGCCTGCGGATACAGGTGGCGGGGGGCGCGTTCCCGAGGTTCGCGCGCAACCATGGGACCGGAGAGCCGGCGGCGGAGGCCGTGCGGACCCGGCGTACCCGGTTCGAGATCTTTCATGGTCAGGAATATCCCTCCGCATTGATCCTTCCCATCTTCGGAAATACATAAAAGCCACAAATGCCCCTTCAGTACGGCCATGGTCAATTAGCCGGGGCGGGAAAGAAGTAGCCTCTTAGCATGGATCCAGATCGTGGTCGTCACGAATGGGGCGATCGAGGCAGAAAACGAACAGTCATCACAGGCTGCCTGGTGGTCTGCGGCATCGGCGCCATTATCTGGCTGATCGCCCTGGGCCTGATCTGGTATTTCTTTTTACGATCATAAAGCTCTCCCGGGGCCTTGGGGCGGACTGGGTGGAGGGATCTTCATGCTTACGGTGGGGCAGATGTCCCCGTGGGCGGACGTCGCTGCCCGTTATGCTCATGGACACAGGGCGACGACTGCGGGCACCCGCATGATCAGTACGGCGGCCCGGCGGAAAAGGCGCTGGGGATGCCTCAACGATGGCGACGCGAGCGGCTCACATCTCATGCATGCGGCATTTGCGCCGGAAAAGCACTGGTCCGGGGAGCGGCCTTGAAGCCGAAAACCTATGTCGCCGCTGGTTTAGCAGTGCTGTCCGCCACCTCATTAGGCCTGCTCTATCCGGCGATCGGCGAGTTCACTGGCTTCTACTGCGTTCCCCGCAAGCTTCACGACATACGGCCGCCGGCGGAAAACGCCTCTCCCGAAGACACGGTAAGGGCCTACCTGCAGGCGGTCGTGGCGAGAGACATCGACGTCGCCCGCCGCTTGTCCACCCCAGAATTCGCCGATCGTGAGGAGTCCTTCGCCGACAGTGCTTTCTGCGACTGGACCGATATCACGGCCATGACGATCTGGCCGGGGCATCCGGATTCGGATGGCACGGGCAGGTACACCACGGTAATACAGGTGTCCGTGAAACTCGAGCTAAAGAAGCGCGGTCGAGAAGCGCCAGATGATTTCAGCTGGGGTTACTGGCTCGAAAGAGAGCCGCCCACGGAGAGATGGCGCATTTTTGAATCGGGAGAGGGATAGGACCTTGACCGCTTCCGGGAGACGGGGCGCCGCCGGCTCCGGCCACTGATCGCGAAGGCATCCGGTGGAACGGAATGGAACGCCTCTCAGACGTAAGCCCCAACGATCGAAGCTCGGGGAGATTCTATGAAGTATCTGACCAAAAAGCTGCTGGTCGCACTGGCTGCGACGACGCTGGCCGGTTCCGGCATCGTCGCGGGCGCCCTCGTCGCCGCTCTGCCCGCCTCCGCCGACACCTCCACCACCATCAACGCCGGGATCGGCGCGCTGTTCGACGGGTTCGGCAAGGGCATCGAGGAGGACGCCGCGCTCGCCAGCGCCGAGGCCGCCGCAAGGCAGAACGCGCTGAACCACGGGTTCACGTCGTGCGAGGTGTTCGAGTCGGTGACGTCCCAGGACGCGCGTTCGCATGTGTGGTTCGCGATCGTCACGGTCCGCTGCGAGGACGCGTCGTAGGGCGCCAGCTGAGTACAGGTGCCAGCCGACTACGGGTGCCAGCTGGGTGCGGGCGTCAGCCGAGTACGGGCGCCAGCTGGGTACGGGCCTCTCGCTCCATGGGCGGGAGGCCTGTTGGCCTTCTCCAGACCTACGCCGCGCCGAACCTGAACCAGGAACCTCTTGCCGCTCTCCGGAGTACGTGTCGTGAGTGCGAAGGAGGTTCGATGAGGCGGATGACAATCGGAGCGGTGCTCGTAGTGGTCGCGGGGTGCGCCACGAGCGGCCCAGCGACCCAGGCCCAACCGCCATCGGCGACCATGGCGCCCGCCGCCACCGGCGGGACCGGGACGCCGACCGGAGACGAGACACCGGCAGTGTCGCAGAAGCCGACGCCCGCAACCACCCGGGTGGCGTGCCATGGGACGCCGCTGATCACCCATCCGGACGGGTTTCCCGAGGTGCGCGGCGTCTCGCGGGACGCTGAGGTGTGGGGGCTGCTGTTCGCTCCGGTTCCGTTCAAGCGGGGCAAGGAGGTCAAGATCGTGTGGCGGATGACGGGTGAAGGGCCGCTGAAGGTCACGGCCGCGCTGCCCGACGGCACCCGCGCGAAGCCCACGTTCGGTCCCGAACAACACACCGGCTCGAACTGGCAGCGTCCGGGTGAGGAGTGGGGCACGGGCTTCGTCTTTCCCAAGGCCGGCTGTTACCGGGTGGACCTGACGCGGACTCGCGGATCCGGGCACCTGTGGTTGCCCGTGAAATGACCCCCGGTGCCGTCAGTGGCCGAGGACGCGGTCGATGAACGTCGTGACGTCCGTCAGGACCTCGTCCCGGTTCGTCTCGTTGAACACCTCGTGCCGGGCATCGGGATAGATCCGCTCCGTCAGGTCGTCGCCGCGGATCGTCTCGATCCCCGTACGGCTGGAGGCCAGCGGCACGAGCTGGTCGTCGGCGCCGTGGATCCAGAGCGTCGGCAGGCTGCCGAGCGAGCCGCCCTTGGCGATCGTGGCGATCGTCGTGGCGAACGCCTCCAGCGTGGACCGCTTGAACGGTCCGTGCCAGACCAGCGGATCCTCGGCGTAGGCGGCGCCCACGGCCGGGTCGCGGGAGAGCGTGGCCGGGTCGATGGGGATGTCGGGCAGTTCGTCGAGGGCGAGCAGGGCGGGGATCACCTCCCATTCGCCGATCACCGGGCCCGACAGTACGAGCGCGGCCAGCCCGTCGCCGTAGCGCTGGGCGTAGCGGGCGGCGATCATGCCGCCCATCGAGTGGCCGATCAGTACGACCGGTACGCGCGGGTGATCGGCTCGGGCCTGTTCCTCCACGGCGTGTACGTCGGTCACCACGTCCTCGAAGTCGATGACGAGCACCCGGTCGCCTTCCGACTTGCCGTGGCCGACATGGTCGAGCCCGTACACCGCGGCGCCGTGCCGGACCAGGGTGTCGGCCACGTACTCGTAGCGGCCGATGTGCTCGCCGTACCCGTGGACCAGGATGGCGACGTAGCGCGGCTGCTCGTGAGGCCATTCGCGCACCACGTTCGCGGCGCGGGTGCCGGTGAAGGTGCGTTCCCTCGACGTGGCCATGTCACTCCCTGTGCCCGAATTGCGGCGAGCGTACGCCCGATCCGGCTGATCGGTCCAGGAAGCCCGCACCAAACCATGAAAACTTGTGCCATGCGTGACAAGCGTGGCGAAAACTGTTTTAATCCCACGCTAGGTGCCACCGGGGCGGCACAGGCCCCGAGTGACCGTTTTTCCTCGAAATCACGGCTTCGTGGGAAAGGCAGGCCCGTGGGAGCTCCAAGTGGCGAAGTCATCGTCACGGGCGGTCTCGGTTTTATCGGCTCACATCTGGTGGACGCGTATCTCGCCGCGGGCCACCGAGTAACGATCATCGACTCCAACGCGGGTGCGGTGATCGACGGCGAGGACTACGACGCCGACCCTCGCTGCACGGTCGTCCGGCAGCGGGTGGAGGACTATCTGGCGGCGGGCGGCGACTTCGCGGGGGCCGACCGCGTCATCCATGCGGCCTCGTACGTCGGCCCCGCGAGCATCCTGTCCAGGGCGGGCCGGCTCGGCCACGACATCATCGGCAGCACCGCCCCGGTCATCGACGCCTGTATCCGGGCGGACGCGCCGTTGTGCCTGTTCAGCTCGGCCGAGGTGTACGGCCGCAGCGGCGTGCTCGACGAGAAGGACGACATCGTCGTACCGACGCAGTACAACACCCGCATCGAGTACGCGATCGCCAAGACGCTGGCCGAGGCGATGGTCTCCAACAGCCGCCAGCACGGGCTGCGCGGGATGGTCATCCGGCCGTTCAACGTGGCGGGTGCGCGGCAGTCGCGGGCGGGCGGGTTCGTCATGCCCACGTTCGTCCAGCAGGCGCTGGCCGAGAAGCCGATCACCGTGTTCGCGGGCGGCGAGCAGGTCAGGGCGTTCATCGCGGCGAGCGACCTGACCGGGTTCCTCATCGACTACATGGACGCGGCGCTGAACTGCGACGACATCATCATCAACGTCGGCAACCCGGCGAACGCCGTCACCATCATGGAGCTGGCCCAGCGGGTGAAGGAGTTACTCGGCAGCCCCTCGCCGATCGTCAGCGTCGACGGCAGGACCGTGCACGGGCCGTACTACGCCGAGGCCGAGTCGTTCCACAAGATCCCGGCGCTGCGGGCGGCGACCGACCTGGGCTGGCGGCCCCGGATCGCGCTCGACGAGCTGATCCTGAGCACCGCCGAGTACTATCGCGCCCGCGAAGACCGGAGGGCAGTGAATGCGCCGCTTTGACCGAGTGCTGGTGATCTCCCCGCACGCCGACGACGAGGTACTCGGCTGCGGCGGCCTGATCGCCGCGCAGGTCGAGGCGGGGGCCGAGGTCCACGTCCTGTATCTGGCGGTCGACGGCATGCGGCACTACGGCCTCGACGGCGCCACCAGCTATCGGCAGCGGCTGGAGGAGATCGAGGCCGTACAGGCCACGCTGGGCTTCTCGTACGACATCGCGTACGGCGACATGGACCTGACCGAGCGGCTGGACACGCTGCCGCGCAGGGAGCTGGTCGACCTGTTCGAGCGGGCGCTGAACGAGCGGCGGCCCGACCTGCTCCTGCTGCCCAGCTTCGCCGACTACGACCAGGACCATCTGGCGGTGTTCGGCGCCGGGTTCGCGGCGGCCCGGCCCATCGCCCAGCAGTTCGGCAAGTGGCTGGTGCCGACCGTACTCCTGTACGAGATGTCGAAGATCCAGTGGGCGGCCGAGCCGACGCCGCGCTCGACGGCCTTCTGCGACATAAGCCACCATATGGAACGCAAACTGGAAGCATTGCGCGGCTATAAGAGCCAGCACCGGCCCTCCCCGCACATCAGGAGCGAGGAGTCGGTGACGGCACTGGCGACACTGCGCGGCGCGGAGATCGGTGTCACGCACGCCGAAGCGTTCGGGGTGCTGAGGGAGGTCTTGTGAAGACGTTCGCGTTCGCCACGGGCATGGAGTTCGCCGCACCCGCCGTGGACGTACTGGCCGCGCAGGGCACTCCCCCGTCGCTGCTCATCGGCTATCCGCCGAAGCTGCAGCACCGTTCGGGGTACGCGCCGCTGCGGGAGGCGTCCGAGAAGCACGGCATCCCGCTGCTGGAGACCGCCGACATCAACGACGGCGAGGCGTACGAGCGGGTCAAGGAGATGGACCTGTTCGTGATCGCCGGGTGGTCGCAGCTCGTACGCGAGCCGCTGCTGTCGGTCTGCCCGCTCGGCTCCATCGGCCTGCACCCCACCCGCCTGCCGGAGGGCCGGGGACGCGCCGCGCTGCCGTGGACCATCATCAAGCGGCTGACGACGAGCGCGGTGAGCCTGTTCTTCCTCGACGAGGGCGCCGACACCGGGGACCTCATCGCGCAGCGGGAGTTCACGATCAGCCGCCGCGACGACGTCACCGAGGTGTACCGCAAGGTCACCGAGATCAACATCGAGCTGCTCGCCAAGTACGTGCCGCTGCTGCTGGCGGGACAAGTGGTGGCACGACCACAGCCCCCGGGCGGCTCGTGGTGGGACAAGCGCCGTCCGGAGGACGGGGTGATCGACTGGTCCAAGCCGGCCGACGACCTCTACGACTGGATCCGCGCGCTGGCCGCGCCGTACCCGGGGGCCTTCACCTTCGTCGATGGCCGCAAGCTGTTCGTGCACAGCGCCGACCTGATCGAATACGGCGGCCAAGAACCGCCCGGCACCGTACTCGCGCCCGTCTGGTCCACCGGCGTCGCCGGGATGCTGGTGGCGTGCGGCTCGGGGCTGCTGGTCGTCCGCGAGGTCCAGTGGGACGGAGGCGACCGGCGCGACGCCCTCGACCTGCTGGAGTCGGGCGAGCTCGCGGTAGGCGCATGCCTGGGCGCGTGAAGCTGACCGGGGCTGTGATGGCGCATCCCCAGCGCAGGGAGGCGGCCATCCGGCTGGCCGGTGGCGTCTTCGACGTCGTCACCGATCCCGATCCGGCGGGGCGTCCGTCGGCGTTCCGTACCTCGCTGCTCGCCTGGTCCAGCATCCCTCCGGACGCCACGCATCATCTGCTGCTGCATGACGACATGGTGCTTTCGAGCACGTTCTTCGAACGCGCCGAAAGTGCCGCCCGCGCCATGCCGCACGCGGCGCTCGCCCTGTTCGCCTTCTGGAATTCGCGCAACGGCGCCGCCGTCCGGCAGGGCGCGCTCGCCGGGGCGCGGTGGGTGCCCGGGGCCGGCGAGTACACGCCGGTGGCGGCCCTGCTGCTGCCCAGACAGGTCGCGGGCGGGTACGTGGAATGGGCCCGCGACCGGGGCGACACCTGGCCCGACGACGTGCTCATGGGGCGGTACCTGCGCCAGGCGGGGGTGCCCGTGTTCGTGGCGGTGCCGAGCCTGGCCGAGCACGAGGACCTGGCGAGTCTGGTGGACAACGACTTCCAAGGGCTGCGGCGCTCTCCCTGCTTCTTTGCCGACGACCCGCAGGGCTTGTTCCCGGACGACCCGGACGGCTTCCCTCTCGACGACCCGCAGGCGGGCCGGTCCTCCGAGGAGAGGGTGCTCGTGGAGCTGCCGGTGATCCCGTTCTTCAAGCGTGGGGTGGCCCAGTGCGCCGTCCGCGTCCCTGGGACCGGGCGGTGGCGGGACATCCGCTGCGAGGACTACCTGGCGGGGCGGGGCATCGACGCCGAGTCGCTGCGGGCCGGGGCGGCGACCCGGCACTGGCCGCTCTGGCTCACGGCCTACACCATGGGCATCGTCCACGGCCAGACCGGTGGAGATGGTGTCCCGGATGACACTGGGGACGACGATCCGCGCGGGCTGGACCAGGCGGACGTGCGTGGCGGGTTCCGCGCTGATCCGCGCGTACTGGACCGGGCGCTCGCCACGATGGGTCCTGGCGGGCTCTGCCATGAGCTCGGGGCTCGGGAGCTCGCCCGGCTCGCGCCCGAATTGCACGAGGTGGCCCGTGCGGGCCTGGAGGCGGGCTTGACCGACCGGCCCGGACACCGTCCCCGGGCCAATGCCGACCGTCCCGTGGTGGCTCTGACGGGCGCCGGTACGTTCGTCCGCGACCACCTGGCGGGCGCGCTCGCCGACCATGGCTACCGAACAGTCGGTCCCGAGGCAAGCGCCGCCGTGGTGGTGCACGTCTGCGCACTCGGCTGGGACGAGGACGCCGACCCGGAGGAGGAGCTGCGCCTGGCGCGCGCGGCCTTCGCCGACGGACGCGGCGGCGTCCTGCTCAGCTCGTGCGCCGTCTACGGGGACGGGAAGCACGCGGCCTCCTCGCCACTCGCAGACGCTCCCGCCGCCCGATCGCCATTCACGGAGGACCCTGCCGGCCCACTGCTCGCGGACGCGTCCGCCGCCACGCCGCTGGTGCGGGCCATTCGTCAGGTGGAGGAAGCGGCAGGCGGCGCCGTGGTGTTGAGGCTCGGCGAACCCTATGGGCCCGGGATGCCGCAGCGGGGCGCGGTCGCGGAGCTGGTGCTGCGGTCCTCGCTCAACCGCCCCGCGCCCGTCACGGGCGCTCCCGTGCAGTTGGTGCACGTCCAGGACGTCGCACGCGCGGTGCTGGCGGCGCTGGCGGGGAATCCGGTGTCGCGGGTGTTCAACATCGCCAACCCGGAACGGCCAGGCATGCGGGAGTTGGCCGAGGCGGTGTCAGGGGCGGTGCGGCCGCTGAACGTCGAAACGTCCGACGGCCCGCCGAAGCCGCTGGTCGATGTCGAGCGGGCCGCCGCCGAGCTGGGCTGGCGGCCGAGCGTGACACTGGACTACGGGCTGCACACCTGCGCGCAGTGGCTGGCCTACGAAAGTGACCGTCCGTAGAAGCGGCCTCCGTGCGATCCCGGCGACACACCCGCCCAGGACCCACCCCTGCAGACGCTTGCCGCCTAACCTGCAGAAACAGAGTCGTACGAAGATCCACTGTTCGTGGGACGTGACCGGCCATCGCCGACCGACTGCAGGGAGAGACATGACCTACGAGGCCAACCTCGCCGCCCAGCAACGCTTCGCCACCGCGGTGATGGGCGGCGACTTCGCCATCTTCGACGAAGTGGTCGCGCCCGATGCCGTGGACCACGATCCCGCCCCCGGGCAGGGGCCGGGTCCCGACGGTTACAAGGCGATGTTCGGCGAGATGCGCGCCGCGTTCCCAGACCTGCGCGTCGAGGTCGAGCATCTGATCGCCACCGATGATGAGCTGGCCTTCGCCTACACCATCAGCGGCACGCACCTCGGCGACCTCATGGGCCATCCGGCCACCGGCAAGAAGGTGAGTTATCGCGGCATGCAGATCAGCCGCTTCGCCGACGGCAAGCTGGTGGAACGGTGGGGCAGCAGCGACCAGCTCGGCATGCTCCGACAACTCGGTCTCCTCTGACCCCTCTCACCGCCAGGAGAGGTCGGTCCCCGGTCCGGTGCCGATGAGTCGTCCGGCGGCGGCCGCGAGGACGGTGTGGCCTTCAGCCGGGCCCAGGTCCTGCCAGGCGGTCTCGTGCCGCTCGGCCGATCTGGTCAGGATCCGGTCGGCGGAGATGGCGAACAGGCGCCCGTTCATCGCGGTCAGGCTCACCGCGCCCCCGGCCGAGCCCGCTCGGGCCCAGTCGTGGGTGTCCAGCCGCCGGATCGGGAGGTGCCACAGCTCGCCCGCCGAGGTGACGGCGAACAGGCCCTCGTCCACGGCGGCCAGGCCGGTGGTGCCCTGTGGGGCCCGGCTCACGTCCTGCCAAGTGGACCTCGTCAGGACGGGTTCGCGGTAGCGGATCGTGCCGTCGGGTGCCACCCCATACAGGCCGGCGGGTGGGCCGCCGTGTGCCTCCCGAGGGGCCGCCAGAGCGATCACGTCGGTCTCGTCGATCATCTGCCATGGCAGGTTCTGTCCGGAGATGTCGCGGACGGCGAGTGTCCCGTCCGAGCAGGCGGCGAAGAGCCGGTTGTCGCAGGCGACAAGAGCACCAGGAGGCGGGCAGGTCGGGGCGGGGCCGATCGGGTCCCAGGAGGGTGGGTGGCTTGGGGGTTGGGACAGGCGGTCGAGGATGTTTCGGGTGATTCTGTCCAGGACGGGGTCGTGGAGGGAGTTGCCCCAGTTGATGGTGCCGGCGTTGAAGACGGTCCCCGCGCCGAGGCGGTGTACGCCCATCGTGGCCGCGCCGCCCTTCCCGTACCGGCGCCAGTGGCTCAGGTCGGCCGTGGCGAGTACGACGAACGACGGTGGTGTGCCGTCGCGGCCCGTCGCCCTTGGCACCCCGTCCACCCATTCGAGGTCGGCGGCGTCCGTCTCGTAGCCGAGCGCGCCCCTGCCGAAGGTGTCGCCGTCGGCCAGTCCGGTGCCGTCGAACACCCAGTGGCCGGAGAAGCGGGCCGTGTACGACTCGTGGGCCATCACCCGTGAGTCGACCCAGCAGCCCGCGCCGTTCCGGAAGGTGAGGCCGGTCAGGGTGTTCTCCGGGCGGTTGACGGGTTCGCTGGGCCATTCGACGGTGGCCCGGCCGGGGTCGGTGGTGGCGAGGGGGTCGGCGACGGCGTCGCGGTAGCAGACCATCGTGCGGAGGTCGTCTTCGAAGCGGACCTGCCACCAGCAGGTGTTGCCAGAGAATATGGCGATATTTCCACCGGCCCGCGCGAACGCCTCCACCGCGTCCCGCATCTCCCACGACCAGTACTCGTCGTGCCCGTTGATCACCAGCAGCCGGTAACGGCTCAGCAGGTCGAGACCGTCGTGCAGGTCCAGCCCCGAGCAGTAGTCGACCGGATGGCCCGAGGGCCCGAGCCACCGCAGCAGCCCCAGCTCCCATTCCTCGATCTGCGGCCCCGCCCCCGGCCGGTCGAAGCTGACCTTGACCGCCCGGTCGGGCTGCTCGGCCTGGTAGAGCCCTTCACCGGGTACGCCGGGCCGGTTGTACGCCTCCCAGGTGGGAAAGGGAATCGCCACCACAACCGGCGAAGCGGGCACAGCCGCACGTACGACGAAATATGCGGATGTGTCGCCCAAGATGGCGCGGTAGAGGGAGCTGGGCCAGTCCGTGCCCACCTTCAGCGTCCAGGTGTCGCCCTCGGCCGTGTCCTGAAGCACGACCCGACCCGACGGCACGTCCTCGATGGTGATCGGGCCGCCGCCCCCGAGCAGGTGGAACCGGAGCGACTCGCCCTGCGCGCACGATGTGGCCGCCGCGTACAGGCTCATGCGAACGCCGCCTCGACCAGCGTCGACTCCATGTCGTACAGGAAGCGTTCGATCCCCGATGGCGCGAGCAGCCCGGTGTCGGCGTACAGCGACACCTCCATCCGCCCCGGCTCGCCGCCGACGTGCAGCCGGAAGTCGCAGATGTTGCGGTCCATGGTGTCCGTCCAGACCAGGTCGGTCCGCTCCATCGAGGCGCGTACGGCCCGTTCGTCCAGACCTGTCGCCTCGTCGCGCTGCACCAGCCGCTGGTCGTTGAAGCAGCCGAACGACCTGATCCCCGGCCCCATGCCCGACACCGCCTCCTCCATCGCGTACGGGTCGAACTGGGCCTGCCGGTAGGCCCGTAAGGCCACCTGCCAGCCCTGCCGTACCAACTGCCCGAAGTCCGGCGTATCCAGGTCGAGCAGGACGAGCCCCTCCTGCGAGATCGTGGAGACCACGTCGCGGCGCTCGGCCGCGAACCGGTTGTTGACGATCACCCGCATGCCGCAGAACCGCTGGCCCGTGAGCCGTCCGGCGAGCCGGATCGCGGCCGTGAGCAGCACCGTCGAGGAGCTCACCCGCTCGCGGGCGGCCACGGCCTGCGCCGCCGCGGCGATGGCCGCAGAGGTCATCGTGGCCTCCCAGAACCGGGGGCGGCGCGGGACGTCCGCCAGGGTCACGGGATCCATCCGCCGGTATTCGGCCGTCCAGAAGGCCAGAGCCTCGTCGGACGTGCGCTTGCCCTCGGCCGAGCGCTGCCACTCGGCCAGTTCGCGCGGCGTGGCGCTCTCCGGCGGCGGCAGCGAGTCGCGCAGCAGGAGCAGCCGGAAGTCCTTCACCAGGAGATCGGCCGCGTGCCCGTCGGCGGCCAGATGGCAGAGCACCAGCACGACATGCCGGACATAATCGCCGGTCACTAGGAACGCCACCCGCAGCGGCCACTCCTCCCAGTAGTCGAACGGCTCACCCGACAGCCGGTCGCACACCACCTGAGCGGATTCGTCCGTCACCTCGACGTACGGCCGGGCGATCGGCGAGATTCGCTGCCGGGGGCAGTCGCGCGGCCCGCTGAGCCGGGTGCGCAGCGCCTCGTGCCGGGCGACGAGGTCGTCCAGGGCCTTGACGGCGCGTTCGACGGTGACGGGCCGCTTCGGCGCGGCGAAGATCCGGCCGATGTTGAGATAGTGCTCCTGGGGCCGCGCCGCCACCACGGCCCGCCAGATGTCCTGCTGCCCCCAGGTCAGCGGCGACTCAAGCATGGAGCCGTAAGTAGTCCACCAGCTCGTCCAGGCTGTCGGCCGAGGTCATGTCGAGCTCGATGCCGAACTCCGCCTCCACCGCGTCGATCAGCCTGAGATAGCCGAGCGAGGTGACGCCGAGATCGGCCAGCCTGGCCTCCCCGGCCAGCACCTCGGCGGCCTCGACCGCGCCGTCGGTGGCCTCGGCCACCATGTCCGCGAGGCGTCCGCGTAGATCCCCGTCCGTCTGCACCTGGCGAAGCCCTCCCGTTTCCAGGGAAATCCGGGGCGAGTGTGTCACGCGGGGCCTGACGGCGGCAAGCGTCTGGCGGTAAGGGGTTGACGCAATTGTGCATTTTTTCTAGCGTCTTGCGACATCCCGATAATAATTTTGGGGGTGGTTCAGTCGGCCCGTCCTGTCCCTGCTCTGCTGAGCTCACGAGCCGCCACCGACCCCGACCACGAGGCCCTCATCGTCGCCGGAACGGGCGGCCTGACACTCGGCGAGTGGGACGAGCGCTCTGACGCCGCCGCCCATCGCCTCCTCGACCAGGGCGTACGGCCAGGAGACAGAGTCGCGCTGGTGTTCGGCGGCCGTGACTGGCTCGACTACGCGGTGAGCTGGATGGCGGTGTTGAAGGCGGGCGCGGTCGCGGTCCCGCTGTCGGACCGCTTGGCCGAGCCCGAGCTGGCCCGCCTGATCAAGCACTGCGGGGCGACGACGATGATCCGGAGCGGCGACGAGCTCAGCGGCCCGACCGGCCCGGTCCCGGTCCAGGTCGATCCGCTCGGCTACGCCCAGATCCTCTACACCTCCGGCACCACCGGGCAGCCCAAGGGCGTGGCGGCCAGCCACGCGAACCTCACCTCCCCGCCCGTACACCCCAAACGCCGCCCGTTCGCTCACTCCAGGCATCTCGTGCACGCCTTCCCCATCGGCACGAACGCCGGCCAGGTCATGCTGCTCCACGCGCTGAGTGCCGCCCCCACCGTGGTCACGCTGCCGCTGTTCACGCCGGCCCGCTTCGCGGCGCTCATCGAGTCGTACGCGGCCGGGACCGTGTTCGTGGTGCCCGCGATGGCCATCGAACTGCTCGGCGCGCGCGTCCAGGACCGTCACGACCTGTCGAGCGTGCTGCTGCTCGGCTCGGCCGCCGCCGCGCTGCCACCGAAGGTCGCCGCCGAGCTGACCGAGGCGTTCCCGAACGCGACGGTCGCGAACTACTACACCTCGACCGAGGCGGCCCCCGCCCAGACCGTCATGATCTACGACCCCGACCGGCCGGGCGCGCTCGGGCACGCCGCCGGCAGCCTGCGGATCGTGACCGCCGACGGCGACCCGGCCCCGCCCGGCGAGACCGGCGAGGTGTGGCTGCGCGCCGCCGCGCACTCCCGCTCCTACTACCGCGAGCAGCGGCAGGACACATTCCAGGACGGCTGGGTACGCATGGGCGACCTCGGTTACCTGGACGACGACGGCTACCTGTACCTGGTCGACCGGGAGAGCGACGTCATCAAGTCGGGCGCCTTCAAGGTCTCGACGCTCCAGGTCGAGGCCGCGCTGCACGAGCATCCGGCCGTCTCCGAGGCGTCGGTGTTCGGCGTGACGCATCCGGTCATGGGCATGGTGGTGGCGGCGGCGGTGGTGTCCCGCGAGCCGGTGACGCTGGCCGGCGTACGCGCCTTCCTGGCCGAGCGGCTCGCCCAGCACGAGCTCCCCACCCGGCTGCTGTGCGTGAACGCGCTGCCCAGGAACGCCGCCGGAAAAGTGATCAAGCGAGAACTGCGCAGTATGGCAGAGGAGTGAGCATGGTCCTGGCCTCACAGGCCCAGCACGGGATGTGGATCACCGAGGTGCTGCACGGCACTGGCACGGCGTACCACATGCCGTTCGCCATGTGGTTCGACGGACCGCTGGAGCGGGAGGCGATGCTGGCGGCGTGCCGGGCGGTGCTCGCGCGGCACCCGGTGCTGGGCCGCGCCTTCGAGGAGCGCGACGGCGTGCTGCACCTGGTGCCCGCCAGGGAGCTTCCGCCGGTGGCGTTCGTCGTGGAGCCGGACCCGGAGGCGCTGATCGAGCGGGAGATCGCGCGGCCCTTCGAGCTGTCCGCCGGGCCGCTGGCCCGGTTCACGCTGGCGGAGGTCTCGTCGTCGCGGCATCTGCTGCTGTTCGTGGCTCATCACCTGGTCTTCGATGGCATGTCCAAGGATCTGCTCGTACGAGATCTCGCGGCCGCCTACTCCGGGGCGCCGCTTCCGCCGCTGCCCATGCCGTACGGGGCGGAGGAGAAGCCGTCGCCGGAGGCGGAGGCGTACTGGCGGGCGCGCTGGCGCGAGGTGCCGCAGGTGGTGATCAACGGGGTGACGCGATCGCCGCGGCTGGCCGAGCGCGGCGAGACCGTCCTGCTCACCCTGACTGATGACATGCCCGACTTATCCGGTGTGACGGGATTCGAGGTCTTCCTCGCCGCCGTGCACGCCCTCCTTCACCGATACGGCAACGCCGAGACGCCTGTGGCCGTGGCCATGTCGACCCGGACCCATGAGACCCGCGACGACATCGGCCTGTTCGCCACCGAGCTGCCGGTGTTCGCGTCGTTCTCGGCCGAGGGCTCCTTCCGTGAGCTGGCCCTGGGCGTCCGGAGCGAGCTGCGCGAGCTGAACGCCTTCCGCGAGGTGCCCGTGGCCAGGGCGGTGGGCGGGATCAAGCCGAGAGTGGCGCTGGCGCCGGTGTCCATCAGCTTCCGGCGGCGCGCGCCCGAACAGGTCTTCCCCGGGCTGAAGCTGTCGGTGGAGTGGAAGATGTCCAGCCATACGGTCAGGAACGCGCTCCACCTCCAGGCCGTCGACGGCGACGACGGGCTGCACCTGACGCTGCACTACAGCCCGGACGTCATTCCCCGGCGGGATGTCGAGCTGGCCGGGGACCACCTCAGGGCTGTACTGCGCGCGGTCGCCGACAATCCGGACGTACGGCTCGCCGATCTGCTCCCGGCCGTCCCCCAGGTCATTCCCCAGATCGCTCTGGAGGCGCCGCCGGATGCCGGGCCCGCGCATGACGAGGTCGACGCGGAGTTGGTCGAGCAGGTGCGGCTGATCTGGATGGAGGTCCTGCGGATGGACCACATCGCGCCGGACGAGGACCTCTACGACCTCGGCGGGCACTCGCTGACCATCACGCAGATCAGCGCGCGGATCAGGAAACGGCTCGGGGTGGAGGTGCCGTTCGACGTGTTCCTCGACGATCCGACGATCACCGGGGTGGCGGCGGCCATCGGCGGGCTGCGGCCATGATCTCCCTGGGCCAGGAGCGGCTCTGGTTCCTGCAGCGGCTCGATCCGTCGGACGCGGCCTATCGGGTGGCGGCGGTGCGGCGGTTGCGGGGGGCGCTCGACGTCGGGGCGCTGACCGGGGCGTTCGGGGATGTGGTGGCGCGGCATGAGTCGCTGCGTACGAGGTTTCCCGACCAGGACGGGCTGCCGATCGCGGTGATCGACCCGCCGGGGGCGGAGGTGCCGGTGGAGTTCGTGGTCCTCGATCCGGTAGTCCCCGGCAACCCCTCAGGCGTCGAGCCGGACGAGTCTGAGGTCGTGCGGTTGCTGGAGGAGCGGGTCAACACGCCCTTCGACCTGGCCGCCGCCCCGCCCTTGCGGATCACGCTGGTCCGGCTGGCGGACGACCACCACGTGCTGTGCGTGGTGCTGCACCACATCATCGGCGACGGCTGGTCCCTGAACGTGCTGTTGAGCGACCTGGCCGCCTACTACCTCGCCCGCACGGAGGGCGAACCGGCCGCGCTGCCCGACCTGCCCGTCAGCTACGCCGAGTACGCCGGCACCCAGCGGGTCTCCCACACCGACGCCGACTACTGGACGGCCAAGCTGGCCGGGGCGACGCCGCTGGAGCTGCCCACGGACCGGCCGCGTCCCGCGCAGCGCGGCAGCGCGGGCGGCGAAGTGCACTTCGACCTGCCGCCCGAACTCGTCGGCGCGCTGTCCCGGCTGGCCAGGGCCGAGCGTTCGACGGTGTTCATGGTGCTGCTGGCCGCCTACCAGGTGCTGCTGGCCCGGCATGCCGGGCAGGACGACATCGTGGTCGGCTCGCCCACCGCCGGACGCGACCGGCCGGAGCTGGAGCCGATGGTCGGGCTGTTCGCCTCCACGCTGGTGCTCCGGGGGGATCTGTCGGGGGATCCGCCGTTCAGCGAGCTGCTGCGCCGTACCCGCCGGACCGTCCTGGAGGCGATGGCGCACCGCGAGGTGCCGATCGAGCGGGTGCTGTCCGCGCTCGACATCGAGCGGGACCTGTCGCGTACGCCGCTGTTCCAGGCGATGCTGGCGCTGCACAACTCGGCTGTCGGATACGCGGAGGCGGAGTCGTTCGCCGGGATGGAGAGCCTGCCGTTCCCGCACGGGGCGCCGCCGGCCATGGTGGACCTGCGGATGGATCTCTGGCCGTCGGGCAAGGGCTGGCACGGGGCGCTCTTCTACAGCGCCGAGCTGTTCGGCCGGGAGACGGTGACCCGGCTCGTGGCCCGCTTCCAGACTCTGCTCGCCTCGATCGTCGCCGCTCCCGAGGCTCGTCTGTCGGAACTGGACCTGCTACCCGCCGCCGAACGCGAGCTGCTCGACCGGACCTGGAACAGCACCGCCCTGGACGTGCCGGCCGCGACCGTGGTGGACCTGGTCATGCGGCGGGCGGAGCTGCGGCCGGACGCGATCGCCGTCTCGTGCGGCGACCGCCGCCTGTCCTACGCGGAGCTCGTCGCCCAGGCCGTACGGGTGGCGGGGGAACTGCGGGAGCGCGGCGCGGGGCCCGGATCCGTGGTCGCGGTCCGTGGACGGCGGTCGGTGGAGCTGCCCGGGACCCTGCTCGGTGTGTTGTTGGCGGGGGCCGCCTACCTGCCGATCGACCCGGCGCTGCCGGCCGACCGGGTGGCCTACATGCTGGCGGACTCGGGCGCCCGGTTCACGCTGGACAATTCCCGGCTCCCGACTGCCGACCCCGGCCCCGTCGCCGCCGGGCCCGATGGCGGGTCGGCCGCCTATGTGCTCTACACCTCCGGCTCGACCGGCCGCCCGAAAGGGGTGGTCGTGCCTCACTCGGCGCTGGTGAACCTGCTGGCCGGGATGGAGCACCTGCTCGGCTCCGGCCCGGCGGACGTGTGGCTGGGCAGCACCTCGTTGTCCTTCGACATCGCGGGCCTGGAGCTGTACCTGCCGCTGGTGACCGGCGGTCGGCTGGTGCTGGCCGACGACGAGACCGTACGGGACGGCGCCGCGCTCGCCGACCTGATCTCCGCGTCGGGCGTCACACACGTCCAGGCCACCCCCTCGGGCTGGAACATGCTGCTCACCGCCGGGCTCGACGCCTCCGGGCTGGTGGCGCTGGCGGGCGGCGAGGCGCTGCCGCTCGCCCTGGCCAGGCGGCTGCGGCGGCGGGTGGCGCGGTTGTTCAACATGTACGGGCCGACGGAGACCACGATCTGGTCCACCGCCTGGGAGGTCCCCGCCGAGCCCGGCCGGGTGAGCATCGGGCGGCCGATCGCCAACACCCGCGTCCACGTGCTCGACGGCTCCGGCCGACCGGTGCCGATCGGCGTACCCGGTGACCTCGCGATCGGCGGGGCCGGGCTCGCGCTCGGCTACCTGGGCCGGCCGGAAGCGACCGCCGAGCGCTTCGCGGACGGGCTCTACCGGACCGGCGACCGGGTCAGGTGGCTCGGGGACGGCACCCTGGAGTTCCTGGGCCGGGGCGACGGACAGGTGAAGCTGCGCGGGCACCGGATCGAGCTGGGCGAGATCGAGGCCGCGCTGGAGTCACATCCGGGCGTACGGCGGGCGGCCGTCGTCGTCCGCGGGGACGAACTGGTCGCCTACGTGGAGACCACGCCGGACCAGGCGACCACGCCGGAGGTGGCGACCACCCCGGACCGCCCCACCGACTTGCTCGAACACGCGGCCGGGTGGTTGCCCGCCTACATGGTCCCCGGCGTCGTGGTGGTGCTGGACGCGTTGCCGATGACGCCCAACGGCAAGGTCGATCGGCTGTCGCTGCCCGAGCCGGCCGGGCCGGTGGCCGGGCGGGGCGGCCCGCCGCGTACCGCGCGGGAGCGGCAGGTGGCCAGGATCTTCGGCGACGTGCTCAGGATCGGCGACGTCGGCGCGGACGACGACTTCTTCGCCCTGGGCGGGCACTCGCTGCTGGCCACCCAGGTCATCGCCAAGCTGGCGGCGGCGGGGACGACGGTGCCGTTGCGGACGTTGTTCGGGCAGCCGACGGTGGCCGGGTTCGCGGCGACGCTGGAGGGGCTGCCGGAGGCCCCTGGCCTCTCGCTCGCCCCGCGCCCGCCCGGAACGCTGCCCCCGCTGTCGGCGGGCCAGGAACGGCTGTGGTTCCTGCACCGGCTGGATCCGGATGACGCCTCGTACAACATGTACATCGTGCGCCGGCTTCGCGGCCCCCTCGATCCCGAGGCGCTGCGGCGGGCGCTGACCGCGTTGCTCGCCCGGCACGAGTCGCTGCGCACACGCTTTCCCGAGGTGGACGGGCGCCCGGTCGCCGTCGTGGAGCACGCCGGACGGCCCGCCGACGTCGAACTGCTCGACGCGGGTGACGAGGCGGAGGCCAGCGCGCTGGTCGCCGCCCGCACCAACGCTCCCCTGGACCTCGGTGTGGCACCGCCGCTCCGGATCACGCTGATCCGCCTGGGCGGGGACGACCACGTGCTGTGCGTGGTGCTGCACCACATCATCGCCGACGGCTGGTCGATCACCGTCCTCCTGGACGACCTGGCCAGGCTGTACGCCGGGTCGGAGGGCCTGGCGCCGCTGGCTGTACAGCATGGGGACGTCGCGCGCTGGCAGCGGGAGCAGGACGGGAGCGCGGCACTGGAGTACTGGCGGGAACGCCTCGCCGATCCGCCCACGCTGGCGCTGCACACCGACCGCCCGCGCACGCCGGGGCCGGCGCGCGGCGACTTCCACCTGCTGGACATCCCCGACGACCTGGCCAAGGCGCTGGACGCGACGGCGCGGCGGCAGCGGAGCACGCTGTTCATGGTGCTGCTGGCGGCCTACCAGGTGCTGCTGACGCGGCACACCGGGCAGACGGACATCATGGTCGGCTCGCCCACCGCCGGGCGGGATCGGGTGGAGCTGGGGCCGATCGTCGGCTACCTCAGCACCACGCTGGTGCTGCGCGGCGACCTGTCGGGCGATCCGACGCTGGACGAGCTGCTGACCAGGACGCGGCGGACGGTGCTGGAGGCGATGGCGCATCAGGACGTGCCGTTCGAGCGGCTGCTGGCGGAGCTGGACATCGAGCGGGACATCACCAGGAAGCCGATGTTCCAGACCATGCTGACGCTGAACAGCCAGCCGGCCGACGGGGAGCGGGATCGGCTCGCCGACGGTCTGGAAATGTCGTACTTCGACGATGGGTATCGGCAGGCCAAGTTCGACCTGGTGGTGGAGGCGTGGCAGGCGCCGGGGCGGCTGCGGGTGGCGTTCGGGTACGACGCGGGGCTGTTCGACGCGGAGACGGTGGCGGGGCTGGCGGAGCGGTTCGCGGTGCTGTTACGCCGGATCGCCGACCCGGACAACCGGCATGCCCCCGTGTCGGCCCTGCCGGTGCTCACCGCGGCCGATGCGGCGCTGATCGCCTCGGCCGGCGGCGACGTTGGCAACGGGATGATCGAAGCGGGTGGCGAGGGGGCCATCGAGCCGGGCGTGCCGGAGATGATCGCGGCGGCCGTCGCCGCGCACTCCGGTGAGACGGCCGTCGTCTGCGGGTCCGAGAGCGTGACCTACGGCGAGCTGGCCGAGCGGGTGGCCCGGCTGTCCACCGAACTGGCCCAGCGCGGCGCGGGCCCTGGCGACATAGTCGGGCTCCGTCTCGGCCGGTCGGTCGACGCGGTGGTGGCGATGCTGGCGATCTGGCGCGTGGGAGCCGCCTACCTGCCGCTCGACCCCGCCTATCCGTCCGTCCGTCTGCAGCACATGATCGCCATGAGCGGCGCCCGCCTGATCGTCCCGGACGACCTGACCACCACGAGCAGCACCGGGCCGGTCGTCTCGGACGCCCGGAGAGCCGCGGACGACCTGGCAGCCGCATACGGCCTGACCGCCGTGGACGATCCCCGCGCTCAGGCGCCGGGCCTCGCCTACGTCATCTACACCTCCGGCTCCACCGGCACCCCCAAAGGCGTGGCGGTCGAGCACGCCGGGTTGGCCGCCCGGGTCCGGTGGATGCGTGACGAGTACGGCCTGGGCCCCGGCGACCAGGTCGTCCAGCTGGCCTCTCTCAGCTTCGACACCCACGCCGAGGAGCTCTATCCCGCCCTGACCACCGGCGCCACGGTCGTGCTGGTGCCCGACGGCGGCGCCACCCTCCCCGACCTGCTCGCCGAACGGCCCGACGTCACCGTGCTCGACCTGCCGACGGCGTACTTCCACCACCTCGTGGACCTGATCGACGAGATCGCCTGGCCGACTGCCCTCCGCCTGGTCGTCATCGGCGGCGAGCAGGTGCACGCCACCGCCGTGGCCCGCTGGCGGCGGCGGTTCGGCGACCGGGTACGCCTGGTCAACACCTACGGCCCCACCGAGACCACGATCGTCGCGACCGCCGCCGACCTGACCGGCGACGACCCGCACCCGCCGATCGGCCGCCCCATCCAGGCCACCACGGTCCGGATCCTCGACCCGCACGGCACGCCCACTCCCCCCGGCGCCCCCGGCGAGCTGTACATCGGCGGACCCGGCGTCGCCCGCGGCTACCTCGGCGCGCCCGAGCTGACGGCCCAGCGCTTCGTCCGGCTGCCCGACGGTGGCCGGTACTTCCGTACCGGAGACCGGGTGCGGCTGCGTCCCGACGGGCTGCTGGAGTTCCTCGGGCGCGTCGACGAGCAGGTCAAGGTGCGGGGCTTCCGCATCGAGCCGGGCGAGGTGGAGCACTGCCTGCGTACGCATCCGGACGTACGGCAGGCCGTGGTGGTCGCCAGGGACGGCGAGCTCGTCGCCTATGTCGTGGGCGAGACGGCCGAGCTGGCCGACCACGTGGCCGGGCGGCTCCCGCCGTACATGGTCCCCGCTCATTGGGTGGTGCTCGACGCGCTGCCGCTCACCGCGAACGGCAAGCTCGACCGGGGCGCGCTGCCGGATCCGGGCCGCGCAGCGGCCACCGACGCCACGCCACCGCGTTCGGACGCTGAAGAGCTGGTCGCCGATGTCTGGGCCGAGGTGCTCGGCGCGGACAAGGTCGGCGCGTTCGACGACTTCTTCGCGCTCGGCGGGCACTCGCTGCTCGCCATCAGGGTGGCGGCCCGGCTGCGGGCGATCGCGGGTGTGAAGTTGCCGATCCGTACGCTGTTCGCCCGCCGTACCGTCGCCGAGCTGGCGCGCGCCGTCGAGGAGGCGCTGGTGGCGGAGGTGGCCGGGCTGTCCGACGAACAGGCGCGCAGCATGCTCGACCCGGAGGACGCGTTGTGACCGAGCTGACCGAGGCCCAGCGGGCGCTGCTGACCCAGCGGTTACGGCGGCGCAAGAGCGTGCCGACGATTCCGGCGCTGCCGGACGGTCAGGCGCCGCCGCTGTCGTACGCGCAGGAGCGGCTGTGGTTCATGGAGCAGTACGCGCCGGGGAACCCCGCGCACACGGTCCCGTTCGTGCGGCGGCTGCGCGGCCCGCTCGTCGCCTCCCTGCTGGCCGGTGCGCTGAACCAGGTCGCCGCCCGGCACCAGGCGTTGCGGACCCGCTTCCCGGTCGGCGACGACGGACAGCCCACGGTGACGGTCTCGGCCTCCGACGTCCCGCTCACTGTGGCCGCCGCCGACGACGTGGACGAGGCACGGGCGTTGGTCGACAGCTTCCTCGCCGAGCCGTTCGACCTGGTGACCGGGCCGGTGATCAGGGCTCTGCTGGTACGGCTGAGCGCCGACGACCACGTGCTGGCCATCGCCGTCCACCACATCGCCGCCGACGGCTGGTCGGCGAACATCCTGCTCCGCGAGCTCCTGACCGGCTACGACCGGAACCCCCTGCCCGACCTGCCCGTCACCTACGGCGACTTCGCCGCCTGGCAGCGCGAGCGGCCCGGCGAGGCGGCCGACGTGGCCTACTGGCGGGAACGGCTGGCCGGGCTGTCGCCGCTGGAGCTGCCCACGGACTTCCCCCGACCGCCCGAGCTGACCTACCTCGGCGCGGCGCACTCGTTCACCATCGACCCCGCGCTGGTCGCGCGGCTGGAGCGGCTGGGGCGGGAGCACGGCGCCACGCCGTACATGGTGCTGCTGGCCGCCTTCGCGGCACTTCTCGGCCGGTACGCCGGGCAGGAGGACGTGGCCATCGGCTCCCCCGTGGCCGGTCGGTCGCTGCCGGAGCTGGACGGGCTGATCGGCTGCTTCATCAACATGCTCGCGATGCGGGTGGATCTGTCGGGGGATCCGTCGTTCCTGGGGTTGCTGCACCGGGTGCGTGACCTGGCCATGGACGCGTACGCGCATCAGGAGCTGCCGTTCGAGCGGCTGGTGTCGGAGCTGAACGTGCCTCGGGAGGTGTCGCGGTCGCCGCTGTTCCAGGTCCTGTTCGCGATGCAGAACTACGGCGGCGAGCCGTCGTCCGGTGGGCTGGCCGTGGAGGGGTTCTCGCCGGGGGTGTGGGCCACCCGGTTCGATCTGGAGCTGTACACCGGGGGCGATGGTTCGTTCCTGTTCGTGTACAACGTCGCGTTGTTCGGGGCCGAGCGGATCTCGCGCATGGCCGGGCATTTCGCCGCCCTGCTCGACGGGATCGTGGCCGACCCGTCGGCCCCCGTCTCCACGATCGAGCTGCTCACCGCGCCGGAGCGAGAGGAGCGGGAGCGGTGGAACGACACCGGGCTCGACCTCGGCGACCCCGGTCTCCTGCACCGCCCGTTCGAGGAGCGGGTGCCGCATTCACCCGACGCCGTCGCGGTGGCCCATCCCGGCGGCGAGATCACCTACGCGGAGCTGGCCCGCCGGGCCGGGCTGCTGGCCGCCGAGCTGACGTCGGCGGGCGTCGGGCGCGGGGAGCTGGTCGCGGTCGTGATGGAGCGGGGGTGGGAGCAGGTCGTGGCGGTGCTGGGCATCAACATGGCCGGGGCGGCGTACCTGCCGATCGACGCCGATCTGCCGGACCAGCGGCGCTTCGAGCTGATGGCACGCGGCGAGTGCCGGGTCGCGGTGACCCAGCCGTGGCTGGACCTGACCCAGCCGGGGCTGGGCCTGACCTGGCCCGCCGACGTGACCCGCCTTTCGGTGACTCCCCTGCCTTCCCCTTCGTCGGCCCTCCTGACTCGCCCGCCTACCCCCCTGACGCTTCCCGACTGCCCGGCCGCGCCCGACGACCTCGCGTACGTGATCTTCACCTCGGGCTCGACCGGCGCCCCGAAGGGCGTGATGATCGAGCACCAGGCCGCCCTGAACACCGTCCGCGACCTCAACCACCGCTTCCACGTCGGCCCGCACGACCGGATCCTCGCGCTGTCGGCCCTCAGCTTCGACCTGTCCGTGTACGACATCTACGGCGCCCTGGCCGTCGGCGCCACCCTCGTCATGGGCGAGCCGTCGGCCGACAAGGACCCCGCCGCGTGGGCCCGCCTGGTCACCGAGCACCGCGTCACCGTCTGGAACTCGGTCCCCGCCCTCATGGAGCTCCTGGTCGACCACGCCGAGCACGAAGGCACCGACCTGAGCTCGCTGCGCCTGGTGCTGCTGTCCGGCGACTGGATCCCGCTGACGCTCCCCGACCGGATCCGCGCCCTCGCCCCGGCGGCCGAGATCATCAGCCTGGGCGGCGCCACCGAAGGCTCGATCTGGTCCATCAGCTATCCGATCGGCGAGGTGGAGCCGGGCTGGTCGTCCATCCCGTACGGCCGTCCGCTGGCCAACCAGTCCTTCCACATCCTGGACCGCGGCCGGTGTGACGTGCCCATCGGCGTACCCGGTGACCTGTACATCGGCGGCGTCGGCGTGGCCACCGGCTACTGGCGTGACCCGGAACGCACCGCCGCCGCCTTCATCAGCCACCCCCGCACCGGCGAGCGCCTCTACCGAACGGGCGACCTGGGCCGCTACACCGCGGACGGCACGATCGAGTTCCTCGGCCGCGCCGACGCGCAGGTGAAGATCCGCGGCTACCGCATCGAACTGGGCGAGATCGAGAACCACCTCGCCCGCCACCCGGACGTGACCGAGTGCGTGGTCACCACCCACGGCTCGGGCACGCAGGCGCAGCTGGTGGCGTACGTGGTGGGCCAGGTGGATCCGACCCGCCTGCGCGGCCACCTCGCCGAGACCCTGCCCGCGTACATGATCCCCACCCGTTTCGTCCCCCTCCCCCAGCTGCCCCTGACCGCCAACGGCAAGGTGGACCGGCGCCGCCTCCCCGCCCCCACGTCATCGGCGGACGGCGCGGAACCGGGCCGGCGCGTCCCCCCGGCCACAGAGGCGGAGCGCCTGGTCGCCGCGGTCTGGGCCGAGGCGCTCGACATGGCCGATCTCGGAGTGGACGACGACTTCTTCGACATGGGTGGGCACTCGCTGCTGGCGATCAAGGTGGTGGCCAGGCTGCGCAGGGCGCTGCCGCCCGGTGCCACGCCGATCGCCGTGGTGGACCTGTTCAAGCACCCGACCGTCCGCGAGCTGGCCACGCTCGTCGACGGCACCGCCACCGCCTCGCGCGGGCTCCTGCACGAGCTGACGCCGCGCCGTACCTCTCCCGCCGAGCTCACCTACGTGTGCGTGCCGTACGGCGGCGGCGCGGCGGTGGTCTACCAGCCGCTCGCCGACGCCCTGCCCGCGACCTACGCCCTGTGGTCGGTGTCCATCCCCGGCCACGACGTCGGCCTGGACGAGGAGCGGCTGCCCCTGGACGAGGTGGCGGCCCGGTGCGTCAGTGAAATCCAGGAGAAGGTACGCGGACCGGTGGCGCTGTACGGGCACTGCGGCGTGGGGTCGGCCCTGGTCGTCGAGATCGCGCGACGGCTGGAGGCGGCGGGCCGCGAGCTCGAAGCGGTGTACATCGGGGCGATCTACCCCTTCGCCCGCCCTGGTAAGGGGCCCATGGCGCTGCTGTCCAAGCTAGCCCGGCGCGAGTTCCTCCGTAGCGACCGGAGCTACGTCAACTGGCTGATGTCCATGGGGCTCGACATGGGCGACCTGGAGCCGGGGCAGGCGCGGCACATCATCAGGAACATGCGGCGCGACAGCGAGGCCGCGGAGGAGTACTTCACCGGGCTGTTCGCGAGCTCGGTGGAGCGGCTGCGGGCGCCGATCGTCAGCGTGGCGGGAGAGCACGATCCGGCGACCGAGTACTTCGAGGAGCGGTACCGCGAGTGGCACTTCCTCACGCCCACGGCCGCCGTGGTGGAGCTGGACGAGGCCGGACACTTCTTCCTGAAATATCGGGCGGCGGAGCTCGCCGAGATCGTCACCCGTACCCACGTTGCCATCGCGTCAGGCGGTGCGGAGGCAGTGACCTCAGACGACGCGGAGGCAGCGAGCCCGGGTGATGCGGAGGCGGTGAGCTCAGGCGGCGCGGCGGCGGTGAGTGGGGCCAGTTGGCGGGTGCGGGAGGTGTCGCGGGGCGGGGTGTCGGCCGTCGCGACCGGCCCGCAGCCGAGCATGAAGCGGTTCACGGCCGTCGCCAGTGGTCAGCTGGTGTCCCTTCTGGGGTCGGCGCTGACCGGGTTCGCCATCCCCATCTGGATCTATCTGACCACGGGCTCGCTGGCGCAGTTCGCCCTGCTGTCGGTGGTCGGGCTGGTCCCGGGGATGGTGGTGGCGCCGCTGGCGGGGGCGATCGTCGATCGCGGGAACCGGCGGGCCGTCATGCTCGGCGGTGACGCCGCCGCCGTCGGCACCCAGCTCGTCTTCGGAACACTGCTCTGGACCGGGAACCTGCAGACCTGGCACGTCTATCCGCTCCTCGCGCTGCTGTCGGTGGCGCTGACGTTCCAGCGGCTGGCCTACACCTCGGCGGTGCCGCAACTGGTCCCCAAGCGGTACCTCGGGCACGCCAACGGCATCGTCCAGATGGCCGGTGGCATGACACAGCTGCTCGTCCCCCTCGCGGCCGTCGGGCTGATGGCCGTGATCGGGCTGGAGGGCATCCTGGTGCTCGACGTGACCAGTTACGTGTTCGCGATCGGGGTGACACTGCTCGTGCGCTTCCCCGCCGCGATGGCCTGGCGCCGTAAGGAGCCGGTGCTGGCGGAGATGGCGGCCGGGTTCCGCTACTCCTGGGGCAACCTGGGCTTCCGTCAGATGCTCCTCTACTTCGCGGTGCTGAACGTCTTCCTGTCCCCCCTGTTCCTGCTGATCTCGCCGTTGGTGCTCTCCTTCGGCACGCTGCAGGACGTGGGCCGGATCTCGTTCGTGTCCGGGCTGGGGGTCTTCCTCGGCGGTCTGACCATGACGGCCTGGGGCGGCCCGAGCCGGGGGCGGATGCGGGCGGTGCTGTGGTGCACGCTGGCGCTGGCGGTGTTCTGCCTGGTCACGGGGTTGCGGGCGGATCTGGTGACGATCGGGATCGGGGCGTTCGGGATGTCGCTGTGGCTGACGCTGCTGAACGGTGTCTACGCCACGATCGTGCAGGTGAAGGTGCCGCAGCGGTTCCACGGGCGGGTGTTCGCGCTGAACACGCTGATCGCCTGGTCCACACTGCCGCTCGGCTTCGGGCTCGTGGCGCCGTACGGGGCGGCGGTGTTCGACCCCCTGCTCGCCCCCGGCGGCCCGCTCGCCCCGACCGTCGGGGCGCTCATCGGCACCGGCGCCGGGCGCGGGGTGGGGCTGATGTACGTGTTGTTCGCCGTGGCGATAGCGGTGCTCGCGGCGGTGGCGCTGCGGTCGCGGCTGCCGGGCCTGCTCGACCAGAGCGCCGACGCGACCCCCGACGACCTGGTCGGACTACAGGCCCTCGGGCGCAGTCTCTAGGATCTCCTTCAACGCCTGCAGGAACAGGACGACGTCCCTGCCGTTGATCAGCCGGTGGTCGTAGGCCAGGCCGATCGCCGCTGCCATCCGCTCGCCGTCCGGCTGCGGTGAGGTGAGGGCGATGGCGCAGGTCTGGCCAGGGAAGATGATCGGAATGGCCATGATGATGTCGGCGTCGTGGTGGAGGGTGACGACGATGTTCCCGCCGGTGAGGTGGGCCTCGGTGAAACCGCCGTGCTGGGCGAGTCCGCGGAATTCGGCCAGGCGGTCGGCGATGTCCGGTACGGCCAGACGGTCGCGGATCACCGGCACGTAGAGGCCGGCGCCCATGTCGATCGTGACGCCTACGCGTGGCTGGTCGGGGATGTGGGCAGTTCTGTCGTCGAGGAGTTCGGCGAAGAACATCGGGAAGTCGGCGTGCAGCCGGGCGACGGCGGCGATGAGCAGGTCGGGCAGGCCGATCAGCTTGCGTAGCCGTCTGGTCAGGGCTCGGGCCGTCTTCTGGGCCGGGGTCACGTCTACTTTTATTGCGGTGTATCCGGCGGGGATGGTCTGGTGCGACAGGGTCACGGTTCTGGCGACCGCGCGCTGGTGGTTGGAGAGCGTGTGGGCCTGGCCGCTTTTGGGAGGTGCTGCCGCGAGCCGTTCCACGTCGGCTCGGCGTACCACCTTGACCTCCAGCCCGGCCACCAGCGCGGGGTCGAGGCCGAGTTCGTCCAGCAGCGCGCGGGCCGGTGCCGTGATGATCGGTCCGCCTTCGACGGCGGGCACCGGCTCCTCCGCATCGGGCAGGGTCGGCTTCGGGCCGATTCGGGCGATCAGCTGGCCGGGGGCGCATGACGCGCCGGCCCCTACGAGTTGGGTGAGCACCCCGTCCTGCTCGCTGACCAGCTCCTCCACCGCCTTGGACGTCTCCAGCGTCACCAGCGGGTCATTTCGCCACACCCGCGCGCCGTCGGCCGCCAGCCACTCCAGCAGCGTGTACTCCGAGTCGTTGTTGTTCAGTTTCGGGACCCGGATCTCATCCATCGAGCGCCTCCAGTACGGCCCTGCTGATCGTGCTGTCCTGCAGCACCACGGCACGCTCCAGGTGCGAGGCGGTGGGGATCACGCTGTCGGCCGAGCTGACCAGGCGGATCGGCCGCCGGAGCGAGCCCCACAGCCTGGTGTGCAGGTCGGCGGCCAGGTGGCTGCCCCAGGTGCCGCCCGCGCTGCCGTCCTCCGCCACACAGACCAGCCCCACCTGCCCGAGCAGCGGCAGCAGCGCGGAAGGGTCGAACGGGTACAGGCGCGACGGGACGAGCAGCGCCCCGGCGAGGTCGTGGGAGAGCAGCAGCGTGCGCATGGCGGCGATGGCCCGGTGCGCCACGCCGCCGGGGGCGATCACCGCGTAGTCGAGGTCGCCGTCGAATCGCACCACGGCCACGTCCTCGACCAGGTCCCAGGAGAACAGCTCGTCCACCTCGTACATCCGGCGGGTGTAGAGGACCTTGTCCTCGAAGAGCAGGCAGGGCTCTTCCAGGGCGAGCATGCGGTCGAGGACGGAGCGGTTGTCGTGGAACGGCGACATCTCGAACAGCGAGAGGCCGGGCACGCCGATGAAGTGCTTCTGGAGGTTCTGGCTGTGGGTGGGGCCGTAGCCGCGGTTGCCGCCCGAGGGGCAGCGGATGACCAGCGGCATCGGGACGCGCCGGCCGTACATGGAACCTGATTTGGTGGCGAAGTTCACGATCTGGTCGAAGGCGAGCGCGGCGAAGTCGCCGAACATCATCTCGACGACGGCCTTCTCCCCCGCCAGCGCGAGGCCGGAGGCGGCGCCGACGATCGCGCCCTCGCTCAGCGGCGTCGTCAGGACCCGGTCGGGGAAGCGGGTGGACAGGCCACGGGTGATCTTGAAGGCGCCGCCGTAGGGGTCCAGAAGGTCCTCGCCGAGCACGTAGACGCCGGGGTCGTCGCCGAGCAGGCCGTGCAGGGCCTGGTTGAGGTTCTCACCGACCCTCACGCGGACGTCCAGACGGCTGGGGGTCTGGCAGCCACTTCGTCGGCGATCACGTCGATGCGGGCGCGGGCCGCCGCTTCGAGGCGAGCCGACTGGTCGGGGTGGTCGGCCTGGTAGGCGGCGTACCAGTCGGGGCGTACGGCGTCCGGCGGGCGGGTGTCGTCGCCCTTGCTGTGCGGTCCGAGGCGGTGCGTGGCGAACTCCACCACCAACGGCGCACCACCCCTGACCGTCTCCACCAAAGGCGCGAGATGACGCCTTATTTCGGAAATATCCAAGCTAGTCACCCGGGTGTGCTCGATCCCGAAGGCCGCCGCCCGCCCCGCGATGGTTCCCGCCATCTGGAGCTCCGTCGGCGTGGACTGGGCGATGCCGTTGTGCTCGACCACCACGAGCAGCGGCAGCCGCCAGAGCTGCGCCATGTTCAGCGCCTCGTACACCGCCCCCTCGCCCCACGTACCGTCACCGATGTAGACGCAGGCGAGCCCGCCGGGCTCGCGCCGCTTCAGGTGCAGGGCGACCCCGGTGGCCACCGGCATGCTCTGCCCCTGTACGCCGGTCGACAGGTAGCGGTCGCGGCGCAGATGCTGGCTGCCGCCCACCCCATCGCACACGGCGCCCTTCCGGCCCATGATCTCGGCCAGCAGCCCTTCGGGATCCTCGAACCGGGCCAGATAGTGGCCGTGACCGCGATGGTTGCTGAAGACCCAGTCACCGTCACGGAGCAACGGGCGCAGGGAGACGGGGACGTACTCCTGCCCGAGGCAGGTGTGGGTGGTGCCGTTGAGCTCGCCCCGCTCGAAGAGCGCGAGCAGCTTCCGTTCGAAGGACCGGATCAGCAGCAGCAGCGCCAAGTCCTCGTCAGCCAGCCTGTTCATAGGCCCCTTGAGTCCCGGGAGAACCTCCAGAAAGGCTATACAACACCGACATATCACGTCTACGGCTACTCAGTGGCGAACCGAAAGGCCGTAGACGTCAAAGCTCGGGCATATCCCCGATGACGGCGGCCGGCGTGCCCTGAGCCGCCAGGCCGGCCCGACCGCAGCCACACCACCTAGCGGGCTGGGGCGTACTCCGGCAGAGGCCGGGCGTTCCTGGCCTGCACCCGGCGCTCCACCGCGCCCATCGCCTTCATCAACGGCAGGCGGGCGACGACGTCGCGGACGCACCGGCCGCCTTCGGTCTTGGGCACCATGAGGCGGACGTTAGGACCGATCTGCTGCTTCTTGACGACCAGCGGACGGTGGGCGAGGTCGTAGCGGGTGAAGGCGATGCGGTGGTCGCCGCCTGCGGCGGCGAGTTCTCCGGCGAGGCGGTAGGCACCGACCAGAGCCAGTTCCGCGCCCGCGCCCGAGGCGGGGGACGCGCACCAGGCGGCGTCGCCGACGAGCGTGATGCGGCCGCTGGACCAGGAGTCCATCCGCACCTGGCCAAGGGCGTCGAAGTAGAAGTCGGGGTCGGCCAGGGCCGTGTCGAGCAGTTCCGCGGCCCGCCAGGACGGGTCGTCCCCGAACGCCTCGCCGATCAGTCGCTTGTGCTCGGCGACGTCCCGGTGATCGAACTCCAGCGGCGCGGAGCGGAAGATGAAGTACGCCTTGGCCTGAGCGTGGTTGCCGGATCGGTAGATTCCGGTCATCTTGCCCGGCGTGTTGAACATCGTCACCCAGCGGTCCTCACCGAGCGAGGCGTCGGCATCGGCGAAGGCGAAGTAGTGGTCCTTGAACTGGACGAACTGCTCTTCGGTGCCGAAGGCGAGACGGCGGACGTTGGAGTGCATGCCGTCGGCGCCGACGACCAGGTCGAAGCGGCGAGCAGGCGCGTGCTCGAAGGTGACCGTCACCCCGTCGTCGTCCTGCCGCAGGCCGAGGATGGAGTCGCCGAACAAGTACTCGGCGTCGGTCACCTCGTGCAGCAGGGCCACCAGGTCGCCGCGCATGATCTCGACGGAGCCCGGATCCCGGGTGTCGATCCGGGCGACGGCCCGGTCGGCGGCGTCGACGAACTTCATGCCGTGTACGTCGGTGGCGAGCTCGCGGACCCGTGGCAGGAGTCCCATCCGCTCGATCACCTCGACGGCGTTGTCGCGCACGTCCACCCCGTTGCCGCCGGGGCGTAGCGCCGAGGCGCGCTCGACCACGGTGGGCTTGAAGCCGTGCCGGGCCAGCCAGTGGGCCAGGGTCAGGCCGGCGATGCTCGCACCGGAGATCAGGATCCGCTCGTTCATGGGGACTCCTTCGCGCTACGATAACTGAAATGGACGTTCCAGTTGATTATGTGAAATGAGCATTCCAGTTGTCAACATCCGCTGAACCCCCGCGCCGGGCCGACGCCGTTCGCAATCGCCGGCTCGCCCTGGACGCGGCCACCGCGCTACTGACCGAGCCGGGCGTATCCCTTACTGTCGAGGCCATCGCCAAGAAGGCGGGCCTGGGGGCGGCGACTGTCGTGCGCGCCTTCGGCGGCAAGGACGCACTCCTGGACGCCGCTGTGTCCCGGCTCCTTGAACCGGTGGTGCAGCATGCCCGCGACCTCCTCGCCGAGACCACGCCCACGCAGGCCCTGCGGATCTTCCTCCGCGAGCTGATCGCCTTCCAGGCCGCGCACTACGCCATCAACGACCAGCTAGGCGGCCTGGACCTACCCGCCACCACGGCCCTGCGCGCCGACCTCGTCCGCGCCGTCGAGGAGATGATCGACGGGGCACGCCGCGACGGCGCGGTCCGCACCGACATCGACCCCGCCATCATCACGACTCTGATCGGCCAGACCGCCCTAGCGGTCGCTCGTATTCAGCCGCCGTCCCGGGAACTCACCGACGCCTACCTCACCGTCCTGCTGGACGGACTCCGCCCTTGACGGCCTCGCCCTCACCGTTCACGACCGCCATCATCAACAGCGCCGTGAACGCGAGCGTTTGAGACGAGCCACCGCCAGCGCGGCAACTCCAGCACCACGGTTACCACGGCCAGCACGGACACCAGCACGGCGGCGAACACGTGCCAGGCGGCCCACGCCGCCACCACGGCGGCCACGACCTGCAGAACGACCAGCGCGATCGTCACCGCCCCAGGCACCGCGACGATCACATTCCGCTTGTCACCCGGAGTGGAGAACAGCGTCGGCAACCCGATCAGCACCACCACCGACAGCACGGCCAGCGGCACGGAATGGGCGGCCAGGGCCCACGGAGTCGCGACCCAGGCGACCAGCTCGGTGGCGAATCGGAAGGCGGATGCGACGCGGTCGTCCGGACGCGGTGTGGAGAGCACGCGCGTAACATACCGTCCCCGTCCATGCCTGCGAACGTGCGGGCATCGGTATGCCCAAAGGTCCGAAAACCGCTGACTTTCTGGCTGGTGGCGGTGTTGTAGAGAGTATGAGCATCTACACAACGATCGACAGCCCACTGGGCGAGATCCTGCTCGTAGGCGACCCCGTACTGACCCGTGTGGCGTTCGGTGGTGCCGTGCGCCCCGAGTGGCGGCGGGACCCTGGCGCGTTCGCCGAGGCCGAGCGTCAGCTCCGCGAGTACTTCGCGGGCGAGCGGACGGCCTTCGACCTGGACCGCGTCTCGGGCGGCACCGCCTTCCAGGAGCGGGTCTGGGCCGCCGTGGACGCCGTCCCGTACGGGACCACCACGACGTACGGCGAGCTCGCCGCGAGCATCGGCGTGGCACGCGACCGGATCCGCGCGGTCGGCGCGGCCATCGGCGCGAACCCGCTGCTCGTCATCCGCGCCTGCCACCGCGTCGTCGGCGCGAACGGCTCCCTGACCGGCTACGCGGCCGGCGTCGAACGCAAGCACGCGCTGCTCACGCTCGAAGGCGCGCTGCAGCCGCAGCTCATCTGATGGAGGACATCATGAAGGCCGACTGGACGGCCCTGACCGAGGAGGTCAACGCGTACGGCTGCGCGCTGACGCCGCCGGTCCTCTCTCCGGCCGACTGCAAGGAGATCGCGAACCTGTACGGCGAGGTCGGCCGGTTCCGTTCCACGATCGACATGGAGCGCTACCGGTTCGGCCGCGGGCAGTACCGCTACTTCCGCGAGCCCTTCCCGCCGCTGGTGGCGGAGCTGCGGGCGGCGTTCTACCCGCACCTGCTGCCCATCGCCCGCGACTGGGCCGCCCGCCTGGGGCAGCCCGCGCCCTGGCCGGACGACTTCGCCGAGTGGCTGGACATGTGCCACGAAGCCGGGCAGACCAAGCCGACGCCCATCCTGCTGCGTTACCAGGAGGGCGACTGGAACGCCCTGCACCGCGACCTGTACGGGGACCTGGTGTTCCCGCTGCAGGTGGTCATCGGGCTCGACAAGCCGGGCGACGACTACACCGGGGGCGAGTTCCTGCTGGTGGAGCAGCGCCCTCGGGCGCAGTCGCGCGGGACGGTGACCCTACTGCCGCAGGGACACGGGCTGATCTTCACCACCCGGAACCGGCCCGTGCGGTCCTCGCGCGGGTGGTCGGCGTCACCGGTGCGGCACGGGGTCAGCACGGTCCGCTCGGGGTTGCGGCACACGCTGGGCCTCGTCTTCCACGACGCCTCGTGACGTACACGCTGATCGGGGCCGACGGCTGGCCGTACGTCAGCGTGCTGCCCGGGACACTGGGCGGGCATCGGCGGGCACGGCTGTACGGGCGGCTGGACTGCCCGTCGGCCCTGCGGGCGATCTCGGGTGGGGGGTATGTGCGGGAACGGGTGTTCTTCGCGGACGAGGTGACGGCCATCGCGGCTGGATACCGGCCGTGCGCGGTGTGTTTGCCGCAGGCGTACCAGGTATGGAAGACCGAACAGGCGGCGGCCGAACGGGCGATGGCTGGGCATACGGCGGCTGAGCTGGCCGGACTGCTCGGCCTGCTGGCCGCGGCCCGGCCGCGCGTGACGGCTGTCGTGATCGGTCACGGCCGCGACGCCGCCCTCTCCGCGAAGGCGTTCGCCGCCGCGTGGGAAAGCGGCCCTCAGGCGGACAGCGCGTGGGAAGGGATTGTGCTGGGCGTTGTCGACTGGCCGGAGGAGGCGGCGTCGTGGCTCCGGCAGGCCAGGCGGTTCGTGGCGGGCCCGCCGGACGCGTGGGTGGTGGCGGGGGCGCCACTGGGCTGGGCCCGGATGAGCGAACGCCTCCGGCAGAGCACCGACTGGGACCCCGGCCGTACGTTCGGCTTCGCCTCCACCGCGCAAGCCGTCGCCCTGGCCCCGCCTGGAACACTGGAGGGCATGCGCGGAGCGGACATCGACGGCACCACCTGGCGAATCAGCCGCAACCTGATCCATCGGGACCCGGCATGATCCCACTCCCGACGCGAGAGATCGCTCCAGGCGCCGTGCACGCGCCGAGCTGGCTGACGCTCGACGAGCAGCGTCATCTGGTACGGGCGTGCCGCGAGTGGGCGGCGGGCCCGGTGCCGATCCGGCACACCGTACTGCCCCGAGGCGGCGTCATGTCAGTGCAGACGGTGTGCGTCGGCTGGCACTGGCAGCCGTACAAGTACACGCGCGTGGCGGGCGACGTGAACGGCCTCCCGGTCGCCGACTTCCCCGACTGGATGGTCGCCCTGGGCCGCCGCGCCTTCACAGCGGCGTACGGCGAGCCCGGCGACGACTACACACCCGACACGGCGTTGATCAACTTCTATGACGACCAGGCCAGAATGGGCATGCACCAGGACAAGGACGAACGATCCGCCGCCCCGGTGGTGTCGTTGAGCATCGGCGACGACTGCCTGTTCCGCTTCGGCAACACGGAGACGCGCGGCAGGCCGTACACCGACGTGCGACTCGGCAGCGGCGACCTGTTCGTCTTCGGCGGCCCTTCCCGCTTCGCCTACCACGGCGTCCCCAAGGTCTACCCGGGCACCGGAGACCCCGCCACCGGCCTGACCTCGGGCCGCCTCAACATCACCATGCGGGTGACCGGTCTGTGACGTAGTGTCGCCATAACCCGTCAGCGTCCTGTCAGTGGCAGCGCATGTCGAACCCGGCTTCGTGATATCCGTCGAAGAACTCCACGATGACGCCCTTATACCCGTCCCGCCATGATCCGCTCGGGTTGACGTACACGGTGCCGGAGAGCTCGCGACCCTCGACACCCTCGACCACAGCGGACTCGTAGTAGCGCGCGATCTCGGCGTCCGGCAGCTTGGTGAGCAGAGACATGCGGACCAGATAGTCGCAATGATTGCTGTTGCCGGACTGAATACCCACTGTGCCCTGCACGCTGGGATCGCCTTGCTCCGTGTCTGTTGGGAGCGGGAGCATGCTCACCCGCTCCTCCAGCCGGGCCAGCCTCTCGTCGTTGCGCCACTCGGGGACCTTGAACACCAGGGCGTAGGCGACGACGGAGGCGAGGAGCGCCAGGCACACGAAGAACGGCCACCTGCTTCGCTGTTTCGGTAACGCCTCTGGGGCCGCCTCGATCAGCACCATGCCATCCTCCAGAACGCTCGTCGGGTGATCACCATTCAACAACCCGCACCGGTGGTTGCGCGGATGCCGCAAGGACACGGCCGAGCCGGGGCGCCTGCCGACCACTGTCAATGAGTTCAACGGCGACGGCGAGCCGATCGAGACCGAGGAGCCCTGCGGCCAGCGACCCCAACCCGGCTATCGCCTGGCCGGGGTGCCGGACAGCCCGGCGGCGTAGTCGGGATGTCGTCGAGAAGCGCGCGATGAGCCGCTGAACCGAGCCTGAGCTGGGCTCTCGGAAGGGCTGAACCTGCTGGTCATCCAGGCCGACCTAAGCGCGTGCGTACCGGGGCGGCACGGGCGCGTACGGGTTCAAAGGGCGATGGGGCCGAGGTCACGGGCGGTCTCGGCGAAGTCCCTGATCAGGGTGGTCTCGGTGGCGGTGCGCCAGATGAGTGCCCAGCGGGCCAGGGGGGCGTCGCGGATGGGCACGTAGATGTGGTCGGGCCGGGCGTAGTAGCGAATGGAGTGTGCGAAACACGGTGAGACGGCCTCGCCGTTCGAGAGGAGGGGGATCATCTCGGCAGAGGTGGTGACGGTGGGGCCGACCCGAATCGGACGCCCACTGGGCGTGTGGGTGGGGACAAGCCAGTCGCGCCAGTAGTCCGGCCGGGCTCCGCCGAAGACGATCTCGTCGCCGAGGTCTTCGTACGACACCGATTCCCGCTCGGCCAGCCGGTGGCCGGGGCCGACCACGAGCACGACCGGTTCGGTGCAGACGACGGGGCCTACGGTGAGGTCGCTCTCCCGGACGGGTAACCAGGCGATCAGCAGGTCGATGTCTCCGGAGCGCAGCAGTCTGAAGGGATCGGCGAAGCCGGCGTAGCGGAGTTGGAGGTCGCATTCGGGGTTGCGGCTCTTGAATGCGTCGAACAGCGGGCGCAGGTCCTGGGGGTTTTCGTTGACCATGCCCAGGCACAGCACGTTCGACTTGCCGCGGGCGGTCAGGGCGGCGCGTTCGATGCCGTCTAGCAGCCCGCGGTACATCGGCTTGAGGTCATCGAAGAGCTGCTGTCCGATGGGGGTGAGCGCCACGCGGCGGTTGTCGCGTTCGAACAGGGCGGCGCCGACGCGGCGTTCCTGCTTCTTGATCGCCTGGCTCACGCGGGCCGGCGTCACGTGCAACCGTTCCGCCGTACGGCCGAAGTGCAGCTCTTCGCAGAGGGTCAGGAAGATCTCGATATCGCGAAGTTCCGCACGGCCCCGTTCGTTGTTTAGTGAGAGGTTAAGGCACGGTACCGAATCCGGCGTTGTCGTCGCGGATGGCCTGGCGGCACGCTGGTCGCGTGAACATCATCGCTTCCGCGGTGACGCTGAACGTTGACGACGTGGCGGCGTCCAGTGCTTTCTTCACCACCCACCTGGGCTTTCACGAGTCGGTGGCGAATGGGGCATATGCCTGTCTTGTCCGGCCGGACACCACCGCCGACATCGTGCTGCAACTGCGAGAAGCCGGAGAGCGGCCCGCGACCGGGGTCGTGGTGACCTTCACCGTCACCGACGTCGCCGCCGAGCACGACCGGCTCGTGCGTGAGGGGGCCGCCGTCAGCGTGCCGCTGCGCAAGGAGCCCTGGGCGGAGCGGCTGTTCGAGTTGACCGACCCCAACGGCATCGTGGTCCGGCTCGTCGAATGGGCGGCGCCGGCCGGCGCCTGAGCGCCATGGCCGTGGCCAGGCATGCGGCAGAGCCCGGCAAGACCAGTAGAGCAATCCACACCGGACTGAGTGCCGTGTGCGCAGAGCAAGAACACATACCCGAAAGGACGTTGAGACATGTCAAAGATCGCCAGCTGGGACATGAAAGGCAACTGGCAAAGCACGGGCGCTTGGGAGACCCAGGGACGCTGGGAAGAGCACCAGCGCGCCCAGCTGTCCAAGGCGGGGCTGCAACGGATGCGTGAGGTGCTGAGCGGCCACGTCGCGTCCGGCGCGGTTCCCGGCCTGGTCGCGCTGGTCAGCCTCGGAGACGACACGCACATCGAGGCGATGGGCACGATGCACGTGGGCGGCGCCGAGCCGATGCGGCGGGACACGCTCTTCCGGATGGCGTCGCTGACCAAGCCGGTCACGGCCACGGCGGTGATGATCCTCGTCGAGGAATGCCGGCTGCGGCTGGACGACCCGGTCGACGAATGGCTGCCCGAGCTCGCGAACCGCCAGGTGCTCGCCCGGATCGACGCCCCGCTGGACGAGACGGTGCCCGTGGCCCGGCCGATCACCGTACGCGATCTGCTGACCTTCACCTTCGGCTTCGGGGTCGTGCTGGCGCCGCCGGACACGTACCCGATCCAGACCGCGATCCGCGAGCTCGGCCTGGACACCACCTCGCCGGACTTCGGGCCGGAGGAGTGGATCCGGCGGCTCGGGACACTGCCGCTGATGCGTCAGCCGGGCGAGCTGTGGCAGTACCACGTCGGGTCCGACGTGCTCGGCGTGCTCGTCGGCAGGGTGACCGGGCAGTCATTGGAGGAGTTCGCGCGCGAGCGGCTGTTCGGGCCGCTCGGTATGAAGGACACCGGCTTCCATGTGCCCGCCGACCAGATCCACCGGCTGCCCACCAGCTACGCGCACGACCCCGAGACCGGCGAACCGGTGGTCTGGGACGAGGCCGCAGGCGGGAAGTACAGCCGCCCGCCGGTTTTCCAGGCCGGCGGCGACGGGCTGGTGTCGACCGTCGAGGATTACCACGCGCTTTACCGGATGCTGCTCAACAAGGGGACCTTGAACGGCGAGCGGATCCTTTCCCCGGCCTCGGTCGCGCTCATGACGATGGACCACCTGACGCCGGAACAGAAGGCTGAGAAGGACGCCTTCGGCGACCACTTCGGCCGGCACGGCGGCTTCGGCTTCGGCATGGCGGTCCGCACCCACCGCCGCGACCTGGCCTCGCCGGGCCAGTTCGGCTGGGACGGCGGCCTCGGCACCACCGCGTACGCCGACCCTGCCGAGGACCTCGTCGGCATCCTGCTGACGCAGAGCGCGATGGACTCCGTCCACACGCCCCGCCTCCACCGCGACTTCTGGACCACCGCCTACCAGACAACCGGGTAAAGCCCCGAATGTGATTCAGGTCATGGAATGAGTGTGCACTTCGGCCAGGAGCGTTATCGGCACGGTTCCTATCGTTGGTCCATCAGAGCAGTCATGACCATCGAAAAGGAAAACGTCATGTCGATTAAGCGCCGGATGTTAATCCTGGCCGCAGGCGCTGCCGCCGCCGGTACGATTCTCGCCGGATCTGCCACCGCCGCCAATGCCGCACCCTCGCACACCATTAAAACGTTGGCGAACATCTGCGTCAGCGCTCCCGTCATCGGGACCACGTGCGCCCCTCTCAGCCCGCCGCCGGTCAATGTGCTGGACTCCGGCCGACCCACTGCGGTCAATGTGCTCCAAGTAACGTCCGGCGCGTTCACCGGAAAGATCGAACTCAAGGCCCAGATCGACGCGGCAGGCGTCGTCCGCCATCAGCTCGTTTCCGCGCGGCTGCTCCAGAACGGCAGCCTGGTGGCCAGCCCGCTCTCCACCTCGCCTACGATCGTCCAGCCCATCGGCGGCCCCACCAACCTTGCCGGAGGGACCATCAGCGGGTCGGGAGGCAGCATGGTTTTCGGGGCCAGCACCGAGATCCTCAATTGAAGCCCAGCCATACCGGCTGACGCAAAGGCTTGTCGGACGCGGTTCGACCCTCGCCGTCTGACCGTGGAAACGCCCGTGCGTCAGCGGGCGGCGAAGTCCTGCGTCCAGTAGAGCTGTCCCTGCGCGTCCTTGGCCGCGCCCACCCCGATGAGGGTGTACGAGCAGTTCATGATGTTCTGCCGGTGGCCGGCGCTGTTCATCCAGGTTTTGACCACCTCGGCCGCCGATCGCTGACCCATGGCGATGTTCTCGGCCCAGGCCGAGCCGGTGAAGCCGGTCGCGCGCATGCGGTCGACCATGTCGCGGCCGTCCTGAGAGTCGTGGTCGAAGTAGTCGTTCTTCGCCATGTCGGCTGAGTGCCCGAACGCGGCCTTGCGCAGCCGCGCGTCATGCTTGAGGGGGTGGCAGCCGCCCTTGGCCCGCTCGGCGTTGGCCAGCCGGACGACGTCGTTCTCCAGTGCCGTGCCGACGGACGTGATGGACGCCTTCCTCTCAGGAACCGTCGGCGCCTTCGTCTCCCGCGTTGCGCGGCTGGGGGTGACGCACGTCAGCCGTACGGCCTTGGACCTGGCGGTGCCGCCCCGGTAGTCCGTGGCGACCGCGTAGTACGTGCCCGGCGCGCAGGGCAGTTGCAGGGCGATGCGGCCCTTCCTGGTGGCGCCGCTCTTGACCACCGGATCGGCGCCGGGGACGGCGCGCATGACTCGGATGCGCAACAGTGCCGGGTGCACACAGCCTTGGCGGGTGGCCGAGGTCCGGATCCTGAGCGCGGAGACGTCCGGCCTGACCGCGTTCACGTGGCACTCGTCCGATCCAGGGGTCGGCCGGGGAGCCGGCTGTGCCGGCGTCGACGCCAGTGCCGCGCCGTCCGCAGGCGCGGTCGCCTCGGGCACCGCTCCGGCCGCTCCGCCCGGCGGCAGGTCGGCGGACGGGGTGCAGGCGGCGAGGCTGGCGACGGCGGCGAGTACCCCCAGGGGTCTCAGCATGGGTTCCTCCAGTGGCGGAGCGGCTGGTGGTCCCGCATTCTGTCGCCCCATTACCGGACTTGTCACGCAAAACTGGACATTTCCCCTTGTGATTAATGTCAAGCGATTGGCCAGCACCCGCACCGGTGCCGTCACGCCGTCAAGGCGCCCCACACTGCCTGCCCGATGCACATGACCAGGCTGACGACCACGACGAGACCGGTCAGGGAGAAGATCACTCCGGCCCTGGACGGTTTGCGGATCGGCAGGTCGTCGCCCAGCAGTTGAGCGATCCTGGCCTCGGCTGCGCCGTCGAAAGCCGCGGCTGTCGCCGGTGCGGGGCCAGCGCCGTCCATCCGGGTCAGCGCCCGTGCCACCGCCTTGGCGCCCAGCCGGTCGATCGCGGCCCGGTCGGCTGACAGCTCGGCCCGTTCGCTCTGCCGCCCGAACCACCATCCCGCCAAGGGCAGGAAGAACAGAACGTCAGCGGCGGCGCGGAGCATGAGACGGCGCAGCGGGTCACGGCGCCGCGCGTGTGCGGCCTCGTGGACGAGGATCGCGTCGAGCTCTTCGGCGGGGATCGCCTCGGCGGCCCCGGCGGTGAGGTAGAGGCGTGGCCGCAGCACTCCGGCGCAGAAGGCCGCCGGATTCGCACCGGCCAGACAGACGACACCTGGAACGCCGCTTCGCCGTATCGCGCCCTCAAGACCGGCCGGCTCGGCCGCCCGCGGGAGTGCGGCCAGACTGCGGGCGGCGGCGACGCCGAGCCAGGTGGCGCGGGCGGCGACAGCCAGCAGGCTCGCCCCGGCCACGACGGCGATGGAGACGAGCCAGCACTGGGCCATCGTCATCCCGGCGGAAACGCTGGGGTGCCACACCAGGCGGACGCCTGTCAGTCCGGCCAGCGCTGCCAGGCCGATGCGGTTGTGCCGCCACAGGTAGACGATCACTCGGTCAGCTCCCGCAGGCGGCGCCGCTGCTCGGGCGACAGGCCGTCGAGGTGTGCGGCGAAGGCGGCCAGTGCGGCGTCGCCGTACTTGTCCACGAAGCCCGCGGCGGCCTGACGGCTCGACTGGGAGAGGAACTGAGCGGGCGTGACCGCGGCCCGGTATTCATGGGCGCGGCGACCCGGCTCGGCGTGAGCCGCCAGCATTCCCTTGTCGGCCAGCCGTCGCAACGTGGTCATCACGGTGGTGTAGGCCAGCTCCGGCACCAACCCCTGCACGTCCCGGACCACGAACGGCTCAGTGACCGCTCCCGTCCACACGGCCCGCATGAGCCGCCCCTCCAGCGGGCCGAGAACGGCGACCGCCCGATCCAGTTCATCCTGCACGACGTCATACTACTATCCACTGTGAGTACTATCTTTAGATAGTAGATCGTCCGATTCGAGGAGCTTCTATGTCGCACACCGAACATGCGTCTGTCGCCAACCCCGAGCAGGCCAAGGCGTGGAACGAGGGCGACGGCCGGCACTGGGTCGCCCACCGGGATCGCTACGACGAGATGATGAAAAGGATCAGTCCCCACCTGTTCGAGGCGGCCGCCATCGCCCCCGAGGACCACGTGCTCGACATCGGGTGCGGAAGCGGCCAGACCACCTGCACGGCCGCTCGGGGCGCGCAGGACGGCCAGGCACTCGGCATCGACCTGTCCGCTCCCCTGCTGGAGGAGGCCCGGCGCCGAGCCAAGGGCGAGAACCTCGGCAACACGCGCTTCGAACAGGCCGACGCACAGGTTCACCCCTTCGCCGCGGCGAGCGTCGATGTGGCGATCAGCCGTTTCGGGGTGATGTTCTTCAACGATCCTGTGGCGGCCTTCACCAACATCGCACGGGCGACTCGCCCCGATGGGCGTCTGGCGTTCCTGTGCTGGCGGAAACCGCTCGACAACGAATGGATCACCGAACTGGGCGCGGTCCTGGCCTCGTACGTCCCCCTGTCCGGTTCCCTCGACAACGACGGCCCGGGGCCCTTCTCCCTGGCGGCATCCAGTCGGATCACCGATCTCCTGCGCACAGTCGGCTACACCCAGATCAGCGTGGACCCTGTGGACGAGCCCATGAGACTCGGGGACGACGTGAACGACGTGCTGGACTTCGTCTCCCAGATGGGCCTGGTCAGCGGCCTGCTCGAGAAGGCCGACGAAGAGACGAGAGTCAAGATGCTCGACGCCCTCCATGAGCGCCTCGCCTCGCACGAGACGGCGGCCGGAGTCTTCCTCAGGAGCGCGGCCTGGCTGGTCACCGCTCGACGTCCCAGATGAGCTCCCGGTATTGAGATCAGTGAGAGGTGAGATGGATGGAATCGAGGCCACGCGACGAACGGTTGCGCCGCTACTGGGACAAGCAGTCCGGCTCCTACGACAAACAGATGACCTTCCTCGACCGGAAGGTGTTCGGAGACACCCGTTCGTGGATCTGCGGGCAGGCCGGCGGCGACACCCTTGAGGTCGCCATCGGGACGGGCCTGAACCTCCCCCTCTACCCGGAGGACGTACGGCTGACCGGCATCGATTGGAGCCCGGCCATGCTGGACATCGCCCGGCGCCAGGCCGCCTCCCTGGGCCGGGAGGTGGACCTGCGTGAGGGGGATGCTCAGGCGCTCGACTTTCCGGACGAGAGCTTCGACACGGTTGTCGGCACCTTTTCCCTTTGTGCGATCCCTGATGATCGGCGAGCGATCGCCGAGATGGTGCGCGTACTCCGACCCGGCGGCGTTCTGCTGCTCGGTGACCATGTGGCCGCGTCAGCGTGGCCGGTCCGGGCGGCTCAACGCCTGATCGAACTGGTGACCGTGCCCCTGGGAGGCGAGCACTTCCTGCGCCGCCCCATCGAGCGGCTACCTGATCACGGCCTGACCGTTGAACGTCACGACCGGTTCAAGCTCGGCATCGTCGAACGGTTGGCCGCCCGGAAACCTCCCGGGTGACCAACGTACGGCTATGAGACGGCGGACACCGGGATGTCCGTAAATTTGGCGCCTTCGCAGGCCAACCACCACCAGAAGCTGTCAATTACCCCCTCCGATCAGGAGGGATGCAAAATTACCCCAGGGGGGTACTTGACGCTTCGGACATAATGGCCCACCGTATACGCCATGGACATGTAAGCCCCAACCTGGGGATGTCCACGGTTCACGGGGGTTTAGAGCCGGGCGACTGCTGCATGACAAGGAGCCCATGGTGGCGAAGAAGATACGTATTCAACCCCTGCTGGCGGCAGGCCTGTCCACCGCCCTAACGATCACCCTGTCGGCGTGCGGCCACAGCTCCGCGGACGCCGCCGACCTCCTGCAGCGGGTCAAGGAGTCCGGCACCCTCCGGGTGGCCCAGACGCAGGCCAATCCGCCGTGGAACTTCCTGGACGGCGGCAAGCCCGCGGGCTACGACGTCGACGTGGCCAACGAGCTCGCCAAGCGGCTCGGCATCGCCAAGGTCGAGTTCGTCGCCTCCAACTACCAGAGTTTCATCGCGGGCGTTCAGGCTGGCCGGTTCGACGCCGTCGTCGCCGGTCAGACCATCACCCCGGAACGTGCCAAGCAGGTGGACTTCTCCCGCCCGTACGAGGTCAACGGGATCTCGATCTTCGTGGCCGACGCCAATTCCGACATCACGGGGCTGACCGACCTCCAGGGCAAGAAGATCGCGGTGACGGCCGGAACCACACAGGCGGCCTTCGCCAAGAAGAGCATCGCCGACGCCGACATCAAGACCTACGACAACGCCACACTCGGGCTGACCGAGGTGGCGCGGGGGCGGGCCGACGCCGTGCTGGCGTCACGGTTCCAAGGGGCGTTCCTGGCGGCGAAGAACAACCTGAAGGTCAAGGCCGCAGGGCCGCTGCTCGAATCGGAGGTCAACGGGATCTCCTTCGCGAAGGGCTCGGTGAGCTTCAAGCAGGCCGTCGACAAGGCGCTCAACGACATGATCGCTGACGGCACCCTGACCGCCATCTCCCGCAAGTGGCTGGGCGGTCTCGACATGACGCAGGAACTCGCCAAGGTTCCGGCGAGCTGAGCAGGGAAGGTACTCATGGATCTGCTGGTCGACTCCTTTCCCGATCTCCTCACCGGCCTGGTGATCACCCTTCTCCTCGGTGTGGTCTCCTTCATCCTGGGCAGCCTCCTCGGGGCCGCGATCGTGCTGGCGAAAATCTCCGGCAACCGCGTCCTCTCCGCCGTGGCGACCGCGTACGTCTCGGTCTTCCGCGGCACGCCGCTGCTGATCCAGATCATGATCATCTACTTCGGGCTGCCACAGATCGGCCTGGAGATTCCGCCCATCCCGTCGGCGATCATCGCCTTCACCCTGTTCACCGCCGCCTACCTCAGTGAGAACTTCCGCGCGGGCATCCTCGGCGTCGACAAGGGACAGTGGGAGGCGGCGGCCTCGATGGCCATGCCATACGGGAAGACGCTGCGCCGCGTCATCTTCCCCCAGGCCATCAGGATCGCCCTGCCGCCCGTGGGCAGCCGGTTCATCGCCCTGATGAAGGACACCTCCCTGGCCTCCGCGGTCACCGTGGTGGAGCTGACCAGGGTGGCCGAGGGCATCGGCACCTCCACCTTCCGCTACATGGACGCGCTGCTGATCGTCGGACTCATGTACTGGATGATCAACACCCTCCTGCAGGTCGGCCAGCAGGCTCTCGAACGCCGGATGAGAAAGGCCTACGCATGACCAGCTCAGAACCCATCGTGAGCGTGCGCGGGCTGACCAAGCGCTTCGGCGACAACGAGGTGCTCAAGGGCATCGACCTCGACGTGCGGCCGGGCGAGGTCGTGGTGGTCATGGGCCCGTCCGGCTCCGGCAAGACCACCCTGATCCGCTGCCTCAACCTGCTGGAAGAGCCCGACTCCGGCACCGTCCGCCTGTGCGGCAACCACGTCGACTGCGGCACGCGCCAGGGCGGGCGTCGCGCCAGGGCCGCCCGGATCCGCGAGATCCGTCGGCATTCGGCGATGGTGTTCCAGCAGTTCAATCTCTTCCCGCACCTGACGGCGCTGCAGAACGTCATGGAAGGCCCGATCTCCGTACGGAACGTGCCCCGCGCCGAGGCGACCGAGCTCGCCCGGCGGCTGCTCGCGCTGGTGGGCCTCGGCGACAAGTGCGACTGCTACCCCGCCACGCTGTCCGGCGGTCAGAAGCAGCGCGTCGCCATCGCCCGTGCACTGGCGATGGAGCCGCAGGTCATCCTGTTCGACGAGCCCACCTCCGCGCTGGACCCCGAATTGCACGCCGAGGTCCTGCAGGTCATCCGTGACCTGGCCGGAAACGGGATGACCATGGTCATCGTGACGCACGAGACCGCCTTCGCCCGCGATGTGGCCGACCGGGTGGTGTTCATGGACGGCGGGAACGTCATCGAAGAGGCTCCCCCGCAGCGCTTCTTCACCGCGCCCGCACATCCCCGCGTACAGGCGTTCCTGCGCCTCATCGGCCCTTCGCACAACGGCCGCCCCTCACTCGAGAACGTGGAGCGAACATGATCGACCTCGCACGGGCCCGGGAGCTGACCCCGGGCACCGCGAACACCGTCCATCTCAACAACGCCGGAGCCTCGCTGCCCTCCACGGCCGTACTGGAAGCGACTGTCGGGCATCTGCGCCTGGAGGCGGAGATCGGCGGGTACGAGGCGGCCGACCGCGCCGCCGACCGCGTCGAGGCGGCCTACGACTCGGCCGCCCGGCTGCTGAACTGCTCCCGCGACGAGATCGCGATCGTCGACAGCGCGACCCGCGCCTGGGACCTGGCCTTCTACGCCATCCGGTTTCGCCCCGGCGACCGGATCCTCACCAGCAAGGCCGAGTACGCCAGCAACTTCATCGCCTACCTGCAGGTCGCTCGCCGCCATGGCGTGAGCGTCGAGGTGGTGCCCAACGACGGACTCGGCCAGCTCTCCGTCGACGCGCTGCGGGTGATGATGGACGAGCGCGTACGCCTCATCTCCGTCACCCACATCCCCACCAACGGCGGCCTGGTCAACCCGGCCGCGGAGATCGGCAAGATCGCGGCCGAGGCGGGCGTGCTGTACCTGCTCGACGCGTGCCAGTCGGTGGGCCATATCCCCGTCGACGTCGAGCAGATCCGCTGCGACATGCTGTCCACGACGGGGCGCAAGTACCTGCGTGCGCCCCGTGGGACTGGCCTGCTGTACGTCCGGCGGGCCGTACTCGACCAGCTCGATCCCCCCTTCCTCGATCTGCGGTCCGCCAAGTGGACGGCGCCCGGCCGGTTCGAGATCCAGCCGGGCGCCCGCAGATTCGAGAACTGGGAGTACGGCGTGGCGGGCCGGGTCGGCCTGGCGACCGCCGTCGAGGAAGCCCTCGCCTGGGGCCTGGACGACATCCGCGACAGCGTCTACCTGCTCGGCGAGACCCTGCGCGAACGGCTGGCGGCCGTTCCCGGCTGTACCGTGCGGGACGTCGGCGCCGAACGCTGCGGCATCGTGACCTTCACTCTTGACGGTGTCACGGCCGACACGATCAAGGCCTTCATGGCGGAGCGCCGGATCAATGTCAGCGTGTCGCGAGCTCCGTCAACGCTCCTCGACATGACCGACCGCGACATCTCCGAACTCGTCCGAGCGTCGGTCCACTACTACAACTCCGAGGAGGAACTGGACCTCTTATGCGAGGAACTGACCCGGCTCAGTGCATGACGTGAGACCGCCCGGGCACGCATGAAGATCCCTTCATCTGCTATGCCATCTAGTAGCGAATATTCAGCAGTTGCTAGATTTGTGCAAAAGCGATGAAGGGCTCCCATGCAGACCAGCAGCCGACGATTCACCCGGACCGACGTCCTACGCCTGATCCCCCTGCTCGGCGTGGTCGCCGCTCTCCACGTCGCGGGGTTCGGGCTGTTCGCCTACTACAACGCCCAGCCCGCCTACCACAACCTGACCGACGGCCGCGGCCAGCTCGTCTTCGCCTCCGCCGCCGGGATCGTCTACCTGCTCGGCATGCGCCACGCCTTCGACGCCGACCACATCGCCGCCATCGACGACACCACCCGGCTCCTGCTGCAGAAGGGCCGGCCCTCGCAGGGCGTGGGGCTGTTCTTCTCGCTCGGCCACTCCACCGTCGTGCTGGCACTGTCGGTGGCGGTCGCGTTCGCCACGCAGGCGGCCGTGCGGTTCCAGAGCTCGTTCGCCGACATCGGTGGCATCATCGGCACGACCGTCTCAGGCGCCTTCCTCTACCTGGTGGCCGGGCTGAACCTGGTCATCTTCGCCGGCATCTGGAAGATGTGGCGACAGGTACGCCAAGGTGCCTACGAACCGGAGCGGCTCGAACGCCTGCTGGCCGAACGCGGCCTGCTGAACCGCCTGCTCAAAGGCCGCTACACCCGGCTGATCAGCGCCGGCTGGCACATCTACCCGGTCGGCCTGCTGTTCGGGCTCGGCTTCGACACCGCCACCCAGGTCGGCCTGATCGGCGTCTCCGCCGGAGCGGCCGCGGGCGGTCAACTCCCTCCGCTGGCCATCATCTCGCTGCCGTTGATCTTCGCCGCGGGCATGTCGCTGTGGGACACCCTCGACGGCGCGTTCATGGCCCACGCCTACAACTGGGCCTTCAGCAACCCGCTCCGCAAGATCTACTACAACCTCTCCACCACCGGCCTGTCCATCTTCGTCGCCTTCGCCGTCGGCACCGTCGAACTGCTCGGTATCCTCGCCGACCAACTCGGCCTGGCCGACCGTCAGCCGTGGGCCGCTCTTGCCGCCATCGACCTCAACACGATCGGGTACGGGATCGTCGGCGTCTTCCTCCTGACCTGGCTGGGCAGTATCGCGTACTGGAAGCTCGCCAAGCTCGAACAGCGGTACGCCCAACCGGTGACCGCCGAAGCCGACCTCCGATGAACATCACGCGCGGCTTCGTCTGGCCAGGTACACGGTCAGTGACAGCATGACCAGCCCGGCCAGATACAAGCCGACGCCCGCTGCGATCTGCCCGCCGGTCACTACCGCCCGACCTGCTGGAAGGTAGATGTCACGTTTCTGCCGCACGACCTTGCGGTCAATCGGGAGCCATGCCTCGACCACGCCGCCCCGATAACGCATCTCCGCGTACAGGAACCACCGGCCCTCCTGGTCGACCCGTACCTGGCCACGGCATCCACCAGGTGTCGAACCAAGCGGACCGGCTATCTCCTCTCCGGCCCGGCGAGCGACCACTCTGAGCGGCGTCATACCCCCACACCCCTCGACCGTGAGCGTCATCCCCCCAGAACCGTCCGAGGTGCCGGTCAGCACGGCCGTAGCGACAACCTGCCCCTGTCCGGGATCGTGCGCCGAAGCAGGCTCTGGATCCAGGACGGTCAGACCGAGCGGCAGCAGCAGTGCGACGACCGCGACCGCGCCACGCGTCCGGCGCTCGCCCAAGATCACAACCGCGCCGAGGGCGGCCACCACCAACGCGGGCACGAGCACGGCGTCGGGACTGACACTGCCGATGCCCAGCACGGAGGACAGGTAGGAAGTGACGGCGGCCCCCGCCGCTCCTGCCGCGTAAGCGGTCACGGGCCGCCGCCACGGCAGGTCGATCGCCGCCAGCCCGACGACGGCCAGCGGAAGGTCGGGGCTGGTACGCCCGAGGGCCGGCAGCAGCGCGGTGATCACCAGCCGCGCGAGCACGTAGACGCCGACCGCTCCCGCCACGAGATGCCGGCGCGGTGCCAGCGACCGCAGCAGCACGGCCGCGTACATCGAGCAGACCAGCAGCACGGGGAAGTACAGCACCTCGGAGAACTGCGGCACGTCCGTCTCGAACTCCATCACCGACGTGACAGCGCTGCCCAGCAGCAATGCCCCGCCGGCCCACCACAGCGGTCGAGGGCTGTCCGGCCGCATGCCCGCGAGCACCCCGCCGATCAGGGCCAGTGTGCTGAACACGGTCAGCATGTGGCTCGGGCTCCACAGCACCGAATCCCGGCCGAAGGCGTCGTGCCAGAGTGCGTCGACGGGCGCGGAAGCCAGCGTGGCCACGCCGCCGACAGCGGCGATGAGCAGCGGAGGTTGTCTCAGCACGGCGATCAGCGATCGCGTACGCCACAGCGTGAGCAGACCCCAGCCCGCCACTGTCAGCCCCACGACGGCCACCGCTCCATACAGCAGCAGGTGCGGCGGTATCAGCGCGTCGTCCCTGCCGATATCGGTGTGCCAGGCATCGTCCCAATACGTGGCGAACAGCGAGATAAAGCCGGCCGCCACCACGAGGACGACCGCAGCGGGAGAAAGGCGCTGTGGCGCTCCGTCGTCCGGCATGTCATCAGTCATGCCGTCAGCCTGGCCCTGCCGCCTCCTCGATCGCTTGTACGGAGCGGCTGACCTTCACTTCCAGCTCATCCCGCGAGCCAGCACCGAGGGTGCCAGTCCGAACATGGCATGCGTCACCCGGGTCAGATGGGCGCTGTCGGTGAATCCGGCGGCATGCGCGGCATCCGTCAGCGAGCCACCTGCGCGTACGGTGTCCATCGCCGCGCGCAGCCGCGCCCACCGTACGTACGCCGTGAACGGCAACCCCCATTGCTCACTGAACAGATGCCCCAGCCTGCTCGGCGACAGGCCCACCCGCGCCGCCAGGTCGCGCAGCCGCAAAGGACCGGCGATGCCCCGCCCGACCAGCTCCATCACCTGCCGGACCACCCGATCCGGACAGGCGGCGCGCGACTCGCTCAGCAACGCCAGCGCCGCATCGGCGAACTTCTCATCAACCGGAAGCGCCAGCAGGCCGGCCACCAGGCTCTCCCCGTCGTCCTCCAGAAGAGCCGGATCGAGATAGACGGACGCTCCGAACGCGTCCTCGGCGCGCATGGCGTGCGGGACACCGGCGGGTATCGCCACTGCCGACACGCTCCTCTCGGCTGCCCGCTCGTCGGTGAGGATGACGCGGCCGGAGCTGACGACAAGCAGTTGCACGGCGGCATGCGCGTGAGCGCGCGCGTCGCCGAGCCTGCCGATGTACACCAAAGCGCCCGGCCTCAGCCACACCGCTCCCGTCCATGACGCCATGTCTGACATGACTACGATGATAGATAGTAGGAACGGTCCAGGCACAGCAATCCCACCAAAGGGGATTGACCACCATGAGTCGGTGAATTAAAACCAATTCACCGACTCATTCTCACGCTATGGACATCAAACCTGTGCGCCGCGAGCGGCGCGGACGACGGCGGCTGGCCACTGAGAACCCCGAGGTCCAGCGGCGGTTGCTCGCTGCCGCAGGGGAGATCATTGCCTCAGATGGCTGGCCGGCCCTACGCATCGAGGACCTCGTCCGGCGTGCCGGGCTGTCGGTCGGCACGTTCTACCTGTACTTCGACAACAAGGCCGACCTGTTCGTCCAGCTCGTCATCCAGCACACCGAACGGCTGCAGGCACGGCTGCGCGAGGCATACGACGCAGAAGGCACCGCGCAGGACCGCCTTGACCGGGCCCTGGACGCCTACCTCGACTTCGTCACCGACACCGGCCCGGGCTTCCTGCACTTCCGCAACGCCGGCAACATCGAGACCACCATCGGCCCGCTGTCCACGTGGGCCTTCGAGCAACATGCGAGCGACCTGCGGCCCATCCTGGAGACGGCGATGGGTGAAGGGGCGGTCCGCCGCGACGACCCGGACCTTCTCGCGCAGGCCATGCTCGCCCTGAACCAGCACATCGCCGCCTTCTGGCTGGAGCACCCCGACCGGTACTCCCGCCGGCAGATCAAGCAGTTCCTCTCCGATTTCGTCGCCTTCGGCCTGAACGGCAACCGCTGAGCAGGCTCATACTTCCTGGCTGAAACAAGGGAGACGCACATGCGAAATCGCACCCTCGTCGTGCTGGTCAGCGCGCTCCTCCTGGTGGTGATGTCCGCGCCTGTCAGGGCCGGCGCGGCGTCGTACGAGCCCCCCGCCTGGAATCCGCCCGCCGGTCAGAACGTCACGACCGTCCGCTGGGGCCCCATCACCATTCCCGCCATGTCCGGCGGCAAGGTGGGCGAGATCAAGAACGAGATCGCGCTCGACGGCAACTGCAACCCGCTCATCGGCATCATCACCAGTTGCCGCAGCATGAAGATCGCCAAGCCGTGCGAGAACTGCTACATCACCGGCATCATGCCCGACCTCGTCTTCGCCGGGACGAACACCGGCGTCAACATGGACACCGGCGGCATGCTCCACCACGCCGTCAATGTCAACTTCAGCCGCTGGGACGCCACCTGCCCACCCGGCCTGGGAGACTCGATCAACCGACTCGGCCTGCTCCAAGGCGGCAACGAACGCTTCTTCGCGGCCGGCAACGAACGCACGCTCAACACCCTCTACACCACCGGCAACAACGGCTACTACGTCAAGGCCGGTGACAAGTGGGGTCTCATCTACGACCTGATGAACATGACCGAGCGGCCGATCACCGTCGAGTTCAAGTACACCTTCAGCTGGCTCCCGAACGCCACCCGGGTCGACCCGGTCTGGCTGGACATCGACCAGTGCGGCGACTCTGAGCGCTCCATCCCGGCCGGCTACTCCGACTCCCACTGGACCACGATCGCGGCGCGCGCCGGGACCCTGGTGGCGGTCGGCGGCCACGCCCACGACCACAGCATCAGCGTGTCCCTGGAGAACGCGACCAAGAACCGCTACTTCTGCACGTCAGTCGCGGGGTACGCGCCGGACTCCATGGACGTGCCGGCGGGACCGGGAGCCGGTACGGACGGGCATCCGGCGAGCGCGAACACCGTGACCACGGACGGGCATCCCAACGCACCGCTGATGGCATACATGGGATCGGTATCGGACTTCAGCCCCTGCGAACCGAACCTGTCCTTCTCTCTCGGCGACCGGATCCGGGTGCACACCCAGTACAACGAGCCGGCCGCCTATGACAGCGCGATGGGCATCATGGTGGCGTTCGTCCGGTGGCGGTGACCAGTTGAGACCGGCCCTGGCGCTTTGGCGCGCCCGGGCCGGTCACCAACGAGCCGAGGACGGTCCGATCAAACGGCGGTCAGCTCGTAGCCCGCCTCTTCGACGGCATCGCGAACCAGGGCCTCTTCTGCGGTTCCGGCCACGGTGACCGTGCCGCTGGTCAGGTCCACCTCAACGTCGGTGACCCCGTCCACCTTGGAGATCTCCGACTTCACCTTGCCCGCGCATCCGCCGCAGGTCATTCCGCTCACCTTGTACGTGCTGCTCATGACATTTCCTCCTGGTTCAGATAACTAACCCCCGAGGGGTATTTTGCATCATATACCCCCTATGGGTATAGTCCGCGACCATGAGAACGCTGAACACCGTTGCCGTCGTCGGTGCCTCCCTGGCCGGCCTGCGTGCCGTGCAGACGCTCAGGCGGGAGGGCTTCGCGGGCGACATCACCCTGATCGGCGCCGAGCGCCACCTGCCCTACAACCGCCCGCCCCTGTCCAAGAGCATGCTGAGGGGCGACGACGAGATCACCCTCCCCGGCGCCGAGGAGCTCGGCGACCAGTGGCTGAAGGGCCGCCAAGCGGTGCGCCTGGACACCTCCGACCGGCGTCTTACCTTGGACGACGGCACCGAGCTCGGCTACGACGGGCTTGTCATCGCCACGGGCGCCCGCCCGCGCCGCCTGCCCGACCACCCCGACGGCGTCCGCACCCTCCGCACCATCGAAGACGCCTTGGCCCTGCGCGCCGAGCTACAGGCCGGGCACGAGCGTGTCGTGGTCATCGGCGGCGGTTTCATCGGCGGCGAGGTGGCCTCGACCGCCCGCGCCCTCGGCCTGGGCGTCACCCTCGTCGACGCCTCCCCGTACCCCATGACGAATGTCCTGGGTGCCGCGGCGGCGCGCTGGCTCGCGCGCCACCACCGCGACAACGGCGTCGAGCTGGTCAGCGACACGCGCGTGACCGGTTTCGAGAGCAACGGCCGGGTGACGGGCGTGCGGTTGGGCAACGGCCGGACGCTGCCCGCCGACCTGGTCATCGCGGGCATGGGCGTCACCCCGAACACCACCTGGCTGGAGGGCAGCGGCCTGACGCTCAGTGACGGCGTGGTGTGCGACGAGACCCTGTACGCCGCCGACAACGTGGTGGCGGCGGGTGACGTCGCGCGCTGGCCGCACGGCCTGTTCGGCGGCGAACTCGTACGCGTCGAGCACTGGGCGAACGCCAACGACCAGGGCGCCCTCGCCGCCCTCAACCTCCTGGCCGGGCCGGAGAACGCCAAGCCCTACGCCGACCTCCCCTCCTTCGCCACTCACATGCACGGCGCCCGCATCCAGACCGCCGGGCTGCCGCACCTGGCCGACGAGAGCCGCCTGGTAACCGGGGAGCCGGACGAGAACCGATTCGCGATCGCCTTCGCCAGGAGCGGCGTGCTCGTCGGCGCCGTCGCCGTCAACGCCCCCAAGGACCTGATCCGCCTCAAGCGCGCCACCGCCGCGGGTGACCACCTGGACGCTGTCGGGTGACCCAAGGACGCTATCTACGATAGTCAATAGTAGTATTCGGCCATGCAACATGTGGGTCGGCGGCTGCTTTCGGCAGCCGCACTGAGCTTCGCCTTGGTCGCGTGCGGACAGGCGGCCCCGGAGCACGGCGGAACGAGCGGGTCGCCGGACCTCGGGGTCGGCCACGTCCACGGCGTCGGCGTCGATCCGGCCGATGGCGTCCTCTACGTCGCCGGGCATTACGGGCTGTTCACGGTCACCTCCTCGACCACCGTCGCCCGCGTCGCCGACCGGGACCAGGACCACATGGGCTTCACGATCACCGGCCCCAAGACCTTCCTGGCCAGCGGCCATCCCGCCGCCGAGGACGTCTCCCCGGATCGCCCGCCGCACCTCGGACTGGTCCGCTCCACCGACGCGGGGCTCACCTGGAAGACGATCTCGCAGGACGGCTCCGCCGACTTCCACTCCCTCCAACTAGCCGGCGAGAACCTGTACGCCTTCGACAGCCAGACCTCGAAGGTCTGGCGCAGCGGAGACGGCGGCGCCACCTGGACCCAGGGCACCGAAGAGAAGGTCCTCGACCTGGGCGTGAGCGCCGAGAAGCCCACCCGCCTGTACGCCACCACCCCGGAAGGACTGAAGGTGAGCGAGGACGGCGGCGTGAACTTCGTCGAGATGCCGAAGGCACCACTGCTCAGTCATGTGGACGTTCTGGCCAATGGCCTGCTGGTGGGCGCGGGGGCCGACGGCCGCATCCACACCAGCCAGGACGACGGCAAGACCTGGACCACCGTCGGCAAGCTACCCGGCCAGGCCACCGCGTTCACGGCCGTGGACCGCCGGCGACTGCTGGCCGCCCTGGAAGACGGCACCATCCTGGAGTCCAAGGATGGCGGCAAGACCTTCACCACAGCCTTCGCCCCCGCGAACTGACCCACCGCCCGGCCCCTCTCTACGGGCCAGAGCGCGCTGTCTGACCCGAGCGGTCTTGCACCCCTTCCTCCTCCCGGTCGTCGGTGTGGGAGAAGTCGGGCAGGTCGGGGATCTCACCGAGCCGGCGCGGTCCTGCCGTCGCCGACGGTTGCCGAGCTCGAGTTCGTAGCTTGACATATACCCCCGCCTAGTATAGTAAACTCTCGATGTTAATACCCCCAGGGGGTATATAGCTTGATGGTGACTGCGGTTGCCCGGGAGGAGACGGACATGGGATTGTTCGCGATTCGCGACTACCGGCGGCTGTTCAGCGCTCAAGTCATCGCGTTGTTCGGTACCGGTCTGGCTACCGTCGCGCTGGGGCTGCTCGCGTACGAGCTCGCAGGTCCGCGCGCCGGTGCGGTTCTCGCCACCGCACTGACGATCAAGATGGTCGCGTACGTGATCGTCGCACCGCTCGCGGCCGCGTACGTCGATCGGCTGCCCAGACGTTGGTTTCTCACGATCCTCGACGCGGTGCGCGCTCTGGTGGTGATCGCGCTGCCGTTCGTCACCGAGGTGTGGCACATCTACGTCCTGATCGGGGTTCTCCAGACCGCGTCAGCGGCATTCACCCCGACGTTTCAGGCGGTCATCCCCGACATCGTGACCAAGGAGGCCGACTACACCCGCGCCCTGTCCGCATCGCAGGTGGCCTACACCATGGAGAGCCTGTTGAGCCCCGTGCTCGCGGCTGTGGCGCTCACGTTCATGTCGTTCAACCTGCTGTTCATCGGCACCTCCGTCGGGTTCGCCGTGTCCGCGCTGCTGGTCCTGTCCACGCGCATCCCCAACGCGCGCCCCAGTTCACACACGAACGCCTGGGACCGGGCCGTGGCGGGGATCCGCACCTTCGCGGCCACCCCGAGTCTGCGCGGCGTCATGGCACTGAACCTCGTAGTCGCCGCCGTCGGCTCCATCGTGGTCGTCAACACCGTGAACTACGTCCGCGACGTTCTCGGCGGAGCCCAGTCCGACGTGGCCTGGGTGCTCGCCGCGTCCGGAACGGGGACGCTGCTGGTGGCCCTCGTCCTCCCGCGCGTCCTGGACCGGGTGGCGGACCGGTTCGTGATGCTGATCGGTGCCGCCGTACTGATAGTCGCGGTCGGCGCGGCGGTCACGATGTCCGCGGCGAGCGTCGCCGCACCACTGCCGACCGGGGTGATCTGGGTAGCGATCGGCGGCGGGATGGCGCTGATCGTCACGCCGACCGGGCGGGTACTTCGCCGGGCGGTCGATCCCACCGGAATTCCCGAGGTCTTCGCCGCCCAGTTCTCGCTGTCCCACCTGGCCTGGCTGGTCACCTATCCCATCGCCGGATGGGTCGCCACGAACGCGGGCTTCACGATCACCTGGACCGTGCTGGCGGGCCTGGCGGCAGTCGGAGCTGTAACGGCACTGGCGATCTGGCCGCGCGACGAGAAGGTCGAGGTCGGAGAGCGTACGGCAGCGGCGGTCCAGCCGCGCATCAGGAAGGCCGAGGCCGGAGGCCGCGTCGCAGCGGTGGTTGCTTCCGCCAGGACCGAAGGCGCCACGCGGGAAGTCGCAGAGGCTGCGGAGGGTACTCTCGCGGCATGCCAGTGCGCCTGCGTTCGCACCGTCTGAGTTCGCCGACCAACACCGCGTAGCGGCCGGCCCGCTCTCCACCTCGCCTACGATCGTCCAGCCGGTGGCCCCACCAACCTTCCCGGAGGGTCCATCAGCGGGTCGGGAGGCAGCATGGTTTTCGGAGCAAGCGCCACGACGGAACAAACGGGTCGTCGAGTGGCAGGCTTCCTAACTATCTACGGCTTGCGCTAGTAGGGCAGTTAGACTTCGCGCCATGTGCCATGTCGATCCACGATCTCGCGGGGCCTTGCGATGAGCCCGCGTGCCGCTCTGGCGCAGCAGGTGGCGCCCAGGAGCGGCCGCGCGGGAAGGCGCCGACGTCGCTGGATACTCGTCGTGGTCGCAGCGGTCGCCGTCCTGGCTGCGGCTTATGCCGTTCCCGCGATCGCCTTGGGGGGTCAGGTGCCGTCCGGCACCAGCATCGGCGGCGTGGACGTCGGCGGCCTGCCGGAGGCGGACGCTCGCGCCCGGCTGGAGCGTGAGCTCGGCAAGCGGGCCACCCGACCGATGGCGCTGTCCGTGGCAGGCAAGACGACACGGCTCACCCCCGCCGAGCTCGGGCTGGGGTTCGACATCCCGGCGACACTCGTGGCGGCGCTGGCCGGCGCGGGCAGCCCGGCCGGAGTCGTCCGGTCGTTGTTCGGCGAAGACAGAGAGCTCCAGCCACGGATCACGGCCGACGAATCCCGCCTCACCACCCGACTCGCCGTTCTGGCCAAGACAATCGACCGCAAGCCTCGCGAGGGCGGCGTGCGCTACCAGGGCCTCGAACCGCAGGTGATCCCCGCCAAGTCGGGCCGCGCCCTCGACCGCGACGGGGCCGCACGGCTGCTCCGCGAGGCCTTCCTGGGAAACCGCGCTACGGTCGCGCTGCCCCTCCGCACGCTACCGCCCCGGATCTCGTCGGCCGAGGTGCGTCGCGTCGCGGGCTCCATGGCCACCACGGCGGTCGCCAGTCCGCTGACCTTGGTCAACGGCGACAGGAAAGCCAGCCTGACCCGCGCCCAGTTGGCCGCCGGGCTTCGCTTCGTCTCCGACGGCCAAGGCAGCTTGCGCCCCTCTTTCCGCAGCGGAGAACTCCTCCCTGACTTGCAGAAACAACTCGTCCCGGCAAGCCATCAGCCCCAAGACGCCTCCTTCAAGATCGTGAAGGGCAAGCCGCGCGTCCTCCCCGCCCGTCCCGGCCGAGGCATCGACGCGAAGGCTTTCGGCGGGGCCGTCTCCGCCGCCCTGGCGGCCGGCCAGCGTGAGGTGAAGGTACCGGTGGCCGAGGCGCAGCCCCGGTTGACCACCGAGCAGGCCAGGAAGCTGGGGGTCGAGAAGAAGGTCAGCACCTTCACCACCCGCCACCCGTGTTGCGCGCCACGAGTGACCAATATCCACCGCATCGCCGACATTGTGGACGGCCATGTCGTCATGCCCGGCGAGACGTTCTCGCTCAACGGCCTGGTCGGCAAGCGCGACAAGGCGCGCGGCTTCGTCGAGGCGCCGATGATCCTGAACAACCGGTTCGTCAACGACGTCGGCGGCGGGGTGTCGCAGTTCGCCACCACGATGTTCAACGCCGTGTTCTTCGGCGGATTCCAGGACGTGCAGCATATGGCGCACCAGTACTACATCTCCCGCTATCCGGCCGGCCGCGAGTCCACCGTCTCCTATCCGCAGCCGGACTTCCGCTGGCGCAACGACTCCCCGTACGGCGTGCTGATCAAGACCTCCTACACGAGCACGTCGATCACCGTGGACTTCTGGAGCACCAAACGCTACGACGTCACCGCCCAGAGTTCGGCCCGCTACGACGTCAAGACCGCCCCCTCCCTCACCGACTCCGGCAAGGACTGCATTCCCATGGGCGGCGCGGAGGGCTTCGCGATCGATGTCTGGCGCATCTTCAAGAAAGACGGCAAGGAAGTGCGCAGGCAGAAGTTCCACACCGTCTACGCCGCCGAGCCGCGTTTGACATGCAAGTGAGGCAGGCTCTCGGACCACGTGCACGGCTGGTTGCCGTCCCGTCGCCCCCCTCGACCGCCTGACCCTCCTTCCCGCCACAGTCTCACACGGCAATCTACGACGAACCTTCGTAGATGCCTGCCCATGCGGGATGGTCGCCACCCAGGAAAACCGCCCGGCAGGGCGGCCACATGGGCGATCAGTCCACCATATACGCAGCTCAGCCGACTGAACAGCTCCCCTGCGGGGAATTGTGGTGTTAACCGAACTGGCACTTGTATCTACGGAAAATGCCTATAGAGTCACCTGAAACCCCGCCCCTGACACCGAGGACGTCTCGACCTCTCATACCCCCCGGAGGTTTCTGTGCATCGCCGTTTTCTGAGTCTGATCGCTACGGCAGCAGCGGTGACGGCGCTGGCCGGCTGCGGCGCCGGCACCGCGCCACCCGCCGGCGGAAAGGCTCCGGCAGCGGCGAAGAGCCTCACCATCGCCATCTCGTCCGACGAAGGCACCTTGACCCCGTTCACCAACCAGACCGGCTACCCGGGCAACAACCTGGTGAAGCTGCTCTTCGACACGCTGGTCGTCGTCCAAGGTGACGGGGTGACGCCGCTGCTGGCCCGGGAGCTGCGGACCACCGACAACAAGGTGTTCACGATGCCGCTCCGCCAGGGCGTCACCTGGCACGACGGCAAACCGCTGACCGCCGAAGACGTCGCGTTCAGCGTCGACTTCTACAAGAAGCACATGGAGGGCGACTCCTCGATCGACCTGCGCCCGATCGACAACGTGACCGTGTCCGGCGACACGGTGACGATGACGCTCAAAGCGCCCGACCCCGAGTTCCCGCGGCGGATCCTGGCCGACATGGCGATCCTGCCCGAACACGTGTGGTCATCGGTGGCGAAGGTCAGCGAGGCCGGGACCGACAAGGCGATCGGCACGGGTCCGTACAAGCTGACCAAGTATGACAACGCCCGCGGCTACACCCTGACGGCCAACACCTCGTACCCCATGGGCAAGGCGAAGGCCGACACCGTGAAGATCGTGGTCATTCCGGAGGAGTCAACGCAGTTCGCCGCCCTGCGGACCGGTGAAGTGCACATGTCCACCAGGATCGTCCCGCCGCAGCAGCTCTCCGCACTGGAGAAGCAGCCGAACATCGGCGTGGTGAAGGGCACCGAGTTCGCCTCCACGCTGCTGGCCTTCAACACCGGCCGGGCTCCGTTCGACAAGCCCGAGGTACGCCGCGCGCTGGCCAAGGCGATCGACGTGACCGACCTGGTCAAAACCGCGCTGCTGGGTCAGGGCACGCCCGGCAACCCCGGCTTCATCCACGCGGATTCGCCCGTCAAGCCCGATCAGCTCGCTCCCCTCTACGACGTCGAGGCGGCCAAACGGGAGCTCGACGCCCTGGGCGCCAGGCCGGGCGCCGACGGGATCCGGGTGCTCGGCGGCAAGCCGATGTCGTACGAGCTGCTGGTCCAGAGCACCTCCACCGACCGGCTGCGCAGCGCGGAGCTGATCCGGGACATGCTCAAGGCGGTGGGCGTCGCGGTGAAGGTGACCGCGCTCGACCCCGACTCCCTGGACGCCAAGGTGTGGCCCGACTACGACGTGAGCAAGGGCCGCAACTATGACATGTCGATGTGGGGCTGGTCCGCGCCGGTCATGCTGAGCAGCGGATCGATCGCCCAGCTCCTCGCCTCCGATCCGGAGGACGGCTCGCTCAACGTGGTCGGGTTCAAGAACGACAAGGTGGACGAGATCATCCGGACGCTGACCTCGGCCCCCACCATGGAGGGCAGGACGGCGGCGGCCAAGCAGCTTCAGGCCCAGATCGCGGAGCAGCTGCCGTTCCTCACGCTGTACTACCGCAATGGCGCCTACGCCTTCCGCAAGGACGTCTACAGCGGCTGGACGTGGCAGAACGGCTCCGCGGCGCTCAACAAGTTCTCGCTCGTCGATTTCCAGCTCTCATGAGCTGGAGATACACGGCAGGCCGGTTCGGCGAGTACGCGGCGGTGCTCGGGGTGGCGCTCACGCTCAACTTCGCGCTGCCTCGGGCCCTGCCCGGCGGGCCGCTGAAGCTGTTCGGCAGCCCTGAGGCGCTGGCCCGGCTCACCGCCGACGAACGCGCCCAGCTCGCCACCCAGTACGGCTTCGGCAAGCCCCTGCCCGAACAGTTCCTCGACTACCTCACCGGCGTCTTCACCCTCAACCTGGGCACCTCGCTGTCCGACGGCCGCCCGGTCACCGAAGCGCTCGGTGAGGCGCTCCCCTGGACGCTGCTGCTGGTCGGCACCAGCACCGTGGTGACCGCGCTGCTCGGGGTCACCCTCGGTGTGGTGGGCGGGCTGCGCAGGCGCGAAGGCAAGGGCTCCGGCCTGCTGAGCACCGCGATCGTGCTGGACTCGCTCCCCCAGTTCTGGCTGGGCATGCTGCTCATCGTCCTGTTCGGGGTGCGGCTCCAGTGGCTGCCGACCTTCGGCGTGTCGGGAATCGAGGGTGTGACCGTCCAGGGTGTGCTGCTGCACCTGATCCTGCCGGTCAGTACGCTGACGCTGACCGGCCTCGGTTACCTGTTCCTGTACACCCGCTCTTCTCTGCTGACCGTGCTGACCAGCGAGCCCATCCAGCACGCGCAGGCCCGGGGCGTACCGTACGGGCGGCTCGTCCGGCGGCACGCGCTGCGTCCGGCGCTGCTTCCCGTGCACACGATTCTCATGATGGAGATCGGCTTCCTGGCCGCGGGCTCGATCGTGGTGGAGACGGTCTTCGCCTATCCCGGGCTCGGGCGGCTGACGTTCGGCGCGATCTCGGCCCGTGACTACCCGCTGATGCAGGGCGCGTTCCTGGTACTGACGCTGCTGGTCGTGCTCATGAACGCGCTGGCCGACGCCACGTACCCGTTCCTCGACCCCCGGGCCCGCCGATGATGTTCCTACGCGCACCACGCCGCCGGCTACTCGGAGTCCAGGGCCTGATCGGAGCGGGGATCCTCACGGTCGTCCTCGGGGTCGCCCTGTTCGGGACGACCCTTCCCGACGACGCGGGCCGGGCCCGAGTCGCGGAGCCGTACGCCCCTCCCGGGGGCGGGCTGCTCTTGGGCACGGACGACCTGGGCAGGAACCTGCTCGACCAGCTCATCGTGGGCGCGGGCACCTCGTTGAGCCTGGCGTTCATCGTCGCCGCGGCCACCACACTGCTCGCCGCGCTGGTCGGCGGCGCCGCCGGGATCGGGCCACGTTGGCTGTCGGCCACGCTGATGCGCGGCACCGACATCATGCTGGTGCTGCCCGAGCTGATCCTCTACATCCTCGCGGCGGCCTTCCTCGGCCAGTCGTTCGGCATGCGGGTGGCGATCTTGGCGCTGATTCTCTGGCCGGTCCCCGCCAGGGTGCTGCGCGCCGCCGTACTGACGGCGTGGTCACGAGGACATCTGGAGGTGGCCCGCGCCATGGGAGCGCCGCGCTGGTGGCTCCTCCTGCGGCACGGCTCCTACCTGATCGGCCCGCTGCTCATCCCCGTTTTCGTGCGTACGGCGATGCGGGCCGTCATCTACGACGCCACCCTGTCCTTCCTCGGGCTCGGCGACCCGACGGCGCCGAGCTGGGGCACCACGCTGTACTGGGTACAGACCAACGGCGTGTTCCTGTCGGACGCGTGGCTGTGGTGGGCGCTCCCGCCCGGCGCCGCGATCTCGCTCACCGTTCTCGCCCTCGCCCTCATCGGCACCGCCGTCGAGGAACGTCTCAACCCCGCGCTGAGAGAGGCCGCCCGATGACCCTGGCGCTGAAGGAGCTCACAGTCGGCTACGGCGGCCTGACCGCGGTGGACGGGATCAACCTCGACGTCGCGGACAGCGAGATCGTGGCGCTGGTGGGCGAGAGCGGCTGCGGCAAGACCTCGCTCGTCCGCGCGCTCCTGGGGCTGCTCCCCCGCACCGCCACGGTGACCGGCTCCGCACTGCTCGACGGCGAGCACGAGCTGACCGGCCGCGTCGACTGGCGAGGCATACGCGGCAGCCGAGTGGCGATCGTGCCACAGGGCGCGATGACCGGCCTGAGCCCCGTCCACCGGATCGAAGCGCAGCTCACCGAGATGCTCACCTTGCACGGCGGCCAGGCGCAGCCCGGTGACCTGCTCGAACGCGTCGGTCTCAAGCACGGCATGCTGCGCCGCTACCCACACGAACTGTCCGGCGGGCAGCGGCAGCGGGTCGCGATCGCTCTGGCCCTGGCCGGCGAGCCCCGCCTGCTGATCGCCGACGAGCCCACCACCGGGCTGGACGCGATCACCCAGCGGCAGGTCCTCGCGCTGTTGTCCGGGCTCGGCATCAGCACGCTGATCGTGTCGCACGACCTGGCCGGGCTCATGCCGTACGCGGACCGGGCCGCGGTGATGTACGCGGGACGGCTGGCCGAGGTCCGCTCCGCCGGCACGCTGTCCCGCGAGCATGCCCACCCGTACACCACCGGCCTGCTCACCGCCACACCGGTCGCCGACCGGCAGGTGCCGTGGGGCAGCATCCCCGGCTCGGCACCCGCGCTCGACCTGCTGCCGGACGGCTGCAGGTTCGCCCCGCGCTGCCCGCTCGCCACCGACCGCTGCACCTCAGAACAACCGCACCTTCGTCCGCACGGCGAGGCCCAGGTCGCCTGCCATCACCCGGACGAAGCGGCCTATCCGGTGGTACCGCGGGCCGAGCATGCCCAGGGACCGCCGGTGGTGCGCGTCAACCAGGTCCGGCACGCGTACAGGACCCGTTCAAGAACCGTGGAAGCGCTGCGCGGCGTGGACCTCGACATCCACGCCGGGGAGATCGTCGGCTTGGTCGGCGAGAGCGGATCCGGCAAGAGCACCCTGGCCAGGATCATCCTCGGCCTGCTCCACCCCTCCGAGGGCCAGGTCGAGATCTCCGGCGAAGACCTGACAGCACGGCGCGGCCGGGCGCTGCGCCGTCTCCAGCGGCGGATCGGCTTCGTGCACCAGGACCCGTACGACGCGCTCCATCCCGGCATGCGGGTCGCGAGCCTCGTAGCCGAACCGCTCGTACTGGCCGGTGTAAAAGGGGAACAACGGGTGCGGGACGCCATCACCGCTGCTGGACTGCCGGAAACCTCCGAGTTCCTCCAACGCTTCCCAGGTCAGCTGTCGGGCGGACAGCGGCAACGCGTTTCCATCGCGCGAGCACTCGCCGCCGACCCCATCCTCCTCATCGCCGACGAAGCCACCTCGATGCTGGACGTCTCCACCCGAGCAGGCATCGCCACCACGCTGCGCGCTCTGGCCACGGACCGCGGCTTGGCGGTCCTGTTCGTCACCCATGACCTCGGTGAGGCGGTGCAGTCCTGTGACCGGATCGTCGTGCTGCGCAACGGCACCGTCGTCGAGGACGGCGCCTCGGAGGACGTCTCCCGCACCCCTTCCCACCCGTACACCGTGCAGTTGCTCGAAGCGGCTCAGACATGAAAGACAAGGACGGCAAGTGACAGACGTCTTCACGCGACTGGAGTCCTTCGGCGAACGTTTCCGGCTCGAACAGGGGCTCGCGCCAGGAGAGGACTGGATCGCCTGTGACCGGCTGCTGGATCCGCGGTCGGCGGAGCTGGGCCGGATTCTCGAAGCCGAGCGCCGGGCGAGCGGCCAGGTTTCCGATCACGCGACCGCGCTCACGGTCATGGCCGTGTACGCCGGCACCGTGACGGCGGCCGCGGTGCTGGCCTGGGCCGTCGAGGGCGTGGTGATCGACATGCGTCCTGGGAACGTCGCCATCCGGCTGTCTCCCCACCACGGCTTCGAGGCAGTCGGGCTGCGCGAGCCCCGGGTCGCGGAAGCCCCCGTGACCACCCTGGTGGAATGGGTCCTGGACGACCATCTTCTGCCGCTCGCGCAGGCCATGCGGGTTCGTACCCGAGCCGGACTCCGGCAGCTTCATGGCGGCGTGGCGCATGGCTGCGCGGCGGCCTTCTGCATCGCCAGCAGACGCGGCGGGGACGTCGATCAGCTGGAGAGCGCCTACAAGACCTTCTCGGCCGCGTCCACCATCGACCTCGACCGCCTGGGCAAGGTCGTCCGGCTGACGGCAGACGACCGGAAGGGACTGTTCTATCTGCGCGACACGTGCTGCCTGTACTACACCTCCATGGAGGAGACGAAGTGCTCCAGCTGCTGCCTGGACAGCGTGGACCAGCGCATCGCCAACTATCGGCGGGTTCTGGTCGAGGGCGTCGTCCCGCACTAGGGAAGCGAGGGCCTGGTCAGTCCTCGCCTACCACGGTCAGGTCGTCGTCCAGCGCCGCGGCGATCGCGGCGGCGCGGGAATGATCATCCAGTCGTCGCGTCAGGTAGGCACAGCCGTGCCCGTGCTTGAGCGACCACCAAGCGGCCGAACCGCCGATCCCGCCCTTGGCGATCTTGCCGCGGTCTCGTACGAACCCCAACGTCCAGGTGATCCTGGTGCCGAAGACCTCATCGAAGTCGGTGACCTGGGAAGCCAGGAGGTCGGCGTGCAACCGCGGCCCGAGCAGCGCGCATACGGGGCCGTCCGCGCTGGTCAGCTCGGCGAAGAACTTGGCCATGGCGGTCGCGGTGGTGTGCAGGTTGACAGCGCCGAACACCGCCTGCCGCCACGATCGTGAGTTCGCCCGCTCGACGTCCAGGGTCCCGTCGGGGATCTGCAGCCACGGCGCCGCGTGCAACTGGCTGGGCCATTCCGGGTCGGCGTACTCCAGGTCGGCGACGCGCTCCAGCGCGTCATCCGGCACCCCGAACCAGGCGTCCAGCCCCAACGCGGGCCGCACCCTCTCGTTGAACACCTCCCCTAGCGTGGTCCCGGCGCCGGCGCGCAGGATGCCGTCCACGAGATGTCCGTAGGTCAGCGCATGCTCTCCGAGCGACGTCCCGGGGACGTACTCCGGCGCCGCCCTCGCCAGGCTTTCCCGCAGCCCCGCGTCGTCCAGCAGGTCCAGGCCTGCGGCTTCGGCCGGAAACCGAGGCTGCCCCGACCGGTGCGTGAGCACCTGACGCAACGTGGTGCGCTCCTTACCGCTGACCCCGTACTCCGGCCAATACCGGGATACCGGCTCGTCCAGGACCAGCGCGCCATCACGCACCGCCACCAGAGCGGCGAGCGTCACGAACGACTTCGACAGGGAGTACGGCTGCACCAGGGTGTCGGCGCGCCATGGACGGCCCTGAACAGCGTCGGCCCAGCCCCCGCTCAGCCGGACGACCTCGCGACCGTCCCGCCAGACCGACACTCCGGCTCCTGTCTCCCGGCCGTCGCGCACCAAGTCCTGGAAGACCTCGCGCACCCTGTCGTACCCGTCCGCAACGAATCCTGCGACCTGCACCGCTTCGCTCACCCCTGTCCGACTTCTCTCTCGAATATACCTATGGAGGGTATATGGAGAACATGAGCATCTGCGAAGTTCCTGGGGCAGGCCCTTGTTACGAGCGGACACCGAGAACAACTAGATAGAAGAAAGCCCCCTCCACGAGGGAGGGGGCTTTCCAACCGCGGCTGTTCAGCGGCGGCTGGGCGAGGCCAGAGTCAGCACGCCGGGTCGGCTCTCCAGACCACCGGATCACTCAACGGAAGTGTCGAAGCCCGCCGGGCCTACTTTGCGCTCCAGGATTCTGACGATCTTGCCGGACTCGTCGTTCTCGCCCGGGACGTAGAACGGCTTTCCGTCGCGGCCGAAAGTGATCGCCGACGGACCGCCCTCCCAGGTGCCCAGGACGTGGGAGGCCGAGTCGAAGGTCACGAACGGCTCCAGGCCCAGCGTGCGGGCATAGTCGACCGAGCCGAAGACGAGATGCTGAGCCAGCTCGATCGGCGCCTCCTGCCAGCCCGCGTAATCGCTGAAGAAGTACTCGCGGAACCTGCTGAGCTGCCGGTCGTCAATGACGTCCGGCCCGATCAGGTCCTTGACGCCCGTGCAGTAGACGTCGGCGAGGTAGCCGCAGACCGTCATCCGGTCCCACTTGTGCCGCCGGGCCACCAGCACGCACACCTTGCCGTCCAGCCCGTCGGCATCCGGCTTCTCGTCGATCCAGCCTCGGGCGGGGTCGACGGTGAGGCCGTTGCTCCAGCCGACGTTGATCCAGCAGCCGGCCACCTCGGGCTCCCCCGTCGCCGCCGCGCTGCCCTCGGCCGCCACGGCCCGGACGAGCGGGGCCACCACCGACGGCGACACCCCCAGCGTGCGGGCGATCTCCTTGGGAGACCGGCCTTCGGCTCGCAGCTCGCGTACCCGGTCCTTCAGTTCTGCGCTGTCCACGGAGGAAGCCTAGCGACCTCCGGTGCCCCGGACGTCCGCGCAACGGCAAAGCGGAGGTGGCAGGCTGATCTCCAAGTGCCATCGGGGATCGACATCTCGGTCGGCTGACGCCGGCCAAGGAGAGGAAGCCCATGCTGCCCTGGTCCGACGAGCTGGCCGGCCGCCTTGACCACAACGTCATCGACAGCGTGCTGCTGCGCGGCAACCCCCTTGGGGATCCGCATGAGCGGCCTCTGTACGTGTACGTCCCCCCGGGGTACGACGACCAGCCCGACCGGCGTTACCCGGCCATCTACGTGCTGCAGGGCTACACCGGACACGTCGCCATGTGGTTCAACCGGACGCCGTTCCGCCGTACGTACCCGGAACTGGCCGACGGCGTGTTCTCGGCCGGTGACGTGCCGCCCGCGATCGTCGTCTACGTCGACGCGTGGACCTCGCTGGCCGGCAGCCAGTATCTCGACTCGCCCGCGACCGGCCGCTACCACTCCTACCTGTGCGACGAGGTCGTGCCGTGGGTGGACGCCCACTACCGTACGCTGGCCGGCCGCGACCACCGCGCGGTCACCGGCAAGTCCAGCGGGGGCGGCGGGGCGATGGTCACCGCCATGCTGCGGCCGGACGTGTTCGGGGCGCTCGCCACCCATGCGGGCGACTCGCTGTTCGAGGTCAGTTTCCGGTCCGCGCTGCCGGTCGTCGCGCGGCGGCTACGCGACATGTACGGCGGTTCGTACGACAAGTTCCTGTCCGACTTCCGGAGCAGGATCGCCGGGACCAGGGAAGGCGACCTCGAACTGCTGGAGATGTACGCCTACGCGGCGGCGTACTCGGCCGACGAGGACGGCACGGTCCGCCTGCCGTTCGACGACACGGGCGCCGTCATACCCGAGGTGTGGGAGCGCTGGCTGGCCCGCGACCCGGTGCTCATGGCGGCGCGGCCCGAGTACGCCGAGGCGCTGCGGTCGATGCGGGCGATCTGGGTGGATGCCGGCAACAGGGACGAGTACTTCCTGGACTTCGGGGCCACGGCGTTCCGGCGGGCGCTGGAGGTGGCGGGGGTGCCCGATGAGCGGATCTACTTCGAGCTCTTCGACGCCGGGCACGGCGCCATCGAGTATCGCTACCCGCTCGCCCTGGCCTGGCTGAGCCGCCGCCTCTCGCCCTGAGGCCCCACTTCTCGCCCTGAGGTCGGCGACAGCGTCAGGGGGCGGACGGGGTCCCGTTAGGCTGGCGGGCGTGTCTCGACTGACGGCCTCTTTCCGGCTGATGGCGATGACGACGCCGTGGAGTCGGCGGACCGATGTCGTGCTGGCGGGGACGCTGGCCGGGTTGTCGTTCGTGCCCGGGATCGCTCATCAGGGCGTCGATCTGGCGGACCTGCCGGACCTGCCGCTGGACGCGGTGGGAGTGCTGCTGATTCTGGCGCAGAGCCTGCCGTTGGCCATGCGGCGGCGGTGGCCCGTCTGGTGTCTGGCGGTGGTCGGCGGGGCGTTCATAGCGTTTCAGCTGCTGCGCTATCCCACGGCGTTCGCGGCGCTCGGGCTGATCGTCGCGTTGTACAGCGTGGGCGCCCACCTGCGGCGTCGGTCGCTCGCGGTGGCCGTGGTCGCGGTGGTGGCGTACGTGGGGCTCGCTGTCGCCCTGCACGAGCTGGGGTCGCCGGAACGTCCGCTGGACTACACGACCTTCCTGCTGTTCCTGGTGGCGTGCTGGGCCACGGGTGTCGTCGTACGGGAGCGGAGCGCCGCCGAGGCGGAGCGGGTACGGCTGGCCGAGGCGGCGGTCGTCGCGGCGGAGCGCGCCCGGATCGCGCGGGAGCTGCACGACGTGGTCACCCACCACGTGACGGCGATGGTGGTGCAGGCCGACGCGGCGCAATTCCTGGCCGGGCAGCCCGAGCGGGTCACCACCGGCCTGGAGGCGATCAGCGAGACCGGCCGTCATGCGCTGACCGACCTGCGCTACCTGCTCGGTGCCCTGGACGGTACGCCGGAAGCGGGCGGAGAAGGCCGCGAGCCGTCGGTGAGCCGGCTGCCCGATCTGGTGGCGCGGACCCGGGACGCCGGGCAGCCGGTGGAACTGGTCGAGGACGGACAGCCGGGCGCCATGGAGAAGGCCGCGGAGGTGGCCGCCTACCGGGTCGTCCAGGAGGCGCTCACCAACGCGGTGAAGCACGCCGCGGGCGAGCGCACGCTGGTCCATGTACGCCATGGCGAGGAGTGGATGGACGTGGAGATCACCACGGACGGACCCAGCCGCGCCGGACTGGGCCGTGGTGGCGGGCGAGGGCTGGTCGGGTTACGGGAGCGCGTCAGTGTGGTCGGTGGTGAGCTGAGCGCCGGGGTACGGTCCGGCGGCGGATTCACGGTTCGGGCCCGGATCCCGATGGGCCTGCGCTGAGCGCGATCCGGGCGCTGGGCTTGACAGCCGCACAGGCCTTATGGGCTCAGGTCGGCCGCGTCCTCGAGTTTCAGCCTGCCGCCCTGCTCGTACGCGATGCCGAACGCCGCCTCCCCCAACGCTTCCACGACCACCTCGGTGACCCGCGTGACCTCAGCCGCCTCCGACGGCGCGGCAGGCGTCTGGTTGTGCTCGCGGACGCCCGCCGCCAGCCCCAGCAACCGGGCGGCCCGTTCATGGGCGCCTCCGGCGGCCACGGCGGAGGCCAGGCCCTCCACGGCCCACGTCGCCGAGCGCGGGTCGCCGATGCGCTGCGCCGCCGTGAGCGCCTCCAGGTGCAGGTCCCTGGCGGTCGCGACGTCGCCCCGCCGCTCGATGAGGAAGCCGAGCTCGACGAGAGTGTCCGGCAGGTGCAGGGCGGGCTCGACGCCGGGACCCCTGGCGATCCCTTCGAGCAGATGGTTCAGGCGCTGCTCCGCCAGGTCGAGGTGGCCGGCCCGGCGCTCGGCATAGGCGAGCCCCATCTCGGCCATGATCGTGGTCTCTCGATGGCCCTGTCCGGAGGCGATGTGCAGGGCCCGCCCGCACAGCTCCATGGCCCGCTCGAAGTCGCCCGCCCCCAGCTCCATCCAGCCCAGCCACGCGGTGCGCCCGGCCACCTCCGGCCAGAGCCCGAGGTCCTCCGCCATCCGCAGCCCGTCGGCGAACAGCCGCCTGGCCCGCTCCGCGTCGCCCCCCATCTCGGCCAGCCCGCCGAGCCACTCCGTGGCCTGGAGCACTCCCCACCGGTCGCCGAGCTGCCGGAACAGCCGCGCGCTCTCCTCACCGTCGCGTTCGAGGGCCACGAAGTCCCGTCGCGTGAAGGCGTCCCGCGCCCGGCAGCTCAGGGCCGCGGCGATCCCCCACTCATCGCCCATGGTCCGGAACGTCGCCAGCGCGCTCGTCACCAATTCCTGCCCGGTCACCATGTCGAGCGCCGACGAGCCGATGAACCACTCGGCCCTGGCCCGTACGCCCGGATCCGCCACCTGATCCACGGCGGACCGCCAGTCGACGTCCTCCCCCAGCATGACGGCGAACCCGGCCCGCCACGCCCCCGCCCTGGCCCGAGCCTCCGAAACAGCACCGTCGTCCGCGATGGCCAGGGCCGACTCCAGGGACCGGCGCCCCTCGGCCAACCGACCGCGCAGCACCCAGTACCAGGCCAGCGCGTTCACCAGCGTCAGCGCACCGGCCGCGTCCCCCGCCGCCGCGGCCGCGTCGAGCGCCGCCCGCATGTTCGTGGCCTCCGCGTCCAGCCGCAGCAGCCACTCCCGCTGGGCGTGCCCGTAGAGAAACGGCTCAGCCTGTACGGCCAGCGCCGTGTAATAGGCCGAGTGCGCCTGTCGTACCCGATCCAGCTCACCCGCCTCCGACAACCGCTCCAGGCAGTACTCGGCCACCGACTCCAGCAACCGATACCGCATGCCCCCCGTACCGTCGGCCACGACCACCAGCGAGCGGTCGACCAGCCGCGCGAGCAGGTCGAGCACGTCGAGCCCGTCCTCCGCGCAGGTCTCCTCCGCGGCCTCCAGCGTGCAGCCGTCGGCGTGGACGGCCAGGCGGCGCAGGACGGCGCGTTCGGGCTCGGTGAGCAGCTGCCAGCTCCAGTCGATCACCGCCATCAGCGTCTGCTGACGCGGCGGCGCGCCGCGCTGCCCGGAGGCGAGCAGCCGGAACCGGTCGTCGAGCCTGGCCACCACCCCGTGCACGCCGAGCGCGCGTACCCGCGTCGCGGCCAGCTCCAGAGCCAGCGGGATGCCGTCGAGCCGCCGGCAGAGCTGCGCGACCGCCCCGGCGTTCCCCTCGTCGAGGGTGAAGCCGCGTGCGGAGGCGGCGGCCCGCGCCACGAACAGCTGGGCCGCCTCGGACCGCGCCACCTCTTCGGGGTCGGCGCCGGCCGGTACGTCCAGCGGCGGCACGCTCCACAGCACCTCACCGGCCACCGCAAGCGGTTCCCGGCTGGTGGCCAGCACGCGCAGCCCGGGGGCGGCCCGCAGCAACCGGCCGGTCAGCTCGGCGACCCGCTCGATCACGTGCTCGCAGTTGTCGAGGACGAGCAGGAGCCGCCGGGAGCGCAGCGCGTCGGCCAGCCGGTCGACCAGGGGCGTCCCGTCGGACTCTTCCCGGATGTCGAGCGCCGCCGCGACGGTCTCCGCCACCGCCCGGATGTCGAGCTCCGCCGCCTCCGCCCGCCCGTCGGGGTCCGGTGAGCGCGTCCCCCGATCGAGGGGGGCCAGCTCGACCAGCCACGCGCCGTCCGCGTACGCGTCGGCGAGCCGGGTGGCGGTCTCCAGGGCCAGCCGGGTCTTGCCGACGCCGCCGCTGCCGGTCAGCGTGACGAGCCGGTTGCTCTCCAGCAGGGTACGGACCTCGGCCAGCGCGCCGTCCCGGCCGATCAGGTCGCTGAGCGAGGCGGGCAGGTTCGTGACGGGCCGGTCGGCCGGGCTGCTCAGCGCCGGGTCCTGGCCGAGTATGGCCTGGTGCAGCGCGGCCAGCTCGGGCCCGGGATCGAGGCCGAGCTCCTCGGCCAGCCGTTCGCGCAGGTCGGCGTAGCTGGCCAGCGCCTCACTCTGCCGTCCCGCGCGGTACAGGGCCCGCATGTGTACGGCCCGCAGCCGCTCCCTCAGCGGATTGCGGGCCACCAGGTCACCGAGCTCACCCACGAGCAGGCCGTGCTCGCCCAGCTCCAGCCGCGCCTCGGCCTGCTGTTCCAGGGCGGACAGCCGCTGCTCCTCCAGCCGGAGGATCGCGGACCTGGTGTACTCCTCGTCGGCGAAGTCGGCGAACGCCGGGCCGCGCCACAGCGCCAGCGCGTCGGACAGCAGCTCCGCCCTGGTCCGCGGGCTCTCGGCCGTCTCGGCGCGGGCCAGCAGGTCGGCGAACCGCGCGGCGTCGACCGTACCCTCGGCGGCCTTGAGCAGGTAGCCGGGCGCGCGCGAGATGATCAGGTTCTTCCCGCCGGGCTCGGCCTCCTCCAGCGCGCGCCGCAGCTGCGAGACCCGCACCTGGAGCGCGCCCGCGGACTTGGCGGGCGGTTCGCCCGCCCACAGGTCGTCCACGAGCCGGTCGGTCGACACCGGCCGGCCCTCGTCCACCAGCAGGTCGGCGAGTAGCGCGCGGACCTTCAGCCCGGGGATCGTGACGGGCTCCCCCTGGTCGGTCCATACGGCCAGCGGCCCGAGCACCCCAAAGCGCATAAGGGCCACCTTAAGCGGACGAGAAGTGGATCTGAAGGCCGCTCCAGCACCGTGAAGGCATGGGAAACACGATGAACGACCTCGCCGGACGACGGGAATGGCTCGGGCTGGGCGTCCTGGCCTCGGTGGCCCTGCTTCTCTCCCTTGACGGGAGCGTCCTCTACCTGGCGCTGCCGCGGCTGAGCGCCGGTCTGGGCGCGAGCGCGCCGCAGCAGCTGTGGATCCTGGACATCTATTCGTTCATGCTGGCCGGGTTCCTGGTCACGATGGGAACACTGGGCGACAGGATCGGCCGCCGCCGGCTCCTGATGATCGGCGCCGCCTGCTTCGGCGCCGCGTCCATGCTGGCCGCCTTCTCGGTCAGCGCCGAGATGCTCATCGCCACCCGGGCTCTGCTGGGCGTCGCGGGGGCCACCTTGATGCCGTCGTCGATGGCGTTGCTGCGCAACATGTTCCGGGATCCGAAGCAGATGGGTGCCGCGATCGGGATCTGGTTCAGCTGCTTCATGGTCGGCATGGCGCTCGGTCCCCTGGTGGGCGGCCTGCTGCTGGAGCACTTCTGGTGGGGCTCGGCGTTCCTGCTCGGCGTGCCGTTCATGGTGCTGCTGCTGGCCACCGGGCGGGCGCTGCTGCCCGAGTATCGCGACCCGGCCGCCGGGCGGCTCGACCCGGCCAGCGTCGCGCTGTCGCTGACCGCCATCCTGCCGTTCATCTACGGGCTCAAGGACGCCGCCAGGAACGGCGTCAACCCCGTGGCCGTCGCCGCGGTCGTGATCGGTGTGGGTGTCGGCGTGGTGTTCGTCCGCCGCCAGCGCCGTCTGGCCAGCCCGCTGCTCGACCTGCGCCTGTTCGGCAACCGCGCGTTCGCCGCCACCCTCGGGATCATGCTGCTCGGCGGCGTGGTCATGGCGGGCACCACGCTGATGTCCACGACGTACCTGCAGACGGTCGCCGGGCTGTCACCCCTGAGCGCCGGGCTGTGGCTGGTGCCGCAGAACATCGTGATGATCGCCGCGCTGACGCTCGCCCCGGTCCTCGCCCGCCGGTTCGGGACGGCGTACGCGATGGCGGGTGGGCTGGTGGTCGGCGCTGTGGGGCTGTTCGTGCACACCCAGGTGCCCAGCGTCGGCGGTACGTGGCTGGTCGTGGTCGGCCTGATCCTCGCCTCCGCCGGGATCGCGGTGCCGATGGGCGCGGGCAACGGCCTGATCATGACGGCCGCCCCGGTGGAGAAGGCCGGATCGGCGGCGGCGCTCGGCGAGACCTCCGGCGAGTTCGGGGTGGCCGTGGGCGTGGCTGTGCTGGGCAGCCTCGGTACCGCCGTCTATCGCAACCAGCTGCCGGACACGCTGCCGGTGGAGGGTGCCCGCGAGAGCATCACCGCGGCGGTGACGGTCGCCAAGGATCTGCCCGGCGTACTGGAGGTCGCCAGGGACGCCTTCACCACCGGGCTCAACGCGGTGGCGGCGGTCGGCGTGGTGGTCTTCCTCGTCCTCGCCGCCGTCACGATCGCCGTGCTCCGCCACCACGACCGCGCCGCGCAGGCGGACAACTCGGAGGCACTCGCCGCCGCATGACGCCCTCAGCCCAGCTCGGCCGCCTTGCGCAGCAGCACTGAGCGTTCGCGCTGGTTGGCGCACAGCCGGGCGGCCAGCTCCAGCTCGACGCGCGCTTCCGGTCGCCGTCCGAGCCGGGCCAGCAGCTCGCCGCGTACGGTCGGGACCAGATGCGAACCGGGAAGCCGGTCCGAGGCGATCAGCTCGTCCACGATGGCCAGGGCTTGCGCCGGGCCCGAGGCCATGGCCACGGCGACGGCCCGGTTGAGTTCGACCACCGGCGAGGGCGCGACCCGGCCGAGTGCCTCGTAGAGCACCACGATCCGGTCCCAGTCGGTCGCCTCGACCGAGGGCGCCGACGCGTGGGTGGCGGCGATCGCGGCCTGCAGGCCGTAGGGGCCGAGGCCGCGCGTCGATGCCTTGGCCAGCGCGGCCAGCCCACGGCGGATCGCCGAGAAGTCCCACAGCCGCCGATCCTGATCCTCCAGCAGGATCGGTGAACCGGCCGGCCCGGTCCGGGCCGGGAAACGCGCGGCCGTCAGCTCGCACAACGCCAGCAGGCCATGCACCTCCGGTTCGTCCGGCTGCAGCGCGGCCAGCGTGCGGGCCAGCCGAATCGCCTCGTAGGCGACCTCGGGGCGCAGCAGCCGGTCCCCCGACGTGGCCGTCGACCCCTCGGTGAAGATCACGTAGAGGACGCTGAGCACGCCGCCCAGCCGTTCCCGGCGCTCGGCGGCCGGCGGCAGCTCGAACGGCACCCCGGCCGCCGCGATCGTCTTCTTGCCCCGGGTGATGCGGGCCTGCACGGTCGGCACGGGTACGAGGAACGCGCGGGCGATCTCCTCGCTGGACAGGCCGCCGACCACACGCAGGGTCAGCGCCACCCGAGCCTCCGGGGAGAGCACCGGGTGACAGCTGACGAACATCAACGCCAGCACGTCGTCATCGATCTTGTCGGGATCGATGTCTTCGTCAACCGCCGAGTCGGCCGCCAGGTCGGCCGCCAGCAGGGCGTATCGGTCCTGCAGGGCGGTCCGGCGGCGGATCGCGTCGATCGCCCGCCGCCGGGCCGTGGCCATCAGCCAGCCGGCCGGATTCGCCGGAGAGGCGAGCGGCCACGACACCAGCGCCTCGGCCACCGCCTCCTGGGCCGCGTCCTCTGCCAGCCCGAAATCGCCGGTGAACCGGGTCAGCGCGGCGACGATCCGCGCCGACTCGATCCGCCAGACGGCCTCGACATCAGCCGCACCCATCAGATCTGGCCGTTGCTCTCGCGCCCGGCCCAGTCCTTGACGATCACCGGTCGACCTGCGGGACCTCGTCGCTCCCGGCCACCCGCCGGACCTCGATCTTGGACCCGGGGGCCGCCGGGACCCGCTTGGCCCACTCGATCGCCTCCTCTTTCGAGGCGACGTCGAGCAGGAAGTAGCCCCCGAACAGTTCCTTGGTCTCTCCGTAAGGCCCGTCCGTGACCACCGGGGCCTGGCCGCTGAAGTCGACCACGACGCCCCGGGCCGGATCATCCAGCCCTTCCGCCGCGAGGAGAACGCCGGCCTTGACCATCTCCTCGATGAACTGGCGGGTCGTGGCCATCATCTCGTCGATGTCGGCCATCATGGCCGCGTTCGACTCATCGGTACCCCGCATGATCAGCATGTACTTCGACATCGCGTTCTCCTCATCCGGCGGGGCCGCCTCTCGGCCCTCACACCCACATGTCGAACGAGCTGCCCGCGGATCGACACGGCCCCGGAGAAATCTCTCGCCGCGACGCGGCCGATCCCGCCAACCCGCGTTTCGCCCGTCAGATCGGCCCCTGAGCGGTGGCTGACGCGCGGACGCCATGCTGATCAGAAAGCTTGCCATGCTGATCAGAAAGCTTAACGTCGCAGCTCTGGAAGGCGACAAATCCCGCCCCCTCCACACCGCCGAAAGGCGGCACGTGGTGTTTCCGTCAGGCGGGCCAGCCCAGGTCGATACCCGCCAGGTCCGTGCGCGAGGAGACGCCCAGCTTCGGGTACGCCTTGTACAGGTGGAACCCCACCGTCCGCGGGCTCAGGAAGAGCTGGGCGGCGATCTGCCGGTTCGTGGCGCCCGTCGCGGCCAGCCGGACGACCTGCAGTTCCTGCGGGGTCAGCGTGTCGAGTGGTCTGGCCTGGCCGCCGGGCTCCGGCAGGTCTGCGCGGGCGCCGGTGGCGGCCAGCTCCGTACGGGCGCGTTCGGCCCAAGGGTTCGCGCCCAGCGCGGCGAACCGGTCCATCGCGGCACGCAGCCGCACGCCGGCATCGGACCGCCGGCGGCCCCGCCGCAGCCACTCGCCGTACAGCAACTCGGTCCTGGCCCGCTCGAACGGCCGCCCACCCTGGGTGTGCCGCTGGAGCGCCTCGGCGTAGTGCGCCTCGGCCTCGCCGGGTGGGGCGAGCAGGGCCCGGCAGCGGTACGCGACGGCGGCGGCCCACGGCTGGGCACTGGCCGCCGCCCAGGCGTCGAACCGGGCGAACGCCTCGGTGGCCAGTGACGGCTCACCCAGGCGGGCGCAGGCCTCGACGTAGTCGGCTATGGCGAAGGTGACGATCACGGTGTGGCCGAGCGGTCCGCCGAGGACCCGCGCCATCCGCTCGGCCACCGCTTCGTGCCGAGCGCGTACGAGGTCGAGCAGGGTCAGCGCGCAGCCGCCCCAGCCGGATCCGTTGCGCTCCTGGGCGGCGCCCTCGGCTTGCTGGGCGAGCCGTACGCACCTCTCGTCATCGCCTTCTATGGCGGCGAGGCGGGCCAGGATGCCGTGCAGGTGGCGCAGCCGCCCGGCCTGCCCGGTGTCATGCGCGATCTGCCACGCCTCGGCACCTGAGGCCGCTGCCTCCGCGTGCCGGCCGTGGAGGATCTGGGCCTGGGTGAGCAGTTGGAGAGCGTGCGGCAGAGCACCGATCAGGCCCTGTTCGCGGCAGGTGTCCACCTGCGCGGCCGCCATCTCGCAGGCGGCGGCGTCATCGCCGGTCATCAGGGCGCTGAACACGGCGTACGTCCCGATGACCCGGCCGGCGGCGGGCGTGGGGAGGTTCGCGTGCGGCGACGGGACGGCGGTGCTTGTGGGGAGATTCGCGTGCGGTGCCGGGATTGCGGCGCTCGTAGGGAGGGTCGCGGTGCTTGTGGGGAGGGCCGCGCGTAGCGGGACGATGGCGGCGCGCAGGAGTGGGAGTCCGGCGGCCGGGTCTCCCGCGGCCACCCGCTCCATGCCGCGTACCGCTCCGGCCACCGTCGCGAGGGAGGCGTCGATCCCCGGGCCGAGAGCGGCCAGGAGGTCCGTGATCTGCCCGAGCGCGGCACGGTCGCCCGCGAACCAGGCCTCACCGGCGGCGGTGGCGAGGAGGGTGGCCGCGTCGTCCGGCGCGTTCCCGGCGATGCCCACCGCGGCCTCGATCAGGGTGTGCGCGGCCGGCGTCGGGCCGCCGTGTTCGGCGTCGACCACGGCCCGTACGGCGGCCAGCCGGGCCAGCACCGCGGGATCCCCGGTCAGGCGTCGTCCCCGGTCGGCGGCGGCGCCCGCGCGGGCCAGCTGCCCGGTGCCGATCGCCGCCTCGGCGGCCGCGGCCAGCCACTGAGCCCGCAGCCGCCGGTCGACGGTCAGCTGCGCGGCCCGCTCGTACGCGGTGGCGGCCGAGGCGTGGCTGCCGCGTTGCCGGGCGCGGTCCCCCGTCGCGGCCAGTACGGCCGACGTCTCCTCGTCCGGCCCGACCGCGGCGGCGGACAGATGCCAGGCGCGGCGGTCGGCCTGCTCGTCACCGTCGAGGACCCGCGCCAGCGCGTGATGGGCGGCCACCCGATGGGCGAGCGGCGCCTCGCGATATGCGGCGGTCTTGACCAGGGGGTGGCGGAACCGCAGCCGATCCTCCGAAACGCGCACCAGCTGGCGGCGCTCGGCCGGTTCCAGATCGGCCAACCCGGCCCCAAAGCCCGCCGCCTCGAAGCTCTGTGCCGCTCGCAGGACGAGGTCCAGGTCGCCGGAGTCCTCGGCCGCGGCGATCAGGAGTAGCCGCTGGGTGCGTTCGGGGAGCAGCCGGATCGCGGCGCGCAGCGACTGTTCGAGGCGGCCGGCCAGGGAAAGCCGGGGTGGTTGCAGGGGCAGCGGGCTCAGCCGGCCGGCCCGCTGCTCGGGAGTGAGGGTCCCGGCGAACTCCAGCAGCGCCAAGGGATTCCCCTCGGCCTCCTCGATCACCCGATCCCGCGCCTCGGGCACCAGATCGGCCGCCACCTCGGCCAGCAGCGCCTCGCAGTCGGGCCGGGCGAGACCGGCGAGCCGCAGCTCGGGTACGCCGTCGACGGGCCGCTCCGTACCGTCGTCGCGAGCGGCCAGGATCATGGTGATCCGCTCGGCGCCCAGCCGGCGGGCCGCGAACACCAGCGCGTCCACCGAGGCACGGTCCAGCCACTGCACGTCGTCCACGAGGCACAGCAGGGGGCGCTCGCCGGCGAGGTCGGCGAGCAGGGTCAGCACCGCGAGGCCGACCAGGAACCGGTCCTGGGCCCCGCCCTCGCTCTGGCCGAAAGCGCCGCGCAAGGCGTCCCGCTGCGCCGCCGGAAGCTCCGCGATGAGCTGCCGGGCCGGCCCCAGCAGCATGTGCAGGGCGGCGAAGGGCAGCTCGGCCTCGGCCTCGACGCCGGTGACGCGGAGCACCAGCGGGTCCCCGCCGGCTGTCCGGGCGACCTCCGCGAGCAGCGCCGATTTGCCGATCCCGGCCTGGCCGTACACCACGATGGCGTTGCCCTGGCCGGCCCCGGACTCGGCGATCATCCCCCGCAGGAGGGCGATCTCCGCGTGTCGGCCGATCATGCTGCCCGACCCTACCTAACCGGTGACCGAATCCCGTGAGCCGCCCTCCCAGGTACCGGTCACCGTGACGGATTCGGCCGGGGCGGCGCGGCCCTTACGGTCCTGAGTTATGGAACATGTGAGCCTGCAGCCGGTGGGGACCGTCGTCGGCGGGCGTACCGAGGCGTTCGACGACGACTGGAACACCGAGGAGGCCGTGATCCGGCTCGACGGGAGCCGCTTCGCGCCGGACTCCCTGGCCGGTTTGGAGGCGTTCTCGCACTTGGAGGTGGTGTTCCAGTTCCACCTCGTGGACCCCGCTTCGGTGAACACCTCGGCCCGCCGTCCCAGGGGCAACCCGGGCTGGCCGCTGGTGGGCATCTTCGCCCAGCGCGGCAAGAACCGCCCGAACCGGCTGGGCGTCTCCCGCTGCCGCCTGCTCGGCGTCGACGGCCTCGACGTACGCGTCCGCGGTCTGGACGCCATCGACGGCAGCCCGGTCCTCGATCTCAAGCCCTATATGGCGGAGTTCGGCCCGCAGGGCGAGGTCGTACAGCCGCACTGGTCGACCGAACTCATGCGTAACTACTACTGAGGGGACTCCACGTCATGAATGCCAAGCTTCCCGCCAGTACGGATGTCCTGATCGTCGGCGCGGGCCCGGCCGGGCTCTCCTTGGCCACGGCGCTGGCCGGGCAGGGGGTGGACGCCGTACTCGTGGACAAGGCGCCGGAAGGCGCGAACACGTCGCGGGCGGCGGTCGTGCACGCCCGCACCCTGGAGGTGCTGCGCACGATAGACGTGAGCGACGAACTGGTGGCCGCCGGTGTCACCGTGCCCCGCTTCACCGTCCGCGACCGTGACCGGGTCTTGCTCACGGTGGGCTTCGACAAGCTGCCGACCGATTTCCCGTACACGCTGCTGGTCCCTCAGAACATCACCGAGCAGGTCCTGCTGAACCGGCTGCTCAGCCAGGGCGGCACGGTCCACCGCCCGTACGAGATCTCGATCGTCGAGCAGCAGCCCACCGGCGTCACCGCCAAGACCTCCGACGGCGGGCTGATCCACGCCTCGTACGTCGTCGGCGCCGACGGCATGCACAGCACGATCCGCGAGCAGAGCGGGATCTCCTTCACGGGCGACACCTACGCCCAGTCGTTCATCCTGGCCGACGTCCATCTCGACTGGACGGGACCCGCCGACGAGGTCGCGCTGTACTTCGCCCCGGAGGGGGTGACCGTGGTCGCCCCGCTGCCGGGCGGCCGCCACCGGATCGTCGCGACGGTCGACGAGGCTGCCGAGCACCCGACTGCCGCCGACATCCAGGCGCTGCTCGACGCCCGTGGTCCCCACGCTCACCGGTCCATGGTCACCGGCCTGGTCTGGAGCTCCCGTTTCCGGGTCCACCACCGGCTGGCCGACCACTACCGGGCGGGCCGGCTGTTCCTGGCCGGCGACGCCGCCCACGTCCACAGCCCGGCCGGCGGCCAGGGCATGAACACCGGTATCCAGGACGCGCTCAACCTGGCCGGGAAGCTCACCGCGGTGCTGCGCGACGGCGCTCCGGAGACGGTCCTGGACGAGTACGAAGCGGAGCGCCGCCCGGTCGCCGAGGAAGTGGTCGCCTTCACCCACAAGATGACGAAGATCGCGACCGTGGGCAACTCACCGCTGCGAGTCCTGCGCAACACGGCCCTGCGCGCCCTGGACTGGATCCCGGCGGTCCACCACACGATGGCGATGAACCTGTCCGAGCTGGCCGCGGCCGACAGGCACTGAGCTCACGCGGTCGCCGCCCGGCGCCCGCGCTGGGCGGCGAGCAGCATGCCCGCCGGGATCACGACGAGTACGAACGGCGTGGGCTCCAGCACCACGGCCGCGACCAGGCCCCACACGGCCACCCCGATCGCGATGTACGGCGGCGGCACCTGTCCGAGCCGCCCGAACCGGACCACCAGCGCCCCGACCAGCCCGAGCGGCACGGCGAAGCTGCCCCACACCATCCAGAAGGCGCCCGCCGCCGGTGCCGGATCGCGCAGGCCGTCGAGCCCGTCCGCGCCCAGCCACAGCGCACCGCTGAACCAGTCCGGCAGGTGCTGGGCACTGATCACTCCGGTGATCAGCAGGTGCCCGGCGGCCAGGAACATGATGATCCCGCCCGCCCACACCACCCCTCTTACGGAAACATCAGTTTCGGAACTCATAGTTCCGTATCATGGATCTGCTTTGACCTCTGCGCAAGTCTTTTCCGGAACTATGAGTTCCGTATACTCGCCGCCATGCGGGAACGAAAGCAGCCCCTGGGCCGCCCCCGGGACAACCGGGTGGACAAGGCCATCGCCACCGCCGCGCGCGAGCTGATCGCCGAGCACGGTTACGCGCAGCTGACGGTCGACACGGTCGCGACCAGGGCAGGCGTGGGCAAGGCCGCCATCTACCGACGGTACGCCACCAAGCAGGAGATGATCTTCGCGGTGGCGCTGCACGACCTGGAGCTCGACACGCCTCCCGACGCGGGCTCACTCCGCGCCGACCTCGCCACCCTGACCCACCTCATGGTGGACCAGCTGGCCGCGCCGCCACCCGGCGTGGTGCCCGGCCTGCTGGCCGACGTCCACGCGGATCCGGCTCTGGCGGCCAAGTTCACCGCCACGTTCGTCGCCGCCGAACGGCGCTGCCTGGTCGAGATCCTCGACCGGGCGATCGGGCGGGGCGAGCTGGCGCGGCGGCCCGAACCGGCGGTGGTGCACGCGCTGCTGCTCGGGCCGGTGTTCGCCTGGCTGTTCCTGCTGCTCGAAGACCGATCCAACCTGCCCGCCTTCGCCACCACCGTCGCCGACGCCACGGCAGCGGCGCTCACTCGCGAGGAGGCCGGCTCTCGCGAGGAGACTGGTTGAGGGGTGGGGCCTTTCTGGCGGAGCCGCGGTAGAGGTCGGCGTCATAGCGTTGTTCGCCCTCGTCGAGCTTGGCGTTGGCGGCCGCCACCAGGTCGACGCCGAGCACGTCCGCCAGCCGTACCAGATAGAGCGTCACGTCGGCGAGCTCCGAGCGGACCCGGGCGAGCGCCTCGGGGTCGAGGTCGGCCGACTCGTCGGGGGTGAGCCATTGGAACTCCGCCAGCAACTCCCCTGCCTCCCCCGCCAGTGCCATGGCGAGGTTCTTCGGCGTGTGGAACTGCTCCCAGTCTCGCGCACGCGCGAACTCCCGCTGCCGTTCGGCGAGTGGCTCCAACTCGTTCGTCACGCCTGACGACCTTAGCGGGCCGCGCGGCGCCCGCCGTCAACTGCCGAGGAGGCCATGGAGGTCGTGGTCACCCGCTGAGGAGATCGTGGATCGCCTGGAAGACGGCGTCGGGCCGGCGGAAGCTGATGGAGGCGTGGCCGACGTCGTCGACCAGGCGGTTCTCGCCGCGCGAAACCGAGGCGGCCAGCGCGTCATACAGTCGCCGCTTGCCGTCGATCTCCTCGCGCAGCAGCGACTCGGGGGTGCCCTGGGACACCGCTTCCTTGAAGGCGTCGATACCCGTGGCGGTGAGCACGATCAGCGGCACGTCGGGCAGCCGCCCCGCCCCGCGTACCTCGTCGTGGAGTTGGTAGCGGTTCGCCGCCTCCTGGGCGCCGATCCCTATCCATTCCGGGCTGACATGGCGTTCGACGAGCAGCTCGCGGGTGGCCGCCGGCCAGTCGGCCAGCACCTGCGTGAACAGGCCGCGGTAGAACTGGATGACCTCGTCGGGCAGCTCGTCGGGAACCGCCTGGTCGGGGTCCCATTCGGCCCAGGTCTCGACCAGCTTCGGGGGCATGTACGCGTCGTAGTCCTCGTGTTCGGGTTCGACCAGGACCAGGCCCGACACCTCGCCGGGGAAGCGCTGCGCGTAGTGGCGGGCGTACAGGCCGCCGAGGGAATGGCCGACCAGCAGGTACGGCGCGGGCACGCCGGCGACCCGCAGCAGCTCGCGCAGCTCGTCGGTGACCTCGGTGGAGGTGCGCGGCAGCTCGGCCCGGTCGCTCCATCCCGTTCCGGCACGGTCGTAGAGCACGCTCGTGGTGAGCTCGGCGGCCCGCTCCTGGACGTTCAGGAAATCCATGCCGGACGATCCGGCTCCAGGCAGAAACACCACCGCCGGGCTCCCGTCGCCCGATCGGTGCAGCGGCAGCCGCCGCCCTCCCACCTCGTAGAACCGCCCCAATGGAAGCGTCGGTTGGTCCTTCATCGCGGAACCCCTCCTGTACGTTGCTTTCCCAAGTTTGGGAACAGTACCAGATATGGGATCGTAGCCAGATGGACACGCTTGACCTGCTCCTGCACCCGGTTCGGCTGCGCATCGTGCACGCCATGTCCGGTGGACTGACCCGCACCACGTCCGACCTGTGCGCTCGCCTGCCCGACGTCCCCAAGACCACGGTGTACCGGCACGTGGGCCTGCTGGCCGAGGCGGGAGTCCTGGAGGTGGAGGGCGAGCAGCGGGTGCACGGCGCTGTCGAACGCCACTACCGGCTACGCCGGACGCGGGCGGTGATCGATCAGGACGCGGCCGCGTCGATGTCCTTGGAAGACCACCGGCACGGCTTCGCCGCGGCCATGGCGGCCCTGCTCGCGGAGTTCAACGCCTATCTCGACCGCGAGAACGCCGACCCGACCGCGGACTCGGTGTCGTACCGGCAGTTCCCGCTCTGGCTCAACGAGGACGAACGCACCGAGATGATCAGCGACATGGTCGGCGTCATCATGCCCCGGCTGCGGAACGAACCCGCACCGGACCGCGGCCACCACCTGCTGAGCACGATCTTCTTTCCGACCGAGGATCCACAGCCGGAAAGTCACCGACCTCAAGGTGAGTAGGACGGGGTTCAGAGCCAGCCGGCGTCGCGGGAGATGCGGATGGCGTCGATGCGGTTGCGGGCGCCGACCTTGTTGATCGCGTTCGACAGGTAGTTGCGTACGGTGGCCTGTGACAGCGAGAGATCGGTGGCGATCTGGGCGACGCGGATGCCGGTGGCGGCGGCGCGCAGGACCTCGGTCTCGCGAGGGGTGAGCGGGCTGCTGCCGGTTTCGAGGGCGGCGGCGACGAGTTCGGGGTCGATGACGCGTTCGCCGCGGGCTATGCGGCGGATGCCGTCGGTGAGGGCGTGGGCGGGGGCGTCCTTGACGATGAAGCCTCTGACGTGGACCTTCAGGGCGCGGAGGAGGTTGCCGGGCTGGCTGAGGCCGGTGAGGACGAGGGTGCGGCAGGCGGGGAGCTGGGCGGACAGTTGTTCGGCGGCGGACAGGCCGTCCAGGCCGGGCATGTCGATGTCGAGGACCGCCACGTCGGGGTGGACGCGGAGGGCGGTGGCGAGGACCTCGTCGCCGCGTTCGATCTCGGCGACGACCTCCATGTCGTCCTCCAGCGACAGCAGGGCGACCAGGGCTGAGCGGATCATGTGCATGTCCTCGGCGATCAGCACGCGGATCACGCGACCTCCTCGGGGACTTCTACCGACAGCAGGAACAGGCCGTCGTGGACGGTGGTGAGCCACGTGCCGGAGGCGGCGCGGGTCCGCTCGGCCAACCCGGAGAGCCCTGTGCCGGGCGGGGTGAGGTGGGGTGGGGTGCGGGTCAGGTCGGCTGCCCCAGAGGAGGGCTGGACGCCGTCGTTGACGATCTCCAGGCGTATCGTGCCCTGGTGGTGGGTGAGGGTGATGGCGCAGGTGCGGGCGTCGCTGTGACGTAGCAGGTTGGTGGTGCCTTCGCGGATCGCCCAGGCCAGGGCGTTCTGGGCGGGGGCCGACAGGGGCGGCAGGTCGGCCACGTCCAGGCGGGTGTCGACGCCGGCGGCGCCGAGCAGGGCCGCGGCGCCGTCGATCTCGGTGCGCAGCGATACGGAGTGCTCGTCGCGGGTGATCGCGCGTACATCCCGCAGCGCGTCCCTGGCGACGCCGGTCAGGCTCTCGACCTCGTCGCGGGCGGCGGCCACATCTTTCGCGAGCAGGCGGAGGGCCAGGTCGCCTTTGAGGGAGATGGCCGACAGGCTCTGGCCGAGCAGGTCGTGCAGGTCGCGGGAGACGCGGATGCGTTCCTCGCCGACGGCGGTGGCGGCCAGCTCGGTGCGGGTGGCCTCCAGCTCGTTCAGCAGCCGGACCAGCCGGGCGCCACCGACCAGCGTGCCGGCATACAGGATGAGGGCGAACAGGGCGTACGCGCCCAGAAGGAGGGCCTGGGGGATGGTGTGGGCGTCGTCGCGCAGCATGGCGATCACCTCCTTCGCCGGGTTGTGCAGGAGCTGCGCGATCACCGCGAACAGCATCAGACGGCCGCGCAGCAGCATCACGATCGAGGCGAGGGCGAAGCTGGTGAAGGCCTGCCAGTTCGAGCCGAACCACCAGAGGGGGACGTTGGCGAGGATGACGAGCGCCGCCAGGGTCCAGGGCCAGCCCGCCGGGCGTTCGCCTCTGGAGGCGGCCAGGCTGTGTCGCAGGCTCAGGAAGAGGGCCAGGGCGCAGGCGACGGTGGCGACGACCGGGTTGCCGGATGGACCGTCCATGCCGAGGGTCGTGTAGACCGGGACCTGTACGGCCAGCAGGACGTGCAGGGCGATCAGCGGCCAGAGGGGGTGGCGCACGACCCACCGCGGCGCGATCGGCGGAGTCATGGGCGGGCCTCGGACGTGTGGATGTGGGGCCGCACGTCGATGGTTTCGATGGTGTCGTCGGCGCGCACCTCCAGGCGTACTCCACCGGCCAGGAGGGTTGCCGTGATCGTGCAGGTGCTCACGCCGTCGGCGCGCAGCAGGCCGGTGACCGTCGCGCGCAGAGCCGCCCGGGGCCGCGGTGCGATCGTGTCGGGGATGCCCGTGCGGGGCAGCTGCAGGCGGGTCTCGATGCCGGCCGCGGAGAGCAGGGTGGCGGCCGTGTCGAGTTCGGCTCGGAGGGACGGCTGGCGGTAGCCGCGTACCCGCTGCCTGGCCTCGGCGAGCGTACGCCGGGAATCGTCGGCGAGCCCGGACAGCTCCGCCTCCAGATCAGCCCGCTTGTCGAGCGGGGTCGTCAGCAGGTCGGCGGCGCGTGCGCCGCGGGCCGCGAGGGACTCCAGGGCGGTGCCGAGCGTACGGCGGAGGTCGTCGTCGATGCGGCGCCGCTCCTGTGCGACCGCCCGCTGGGCGAGCACCTCCCTGGCCGACCGCAGGCGGACGAGGGCGGCGGAGAGCCAGACGAGCAGGAGTACGGCCCCGCTGCCGCAGAGCTCCGAGAGAGTGAGCCACGGCGCGGCGTTCCATGGCAGGCCCAGCAGCAGGGCGACGGGTGCCGCCGCGATCGCCAGAGACAGGTACGCGACGAATGACCACGGGCCGGGGAGGACCAGGACGGCCGACACGGCGAGGCTCGCGTAGGTGCGCGGCCACATGTTCCCGGCCAGTGGAGTGGCGGCGAGGATGATGACGGCCATCGCCGCGAATGTCCCATGGCCGGCCGGCGGACGGATGGCGCGCGCCGCGTACCAGACGTGGCGCAGGTGCAGAGGCAGGTACACCGCGGTCGTCGCGAGGCTCCACAATCCGGTGCGGGAGTCGTTGCCCAGATAGCTGAACGACAGCGCGACCTGCAGCAAGGGCAGCAGGCCGCTGCAGGCGACCGCGCCGACCGGAGCCAGCCGGACGACGCGGTCGGATCGCCAGAATGCCACCAGCCGAACCACCCCCCGTCCACGTGTCCCGGGTGACCAGGGTAGGTGGCCCGGCCGAGTGGCGGCCACCAGCGGCGGCCTGGCCGGGGAGAGGAGCAGGGTCATGGCTTGGCCATGCCTACGCGCCTGCCTCGTCGGCGTCGATCACACGGCCGAGGTTGTCGAGCTCGTTGGCGCGGCCGGCGGCCAGCCGCTGGGTCCACTCCTCGTCGTGCATCGCGTCCGCCGTCATCGTGACGCGGACGCCGCCCTCGACAGTCTCGAGCTCGACCACGGTGAGGAAGTCGTACGGGTCCACGCCGGGGATGAAGTCGGCGAGCGAGGTGTAGGAGAGTCTGCCCGGCTCCGACACCTCGACGAACTTCTTACGGGATTCGGTGCTCAGCGGCATCCCGTGGCTCTCCATGAACGCGATCTGCTCCGGCGCCGTGGCGGTCATCGTGTAGATGAGGTCGCCGCCGGGCCGCAGGTCGAGCTTGCCGACCTCGACGGTGAAGCCGTCCGGCGACCACCAGGAGGCGATGCCCTCGGGGGTGGTCCACAGCCGCCAGACGTGCTCGGGGGTGGTCGGGTAGGTACGTGTGATACGCACGCTCTCGTTGGCCAGTGTCATGGTCTGCTCCCTAGCAAGTGGGTGATGAACCCAACCCTGCACCCGCGTCGGCCAGGACAAACAGATACAGATGTCACTTAGCGGCCCGTGTATTTCGCGTGGATATTTTGCGTGGACGGGCAAGAACTGAAAGACAAGCTCAGAGGTCGGCGTCGTGGACGAGGATGGCGGCCTGGACGCGGTTGGTCAGGCCGAGTTTGGCCAGTACCCGGCTCACGTGCGCCTTGACCGTCGCCTCCGAGAGGCGCAGGTCGCGGCCGATCTCGGCGTTCGACAGACCGCGGGCGAGGGCTCTGATCACGTCCTCCTCGCGGCCGGTGAGCGCGGCGAGCTGCCTGCGGGCCGAGTCCGACCGCGAAGGCGCACGGTCCACGAACGCGTCGATCAGGCGCCTGGTGACCGACGGGGAGAGCATGGCCTGGCCGGCGGCCACCGTACGGACGGCGGCGGTCAGGTCTCTCGGCGGCGTGTCCTTGAGCAGGAAGCCGACCGCGCCGAGCCGCAGCGCCTCGTGGACGTACTCGTCCAGGTCGAACGTGGTCAGCATGACGATCTTGGGCGGGTCCGGGGCGGCCAGTACGCGGGCGGCGGCGGTCAAGCCGTCGGTGCCGGGCATCCGTACGTCCATGAGCACCACGTGCGGCCTGAGCCGGGCCGCCGCCCCGACGGCCTCCTCGCCGTCCCTGGCCTCGCCCACCACCACGATGTCGTCGGCCGTCTCCAGGATCATCCGCAACCCGGACCTGACCAGGGCCTCGTCGTCCACGACCAGCACCCGGATCATGCCGCGGCCCTCACGGGAATGTCGGCGGTGACGCGGTAGCCGCCCTCCCGTCTGGGGCCCGCCGCCAGCGATCCCCCGAGCAGCTCGACACGCTCACGCAACCCCGCCAGCCCCCACCCCGCCCCGGGCAGCGCCCGTTCCGCCCCGGACAGCGCCTGCTCCGCACCCGGCCCGTCCGACCGTGTCGTGTCCTGCCCGTTCGACAGCGTCGCGTCCTGCCCGTCTGGCAGCGGCCGCTCCGCGCCCGGCCCGTCGGCGGTGCCTCGGTTCAGGATCTCCACCTGGAGTGTGTCGTTCAGGAAGCGCACGTGTACGTCGGTGTGGGCGTCGCGGGCGTGTTTGTGCACATTGGTGAGTGCCTCCTGAACCACCCGGTAGGCGGTCCGCTCCACCGTAGAGCCGAGTGCGCGCGGCTGACCGTGGTCGTGCCTGCGTACCGAGATGCCCAGCGCGCGCGACTGGTCGAGGAGCCGGTCGAGGTCGGCCAGCGTGGGCTGCGGGCTGAGCTCGGCGGGCTGCTGGTTCGAGCGCAGTACGCCGAGCAGCTCACGCAGGTTGGTGAGCGCCTCCCGGCCGATGTCGCCGATCATGGACGCCGTACGGGCCGTGGGCTCGTCGGCGGCCCGTACCTCCAGGGCCCCCGCGTGCAGCACCATCAGCGAGACCCGGTGCGCGACCACGTCGTGCATCTCCCTGGCGATACGCGCCCGTTCCTGGGCCCTGGCCTGCTCGGCCCGCATCACCTGCTCGCGTTCGAGCCGGTCGGCCCGCTCTCTGGCGGCGGCCAGCACATCGCGCCGGGCCCGGGTCCAGAGCCCGAACATGAACGGCAGCCCCACCAGGGCCATGGCCATCAGCGCCACGTTGGCGGGGGTAGCCGTCACCATCTCCCGGCGTCCGCCGATCAGGTCGCCGACGACGACGGCCGTGCCGAGCGCCACGGCGGTGCCACCCAGGTAGCTCGTGATGCCGCGGGTGCCGCGCAGGGTCGTACCGGCGTAGTAGGAGGCGACCATCAGCGGCGGCCACATCACCAGCCACACGTAGAAGACGGCGCCGAGTACGGCGAGTGGCCACCACGACCGCCGCGCCCACCACGCCGCCACGCCCGCGGCGGCCGCCGTCGTGACGAACACGGGCGACGTCAGGCCGTCGGTCTGATCGAACGGCACCGCGGACACCACGAACACGGCCGGCCCGAGCAACACCGGCAAGCCGCCCTCGATCCGTCTGCTCACCTGCATGTTCGTCAGCCTATGGGGCGACGCGGGGCCGCCGCCCGAGCCGATCGTCGATCGGGACCGCTACGAAAGGAGGGGGTGCCGGTCGACTTCCCGGGCAAGCCGGGCCGGTGGGTACGGGCCCAGGCTGGGCCGCATGAAACGACACCTGATCGTGGCCCTGGGCGTGGCCCTGCTGGCGACGCCGACCGTACAGGCACAAGCACAAGCCGAGACCGCGCGCACCGGGCCCCTACAGACAACTGCGGGCACCTCGTTGCCCGCGCCCACCGGGAAGTACCCCGTCGGACTGGCCTCCCTGCATCTGGTCGACACCGACCGTCCCGATCCGTGGGTGCCGCAGGACGGGCCGCGGCAGCTCATGGTCTCCCTGTGGTACCCGGCCACGAAGGCGGGCACGCGGGCGGCTCCCTACGTGACGCCGCAGGAGTCGGCGCTGATCGTCAAGCCCTATCCGAACGTCCCCGCCGACACGCTCGCCAAGACCCGGACCTACGCCACGGTCGACGCGAAGCCGCTCACCCGCAGCCTGCCGCTCGTGCTCGTTTCTCCGGGTTTCAGCTTTCCGCGCGCGACGATGACCTCGCTGGCGGAGGACCTGGCCAGCAAGGGGTACCTGGTCGCGGCCGTCGAGCACACCTATGAGTCGGCGGCCACCACGTTCCCCGACGGGCGGACCACGACCTGCGCCGCGTGCGCTGGGGCGAACACCGAGGAGAGAGGGGCCGCGATCGCGAAGAGCCGGGTGATCGACCTGTCGTTCGTGCTCGACCGGCTCACCGCCAAGAGCGGCTGGGGGCGGCTGGTCGACAGGTCGCGGATCGGCGTGGTCGGCTTCTCGGCGGGCGGCAACGCCGCCCCGCAGCTCATGGCGGCCGACAAGCGGGTGCGCGCCGGGGTGAACCTCGACGGGAGCTACAACCCGAAGCAGCCCACGGGTACGGTACGCGGGCCGCTTCTCATGATGGGCACCAAGGAGAACCACACGCCGGCCGGTGACGTGTCATGGGTCAACTGGTGGCCGAAGGTGAACGGGTGGAAGCGCTGGCTGTCGGTCGCGGACACGGACCACGCCTCGTTCACCGACTACGCGGTGATCAGGCCGCAGGTGGGTCTGCCCGCACCCGCGCTGGACGGTGAGCGCGCCGTGTCGATCACCCGGACGTACGTCGGCGCCTTCCTCGACCGGCACCTGCGCCAGCAGCGGGAGCCGCTGCTGGACAAGCCGTCGAAGGACTTCCCCGAAGTGACGTTCTGGCCTGAGCCCGCCTCGCGGCGCTGAGGGTCACAGCAGCGCCGCGTGCAGCCGGGTCATCATGGCCCAACACCAGCCACAACGGACCGTCACCTGGAACATCGTGAGCACCGTAGATCCAGCCCGCCCCCGTTCAGCTGTATCGTGCCTGAGGTGAACGGGGTCGAGTTGTTCCTGCTCGGGCGGACGCTGATGAAGATCGGCGAGGAGGCCATGCCCACCGAGGGCATCGGCGAGCACTCCACCAGCGTCCGGACCGTCCTCATCGTGGTGAGCGACATCCGGGAGCACCCCGACACCTCCGTGGGCGAGGTGGCGGCCCGTACCGGCCTGCCGCAGAGCGCCGTCTCCGCCGCCGTCGCGCGGCTCAAGTCCGTGGGCGCCCTGGAGGCCATGACCGACCCCCGCGACCGGCGGCGCTCCCTGATCAGGGAGTCGCCGCAGGTTTCGGCGCGGTTGTCGGAGGTACGTGCCGCGCCGGTGGATGACGCCGTGGCCGCGGCCCTCGACACCGACGACCGGCACGATATCGCCGAGACGGTCGAGATGCTGGAGGAGCTGGCCCGCCGCCTCATCCCCAGGACGCTCAGCCGTTAGCCGTACGAGGGAGTTGATCGACATCGAACGCACCGTGATCGACGGCAGGCTCGCCGAGGCGCCGGAGGTGACGCTGGCCGTCTCGGCGAGATACGGGCACTTCACCGCGATGCAGGTCAGACAGGGCCGGGTACGCGGCCTCGACCGCCACCTCGACCGGCTCGACCGGGCCACCGAGGAGCTGTTCGGCCGCCCGCTCGACCGTGGGCTGGTGGTCGACTCCATCAGGTCGGCCCTGGGTCTGGACCGGCGGCCAGCGGCCGCGCCCGACGCGTCCGTACGGGTCTACGTGTGCGAGGTCGCCCGCCTGCACGTACTGGTGACCGCCAAGCCTCCCGTCGAGGTCGCCACCACCCCACGCAGCCTCAAATCGGTCCGCTACCAGCGCTTTCTCCCGCACGTCAAGCACCTGGGCGGCTTCCCCCAGGGCTACCTGGGGCGGAAGGTGCAGGCGGAGGGCTTCGACGAGGCCCTGCTCACCGCGGACGACGGGGTGATCTCCGAGGGTTCGATCACCAATCTGGGCTGTTTCGACGGCACCCGGGTGATCTGGCCGGACGCGCCCATGCTGCACGGCATCACGATGCAGCTCATGGAGGCGGGGCTGGCTCAGGCGGGTGTGCCGTATGAGAGCCGGGTGCTGCGGGTGGCGGATCTGCCGGACTTCGAGACGGTGTTCCTGACGAACTCGCACGGCGTCGTGGCCGTGGGGCAGGTCGACGATCTGACGCTGAAGGTGGACGAGGCGGCGATGGGCCGGCTGATCGGCTACTTCGAGGGCATGCCCTGGGAGGAAATCCATCATTCTTGATACATCATTCTTGATGTATTAGGGTGAGTGCCATGGAAACTGGCATGTTGCGGGTGGCCGGCGCGCACCTCTACTTCGAGGTACGGGGCACCGGCCCCGTCCTGCTGATCTCGCAGAGCGGCGAGGGTGACGCCGGACGCAGCGTCGACCTCGTGGACCGGCTCGTCCCCGACCACACGGTGATCACGTACGACCGGCGCGGGCTCTCGCGCAGCACCCTGGACGACCCGGCTCGGGGCGCGACCGTCGAGGAGCACGCCGACGACGTACTGCGCCTGCTCGACCACCTGACCAGTGAGCCGGTGACGATGCTGGGCATGAGCTTCGGCGCCACCATCGGGCTGCACCTGGTGGCGAGCGGCCGGCTGAGCAGGCTGATCGCGCACGAGCCCGTCGCGCCGTGGCTGCTCCCCCCTGACGAGTGCCTCGGCCACCGGCGGGAACTGGCCGAGGGGCAGGAGATCTATCGGCGTGACGGTCTGCCCGCCCTGATCAAGGAGATCAGCAGGACGCTCGGCATCGACCTCGCCGCCAAGGACGTCGAGCCGGACCTGACCCCGCAGCCGATGACCGAGCAGCGGGCCGCCAACTTCGGCTACTTCGTGGAGCACGACTGGACGGCGATCATCGCCGACCGGCTGGACCCCGCCACGCTGAAGGGCGCCCCGATCGTGCCCGTCGCCGGTCGCGCCACCCCGCGCACGGTCTTCGACTATCGATGCGCCGAGGAGCTGGCGCGACTGCTCGGCACCGACCTCATGCACTTCCCGGGCGGGCACAACGGCAACACCTCGCACCCCAGGGCGTACGCGGCCTCACTACGCGAACTCCTCGCGTAGCCGGAACCTGCCATTCCTTCGACTTTTCCCGAAATATCGCCGCCGCAGGTGAAGTGTCGGCGATCATCCCGGCATGAACGCTGCGGAATTCCGCCCCGAAGACCTCGAACGGATCACCGCCCAGGCGGAGCAGATGCTGCTCCGCGTCGAAGAGGTACGCAAGGAGGTCGACGTGGTCGTCGGCCGGGGCACCGGCGCGGACGGGCAGGTACGAGTGGCCGCCGGCGCCAACGGGCGGCTCGTCGAGCTGGTCATCGCCCCGCGCGCGATGCGCCTGGACAGCCAGAAGCTCGCCGAGGAGCTGCTGGGCGCCGCCCAGCAGGCGCAGGACGAGGCCGACAGGAAGGCCAGGGAGATCATGGCCGACACGCTCGGCGAGTCGATGCCGACCCAGCGGGAGCTCGACGACCGGTTCGGCCAGGTCCTCGAGTCCTTCGAATCGTCGATGGACGAGCGCATGCGGGCCATCGACGAGCGGCGCCGGGGCACGACCTGACCGACACTTCGAGGTTGTTTGAAGAGTGCCCCCAGCCGACCCCGCCGCTCTAGGGTGTCGGCGGGTATGCATGTGCGCAAATGTCGCGGGATGTGAATTTGGTGGCCATTCGGTGGCAGAAGGCGGCACGGCGGAGAGTGGCGGGCCTCGTCGCGCTCGCGGTCGTCGCCGCGCTCACGGGCATCGGGTTCTTCCTAGGTACGGGTGTGTCCAGCGCCCGGCCCAAGCTCGCCGACATCGGCGCCTGGCTCGCCAGCGCGCTCAACGGTGAGGTCGTCCACGCCAACGGCCTGTCCGGCCAGGTCGACGGCCGGGTGGACCTGGCCGCCGCGAAGGGCGACGAGCTCAAGGTGGTCCAGGACGGCAACAGCGTGCTCGTCGTCGACGAGTCGACCGGCCAGGTCAGCCGCATCGATCCGACCCAGCTCGAAGTCGCCCAGACCAAGAGCCTGGGCGCCGGCGGGACGCAGCTGGTCATGGGTGCGGGCAAGGCGTACGCGATCGACCCGCAGGCGGGCACCGTCCAGCAGGTGAACCCCCTGACCGTGGACACGATCGGCGCCGCGATCACGCTCAAGGGCCCGCTCGGCCAGGCGGGCATCGACAAGAACGGAACCCTCTGGGTCCCCGTACCGGAAGAGGGCACGCTGGCCCAGATCAACGGCGCCCAGCAGGGCAAGGCCGTCACCGTGGGCGAGCCCGGCGACCCGCTCACGCTGACCATGGCGGACGGCGTACCGCTGGTCACCAACTCCGCCGCCGCGTCGGCGATGGTCATCGGCTCGACCGGTACACGGCTCACGGTGAGCCTGCCCAGCACGGTGACCGAGGCCGGGCGCGGCGGCATGCTGATGCCCGCCGTCGCCGAGGCCACGATCGTCCCGATGCTCGCGCCCAAGCAGGGCGCGCTGGTGCTCGTGGACACCGCGAGCGGCGCGCTCAGCACCGTGTCGGTGAAGGGCGGCAAGCTCGGGCCGCCGCAGGCTCTCGGCCGCCGCGTCTACATCGCCGATGAGAGCACCGGGCGGCTCATCGTGTACGACACGGTGGCCAAGAGGTTCGACGCCGAGAAGGTGATCACCGGCAAGGCGGGACCGCTGGAGGTGTTCGTCAAGGACGGGCTGCTCTGGGTCAACGACCAGTTCAGCGAGACCGCGCTGGTCGTCGAGCAGGACGGCAGGGCGCACCGGGTCGGCAAGTACGACGAGGCGCTCGGTCAGAAGGACACCCCTACCCCGCTGCCCGTACCCACCGGCACACCCACCATGGCGCTCCCGACCACCGTCCCGACCCGGCAGACCACCCAGCCCACGGCACGGCCGACGGTGACGGTCACGCGCACCCCGAAACCCACCACGACGAAGCGCTCGGAGACCCCCAGCCCGCCCCCGACCAACACCCCGACGCCGACGCCTACCCCAACCCCGACACCCACGCCCACGCCCACGCCGACGCAGACCCCCGGCCCGCCGGGCACCGTCACGGCGAACTCGGGACCCGGCTGGATGGAGATCGTGTTCACCCCGTCGAGCCAGGGCAAGGCCACCGGCTACACGCTCAAGGGCGCCCCGGACAGCGCGAACGTGACCCCGGACCGCGTACGCTCCGACGGCCCCTTCCAGTTCCGGGTCACCGGAGGCCGCTGCGACCAGGAGTACACCTTCCGCGTCGCGGCCCAGTACGACGGCGGCGAGTCCGTCTCCGACCCCACCATCCCGGTACGCCCCTGCGTCGCCCCGGGCAGACCGGCGAGCTTCGAGGCCAAGGGCAAGAACCACGGCGCCGACCTCACCTGGTCGGCCCCCGACAACGCCAAGGACGGCGGCGTCAGCTACGTACTCGAAGGCCCTGGCCAGCACCCGGGCACGCTCGACGGGACCAGCGCGGAGGTGACCGGCCTGAAGAACGGCCAGGACTACACCTGGACATTGCGTGCCAAGAACGGCGCCGGCGAGGGCCAGGAGCGCGCCGAGGCCAAGGCGGGGCTGCAGCCGCCGTCGGCGCAGTTCCGCAACGCGCACAACGACAACAGGGACACCCTGATCCGGTCCGGCCCCTCGGCGGGGGCGGAGGCGGGCCGCATCCCCAAGGGCGAGTACATCACCATGACCGTGATCTGCCAGACCAAGGGCGCGGGCTTCACCGACACCGACACCGGCATGAGCAGCGACGTCTGGAACAAGGTGGAGTCCAGCCGGGGCAGCGGCTGGCTGAACGACGTGCTGATGGACACCCCGAAGGGGGGATTCCCCGCCGCCCCCCTCTGGGAGTGCGAATGATCACCAGAGCCGGCTGGGGCACCCTGGCCGCCTCCGTACTGCTGTACGCGGTGGCGGCGCCGCTCGGCTACCAGCAGGCGGGCGCGCTGTCGGCCGGCGGGATCGCGGCCGTCGGAGCCGGTCTGCTGTGGACGCTGCGCCGGCCCCGCCTGGAGGTACGCCGTGAGGTCACGCCCGTCAAGGTCGCCAGAGGCGAGGCGGCCATCGCGATGCTGCGCGTCACGAACAGGGGCCGCTGGCGGCGCGACGCCCTGGAGGCCCATGACACCTGCCGGGACACCGCGATCGTGGTCGGCGTACCGCCGCTGGCCAGGAACTCCACCGGAACCGTGTCGTACCGGCTGCCCACCCGCAGGCGCGGCGAGACCCCGGTGGGCCCGCTGCGGCTCGACCGGGCCGACCCGTTCGGCCTGGCCCGGCGCACGACCTCGTACGGACAAGCGGATCTGCTGCTGGTCCGGCCGCGTACGGTGCCGCTGGAGCCGCTGAACTCCGGTCGGCAGCGCCACCTCGACGGCTCCGCCTCCCGCTCGCCGAGCGGCACGATCACCTTCAACGGCGTCCGCGACTACGTGATCGGCGACGACCTGCGGCACATCCACTGGCGGTCCACGGCGCGTACCGGGACCCTCATGGTCAAGGAGCTCGAGGACGTCAGCCTGCCGTACACGACCACGATCCTCGACACGCGTGCCGACTCCTACGGCGACGACGACGAGTTCGAGCTGGCGGTGGACGCGGCCGCGTCGGTCGCCTGGTCGGCGAGCCGCCGCCGCTTCCCGGTGCGGCTGCTGACCGGCGCGGGAGAGCTGCTGTCCGTCAAGGGCGGCGCCGAGGAGGCCGAGGAGGTGCTGGACCGGCTGGCCCTGGTCGAGCGGACGGCCGACGCGGAGACGCCGGTGGACGCGGTACGCCGCGCCGGCTCGGGTGGGGCATTGATCCTGGTCACCGGGGCGCGGACCGCCCTGTCAAGCGTCGCGTCGGTGCGGCGGCGCTTCGACCAGGTGGTCTGTGTCTGGGTCGGGGCCTCCTCCGGCGACCGGCCGCCGATGGTGCCCGGTGTGACGGTCATCGAGATCGGCGAACTGGCCGAACTGGCGGCGGCATGGCCGCGCTGACCACCCCGCCGGGCAGGCCGGTCGCCCCACCCCCGCCGGACGTGCCGCCTACGCCGGACGTGCGGGCCATGCCGGTCGCCCCGCCCACACCGGTCGCCCCGCCCACGCCGGGCGTGCGACCGGGGACGTCCGAGGCTGCGCCGCTGCCGCCTGTGCCCGAGTGGCGGCGGGTGGTGTCGATCGTCATCGTGATCCTGCTGGCGGGTACGGCCGGGCTGGCGTTCGACGGGGTGTTCACGCTGGGCGCGCTGATCCCCGTGGTGGCTGTGGCGGCGATCGTGCCGGGCGTGGTGTCGTACGCGCTGGCCAGGATCTTGCCGCTCTGGGCGTCTCTGGCCGTGAATCTCCTGGCCTGGCTGATCGCGGTGTCGGCGACCCTGTTCAGGACGCAGGCCCTGGCCGGGTTCCTGCCGAGTCCGGCCAGTGTGCGGGCCGCGCTGCTGGGCGTGCGCGACTCGGGGAAGGCGCTGCTCACGACCATTCTGCCGGCCGAGGGGGACGGCAGGACGATCGTGCTGGCGCACTTCCTGGTCTGGGCGGCGGCGGTGGCCGGGACCGAACTGGCCCTGCGGACCAGGGCGGTGGTGCTCCCGGCGGCCCCGGCCGTACCGGTGCTGGCCGCCGCCGTCGTGCTGGGCGTGTCCGGTCCCGGCTCGCAGCTGCCGACACCGGCCGTCCTCGTCGGGCTGGCCCTGCTCCTGGCCCTGGTCCGGGCGGCCCGAGCGGCCAGGACGTTCGTGGCAGGCGTGCCGCTGCTGGCCGTCCTCGTGCTGATCGCCGTCGCGGCCGGACCGGTGCTGCCGTTCGCGAGCAAGCCGTACGACGTGCGGCGGTTGGTGTCCCAGCCGCCCCCGCGCCCGCTCGCCGGGGTGAGCCCACTCGACCAGGTGTCGGCCTGGCTCCAGAACCCCTACCGCCAGCTCTTCACCGTCAAATCCACGACCGAGGCGAACTGGCGGCTGGCCGTACTGGACCGCTTCGACGGCGTCACGTGGACCTCCAGCGCCGGATACCTGCCGACGGGCGGCAGGGTCCCCGGCGACGACGTTGTGGGCGCCCACGACGTCGTCGAGCAGCAGTTCACGCTGCAGAAGCTGTCCGGTCCCTGGCTGCCCGCGGCGGACCGCCCACAGCATGTGACCTTCACCGGACCGGCGCCCGACTCCGCGGCCGGCCTGATGGCAGATCCGGCGACCGGGATGCTGGCGAGTGCCGCCGCCACCGCTCGCGAGGGCATCACGTACCGGGTGATCTCCGGCATCCGCCGCTACTCCGCCGCAGAACTGCGCGAGGCGGTCCCCGCCGCTGACCAGGCCGCCCTGGCACTGCCCAACGGCCCCGACGGCCGTACTCCCCCACAACGGGCCCGCCTCGCCACCATCGCCCGCAAGGCCACGGCCGGCGCCACCAGCCCCATGCAGCAGGCCGTACGGCTGGCCGCCTACCTGCGCAAACACGCCGACTACGACGTCAACTCCCCGCCGGGGCACAGCTATCGCAGCATCCAGTTCTTCCTCACCGAGGCGAAGAAGGGCACGACCGAGCAGTTCGCGGCGTCGTACGCGCTGCTCGCCCGCTCGCTCGGCCTGCCCAGCCGGGTGGTCGTCGGCTTCGGTCCGGGCAAGGCGGAGGGCGGCGGCGTACGGCAGGTGCTGGCGGGTGACGTACTCGCCTGGGCGGAGGTGGAGTTCAAGGGGATCGGCTGGGTGCCCTTCTACCCGACCCCGGCGCGCAGCCACGCGGGCCAGAGCGGCGACGTCGCCGAAGGCGTGTCCAAGCAGCGCCAGGAGGTCGAGCAGGAGATCAGCGGCGAACACGCCGACCCCGCCACCACGCCGTCGCCCCACCGACCCACACCACAGCCGTCACCCCGTCAGACCGGCCACGGAGCCGGGACGACCTGGCTGCCGGTCGCGGGCGCGGTGGCCGGGGGCCTGCTGGGCGGCTACCTGCTGGCGGTGACCGTGCTGCCGCCCCTGCGCCGCCGACGCCGCCGGACGGGCGATCCGCGGGCGCGGGTGGCGGGCGCGTGGCGGCAGACGGTGGTACGACTGCGCGCCGCCGGGGTCCCGGCCTCGTCGCGCGTACTGACGGCTCGGGAGGTGGCCACGCTGGGAGTGACGGCTTTGGGCACCCACGCGTACGAGCCACTGACGGGGCTGGCAGACCTGGCGAACCTCACCCGATTCAGCGACGCCCCCGCGGACCAGGAAGCTGCGGACATGGCCTGGCGGCACTACGCGAACATCGACCTGCTGGTCAGACGGAAGATCGCGCTACCGCGCCGCCTCGCCCACCGCCTGGCACCCGGCTCGCTGCTCCACTGAGCGGGGTCAGCCAGATCAAGCGTCGCAAGAACGCACTTGAACGCAACGACGTATCTTCACCTGCACGATCATCGGTTCCTTTCATCCTCAGGCAGCCAGTGCGACGCGGTGGTTTTGAAGGCCGGCGACGGCCTTGCACAGGTGTCCGGCCTTGGAAGTCGTCTTCCGCTCAAGGGCCTCCGGGCGAGCGCCCTGGGGTGCATCCGTGCTTTTCGTGGTCAGTGACCGCGGTTTTGCGGGCTGGCCGGGACCGCGAGCAGGCCTCGCAGCCCCTCGGCGTAGCTGGCTGCATCGAGCTTGAGCAGCGCTCTTTGGACGATGAACCCGTGGATGGCGCCAAGCAGGACATTGGCCAGGTGCTCCGGTGCCACCGGGCCGGAGGTGAGGCCACGATGCCGGTGGGCTTCGACGAGCTGGACGAACCATTGCCTGACAGGCGCGATGGCCTCGGCGAAGAGCGAGGCCATCGCCGGATTTCGTAGGGCCTCGCTCCAGATCTGGATCGCGAGCCGTGGCGTGCCCTCGTGGTCGTCCAGCCGTTCGATCGCACGCAGGATCTCGGTGAGCGCCTCCAGCAACGGGGGCGGCTCGTCAAGGAGCGTTTTTTCGAACGCGGCGGTGACCTCAGCCAAGGTGGCCTCCACGATCGCGAGCACGATGGCGTCCTTGCCGGGGAAGTACCGATAGAGGTTGCCGGGCGACATCTGCGCTTCGCGCAAGATGTCCTGCATAGAGGTCGCGTGGAAGCCGTTGGCGAGGAAACAGCGGCGCGCGGCTGCCAGGACATGCTGACGGCGCGTGTCGGCGGCTGGACTGTGTGAGACGGGCACCCCCCGAGGATGGAATGAACGTTCATTCTTGTCAACCACGCCAGAGATGTGCTGAAGTGATGAGAACGAACGTTCCTTCGCAAGGATGGTCATGAACAATCCCCACCCCGTGGTCACCACCAAGCCGGGCGCTGTTCAGGGAAGCTGGGACGGGCGCGTCGCGTCCTTCCTCGGCGTGCCCTTCGCGGCCGCCCCCATCGGCGACCTTCGTTTCGCTGCTCCGCAGCCGCATGCCCGGTGGCAAGGCATCCGTCCGGCGACCGCCTTCGGCCCTGCCGCTCCGCAGCCACCCGCCAACCCCGCCGATGCGATGCAACTGCTCACCGGCTCGCCAACGCTGGCCCAGGCCGAGGACAACTGCCTCACCTTGAACATCTGGACCCCCGGCGTCACCGGCAAGCCCCGGGCCGTGCTGGTATGGATCCACGGCTCCGGCTGGCTCAGCGGCGCCAGCGCCTGGCCCGGCTACCACGGCCGCAACCTGGCCGCCGCCGAGGACATCGTCGTCGTCACGCCGAACTACCGGCTCGGTCCGCTGGGCTTCCTGCGAGTCCCAGGCATCGCCGAAGGCAACATGGGGTTTCTGGATGCGATCTCGGCGCTGCGCTGGGTGCGGGAGAACATCGCCGACTTCGGCGGCGACCCCGACCGCGTCACCGTGGCCGGTCAGTCCGGAGGCGCGGTGACCGCCGTGGCGCTCCTGAGCTCCCCCTCAGCCACAGGCCTCTTCCATCGGGTCTTCGCCCAAAGCGGCCCCCTCGGCATCGCCATGCCATCCCCGCACGAAGCCGAACAGGTCGCGGAGGAATACCTGCGCCTCCTGGGCCTGAGCGTCACGACAGCCCATCGTTTGCGAGACCTTCCGGCCGAAGAGCTGATCATCGGTTACCAGCGACTCGTCGCCGACAGCGGCCGGCGACGCATCGGCGCCCCGGCCCCGCCGATGCATCCGATTGCCGGCGCCCCAGGGCTGCCCGGGCCTGTTCTGCCCGCCGTCGCCGCCGGCGTCGCTCCCGGCATCGACGTCATGATCGGCGCCACCGCCGAGGAGATGAACCCGTTCCTGGCCATCGACCCCGCCTCCGCGGCCATTACCCGCGATGCCGTCCTGCAGCTTGCGGAACGCCTGGCGCCCGACGCGGCCCCACAGGTGGTCTACGGCCACTACGCGGCCCGGCGGCCGGGCGCGTCCGCCTCTCAAGTCCTGGCCGACATCACCACCGATCGCCTGGTCAGGCTACCGGCGCTCCAGGTCGCCGAGGCGCGCGCTCGTCACGGCCATCCTGGCTTCGTCTACCAGGTGGACTGGAGATCAGCCCTCGGCGCCTGCCACACCGTGGACATTCCCATGCTGTTTGACAATCTTCCAGCCTGGTCGGCCTCTCCCATGTTCCGCGATGTCGACCCCGCCGGCGTCGAACCGACCGGCCACGCCTTCCGGCGGGCCGTGGCAGCCTTTATCCGCACCGGAAATCCGAACACCCCGGGCGTCCCGGCATGGGAGGCCTACACCGAGCCTCGCCGCTGCACCATGCGCTTCGACACGTTCGTCACCGCAGCGAACGACCCCGCCTACAGCGAACGCCGCCCATTGCTTCCGCCTGCTCGACACTCGTCCGGTAGCAACGACAACTCATGAACACCTCGCACATGTCCCCTTCTCGTCACAGGCGGAGTCCTCGCCTCGCTGGAGTCGCGTGCGCAGGTTTCGCCGCTGTAGTCGCTGCGGCGAGCGGTGCGCTCAACTCGGCTGTGCTCAGATCGGCTGGGGTGCCTCTTTCAGCCCCGAAAAGACGGCGGCGATCAGACGCCGTCCTTGGGCCACACCGTCGTCGTTGTTCGCGACGCGCCACAGAAAGCTCATAAGCATGATGATGTCGGCGGGGTCGTGCCCGGGAGCGATGGTGCCCTCGGCCACGCAGGCCTCGACGAGCTTGGCCACCGCCGCGGTGGTCGGCGCCCACGAAGCGCTTATCACGTCCTGGGCCGCGGCGCTGTGCAACGCGTCACCGAGGCCGTGCTTGATGCGGATGTAGGCCGACAGAGTCTCGAACCACTCGACGAACGCGTCCTTCGCCGATGGATGGCGCGCCAGCGCCTCGTCGGCGGTGGTGGTCAGGCGTTCGATGTCGTGCTGGTAGGCCGCCAGGATCAGATCCTCCCGGGTGGGGAAGTGCCGGTAGAGCGTGCCGGCGCCGACGCCGGCACGCTTGGCGACCTCGCTCAGCGGCACGAGCGGGTTGTCCCCGAACAGTTCGTGGGCGGCCTCGATGATCGCCACACGGTTGCGCGCGGCGGCCTTGCGCTGCGTGCCGTAGGTGCTCGGCGTCTGGTCGGTCATCACCCTATGGTGCCTCCGATGGACTTGCGGACAATCCTCCGCTAGTTTGGGTGAGAACTTGCGGAGAATCGTCCGCAAGTTCAAATCCCACAGGAGACGCCCATGCGTTATGTGAAGCTCGGCACCACCGGCCTGGACGTTTCGCCCATCGCGATCGGTGCGATGACCTACGGCGAGCCCGACCGCGGCCACCCCGTCTGGTCCCTCGGCGAGGAGGATGCGCGCCCGCTGATCAAGCACGCTCTCGACGCGGGCATCAACTTCTTCGACACCGCCAACATGTACTCCAACGGGTCCAGCGAGGAGATCCTCGGCCGCGCACTGCGCGACTTCGCGAACCGCGACGATGTAGTGATCGCGACCAAGCTGCGTCATCCCATGCGCCCCGGCCCGAACGGGAAGGGCCTGTCCCGCAAGGCGATCATGACCGAGGTCGACCACAGCCTGCGACGGTTGGGCACCGACTACATCGACCTTTACCAGGTGCACCGCAACGACCACGCGACGCCGCTGGAGGAGACCCTCGAAACGCTCAGCGATCTGGTCAAGGTCGGCAAGGTGCGCTACCTGGGCGCGTCGTCGATGTTCGCGTGGGAGTTCGCGAAGGCCCTGCACCTGCAGAAGCAGAACGGCTGGGCCCGGTTCGTGTCCATGCAGGATCACTACAACCTGCTCGCCCGCGAGGAGGAACGCGAAATGATCCCGCTGTGCCTGGACGAGGGCGTCGGCACCATCATCTGGAGCCCACTCGCGCGGGGCCGTCTGGCCCGTGGCTGGGATGAGGCGAACTCCACTGCCCGCTCCGAAACCGACGGTGCCTACGCCGACACGCTCTACTCGCCCGAGCAGGAAGCCTCGAACCACGCCATCATTGATGCGGTCGGCCAGGTCGCTGCCGCCCACCGCGTGAGCCGCGCGTCCATCGCCCTGGCCTGGCTGCATCGCCAGCCGGTCGTCACCGCTCCGCTGGTCGGCGCCGGGTCGATCAAGCAGATCGACGACGCGATCGCGTCGTTGGACGTCGAGCTCACCGATGAGGACGTACGCGCCCTCACCGCCCCCTACACACCGCGGTATGACTGGCAGGGCGTCTCGGACGAGGCGGCCATGGATGCGATCCGCGCTCGTGTCCCGGGAATGGCGCTGAGGTGAGGTTGATTGTTCGCTCCGGCGCGGCAGTCCGCCAGCTGGCGAACTGAGCAAGCGTCGCAAGAATGTCGCTGGTCGGTAGCCGTCCGGCTGAGGGAGACGGGCGCTGCGGGAATCGCATGACCTGTTGGGATCGTTGTGACCAGTGTGCTCGCTTGGCGACGGGCACCGTTCCCAGTGATCCTCTGTACGGCTGCCGTCGTCACCACCACGCGACGCCTTGCTACGATCCCTTGATCAACCGCTGTGCCTGGAGTGTGCATGACCGACCGTCTCACCACCGCGATGATCAGCCAGGCGGCCGAACGGTTGCGGCCGGTGGTACGTCGCACCGCGCTGGAGCCGAACCAGCGGCTGTCCGACCTGCTCGGCGGTCAGGTGCTGCTCAAGCGCGAGGACGCGCAGGTCTGTCGCTCGTACAAGGTGCGCGGCGCGTTCAACCTGATCGCCTCGCTCACGGACGAGGAGCGGCGGCGCGGTGTGGTCTGCGCGAGCGCGGGCAACCACGGGCAGGGAGTGGCGTTCGCCTGCGCGCGACTCGGGATTGGGGGGCGTGTGTACGTACCGTCCACCACACCGCGGCAGAAGCGTGAGCGCATCGCGGCGCTCGGCGGCGACCGGGTGGAGGTCGTGGTCGGCGGCGGTACCTACGACGAGGCGAGCACCGCCGCGCACGCCGACAGCGAGCACACCGGTGCGATCTACGTACATCCGTTCGACGACGTCAGGACGATGGCCGGGCAGGGCACGGTCGGCCTGGAGATCCTGGCGCAGTCAGGGGAGGCGCCGCACACCGTGGTCGTCCCGGTCGGTGGAGGCGGTCTGATCAGCGGCATCGCCATCTGGCTGCGCGAGCACTCACCCCGCACCCGCATCGTCGGCGCCGAACCCGCCGGCGCGGCCAGCATGCGCGCCGCCCTCGACCACGGCGGGCCCCTCGCCCTGCCCGAGCTGGACACCTTCGTGGACGGCGCCGCCGTCGGAAGGGTGGGAGAGGCCACGTTCCCCCTGGTCAAGGACTTGGTGGATGAGGTCGTCGCGGTCGATGAAGGTGCGGTGTGCACCGAGATGCTGGATCTGTACCAGACCGATGGCATCATCGCCGAGCCCGCCGGAGCCCTCGCGGGGGCGGCAGCCCGTGAGCTGCTGCCGTACTCCTCCGAAGCCCCGCTGGTGTGCGTGGTGTCGGGCGGCAACAACGACGTCAGCCGGTACGGCGAGGTGCTGGAGCGCTCTCTCGTACACATCGGGCTGCGGCACTACTTCCTGGTGACCTTCCCGCAGCGCCCCGGCGCCCTGCGGCACTTCCTGGACGAGGTGCTGGGCGAGGGCGAGGACATCATCGCCTTCGAGTACGTCAAGAAGAACAACCGCGAAACCGGCCCGGCGCTCGTCGGCATCGAGCTTGAGCGGGCCAGTGATCTCGACAGCCTCCTCTTCCGCATGAAGGCCAGCCCACTCACGGTGGAGCGTGTCCCGCCTGGCTCGCCGCTGTTCACCTTTCTTCTCTGACCTCCCGCCACGGCGTGCTGGCGATCGAGCGGGGAGTAATCAGGACGAGGCCGACCGGCTGCGTTTTCGGCCTGCTCAACTGCGGTCGTTGAAAGAAATGCCGGCCGCGCTCGCCTCGTACACGCGGGCCGGGCCCCTCCCGAGGGCTGAGGCGGCTACCGCCGAAGTTGTAGGCGGACGCCCCGTCGTACGCCGCTGGTTGACGAAAAATCTCTACTTTTCGTCGTATTTAACGAGTTCAGGGCGGTTGGTAGCGTCAGGCGCGCAACGCGGAATGATCCCGAGCCCAGGAGGCCGGTGTGGTCATGCGATGGTTGACGGCGCTCGCTCTGATCTTCTCCGGAGTCCTCGTGGCGACGGGGGCGGCACCGGCCTCGGCCGAGTCGGCGCAGCCGGGGCCGGGCCAGTTCTACGGCGTGCGGGTGCGGGTGCTGAGCAACGTGTCGATCCCCGCCGGCGCCACCACGACGGTCAGCGTGGCGGGCGTCGGCGCGGTGCCCGCCAGCGGCGTCGCGAGCGTCGCGGTGAACTTCGCGGCCAAGGGCGCGAGCGCCGCCGGCGGCCTCGTCGTCTTCCCGTCGGACCTGGCCGCCGCGCCCGCGGTGACCGGCACCCGCTACCGGTCGGGCGTGTGGGACGACCAGCTCGTGACGGTCAAGCTCGGCGCGGACGGCGCGCTCAAGGTCAAGAACACCGGGACGGCCGCCGTCAACGTCTACGCCGACGTGCACGGGTACGTCACCGCCGTGGCCGCCGCGGCGCCCGGCGCGCGGTACGTACCGTTGAACACCGCGCGGATCATCGGCAACCAGAGCGTCGCCGCCAACTCGACCGCCACGTTCGCGGTGGCGGGGGTGGGCGGAGTGCCGGCGTCCGGGGTGGCGTACGTGGCGCTGACGTTCGCGGTGAAGAGCACCGGGTCGGGCAAGATGATCGCCTACCCGTCGGGCGGCACGCCACCCGCCGGGTCGAACATCGACTACCGGCCCTCCTACTTCCAGTCCAACCTGGTCATCGCCGCGCTCGGGACGGACGGCAAGATCGCCGTCAACAACAACGGGCCGGCCGCGCTGACGGTGTACGCCGACGTGGCGGGCTACTTCGCGACGCCCGCCGCCGCGGTCGCCGCCTCGTCCCTGGTGCCCGTCGCCCCGTCGCGGACTCTCGCCTCGGTGACAGTGGCGGCGGGCGCCTCGTACACGGTGGCACCGCTCGGCAAGGGCGGCGTGCCGCCCACTGGGGTGAGCGCAGTCGGGGTGAACATCACCGTCAAGGGCACCGTGAACGGCCTGCTGCGCGTGTACCCCGCGGGCCAGGCGAGCATCCCGGGCGGCGGTTCGATCGCGTACCAGCCGAACGACTTCTGGTCGAGCCTGGTGCCGGTCAAGGTGGGCACCGGCGGCACGTTCGTGATCCTCAACACCGGCACCGCGAGCGTCAGCGTGACCGTCGACACCTTCGACTACTACCGGTCGCCGTCCGCGCCGTCCGCGCCGTCCGGCGTGACCGCCTCGGCCACCGACGGCGGCGCCGACGTCGCGTGGCAGGCTCCGGCAGACGGCGGCGCGTCGATCTCCACGTACACGGTGACCGTCTCGCCCGGCGGCGCCCGCCTCACCTCCGCCACGACCTCCGCGCACGTGGGCGGGCTGACCAACGGCAGCGCGTACGTGTTCACCGTGACGGCTGCGAACGCGGCCGGCACCTCGCCCGCCTCCGCGCCCTCCGAGCCGGTCACCCCAGCCGCCCCCCGCGCACCCGGCACGCCGTTCATCACCGCCGTGACCGTGCGTGACGCGGCGGCGAAAGTGGACTGGAGCCCGCCGGACACCGGCACGGCGGGCATCGTGAAGTACCTCGTCACCGCCTCGCCGGGCAACGTCGTCGTGGACGCCGCCGCCGAGGCGACCCAGGCGACGGTCGGCGGGCTGACGAACGGGACGGCCTACACGTTCGTGGTCACCGCGGTGAACGGCACGGGCAGCGGCCGGCCCTCGGCGCCCTCACAGCCCGTCACCCCCGCGCCCGCCACGACGCCGCTGCGGCCGCCCGTCCTCTCGGTGGTCCCGCTGGACCAGAAGGTCGAGCTCCAGTGGGTGGAGCCGCCCGACGGCGGCGCGGCGATCAGCGGGTACCACCTGACGGCCGAGCCCGGCGGGCTCACGCTGGACACACCTGCCGCGACCACGGTCGCCACGTTCGCGGGGCTGACGAACGGGACGGAGTACACGTTCACCGTCGCGGCCCGCAACGCCGCGGGCACGGGTGAGGCCGAGACCGCCGGCCCGGCCACCCCGGCGGCGCGGCGGGCTCCGATCGCACCCGTCGGGGTGACCGCCTCGACCACCGCCGACGGCTCGGTCAAGGTCACGTGGAACGCGCCCAGGGACACCGGAACCGCGCCCATCACCTCATACACGGTGACGGCGAGCCCCGGCGGCGCGACGGCCACGGTAACGACGACGAGCGCGGTCCTGTCCGGTCTCGACGTGGCGACGGCGTACACCTTCACCGTACGGGCCGCCAACCAGCACGGCGCCGGCCCCGAAAGCGCGGCCAGCCAAGCGGTCGTGCCGGAGGTGAGCGCCAAGGCCACCCCTGTCGTGCTGTCGGCCGCCTCGCTGGCCCGCCTGATCTCGGTCGGCACCGACGGCACGCTCGACTTCGACTCCCCGCCCGCGCAGGTGAGCGACCTGACCGCCGGCGCGTACGTCGTCGCCCCGGTCTCGGCGAACACGCCACGCGGCCTGTTCCGCAAGGTCACCGCCGTGACCACCCGCGGAGCCATGCTCAGCGTGATGACCGAGGAGGCCGCCATCCCCGACGTCGTGGGAGACGGCGACGTGGCCTTCGACACGGTGACGGACGCGTCCGCCGTCCAGTTCACGCCGCTCGCTCCAGGCGTACGGGTCGCGCGGCCCACCCAGGACGGCAAGCCGGTGGGCACGGCGGGCGGCCCCGGCAGCATCGGCCTGCGCGACGGCGCGCTCGTGGTGGAGGTCGCCACGAAGGCCGGCCCGGCCGGGCACGACGACGTCGGCAGGAAGCTGGAGATGTGGATGACGCTGGCCCCGCACGGCCACGGCAAGATCCACCTCAAGGGCGGGGCATTGGAGCTCGATCACTTCGGCGCCAGCGTCAACGTCGCGCTGAACACGGTCGGCAAGATCGGCGCGATGGCCGGGTGGCAGAAGAAGTGGCTGATCGGACGCATGCGCACGCCCTGCATCGACCTCCAGCTCGGCCCGCTGCCCGTGCTGATCTGCCCGGAGTTCGAGGTCTACGTGCAGTTCGAGATCGACGGCTCGCTCGGCATCGCCTTCCAGGCCGGTTACAGCCGGGAGGTCGGCGCCACGGTCACCCTCCAGGGCGGCGACCTCAGCATGGACAAGATCGACATTCCGGGGCGGCAGAACCACGCCGAGCTGATCGCGTACGGCGACGCGGGCGCAAAGATCAGCTTCCCGTTCGAGGAGGTCATGTACATCTACGGCGCCGCGGGTCCCGGCGCCAGCTTCGCCCCCTACGTCCAGGTCATCGCCGACACCACCCAGAACCCGTGGCTGGAGTTACGCGTCGGGCTGACGCTCGGCGGCTTCATGAAGACCAGGAGCCTGTTCGGCAAGGCCCTGTCGATCAGGAAGGACGACCTGGTCAACTGGTGGTACTCGGCCTGGCACTCGGGCCCGTTCACCGGCATCGAGATCGACCCTGCGCACGTCGAGGGCGGGCCAAACACCGCGTACGACTTCGATTTCAAGGTCACCGGCATTCCCGAGATCACCGCCGTCGAGTGGAGCGTCATCACCGGTCCTGGCACCATCGACCAGAACGGCACGTACACCTCTCCCTCGTACGGTCATGCCACGATCCAGGCGTACAGTCCCGCCAACGGCACCCGCCCGCCCCAGTACGCCGAGGCGGAGATCACCATTTGCGACTGCCTGCCAGGACCGCCGCAGAACGCGGTGGCCCGGCCCGGCCCGCTGCAGGCCACGGTCTCGTGGACGGCCCCCGCGCCCGTGCCGGGCTCCCCGCCCGTTGACGGCTACGCCGTCGTCACCGACCCGCCGAGCGGCACCCGCTACACCAAGGAAACGCAGGTGGTGGTGGACCAGCTCAAGCCTGGAGTCATGTACACCATCTGGGTCTACGCCCACAACTTCCGCGGATACGGCGAAGCCTCCCAGCCCACCGCGGTCATGCCCACCCGCGCGATGATCGGCTTCGGCGCGCCCGTCAACGTGGCCGTGGACGCCGACGGCAATCCCGACACCATGAACTTCGCCGGGAGCTGGGGTTCCAAGCTGTCGGCCGACGGCCGCTACGTGTTCTTCGCGGTACGCTCCGGCAGCAACCTCGCGCCGAACGAGGTGTACGAGCCCAACGGCAACGCCATCTACCTGGTACGCAAGGACCTCCAGACCGGCGAGATCATCCTCGTCTCGCGCGGCGGCGACGGCCGTACCCCCAGCTACATCCCCATCACCGTGCCGGGCACGGGCATGGCCACCAACCGAGACGGCTCGATCGTCGCCTACATCGGTGACAGGAACGCCCCCTTCACCTCTCCGGCGATCATCATCAGGAACCTCAGGACCGGGCAGGTCTGGGTGGAGGACCCGGGCGTGGCCTACGAGGACTTCGACACGATGTCGCTGCGCCTCAGCGAGGACGGCACGGTCATCGCCGTCCGCGTCGGCCTGACCACCGACGCTCCGCCGCCGCGTGAGGCCACCATCTACCGCGGCGTCGTCGGCCAGCCGCTGACCAGGGTGGACACGGTCTGCGTCGCGAAACCGGGCTGCCACACCAACAACTACTTCGGCATGACGCGGGACGGCGTCCTGGTCTGGTACGGAGTGAGCCTGACCGCCTTCGTCGGCACCCTTCAGGTCTACAACGCCAACAGCGGCACCACCGTGGACCTGCACCCCAACGCCACCGAGGACGACCACTTCCTGCAGGCGATGCTGTCCGGCGACGGCAGCACCATCGCCGCCTTCTACGCCTGGGGCACCGAGACCACCAGCGGCCAGGGACTGGTCATCAAGCCCGTCAACGCCGGCCGCATCGTGGCGGGCGACATCCTGATCTCCAGCAAGTCGAACGTCGATCCGCAGGCGATCAACAGGAACGGCCGCGTCGTCGTCTACACCGAGCACTACGACGTGGACGGCAGCAGCCGTACCCGGTACAAGATCTACGACCGGGGCGCGGGCGGGCCGACCGTCACGATCCCCGGCGTCAGCTCCTACCCGTACATCCGGCCGCAGCTCGACGACGACGGCGGCCTGCTGGTGTGGACCTCGGAGAGCCCGGACTACGACGGCGTGTACGCGTGGCGGTACTGACCAGTGCGCCAGTGTCGCCGCCTGCTCATTTTGCCCACCTCGCCGCGAGGAAGGACCACCTGATGCTCGTCCGCCGCGTTTCGACAGCCGCCCTCCTCACCCTTGTCGCATCCTTGATCACCCTGCTGCCGGCCTACGCCTGGACGCCTTCCGCCGAGTCCTCAGGCGTGCCCCTACCTGGGGGGATATATCCAGGTTCGTCCCGCTATGACGGCGCTGGTTACTACCAGTACGCGCCGTCCATCGCGCAGACCTCCGACGCCCAGAGGATCATCTATTACTGCGCCAACACGGTCGAGTACTCATCGAGCAGCGGCAACGCGCTCCAGGCCACTCACGATCACGTCCTGTTCAACGTCGGCACCCGGCAGCCGAACGGGTCGTACACGTGGGGTGCCACCCAGGTAGCGCTGCGGCCCCGCCTTCAACCGGCCGACCCGCACTACCAGCCTGCCACGCCGAGCTGGGCGGCGTACCACATCTGTGACCCGGACGTCGTCAAGGGCAGCTTCACCTACACGACGCCCCAGAGCGGCGAGAAGACCTACACGTGGGCGATGTTCTTCACCGCCGCCGACAATGACGACCATGGCGCGGACGGCCGGTTCAACGTGGTCGGCGTTGCCCTCGCCACCTCTCCGCTGGGGCCGTGGACCATCGTCGCCTCCCCGCTCATCGACATCACCGAACCCGACTACAACGCGGCCGGGTACGGTGTCGGCCAGCCGAGCGTGACCAGTGTCGATCAGCGGGGGAATCTCCTGCTGTTCTACAGCGGGCTGGACTGCGCCGCGCTGGACGTGCCGGAGCCGTCCTGCGACGGGACCGCCCGGGGCACCGCCGTACGCACACTCAACCTGGGCAACGCCAACGCGCCGGTACTCGGCACGAGGTCGTTCATCACCACGGCCGGTCTGACGCCGGAACCGTTCCTGCCCGGCTCCGGACGATTCCTGCACAACGCGTCCTGGGCCTACGACCCCGAGCGGGACTCGTTCGTCGTCTCCCGCGACACCGGGCAGCTCGACGGCAACGAAGTACAGGCGAACGTCGAAGTCGACCGAATCGCCGGATCGAGCGTCTGGACGGGCGGTGGCGCCTGGACGGTCGTCGGTCAGATCACCAGCGCCCAGACGGGCTACCGGTGGAACCACAATTCTGGCCTGGTGCGGGACGTTTATGGCGGTCTGGCCTATCAGCGCCCGCTGGACTACTCGGGGGTCGACGTGTACTTCGCCACCGAACCCGGACCGGCGAACACGGCGCCACCTTGGGACGGCTACTTCAAGTACCGCATGTACCACAGCGCCTCTCCGCTGTAATCGCGCTCAAGGCGCGCGCCCCGAGCCGCCGGAGGTCTCCTGGGCTGCCTGGTGGCGGCGTGACGGTGGCGGGGCGGCAGGTGGGCACAGGCGGTGTCGTCGAGGTTCCAGGTGCCGGAAGGCTAGGATTCCGCGCATGCAGCGCCCTCTCGCCCACAAGTCGGCCGTCGGCCTGCTCGCCGTTCTCTGGCCCGGCCTCATCGGTGGCATCGTGCTCGTCTGGCGGAACGACGCCACCCCCTTCGAGATCTTCGTGGGAGTGTTCTGGAGCGCGGTCTGGTATTTCTGGCTTGCCCGGATCTGGCTGGGCGGCCCGATGGCGATCGGGCTGATGCGCAAGGCGCTCTTCGCGATCTGCCCGATCATGATCGCCGCCGCCGTGGCCGTCGGGATCGCCGACGGCGAGGTGTACCCGTCGCAGCTGGTCGGGCTCGCGGCCGCATTGTGCGGGATCGCCAGCGGGGTGCTGCTCAGCCGCGGGGACGTCAAGAAGTGGAGCCTGTCCACGGTCGCGGTGCGGACGGTCCGCCAGCCGCCTGACGGAATCGCCTTCGACCTGCGTTCCGCCGCGCTTCGCCGAAGCAGGGGTATGTTCGGCTGCCTGATGATGGTCGTCACCGTGCTCATGCTGCTCGTGGTCGGCGTCATCGGCGCGACGCTGCCCGAGGGCCGGGGGACGAATGCCCCGGACTACATCGCCTTCATGGTCGGCGTGGTGCTGGTGGTGATCATCGGCATAACCGGATATATCCGGCTAAACATCCAGGCTAGGGCTATGGGCGTGCTGACCATCACCGAGCGGCACATCAACGAGCATCCCTGGCCAAGGCTCCGCTCGGTCACCCTGTCGTACAAGGGCGAAGCGGCGGTCGTGGGCGGAATCACCAGATACCCGTCGGCGCGGCTCGACCTGTCCTTCTACGACCAGTCGGACGAGCACCACCTCAGGCTGCCTGACGCCGCCGCCTTGCACCGCTCGATCGCGGAGGCGCTTTCGACGCACAGCCCCGAGGGCGTCTTCGCCGGCTGGGTCCCGCGAACCGACGCGACACATCCGGTCCGGTGAGTGCCTGATCTCCGCGCAGGCTAATCCAGGCGGGACTCGGCAGGCCAATGCCCTTCAGGTAGCGATCTCGCTGGAAGCGGGGCTGAGTTCCCTGCGCTGAAAACTGGAAGCGATGCTCGGAATGGAGGTGGACGTGTCGATTATCCGCATAGGCGACTCGTTCGACAACCCGCCGTTCGTCAAAATCCCATGATGCCGGAAGAGAATAATTATCGCTACTGCAAGGTCTTCACAACAGCGCCCGAGGTGGCGGTGAAGGCATTGCTGGTCGAGCTGCTCGGCGGTGAATTCGACCGTCACACCATGGACTTGACGAGCTGGCAGAAGTTATCAGCGCGCTATGGACGTCAGGACACAAGGCCGTAGCAGCCTGCGACTTCGAGGATGAACTGCCATGGAAGGGAGGTATTGAGCGACTAAGTGAAGGCGAGTGAGTATCAGCCGAAGTCGGCGACGCAGATCGGGTGGAGCAGGGCGCTCGACCTCCGATGGCCAAGCCGGGCTCCAGCCGGCGCATGGATAGCGCTGCGAACGTGTGGGAACGATGGGGTCATGGAGTTGTACACCGCCGTGCCGTCGGCCGAGTGGCGGGACACCAAGGCGACGCTGCACCGGTTCTGCCAGGTAGTGGGCAAGATCCGGCTCGCCTCGGCGGCCCGGCGCAACCACTGGTGGAACGCGCCGTTCCACGTCACCGGGCGAGGGATCACCACTCGTCCGATGGGACAGGCCGACGGTAACCCGATCTTCACGATCGACTTCGACTTCGTCGGCCACCAGCTGCTCCTCAGCACGGTGGACGGCCGGGAGGTGTCGTTCTCGCTCCCCGGCCAGTCGGTGTCGTCCTTCTACCACCAAACCATGCGGGCACTGACGGCCCTGGACGTGCGAGTGGACATACCCCTACCACGGCCGTTCGACCTGCCCGACTCCGACCGGCCGTTCGCCGACGACACCGAGCACGCGCACTACGATCCGGCCGAGGTCACCCGCTACTGGCAGGTCCTCAGCCAGGTGAACCTCCTGCTGGAGGAGTTCGCCGCGGGCTTCTCGGGCAAGATCAGCCCGGTGCACCACTTCTGGCACACCTTCGACATCGCCTGCACCCGCTTCTCCGACCGCGTGATCGACCAGCCGCCCGGAGCCGACCCGGTGACGCGGGAAGCGTACTCGCGGGAGGTGATCAGCTCCGGCTTCTGGTTCGGTGACGACGCCTTCCCGGACCCGGCCTTCTACTCCTACACCGCGCCCGAGCCCAAAGGCCTGGACAACGAACCATTGGAGCCCGCGGCAGCGCGGTGGATCGAGCAGCGAGGCAGCCATCTGGCCGTGCTGCGCCACGCCGACGCCCTGGCCGAGGCCGATCCGCGCGCCGCCGTCCTCGCCTTCTACGACAGCGCTTACCAGGCGGGAGCCCGGCGCGCCGGTTGGGACATCGCCCAGCTCGCCTGCCCCGGCGGGGTCACCGATCCGGTGCTGAGCGCTGGAACGTGACCGCGCACTGTATTTCGATCCCGTACGGCGCCAGCTGAAGCTCACTACTATCCGGCCATGATCTTCGACCTTTCGATACTCCTGAGAATCGGCGTGGCCATGGCCATTCCCGCGGTGTTCGCCTGCGCATCTGTGACGATCGCGGCGCAGTCCGCCCCACGGAATCGCCACGTACGCGTACGCCGCCGCTATGTGGTCGGGGGATTGTTCCTGTCGTTCGTCGGCGTCTGGATGATGGCATTCGGCGCGTGGTCGGCGCGTGCGGACACGCGCTACGGCGGCGCCGTCTTGATCGGGCTCAGTCTGCTGACCCTCATAGGCGGAGGTCTGCTCCTCTTAGGTTTCGGCCCGCTAGCCTCGTGGCTGCTGGAAATCCTCGGTCGGTACACGAAACGGCTGCCGCTGCTCGTTCGCCTGGCGGCCCGCGACCTGGCCGGTCGTCGCCCGACTACGGCTCCCGCGATCACGGTGACGATGATGGCGACCAGCTTCGGCATCGCGCTCACGATCGTCGCGGTCGGCATGACGGCGCAGGACAGGGCCGCCTACTCCCCCAGCGCCCGGCCCGGCACCCTCCTGGTGCGGCTCTTCTCGGCGGAGCAGGCCGGTCCCGTACGTACGGCGATCCAGCGGGAGTTACCCGGAGTTCCCATCGCCCAGAGTGAGAGTCCGCGTGAATACCGACACTTCGCGGCGAATGCCGAGAACGTCGACCTGCCGGAAGAGTCCGTCTACCCGAACGGAGTCATCGGCGACGAGGCACTGCTGCGGTATCTCACGGGCGACCAGTCGACGCCGTACGACGAGGGCAAGGCCGTGGTGGTCACGACCGCCGACGTGAAGGTCGACTCGGTCGAGATCGACTACAACGTGACCGGGAGCGACGGCCCGCCGACGAGCAAGACCACTCCGGCGACCGTCGCCAGAACCCTCGACCCTCACATGGAGACGATCTTCGTCCCGGCGAAGGTCGTCCGGGACCTCGGCTATCAGCTGAAGCCGGACGAGCTGATCGTCGATCCCTCCCTCCATCGCATCTCGGCGGGCGAACAGGCGCGGCTCGACAGCCGGCTGGGCGACATCGCGGAAACCTATGTCGAGCGGGGATTCCAGGCTTCGACCACCTGGCTGGTCGTCGCCGCGGCGACGCTCCTCATCGCTCTCTGCGGTGCGTGGGCCGCCGGGGACGGCAAGGACACGAGTTCGCGAGCGGGTCGGGTGCTGAGGCGGGCCGGTGACGGATCGGCCGCGACTTTCCGGTGGTTCGCCGCTTCCCGTGCGGGGCTGAGCACGCTGTGCGGAACGGTGCTGGGCGCGGTCGCCGGGTGCCCCATCGGGATGTTGCTGCTATGGCCTTTCACCGCGTCGGGCTCATGGGATGATCCGGTACGGGTGCCCTTCGAAACTCCGTGGCCGGCGATCGCGGCCGTGGTGGTCGGGCTGCCCGTCATCGCCGCCGCCCTCGGCGGACTCCTCGCGCGTGAGCAAGCCGGCGGCGAGCCGACCGCCACTCCGTGATCAGCGGCTTTCAGGTGGGTGGGGTGGCCAGTGGGAGGACGATGGGCGGCTGGACCTGCTCGTCCCGGCCGCCTGGGTCGGTTTCCACCGCGCCTCGGATGCACAGGGACGGTGACCAGGCGACGGACGACGGCTGGCCGAGCCTGACCACCGTGCCGACCTTGAAGCAGTAGCCCGTGGCCGCGTCCAGGCCGCCGACCGTGAACGTGGTGCTGCCGCTCCCCATCGACAGCACGCGATCACCGGGAGACTGCTGTAGCACCATGGGGAAGTCACTTTTGCGCTGCTGCTTCCAGGACAGCGTCACGGTCGTGCCGTTGTCGGTCACCAGTCTCAGGTCCTTGGGCCGCTGTGCGCTCATCGCCGCCGCGTCCAGGGTCTTGGCGGGACGGGCGATGGACGGCCCGGTAGAAGGCTCGGTAGAGGGCAGGGCACTGGGTGGTGGGGTCCGGGCAGCCGAGTCGGGTGGCTTGGCGGTCGTCGTGGGGTCGGTGCCTCCGGTCCCCGGGTCGGTGCCTCTGGTCGTGGCGGACTGGGGCTCCAGGGTGATCCGCGGTGGGGTCGACGGGCGGCCGTTCATGGCGGCGGCGACGCTGGCCGCGCCGATCAGCACGGCCAGGCCGGAGGTGCCGGCGATGAACAGGGGGACTTTCTTGCTCCTGCGCCTCGGCTCCGCCTGGGCCTGTGGCTGCGCCGTACCCGGCTGGTGGGAGGACGGATAGAGCGGGCGGGGCGGTCGGGGAAGTGACGCCGAGCGGTCGGGGTCGACGGTCCAGACGAGAGCCCGCGGCACCGACGTCTCACCGGCCACCGCTGGCGCTGGTTGCACTGGTGGCACCGACAGGAACGGCGAGCCGAGTGGCAAGTCGCCCGGCCCGGTCTGCGATGGTCCCGGCACGGGCGCAGGTCCGACAGAAGCGGGTGGCAAGCCGGGCCCGGTCTGCGAAGGCTCCGGCGCGGGTCCGACGGGGGTGGGCGGCAAGCCGGGGCCGGTCTGCGAGGGCCTCGGCGCGGGCGCGGGCCCGGTCTGCGATGGCGTCAGGCGGGAGCTCGGAGCGACCAGTTTGTACGTGGATGGGGCCGCTTGGTGGGCGGTGGGTGGAACCGACTGGTCCAGGGCGGCGTGGGCGAAGCGGGTGGCGAGGTCGGCGGCCGTAGGGCGGGACTCGGGGGACTTGGCCATCGCCTGATTGACGGCGGACACGAGGTCGGGCGGCAAGCCGGGAGACGCCAGGGGCGGCGGCTCCTCGCTCAGCACGCCGAAGACGAACCGGGCCGAGGTGTCCGGCCCGTCCAGGGCGAACGCGGGCCGCCCGGCAAGCAGCTCGTACAGCATCGACCCGAGCGAGTACACGTCCGACGCCGGACTGGCCGAGCGGCCCTCAAGCAGCTCGGGCGGGCTGTGGACGGACACGGACGTCCCGTCGGGCAGTTCGGCCAGTGACATCAGCCCGCTCATGCCGAACCCGGTCAATCTGGGCTCGCCGTGCTCGGGCAGGACCACGTTCTCCGGCCGTACGTCGCCGTGCACCCCGCCCGCCCCGTGAGTGGCCGCGAGCGCGGCGGCCACCGCGCGCGCGACGCGCAGCGCCTCGCCCGGCGGCGCGGGCAGGGTCCGGCCGGGCCGTTCGGCCAGCGTGCAGCCTCCGTGCAGCTCGGTCACCAGGTACGGGCGGCCGTCGGCGGTGGTGCCGATGTCGAGTACCGGGATCACGTTCGGATGGGCGGCGAGTGCGTCCGGGAAGCGGAATCCGCGCAGCAGCGGCTTGAGCCGGCGCTTGTCCACGCGGCGGCAGGCCAGCGACCGCAGCAGCACCGAGGCGCCGTCGCGGTCGGCCGTCGCGAGGTACGCGCTCCACGGCCCGTCCTGCCCGGCCCGCTCCTGGAGCCGGTAACCACGGACCTTCTCCGTCACCGTCACGCGTTCACTTCCCGGACCCGACAGCCACCGGCCCTCTTCCTCGCCGTCACGCGTTCACTTCCCCGATCCGGCGTCACCGCTTCCCGGAGGCAGCAGCCACCGGCCCTATCCGTCGCCGTCATGCGATCACTGCGGGACCGCCCAGGTCGTCGGTCTCGAACGCCTCGTCCTCGATCATCGGGAACCGGGTCCGCTCGCGGTCCTGCTCCTGGCCTTGGCCGCCACCTCCCATGCCCGGCGGGTACATGCCCATCGGCATGCCGCCGGTCCCGCCCCGCGCGGCCCCGCCGGCCGTCAGGCCACCCGCGCCCTGCGCGGCCGTCGTGGCGGTGCCGGTCCCCGAGGGGGTGAGCGGGCCGGTGGAGGGTAGGCCCGTGTTCACCCTGTGGGCCAGGTCGGGCGACATGGTGTCCGGGAAGCCGGCCAGGTTCGCCTTGGTGTCGGGCAGGCCGGGGGTCTTGAGGTCGCCGGGATTCTTCAGGTCCGGGGTCTGGGGACTCTGCAGGTCGGGGGTCTTCACTCCAGCCTGGTCGAGGCCGGGGAGGTTCGGGTTCTGGGCGCCGTTGGGGTCCGGGAGGTTTGTGCCGGGATCGGTCGGGCGCTGGTTCGGGTCGGTCAGGCCGGACGGGTCCCCGACACCGGACGACGTGGGGTCGGGCAGGCCGGACAGGCTGGAGTACGGGCTGCCGAGGCCCGTGTACGGATCGGAGACACCGCCACCACCGAGTCGGCCGTTGCCGCCCAGGCCGTCCATCTTCGGCAGTTCCACGGGAGTGACACCCGCGCCGGGGGGCGGAGCCGCGCGCTGCTCCAGTTCGGGGGCGATCCGGTCGTAGACCACTCCCATGAACCTGTTGAGTTGTCGCAGGTGGTGCCGGGCCAGGGCGTGAGCGTTGCCGTCGGTGCCGAACACGCTGTCACGCAGATCGTCGTCCCAGCCCGCGCTGCCGACCTGGGGGACGTTGTCCCGGAAGAAGGGCAGCACATCACGGCCGTACCAGATGAGCGGGTTGGCGACAGTCTGAGCGCTGTAGTTCACCGCGGCGAGATCCTTCTGGAGCTCGCCGATCTTCTTGAAGACGCCCTCCAGTGGCTCCCCGCCGAGGGAGGCGGCGATGCGCTGCGCCTCCGTCTGCAGGTTCCGCATCGACTCCTCGCAGCTCGCGGCCAAGGTCGCGTAGTTGTGGCCGGCGTCCTCGATCTTCCGCGGGTCGGTGTGGTTGCGGATGAGGTCGACGATGCCCTGGCTGTTCTCGCTGTCGCCCTTGCTCGTGGCGATGTCATCGGGCAGCGGACGGGTGCCGTCCTTGAGCTGGTACAGGGTGTAAGCGGTCATGTCGCCGTCCCGCGCAGGCCTTGGGCCACGGCCTGGTCGGCGTCCATGGCCGCCTTCACGGTCTGGTCGAGCGTCTCCAGGATGGCCTCGTAGACCGAGCAGAGCTGGGTGACGGCGCTCTTCAGACTGGTCTGCGCCTTGTCGGTGGTGAGTCTCAGGTCGGTGGCCGCCTGCCAGGTGCCCAGGTCGCGCTCGGTCAGCGTGGAGCGGCTGACGAGAACCTCCAGGCTCGGCGTGCCGCCCAGCCCCCTGAGCCGGTCGAGGTCGGCGCGGAGCTTCTCGACGGGCGAGTCGGGACGCGGCTTGCCGGTCTCCGGGTCCACGAAGTCGGCGATCTTGATGAACATCTCCTTCTTCGCCCCGCCCGGATCGACGTGGTATTTGGTCACCAACTCATCGCGCGTCGCCTCGGAGACCCGTGGCCGGGCGGTCGGCGGGTACCCTCCGTGCCCGTAAGTCTGCAGGTAGTCGGTGTACTCTTCCTCGGTGTTGCGCGGGTCCAGCTGTACCTCGTAGACGCGCCCGTCCTCGCCCGACTCGACGCCGTTGCGCTGGTCTCTCGGGAGGCCGAGGCCGTCCCTGGTGTCGTCCCGCTCGCCGCCGTCGTCAGGTGTCGGCATGAATCTCTCCCGGATATCGGTCTGCGCCCCTCCCCTCTGTATCCCGTACCGGGCGCGCCGGCGTTTCACTTCAAAGAATTTGGAACGGAATCCGGCTTGCCGCTCAAGACCGGCAAAATCCCCTTACATGGCCATTTCCTGGGCCGGCACCACCGCCCTCGCCCTGCTGCTCGCCATCACGCCCATTACCTCCGCGCAGGCGGACGGGATGGCTCCCTCCTGCAACCCCGAGGCCGGGGTCCAGGACGTCAGTGGCAAGCCCTGGCCGCAGGAGCGGCTGCGCTTCCAGCGGGTGTGGCGGCTGACCCGAGGCGAGGGCGTCACCGTCGCGGTCGTCGACAGCGGCGTGGACGCGCGGCACCCGCAGCTCGCCGGGGCGGTCACGACCTCCGAGGACCTGACGGGTACGGATCAGCGCGACTGCGTGGGCCACGGTACGGCCGTGGCGGGCATCATCGCGGGCCGGGACCTCACCTCGCGCGGCGTACCGTTCCTCGGGGTCGCGCCGGGCGCGCGGATCCTGTCGATCAAGCAGACCGAGACGCCGGACGGTGAGGTGTCACTGCTGGCCCGGGGCATCAGGCGGGCCGCCGAGCTCGGCGCGAAGGTCATCAACGTGTCCGTGGAGGCGCACGACCAGCCGGAGCTCAAGTCGGCCGTCGCGTACGCGCAGAGCAGGGACGTGGTGATCGTCGCGGCGGCCGGCAACGTGAAGCGTGAGGACGGCGAGGTGACGCCGTCCTACCCGGCCGACTACCCCGGCGTGATCGCGGTGGGCGCGGCCTCCCCCGACGGCACGAAGTCGGCGTTCTCCAACGGCACCACCAGGGTCTCCGTCACCGCCCCCGGCTCCGGGATCACCAGTACGTGGACGGGCGGCGGCTACCGTACGGACCTCGACGGCACCAGCTTCGCCGCGCCGTACGTGTCGGGGGTCGTGGCGCTGGTCAGGGCCCGGCATCCGGAGCTCGACCTGTGGCAGGTCAAGCGCCGGGTGGAGCTGACGGCCGAGGGCGGCGGCGCCACCGGGACCGGCGCGGGCCTGGTCAACCCGCTGCTCGCCGTCACCGCCGTACTGCCCGACTCGGTGGAGAAGGCGGGCGGCGGGGTGCCGGTCGTCGTGGCCAAGGCCGCCGCCCCCGACCCGCGTACGCGCGGGCTGGCCGTGGGCATCGCGGGAGGCACGGTCGCGGTGACGGGGCTGGTGATCTTCGTGGCGATCATGCTTCCCAAGGCCAGGCGGCGGGGCTGGCGCGCCGGGTGATCCAACATTTCCAGGAATGTTGAAGTCAGATCGGCCCTCCCGCGCACCGGCTTATGGTGCTCGCGTTGTCCCATGTTCGATACCGGGAGGTGAACCGTGGCGCAGCCGACCACTTATCAGCAGGGCAGTCAGCACGACGCGGCCGCTCGCGCGCTGACCGCGCACGAGCACATCACGCAGATCCACAACAGACTGCTCCAAATCCCCGAGCAGCTCGGCGGCTCGTGGAAGGGCGAGTCGGCGACCGTCTACACGCAGGTTCTCAACGAGTGGAACCCGCAGTTCAAGAAGGTCATCGACGCCCTCCACCAGATCGCCGAGAACCTCAAGGGCTCGGGGATCGAGTACGAGGAGGCCAGCACCTCCACCCAGGCCGTCACGAAGAACCTCATGGCCGCGCTCAACGGCGGTGCCGTCCGATGAGCGGGATCGACGTCAGGGAAGGATCTCAATGACCGGTGGCGGAGACATCATCCTCGCCAATTTCGACGAGATGGAAGAGATCGCGGCCGAGCTCGGCCGGGCGTACGCCAATCTCGTCGGCGAGCTGACCGACCTCGAGAACGACCTGAAGATCCTGGAGACCTGGGACGGCTCCGCGAAGGGCGTCTACCTGGAGGCCAAGCGCGAGTGGAACGAGGCCGTGGTGACGATGGGTGACACCATGCAGCGCTTCGGCCCGGCTTTGCACGACGCGACCGAGATCATGCGCGACGCCGAGCAGGCCAACGTCCGGCGCTGGGGCACCTGAGCCGAACGATGGCTGAAGGCGACAACGGGATACCCGCCGAGCTGGTCATCGACCCGGCGGCGGCCGGTGACCAGGCGATGTGCCGGCCGGACGCGCTGCTGGACGTCGCCGGGGCGATGTCGAGGGATCTGCTGCCCCGGCTCGAGTCGGCCGGGCACCGGGTGCCCGACCTGTCGTTCACGGCCGTCGGCGACTGGGATGTGGCACGAGGGTACGCCGAGACCATGCAACGGGCGCGCATGGCCACGGTGGACACGATGGGGTTCGTGACCGAGCTGGTCAGCAGGGTCGTCGAGGATCTGGTCGCCACCGCGAACACCGTCAGGGACGCCGACCAGCGGGCCGGCGACACCGCTCGCCGTACCGGATCTGCCGGATCTGCCGGATCTGCCGGATAGAGGGCCGCGTGGGAGAACCGAAGCCGATCAAGGAGGGCGCGCTGCCGGCCGGCGCGCCCGAGAGCTACGGCGGGCGCGACTCGATCCGGCGGTTGATCATGAACACCCGGCCGGAGGAGTTCGGCGGTGTCGCGGACGCCTACCAATCGGCCGGCACACTCCTTGACCAGACGATCAAGGAGTTGTCCCAATACGCCTCACGTCTCGTCGCCGATGGAAACTGGGGCGGCGAGTCGGCGCGGGCCATGCTCGGGCGGATGGCGCGGGTGCAGTCGTATCTCGGCACGCTGCGGAGCCAGATCGGCGACATCCCGTCATCCGTCCAGCAGGCCAGCCGTGAGCTGGCCGCGGCGAAGGAGCAGTTCGAGCCGGCCACCCGGGAGCAGTACGCCACGGTGGACACCGGGTCGTACATCTCCCGGGAATTGAGCAACGACCCCGACGCCGACGCCCGGCGCTTCCTCGCGGATCTGAACGGCCGCTTGAGGGACGCGCACGGGATCCTGCCCGAGCGGCTACCGTGGGACGCCGACCTGGCCTCCAGCGCGCCGTACCTGCCTCCAGTTGTGCGCGACAGCACTCCGACCGGTGGCGGGATCGACTTGGAGTCCACGCGCCCGGTCGCCCGGCTGGCCAGTGTGGATCCGACGGCGTCACCTATCTCGGCGGCGCCGCAGACCGCGCCGCTCGCTGCGGCGGTCCCTGGAACCGCCACTCCCCCGACCCTCGGGACCACGCCGGGCCAGGTCCCCGGGCTGATCACGTCAACGAGCGGAACGCCCTCCGTGGCCCAGCTCACCGGGTACCCGCCGACGACCGGCCCCGCGCTGATCGGGACCAACCCGACCACGTCCGAGCCGACACGCTCCTTGACCGGCGCCCGGCCCGACACCGCGCAGACCGACACCGCGCGGACCGACCCCACGCGGACCGACCCGACGCGGACCGGTGACCCGCGAACCGACAACCTGCGGACCTACTCCGAGCGGACCGACGGCGCGCGGACCGGCGACCCGTACCGGTCCGGCCCCATGCGCTCCGTCCTTGACCAGAGCAGCCCCATCGCCGACCAGGCCCGCAGCCCACTCGGCGGCCTCCCGCGCGAGACCGGCCCGTCCGTACGCCCCGGCGTCGTGCCGGTCGTGGACGGGACGTGGCCCGCCACGAATCCCACATCGTCCGGCGGCCCCACAGGGGCGGCCGCCGGTACCGGTGGCATGCCGTTCATGCCGATGGGCGGCGGCCCGGCCGGGTACGAGGGTGCGCCGGTCGCGCACCGGACGGCCCCGCCGCCCCCTGATGAGCCGGGCCTGTTCCGTCCCGCGTACGATCCCGGCCAACCGGTGGTGGACTAATCCATGACATCCGACAGCGACCTCAAGCGCATGGAGATGAACGCCGACTCCGTCCGTGAGGTCGGCCGCAACATCGCCGGCAAGCCCATGCAGCGCCTCAACGACATGACCCGCGTCGTGGCGGGGCTCAACGTCCACTCCGGCGCTTACGGCCTGTTCGGCTTCTTCGGCTCGTCGCTGGCGGACGCGGTCGACCAGGTCAAGCTGGCTGCCCACCAGTACGTGTCGGCGACCAGGCACGAGCTGGCCCAGATGGAGTCGAAGGCGTTCGACACGGCCAACACCGCCGTCCAGGGCGACGGCGCGGCCACCCGCGTCACGGCCGTCTGAGAGTCACCGTCCGAGAGCAAGTCTGAGAACGAGGACACATGCCGACACAACCGCAGTCCGTCATCGCCGGCGCGGGCATGGCCCAGCTGGGCTCGGCGCTGCTGGGCGGCGGCCGCGCGAAGTACGCCGGACTGATCATCGCCCTCACCGCCGCCGACACCCCCGAGCTGCGGCGGGCCGCGCAACAGTGGGAGGAGCTGTCGGCGGGGCTACGCGAGCACCCCCAGCTGATCCAGGAGTCCGTCAAGGACGTGCACTGGATGGCGACGAGCGCCGAGCTGTTCCAGCAGACGGTCGACACGCACAGCGACGAGGTCGCCGACAAGGCCGACCTGCCGCAGGCCACGGCGGACTCCATGCGCACCTCGGCCGACGCGCTCGACTTCGCCGGAAACCTGATGTTCGACGTGGGCGCCGCCATCCTCCTGGCGGGGACGATCTACCAGCTCGGGCGGATCAACCCCTATGTACGGCCCGCCGCGGAGGTGGCGGCGACGATGTTCGGCCGCCGGGCCGACCAGCAGGCCGGTCAGGGCGTCTTGAAGCTGCAGACGTTCCTCAGGGGATCGGAGAGCCTGGCCGGCAAGATCGCCGGCCGGTTCGCCGAGGTGTCGCCGGTCAAGAAGCTGGTCTTCGGCGGCGCGGCGGCGATAGGCGGCGGGATGGTCGCCAATTCGGCAGCGGCCGACGACCTCAGCGAGACGACCCTCCCGAAGGGCAACCAACCGAACCCGAACCAGCGCAACCAGCCGAACCCGACGCAGGGCAACCAGCCGAATCCGACGAAGGAAGTGTGATGCCGGCTTTCGACGAAGCGGCCATCGACCGCATGATCGCCGACACCCAGCGCCCCCTGGACGGGTTCGCGGAGCTGTACGAGCAGGTCCTGGCCGTGCAGGGGTTCGCCCAGGACGCGGAGAAGCTGGTGACCGTGGAGTGCTCCACCCAGGGCGTCACCGCGCTGGACATCAACCCGCGCGCGCTCCGCTGGGGCTCGGACAGGCTCGCCACCACGATCCTGGAGCTGATCGGCGCATCGCTGGCCGACCTGCAGGAGAAGTCGAACGCGCTCATGGCCGAACGGTGGGGCGCGGCCCCGCCGGACCTCACCGAGGAGGGCAACCCGGCCGAGCTGCGCCTGCAGAACGCGCAGGACACGTACGACAGGGTCATGGAGAACGCGATGGCCGAGCTGACCCGCATCCACCGACGCGTGGACGGTTCCTAGAAGATCACTAAAGACCGTGGCCCGTGAGGTGGTGGAGCGGCTGGCTGCACAGCGAATGAGACCATTTTCATGGGGATTGTTGAACGATGCTACAATCCCCTTACATCTTGCCATGCGCCCGGTCGACGGAAGGACGCCCTTGACCAGCAACGAGCACCGTCAGATCCGCTCTGTCGAAGATGAGGTGCGTGCCTGCGCGATCCGGGCCGAGCAGAGCTGCGCGTCCCTCCACAAGGCGACGGATGCGGCCATCGACACCGCGCTGCGTGCCATGGCGGAACGGTTGCGGGCGGCGCGGGACATCCTCACGACCGCCAACGAAGAAGACCTCGCGGCAGCCGTGTCCGCTGGGATGTCGCCGGCCCTGCAGGACCGGCTGCGGTTGACCGGCCCACGGTTGGAGAGCATGGCCGCCGAACTGCGCACGCTGGCGGATGTGGCGCACGAGCCTCGCGACCAGGTCCTCGAAGAGCGCGCGGATGGCCTTACCCTGCTGGAACGTCGCCGGCCGGTCGGCGTCATCGGCGCGAACTTCGAGGCACGTCCGAACGTCACCCTCGACATCGCCTCCCAGTTCCTCAAGTCACGCAACGCGGGCGTGTTGCGCACTGGTTCGGCCGCGCTGCGCTCGTCCCGGGCCCTCGTGGACCAGGTGATCGCACCGGCCCTCGGCGAGGCCGGCCTCGATCGGGACGCCATCCAGCTGATACCGAGCGAAGACCGCTCGGCGGCGTACTCGCTGGTGTCCCTGCCCCAGCTCATTCCACTGGTCATCCTGCGCGGCAGCGGCGACAGCACCCGCGACCTCGGCCGCCACGCGGCCCGCCACGGCGTCCGTACCCTCGCCCACGCCGACGGCGGCGGGGTCCTGTACGTGCATCCGGCCGCCGACGACAAGGTCGTGCACCAGCTGATCACCGACAGCCTGGACCGGCTGGGCGTGTGCAACCGGCTCAATCTGCTGCTCATCGACCAGTGCGTGTACGACGAGCGGCTACCCGGCATTCTTGAGGCCCTGGACCGCCTGGGCGTGACCGCCTCGCTGCCCCCGCACACCCACCCGCGTGGGTATGAGTGGTCGCTCGACTCCAACCGTGCGGCCACCGTGACAGTCGACGCCGTCGACGGCCCACTGCACGCGGCTCGAATCGCCAACGAAGAGACATCCGGACTGGCCGCCGCCATCGCGACCGAGGACCCGGCCGCCGCCGCGCAGTTCATCGACGCCTACACCGGCTCCGGCGTCTTCTGGAACTCCACCACGCGGCTCCTCGACGGCTTCAAACTGCTGCGGCTGCCAGAGACCGGAATCAACATCGACCGGGTACCCGGCCCACGCGGCCCGGTGAGCTTCCGCGACCTGTACCTACGGCAGTACATGATCGTGCCGAGCGGCCGGCTCACGTCCTGACCGGACCGTCCGTCCCTGCCAATCTTCTCCGGGGCGCTCAGCGGCTCAGGCAGTCGCCATTTCCCGGATGCGCGGATGGATCTCCAACGCCCACCGCACAGTCTTCGGCGGGCGCCCGAGCAGGGTCTCCAGCTGGTCGGTGACGCCGCGGTACCCCCCACCGCCGATCAGCCGGGTCAGGGTCTTCATGTGCTCCGCGGTGTGCGGATACTCGGCCAGGGCGGTGTCCACGTAGGTCTCGTTCCAGGTTTCGACATCTTCGGGAATGTAGGTGACCGGGCGTCCCAGCACGGCCGCGAAGTCCTCCGCGAACCCATGCATGTCCTTCCGTTCCGGACCGTTGAGCTCGTAGGACTTGGAGATGTGCGGTGCCGGGTCGGCCAGGATCTTCGCGCATACCTCCGCCACGTCGTAACCCGCGACGGGCGCGAGCCGGTGGTGGCCGAAGGGCAGGCGCAGTTCGCCCTTGCTCAGCGGCTCCAGCGCCAGCCAGGTCATCAGGGGGTTCTCGACGAACATGGCCCCCCGGATGTTGACAGTCGGCAGGCCGGACCACTGCAGCACCCGCTCGGCGATCCAGTGGGCCCGTTGCTGCGGCGACCAGTCCGCGACGAGTCCGCCGAGCCAGGCCAGCCGCTCTTCCTCCGGTGCGGTCATTTTGTCGAACGTCATGAACGACTGCTCGAACTCGGAAATGTTGACGAAGGCCTCGATGTCGCCCTGGGCCCGCGCCGCCGCGGCCATCAAGGTGACGGCGTCGGTGTAGTACGGCGACAGGCTCATGCTGAAGTAGATGCGTCGGCAGCCTTTCAGCGCGGCGGTCACGTCGGCGATGTTGAGCAGGTCTCCGACGAAGATCTCGGCCCCGGCCTGGCGCAGCGCGTGCGCGCGTTCGTCGTCCTGTCGCACGAACGCGCGCACCGGGTGCCCTTGGTCAAGCAGCATCTCGACCATCGTTCGACTCACACCACCGATATGACCGGCGGCACCGGTGATCAGGATGGGATTGCGTTCTGGCATCGGTGTGTCCTTTGTCGGGTTGGGTTGGGTTGGGTCAGCAGTTCAGCGATGTCATCGGGGCGGCGAGCCGTCGATGCGGGCGAGGAAGTCAAGGAGTGCGGCGTTGACCTCCGCGGGGCGCTCCTGCTGCGTCCAGTGGCCACATCCCGGCAGCACCACCGGGCCGTGCAGTTGGGGCGCGAGGGCGCTGAGCGGGTTGCCCGGCCCGCCCTGGCCGCGCAGAAGATCGCTCAGCGAGCTGCTCCCGTCCGGGCCGCGCAGTGAGGTGACCATGTCGCGGTCTCCCACCACGTACAGCGCGGGGACGTCGATCCCACGCCCGTGGAAAGGCGCGAGCAGTTCGTTGTTGCGTTCGATGTTGCGGTACCAGTTGAAGGCTCCGGTGAAGGCCTGCTCGCCGTGCAGGGCGAAGTCCTCGGCGTACGCCTGGATGTCCTCTTCCGTCAGCCAGGCCGGCAGAGTGGGCGACTCCGGCATGGTGTCCAGCAGGCCCAGACCCTCGGGTACGACCAGCGGGCGGGGCTCCCTGCCGAGCGGGTTGTCGCCTGAGGCGCCGACCAGGAGGCGGCGGAAAGAGTCCGGGACGTCCTTGGCGAACTCCGCATCGGCGACTCCCGGCTGCTGGAAGTAGACCTGGTAGAAGCCCTCGCCGTACTGGGTGCGGGTGATCGAGGGCGGGACCATCCCGCCGGGCAGAATCGGCGGAATACTGAGCCCGGCCACCGCGCGGACCTTGTCGGGGCGCAGCATCGCGGTGGTCCAGGCGACGGGTGCGCCCCAGTCGTGACCCACGACGACCGCCTGCTCCTCGCCGAGTTCCTCGATCAGGGCGATCACGTCGCCGACGAGGTGGAGCAGGGTGTAGGAGGAGACGTCCGGCGGCTGCTCACTGCGGGCATAGCCGCGCTGGTCGGGGGCGACGACCCGGTATCCGGCCGCTGCCAGCGCCCCGAACTGGTGACGCCAGGAGTACCAGCTCTCCGGCCAGCCGTGCAGCAGCAGGACCAGCGGCCCCTGCCCCTGCTCGGCGACGTGCAGCCTGACACCGTTCACGTCGACGAAGCGGTGGGTGAGCGAACTTTCCACAAGGACCTCCTTGAAATCGGTGAGCGCGTGCTACTTCTTCAGCTGCGCGTACAGGGCTGCCAAGTCAGCCGACAGCTGCGACTTGGCCCAGCGGGTGATGTCGTCGGCCAGCACCTCATGCGCTCCCGCCTCGATGCCGTCGAGCGCGGCCACAGGGACGTCGCGAGGGTCGGCCTTGGGCGCGTCGACGGGGGTGGGTCACCGTGCGCGGGTCACGTGCCGTGGCGTAGACCTTTCTGGCACCGCGCGCGTAGAGCTCCTCGACCAGCGCCTTGCCGATACCGCGGCCGCCTCCGGTGACGAGGACGTTGGTGCCCTTGAGTGCTGTCACGACTGCCTCCACGCGAGAAACCGATCGGTTTCCTCCACCGTAAACCGATCGGTTTCTCCATGGCAAACCGGCTGCGCCAAACCATCACCACGCGCGTTTCAAAACTGAACCATGGAGGTCAGCCGAGCGAGGAGGCGCTCACCAAGTGCATGAGCGAGGACGCGCACCGCGGCAACCGATCATTCATAATTCCGGCGGACCCGGTGGGACTCCATTCGGGTGAAGTCGAGGGCGTCGCAGCTACCACAGCACGCGCGAGCAACAGCTCTGGCAACGAGGCCAGCTGCGCGCGAGGTTCGTGCCGGTGCTGCATGTCGGCCGGCCGGAGGCGGTCAAAGCCGTGGTCAACTCGGCGCCGGATGCACGATGGGTCGTGGTCTACCTGTGGTGTCCTCGCGATATCACGGCCGCGCTCATCCGCATCCGCGCCGACCTGGCGGCCGGGGCGACTGAGCGGGCGCGGCGTCGTGGCGCTCGTCCAGTGGGTTAACGCATTTGCCCGACGAGGCGTCGTGCAGGTGCAACCGGAGGCTCAGGACGTGGAGCAGGTGCCGGTCCCGCAAGGCGGCGGGTCGCGGGGGTGGCGAAGGCCGAGCCGAACGCGTTGGCTGCCCGCATCGCGGAAGCCGAAGGCGGCCCGTGCGACGAGTTCGGGCGAGATCGGGTTCGTATTGCCGCTTACCCGTTTACAACTTGCCCGTCCTCAAATCCGCACTGCTCTTAAGGACAGGAGAGTCGCTGCGCCAGTTCTCCGGTTGGACCCTCTCCCAGAGACTTCCCTTGCCGAGGGCTTGTCCCACCTGGTCTTCTCGCCTGAACCACTCCTCAGCACTTCGGATCCTGTTGGGATGAATTTCGTCGAGCAGCGCATAATCCCTGGAGACGATTCCGTGCTTCCATACATTCCAGAAGCCCGTGAAATTGTCCCTGAAGCTCATGGTGGCCTTGTCGTTGGGATCGGCGTTGTATCCGGCAGGGAGATCGGCAACCGCCTTCAGCGGTCCTCTCCAATATGTGTCCAGATCAGTGTCGATGTACTGTGCTGGATGCCCGGTGACCTTCTCGAATGCCGCAGCCATCTCGGCATAGGTCATATGTTCGACGGCGACTTCGAGGTCCATGCCATTCGCCCGCTCTGGATGGTCGAAGAGCCAGCGAACGTAGAATCCGCAATCTTCGAGATCCACGTGGGGAACGGCTCCCTTGCCGAGAGGGACTCGCCATGTGACGACACCGTTCTCGACGGAGGGTGTCATGGGCGTGAGCGGTGAGATCACCATGTCCATGTAGGGACCTGACGTGAAGACCGCCGCTCCCATCCTGTCCCTGTTCTTTTCGTTTTGAAACAGCACCCATTCAGCCATGCGGCCTTTGCCATCATAGTGGCCGGTGCGGAACCTGGAGTCGTAGCCGGACTTCTTAAGGACGTAGTCGAGGTTTCCGTAGACGAAGAACTTGATTCCTTCTTCAATCGCTATCTCGTAACTGCGGATGGCCCAGTAGGTCTCGGTTTTCTCACCGGTGTTGAACCCGTCGATGTTGATGAATGCCCCGTCACAGCCGCGAAATCCTTCTCGCAGCACGTCTTCGTCGGCGAATGACCCTTCGAGGAAGGAGACGTTGCCGAGCGCGAGGAGGGCCTGGGCTCGGGGGGAGGTGGAATCGCGGGTGAGGACTCGAACGGAGTACTTCTTGTCGGCGACAAGAGCGCGGACGATGGGCATCCCTTGAGCCCCTGTGCCGCCGATGATGAAGATGGTAGAGGTGGTGTGAGAAGACATGGCCTTTGACTCCAGAGGTTAAGTACGCACACGATCAGTACGCGATGAGCGCGGCGTGTTCGAGACGGATCTCTGCATCAGCTTGGCGATCAACGGCACCGGCGACGCTGCGCCGATGACCCGTGGGTCGCGGGCGGTCGCGCAGACCTTGGCGACTCCACCCTCGCAGGGGCCTCCACCAGCGCCTTCCCAGCGCTGCTCTGGCTGATAGCTCAAGCCACCGAGGCCAGCAGGTCGGCTACGACCTCCGGCTTCTCGAGTGCGATGAAGTGGCTGGCTCCCGGCACCTGCGTGAAATCGGCCGCATGCAGCAGTTCCTTGTTGGCTTCCCGGTCCGACCGCCGGGACCAGTCCTTGTCCCCGTAGAGGAGGTGAATGGGGGCCTTAACCTCGGGGTAGCGCGCGGGCCGCGATGAGGCTGGGCAGGTTCTGGTGCACGGCCCAGGCAACGCTCGGCTAGCCGGGCCGACTGCCTGCCTGCCTGCCTGCCTGCCTGCCTGCCTGCCTGCCTGCCTGCCTGCCTGCAGGAGCTTATGGCGGGCAGGCGTCAGCCGGCCAGCTGGTTGAGCTTGCGGATCTGCTTGTCGAAGACTCGGGCAGGAGCGATGCGGCGCAGTGTGCTGGCTCGTCCTGCCAGGGAGCCGGCGGTGTAGCGCAGCTTCGGCTTCGGGTCGGTCGCTGCCTCGACGATCACCTTGGCGACGATGGCGGGGTCGTCGCCGTCCTTGATCGCTGTCTCCATCATGCGGTCGAAGGCGCGCCGCTGGTCCGCGTAGACCTTGCAGGGGCGTGTCGGGCCGCGGACTGTTGGCCTCGAATCCGGTGCTGGTGTAGGCGGGTTCGACCAGAAGCGCCCGGACGCCGTACTCGCGGACCTCGTGGTCCAGGGACTCGGAGTAGCCCTCGATCGCGTGCTTGGAGGCGGCGTAGGCGGCCATGTAAGGCGAGGGGAGGAAGCCGACCACGGAGGAGAGGTTGATGATGCGCCCGCGTCCTTGAGCGCGCATATGGGGCAGGACAGCCTTGGTCATGCGCATCACACCGAAGACGTTGACGTTGAACAGGTCCTGGACCTGCGCGACGGAGCTTTCCTCAACGGCACCGATGGCGCCCATGCCAGCGTTGTTGACCAGCACGTCAATCCGCCCGAACCGCTCGATCACCTGCTGGACCGCGACGGTGGCCGATGTGTCACTGGCCACGTCGAGGTCGAGGAAGGTCACACCGTCGAGCGAGGCGACGCGTGAGGTGTCGCGGCTTGTGCCGACCACGCGGAAACCCGCTTCGACCAGCGCGCGGGCAGCCGCTTTTCCGATGCCGGATGACGCACCCGTCACGAGTGCGACCGGCTGATTTGTCGCCATTCTGGACTCCCTAGCTCAGCAAGAAAACCGATCGGTTTCCCTCACTGTAAACCGATCGGTTTCCGCGCGCAAGCTCAGGTAGGAAACAGGCGACGTGTCAGCGCACGCCTGCCGCATCGAGCAGGGTGACCACGGTGGGCGCGATGAGCCCCGTCAGGTTGTCGGCGCCGATCCCCGCACGAGCACTGGCGCCGTCGAAGACCACACTGAGCTGCCGGGCCAGCAGATCCGGATCGCGCGCCCCACCCTGCTCGGCCTCGGCACGGAAAAAGGCCATCAGGTTCCCCTTGACCCGGTGCGCCACCCGGCTCGCCGGGTGGCTCTGATCCTTGAGCTCAATCTGCACCGCCAGGTACTGACACCCCCGGAACTCGGGCGCACCCGCCTGCAACTCCACCTGCTCGAAGACGTGCAGGATCCGCTCACGGGGCGAACGGCCATCACCCGCCGCGGGCAGCAGCGTCGCCACGAAGGCAGATGAGCGCTCCTCCAGGCTCGCTGCCAGCAGTTCGTCCTTACTCTCGAACAACTGGTACATGGAGCGCTTCGACACCCCCGCCGCCTTGCACAGCGCCTCGATGCCGATGCCGACACCGTTTCGGTAGGTGAGCGTGGCCGCCGCCTCCAGCAGCCGCTCTCGGGGACTTAGCCTCACTTCGGTGGTCATACTGCGAGGTTAACTCGATTCCGACGAAATGAAAACCGATCGGTTTCCAGCGTGTTCCATGAGGCGACACACCGGGACCACTTCGCACCGTGGCCCCCGATCCTGGGTGAGTCGCGCTCCGCCATGCCGGGACGGCGCTCTCCTCAGGCTTCGTCTCGGCGCCGGCATGCCGGGTGCGCCGCCCCAATTTGACCGGATGCCGCCTGCAGCGCAGCGTCACTTTCTGGACTATGGGGTCGGCACCTCTTTGGAGGCGGTGGCCAAGGAGGCCGGCGTCGGGCCCGGCACGCTGTACCGGCACTTCCCCACCCGGGAGGCGCTGCTGGCGGCCGTGCTGCAGACGCGCTCGGAGGAACTGGTGGCCCGCCAGGCGGACATCGCGCAACTCGGCGATGCCTCCGAGGCGTTGCGGCAGTGGCTGCGGGCTATGGAGGACTACTTCAGCGCCTTCAGCGGGCTGCCGGAGCCACTCATGGCCGCGGCCAGGGCACAGGAGCGACCTGGAGGACATGAACAGGGTCATCGCGGCGCACAAGCTGCGGCCGGTGATCGACCGCGTCTTCCCCTTCGATCAGGCCCTCGACGCAGCCTCCTACCTGGCCGGCGGTGCCCACTTCGGCAAGGTCGTCATCAGCCACTGAGCAGCCACGATCTTCTAGCCCGCTTCCGGCGGCGTCAGATACGCCGTCTGGATGAGCCGCGCCCCCGAGCGCCGGTCCACATAGAACCCCCGCCCCGGCGGAAGCTGCTGTGGCCGCACGTTGCCGAACAGCGCCCCCTCGTCCCGAGGCCCCGACAGCAGCACGGCCGGGGTGTTCATCTCCTTCAACCGCCGCACGACCGGGTCGAGCAGGCTGCGCCCCGCACCTCCCATGGCCCGCCCCAGGATCAGGTGCAGCCCGATGTCCCGGGCCTGTGGCAGCAGGTCCCCGAGCACGGCCAGCGGATTGGCGGACGTGGCCACCAGGTCGTAGTCGTCCACGATCACGTACAGGTCCTGGCCGGTCCACCAGCTCCTGGTCCGCAGCTGCTCGGAGGTGAGGTCGGGCGGCGGCAGCCGGGTCTGCATGACCTCGTGGATGCCCTTGAGCACGGTGGCCGCGGCGGTACTGGAGGCGGCGTACCCGATCCGGTGCTCGTTGTCGGCCGTGTCGAGCAGTGAGCGGCGGTAGTCGATGATGACGATCCGCGCCTCCAGCGGCGTGAACCTGTCGACGATGCCCTCGGCGACGACGCGCAGCAGGTTGGTCTTGCCGCTCTCGGTGTCGCCGAAGACGACGAAGTGCGCGTCGGCGTCGAAGTCGAGCGAGACGGGCGCCAGGGCGGCCTCGTCGATGCCGATCGGGATGCGCGGGCCGCTCTCGTCCGGTCCGGGCAGCGTGTGCACGGGGAACAGGTCGGGCAGCAGCCGTACGGGCGGCGCCGGTGGCTCGTGCCAGGCGTTCGCCGCGTCCGCCACCAGCGCGGCGACCCCTTCGGCCAGGTCGTCCACGGTGGCCTTGCCGTCCACGCGGGGCAGCGCGGCGAGGAAGTGCAGCGCCTCGCGGGTCAGGCCGCGGCCCGGCGCTCCCTCGGGTACGTTGGCGGCGGCCTTCCGGTCGATCTCCGACTCGAAGGAGTCGCCCAGCCTGAGCTCCAGCCTGGTGGAGAACATGTCGCGTACGTTGGACCGGAACTCCGACCACTTGTTGGCCGTGCCGACGACGTGGATGCCGAAGCCGAGCCCCCGGGAGACCAGCTCGCTCAGCGGCGCCTCCAGCGACTCGAACTCCTGACGCATCGTGGCCCAGCCGTCCACGACGAGGAAGACGTCACCCCAGCCGTCGCCCTCGTACTCCCCTGAGGCCACGAGCCGGCGGTAGGTGGCGATCGAGTCGATGCCCCGTTCCACGAACAGCCGTTCCCTGCGTGCCAGCAGGGCCGTCATCTCCGCCACCGTACGCCTGACCCGGTTGGTGTCCAGCCTGGTCGCCACGCCGCCGACGTGCGGCAGCCCGGCCAGCGCCGACAGCGTGCCGCCGCCGAAGTCGAGGCAGTAGAACTGCACCTCCTTGGGCGTGTGGGTGACCGCGAGCGCGGCGATCAGCGTACGGAGCAGGGTGCTCTTGCCCGTCTGCGGCGATCCGATGATCGCGGCGTTGCCCGCCGCGCCCGACAGGTCCAGCCAGTACGGGTCGCGCCGCTGGTCGAACGGGCTGTCCACGATGCCCACCACGGCGTGCAGCCGGCCAGGGCGGTTCTGGCCGGTGCCGGCGGCGGTGAGCCCGTGCGACGCGGTCGCCTGGAGCGGCGGCAGCAGCCGGTCGAGCGGGGCCGGTTCCTTAAGTGGGGGCAGCCAGATCCGGTGGGCGGCAGGTCCCTGCCCGGTCAGTCGGTCGACCACGATATTGAGCAGGCTGTCCTGCTGCTCCCGGTCCTCGGCGACGGGCTCGGGCTCGACCGCGAGCGGCGGCGGCAGCGGCACCCGCTCGGTGCCGTACCAGACGATCTTGCCCTGGTGGCCGGGACGGGCGGCGACCGCGCGGTTCTCCCGCTGCGCCACCTGGTAGGGGCCGGACACGTAGGCGGCCTTGAACCTGGTCATCCCGGTCGTCTCGAACATCAGGTACGCGTTGCCCGGCTCGGGCGGCAGCGAGTACGCGTCGGCGACGCCCAGCACCGCCCGGCTCTCGGCCGCCGAGAAGGTCCGCAGCCCGATCCGGTACGACAGGTGCGTGTCCAGCCCGCGCAGCCGCCCCGACTCCAGCCGCTGGGACGCGAGCAGCAGGTGCACGCCGAGCGAGCGGCCGAGCCGCCCGATCATCACGAACAGCTCGATGAACTCCGGCTTGGCCGACAGCAGTTCGCTGAACTCGTCCAGCACGATGAACAGCGTCGGCAGCGGGCTCAGCCGGGCGCCCTGCTCGCGGGCCTGCTCGTAGTCGCGTACGGAGGCGTAGTTGCCGGCCGAGCGCAGCAGTTCCTGGCGGCGTACCAGCTCGCCGTGGAGCGCGTCGTGCATGCGGTCGACCAGCGGGAGCTCGTCCTCCAGGTTGGTGATGACGGCCGAGACGTGCGGCAGCGTGTCCAGGCCCAGGAACGTCGCGCCGCCCTTGAAGTCGACCAGGACGAAGTTCAGCACCTCGGAGGAGTGGGTGATCGCCAGCGCGAGCACCAGCGTACGCAGCAGCTCGCTCTTGCCGGAGCCGGTCGCGCCGACCACGAGCCCGTGCGGGCCCATGCCGCCCTGCGCGGCCTCCTTGATGTCCAGCTCGACGGGCCGGCCGTCGGCGCCCAGGCCGAGCGGCACCCGCAGCCGGTTCCTGACCGGCCGGGCCTGCCAGGTCACGGCGGCCGAGATCCGGCGGGCGTCGCCGATGCGGAGCAGGTCGGTGAGCGTGGTGTTGGTGGCGAACGCGTCGCCCTCCTCCTCGGCCCCGCCGGCCGCGCCGGCCCGCATGGGCGCGAGCTGCCTGGCCAGCGCGGCGAACGCGGGCAGGCCCAGCACGTCGGGCCGGCCGAGCGCGCTCCTGACCTGCTTGCCCATGTCGTCCTCGACGACCCGGACCACCTCGTCGGCCGTGACGTCGAGATTCAGCGACAGCTGCGCGGGCGCCTGTCCCGCCGACCCGCTGAGGTCGATCACGGTCACGCCCTCGATGGCGTCGGTGCCGAGCTGGCTGCCCGCGGGCACCCGGCCGCCGTCCAGGATCACCACGTGGTACGGCAGTACGTCCTGCGACAGGCCCCTGCTGAACCTCGGCCGATCCTTCAGCTCGAACCCGAGCAGGTCGTCGAGCTCCCCGAGGTCCCTGGTGACCAGCCGGACCGGGCCCGCCCCGTCCTCCTCCTCGGGGTGGAAGGCGTGCGGCAGCCACTTGACCCACTCCCACTCGGCCGCGTGCTCGGGCCCGGTGCACACCGAGACCCGCAGGTCCTCGGGCGAGTGCAGGGCCACCGCCTGGGCCAGCGCGGCGCGGACCAGGCCGCGGACGGCCTCGGGCTCGCCCGCGAGCGTGATGCGGGCGAAGGAGTGCAGCGCCAGCGCGACCGGCAGGCCGGGGACCGTGGCGTGGGTACGGACGAAGCGGCGCAGCGCCCCAGCGGACATCGGGTCGAGGTCCTCGATCGGCCGGCTCTCGGGCGGGATGAGCGGCAGCGCGAGACGCTGCGCGGAGGTGGCGATCCGCAGCTGGCCGAAGTCGTCGTCGCGGGGGCGCCGCTCCCACAGCCGCGAGGTCATGACCAGCGACCACAGCGTGACGGGGTCGGGATGGTTCCAGGTCATGGCCTTGCGCTGCTGCTCGGCGGCCTTGCGTACGCGCTTGCGCACCTGCTCCAGGTAACGGTAGTAGTCGCGGCGCTGACCGTTGATGCGGTTCTTGCGCTCGCCGGTGTTCCTGAGCATCTGGCCCATCGTCATGCCCACCATCGAGACGGCGAACAGGCCGCTGGAGACCATCATGATCGGGTTTCCCGTGCCGCCGCCGGTGAACATGAGCGCCATCGCGCCCGCCCCGGCGATCATCGGCAGGTACGTCAGGATCTGGGTCAGGCCACCGCCCGTGACCGTCTCGGGGATCTCGGGTGGCGGCTCCAGCAGCACCTCACCGCTCGGCTGCTCCGGCGGCCTGCGCCGGTCGGGCCGACGCACCACCCATGTGTTGCCGCTCACCGCACCTCACCGAACCGGCCACCAAACAACCCTCATAAAAGCCCGTCAGACCACGTATTCAGCGACATTTCAAATTTTCTCGACATATTTACGGCGGCGCGGCGGGGAGCCAGTCCATACACTCCTCCAAGTGAGCGCCACCGGAACCGACCTGTGCCGGGTCACGATCGTCACCCCTCGGGGGTCCCTCGATCTCGGCCTGCCCTCGGACATGCCGCTGGCGAGCATGCTGCCGACGCTGCTGCGCATCGCCGGCGAAGGGCTGGCGGAGGCCGGGCTGGCCCACGGCGGCTGGGTGCTCCAGCGCGTGGGCGGGCAGCCGTTCGACGTGAACGTGACGCTGTCGGACCTGGCCGTGCACGACGGGGAACTGCTGCACCTGCGGCCCCGGGGGCACGAGCTGCCCGAGACCGTCTTCGACGACGTGGCCGACGCCGTCGCGACCGGCGTGCTCGAACGCACCAGCCGGTGGCAGCCCGCCGTCACCAGGTCGTACGGGCTGCGGACCGCCGCGGTGGCGCTGGGCGCGGGCGCCGCCGCCCTGCTGCTGACCGGCCCGCCGTGGACGCCCGCCGCCATGGTCGCGGCGGGGATCGCGCTGGTGCTGCTGCTGGCCGCGGCGGCGCTGTCGCGGGCCCTGGGTGACGCGGGCGCGGGAGCGGCGATCGGGTACGCGGCCCTGCCGTACGGGTTCGTCGCGGGGCTGCTCGGACCCGATTCGCCGACCGGCCTGACCGGGCTGGGCGCGCCGCACCTGCTGGCGGCGTTCGGGGTCACGTTGATGCTGGCCACGGCCATCGGGTTCGCCGTCGCCCAGGGGTTGCCGACGTTCCTCGGGGTGGCGTTCGCCGCGTTCTGCGGCCTGCTCGGCGCGCTGGCGGTCATGGTCCTCGCCGTACCGGCGGCCGGGGTGGCCGCGCTGCTGGCCACCCTGGCCGTGGGCATGACGACGGTGGTGCCCTCGGTCTCGTTCCGGCTGGCCGGGCTGCCGCTGCCCGCCCTGCCGACGACCGCCGACGAACTGCGCCGCGAGGGCGGCGACCTGGACGGCCGGATGGTGATCGACCGGACGGTCGTCGCGGACGCCTTCTGCACGGGCCTGCTCGGCGGGGTGTCGCTCCTCACGCTCAGCGCCCAGATCCTCCTGGCGGTGGCGGGCACCTGGCCGGCGGTCGCGATGAGCCTGTCACTCTCGGCCGCCCTGCTGCTACGCGCCCGCGTCTTCGAAGGCCGGGCCCAGCGGCTGTGGCTGCTGACCTCGGCCCTGTTCGGCTCCGGCCTGCCGATCCTGGCCGTGGCGGTGGGGTCGGCTCGCGAGGTGGTGCTGTTCGGGGTGGTGCCCGGGCTGGTTTTGCTGGCGCTGCTGGTGGCCGGGGTGGCGCTCTGGCTTTCGGCCTCGCGGCCCACTCCGTTCTGGGGGCGGCTGGCCGACATCCTCGACATCGTGCTGATGATCGCCCTGCTGCCGCTGGCGCTGGCCGTACTGGATGTGTACGAGACGATCCGCGGGCTGGTCAGCTGAGGCCCAGGGCCTAACGGCCGGAAAACCAGTCGCCTCCGCGTACGCCCTGCGGCAGCATGGTCACGGCCGGTTGTCGGGGTTCGGGAGGGGCGGATGGCTGTGCTCGGATCGCTTCAGGGCTCCGAAGGCGTTTCATCCGTACGAAAGTCGGCGGTCCTGCTCGCGCTGCGTCACTACTCCGGTGAGCTGGTGCGCCAGTGGCGCGTCGCGGTGCCCGCGCTGATGACGCCCGCGCTCGGGAACATCTGCCTGTTCTACCTGGCGCCGCTGGCGGTGGCCGGCATTGTGGGGCGACTGTCCGCGGGCGGCGACGGCTCCGTCGGCGCGCTCCTGCCGTACGTGCTCGGCTTCGCCGGGTTGCTGCTGGCCGGTGAGGTGCTGTGGCGGATCGGGCTGCATTTCCTGAACCGTACGGACGCCCGCGGCATCGAGCGCCTCGGCGTGATGGGCATGGACGAGTTGCTGACCAAGGACACCGCGTTCTTCCACAACAACTTCGCCGGGTCGCTGACCAAACGGGTGCTAGGGTTCTCCTCCCGGTTCGAGGACTTCGTCGACACGCTGACCTTCTCCATCATGGCCAAGGTGGTGCCGATCGCCTTCGCCTCGGTGGTGCTGTGGACGTATCACCCGCTGCTGGTCTTCGTTCTGGTGGGCCTCATCGTCGTCACGGGCTGCCTCGTCGCGCCGCTCATCCGCCGCCGCCAGGCGCTGGTCGACCAGCGTGAGGCCGCCAAGGTGCGGGTCTCGGGCCACGTCGCCGACGTCCTGTCGAACATGGACACCGTACGCGCGTTCGCCGCCGAGGACCGCGAGGCCACCGAGCATCGCGTCAGGGTCGCCGAGCTGCGGAAACTGTCGCTGCGCTCCTGGGACTACGGCAACCTGCGCGTGGACACCGTGGTCGCCCCCATCTCGATCCTCACCAGCGCCCTCGGCCTGCTGCTCGCCGTCGCGCTCCGGGGCGGTCTGGGCGTGGAGGCCGTCGTGGTGACGTTCACCTATTACTCCAACACGATCAGCGTCATGTTCGAGTTCAACCAGGTATACCGGCGCATCGAGAGCGTGCTCACCGAAGCCGCCCAGTTCACCGAGCTACTGCTCGTACCGCCGAGTGTGGTCGATCCGGCCGACCCGCAGCCGCTGCGCCGGGCGGACGCGAGCATCCGCTTCGACCGGGTGACGTTCGCGCACGCCGGCGGCTCGTCCCTGTTCGAGCGTCTGGACCTGGACATCCCCAGTGGCACCAAGATCGGACTGGTCGGCCAGTCCGGCGGCGGCAAGACCACGCTCACCCGGCTGTTGCTGCGCCTCATGGACGTCGACGGTGGCCGGATCCTGATCGGTGGCCAGGACATCGCCCGCCTGCGGCAGGCCGATCTGCGCAGCCTCATCGCGTACGTGCCCCAGGAGCCGGCCATGTTCCACCGGTCGGTGCGCGACAACATCGCCTTCGCCCGGCCGGGCGCCACCGACGCGGAGATCATGCAGGCGGCGCGGGCGGCGCACGTCACGGAGTTCGTCGAGTCGCTGCCGAAGGGATTCGACACCCTGGTCGGCGAGCGTGGCGTCAAGCTGTCCGGCGGCCAGCGGCAACGGGTCGCCCTCGCCCGAGCCATTCTGCGCGACGCCCCGATCCTGCTGTTGGACGAGGCGACCAGCGCCCTCGACTCGGAAAGCGAGATCCTCGTCCAGGAAGCGCTGTGGGAACTGATGCAGGAGCGCACCGCGCTCGTGGTCGCGCACCGCCTGAGCACCGTCGTCCGCATGGACCGGCTCGTCGTGCTGAACCAGGGCGAGATCGTGGAGCAGGGCACCCACGGCGAGCTGCTTGAGTCCGACGGCCCCTACGCCCGGCTCTGGCGTCACCAGTCCGGCGGCTTCCTAGTGGAGGACAACACTCCGGACGCGCTCCACCGATGAAGGGGCGTCCGCATCGTCGTCTCGCACCTGGGCGGCGGTGATGGCCACGGTGGTGACGATGTCGGCGACGGTGGCACCGCGAGACAGGTCGTTGACGGGCTTGCGCAGTCCTTGCAGCACCGGTCCCACCGCGACGGCGCCGGCGCTGCGCTGGACGGCCTTGTAAAGGTTGTTGCCGGTGTTGAGGTCGGGCACCACGAAGACGGTGGCGTGGCCGGCCACCTGGCTGCCGGGCATCTTGGTCCGCGCCACCGAGGGGTCGACCGCGGCGTCGTACTGGATCGGCCCCTCCACCATCACGTCGGGACGGCGCTCGCGGACCAGCTCGGTGGCGGTGCGGACCTTGTCGACGTCGGCGCCGGCACCCGAGGCACCCGTCGAGTACGAAAGCATGGCGATCTTAGGGTCGACGCCGAACAGGGCGGCGGTGCGAGCCGAGGAGATCGCGATGTCGGCAAGCTGCTCGGCACTCGGATCGGGGTTGACCGCGCAGTCGCCGTAGACCAGCACCCGATCGGCCAGGCACATGAAGAACACGCTGGAGACCAGCCCCAGGCGCAGGATCTCGAACGCCGGCCTGATGGTGTGCGCGGTGGTGTGCGCCGCGCCCGAGACCATGCCGTCGGCCATGCCGGTGTGAACCATCAGCGTGCCGAAGTAGGACACGTCGGTGACCGTGTCGCGGGCCAGCTCGGTGGTCATCCCCCGATGCGCCCGGACTCTCGCGTACTCGCGGGCGAACCGCTCGCGCAGCTGCGCGTCGAACGGGCTGAGCACCCTGGCCTCGTCCAGATCCAGGCCGAGCTGGGCGGCCTGTACCCTGATCCGCTCCTCGTCGCCGAGCAGAGTGAGCTCGGCCACGCCACGGCGCAGCAGGACGTCGGCCGCGCGCAGGATGCGCGGCTCCTCGCCCTCTGGCAGCACGATGTGCCGACGCCGGGTACGTGCCCGATCCAGCAGCTCGTACTCGAACATCAGCGGCGTGACGACGTCGGTCTTGGCGATGGCCAGTCGATCGAGCAGCAGCCGGCCGTCGACGTGTTCGGCGAACAGGCGCAGCGCTGTGTCGATCTTCCCGCCGGCTTCTGGTGTGAACCGGCCCTCCACGGCCGACAGGCGGGTCGCGGTGTCGAAGGTGTCATGGTCGGTGGCGATGACCGGCAGGGGAATGGTCATGCTCCGTAGCAGCCGGTCCACCGGGGCGGGCAGGTCCGTGCCACCCGTCATGATCACCGCCGACAGGGCGGGGAAGCCCGGCGCCGCGTGTGCCGCGATCAGCCCTGGGAGTAGCGCGGCGGCCCGATCGGACGGGATGATCACCGCGGCGCCCTCGGTGTAGCGGTCCAGGATGCCGGGCAGTGACATCGCGCCCACCATCAGCGCGCTCGTCTCCCGGCCCAGCCCGTCGCGCTCGCCGAGGAAAAACCTGCCGTCGCAGGCATCCAGCAGGTCGGCGACCGTGGGCGCGCGCAGGGAGGGAGCCTCGGGCAGGACGAACACCGGCGTAGGGTGGTCGATCGCGATGCGCTCGGCAGCCGCCCGGGTGACCACGACCGCCAGTTCCTGGGCGTGGTGCTGCGCCAGTTGCCGGGACGACAGCTCGATCGCGGCGCTGATCTCCGAGACCGTCCTGGTTCTCCCGCTCACCACGTTCAGCACGGGCGTTCCCAGGTCTGCGGCGAGCCTGGCGTTGAACTCGAACTCGGTCGGCGCGCCCACATCGGTGTAATCGGTCCCGACCACGACCACCGCGTCGCATCGCCCCGCGAGCGCACGGTAACGAGCCACGATGTCACCGGCCGCACGCTCGGCGTCGGCGTGCACCTCGTCGTAGGTGACGCCGGCGTACGTCTCGTAGGGCAGGCTGAGCTGGAACCTGCTCCGGATGGTGTTGATCAGGTTGTCCTCACGGCCTGCCCGCACCAGCGGACGGAACACGCCCACGGTCCCCACCTGCCGGGACAGCAGCGCCACCATGCCCAGGGCGACCACGCCCTTGTTGCTTCCCGCCTCGTCCGCCGCGACGTACACCGCACGTGTCATGTGCACCATTGTCTGTTGGCTTCTTCTCGACCTCGGCAGCGGGCTGTCGGCAACGGCCGCATGCTTTCCGGCACCGCCGCGATGGCCGGAGCCAGCGGGTCAACGACCTGGAAGAGCAGGAACCGGCCATGCGTAGCAGGGAGCCTGACCAAAGGCCAGACCCCCTCCACCGGTGTCTAGAAGTCGAATACTCCCTCTTTCACCCCACCGGCGAACGCCTTCCACTCCGGATCGGTGAACACCAGAGCAGGCCCATCGGGGTCCTTGCTGTCTCTCACCGCGACGCGTCCGGCCGACAGGGGAGCCACCTGTACGCAGTTCCCCTGAGCGTCCGAGAGGGGGCTCTTTCGCCACGCCGCGTTCCTGAGTTCTTCGCTCAGTGCCAGATCCATTCTTGTGTCAGCCTCTCTTCGATCAGCGCCATCGAGTCTGCCCGGGACAGCGCATCCGCCCTGATCGTCTGAAACCAAGCCTTCAGCATCTCCACAGACTCGAGCCGGTCCACCATGCGGCCCCCGTCAGGGGTGTCGATGAAGACGGCTTCGTCGCCATCTCCAGCGGTCCGAGCGATCACGAACCCTGCCACCAGGCCACGCGTAGACATAGCGCGTAGGGGGACGATCTGAATCACTATGTTCGGACTTCTACCCATCATGAGGAGATGTTGAAGCTGATCCCGGGTGATTTCCTCGCTTCCTACGGGGCGTAGCAGTGCGCACTGGTCGAGAACGGCATATAGGAACGGAGGGTTCTCCCGGCGCAAAATGGCTTGTCGCTGCATCCGCGCCTCCACGGCTTCTTTCACCTGCTCAGGGGTTGTACCGGGTCTGCCTTGACAGACAGCTTCCGCGTACTCCCGAGTTTGGAGCAGTCCCGGAATGATCAACCCTTCATAGGCGCACAGCTCCGTGGCCCGCTTCTCCCTGTCCAGCCACGGCAGGAAGTTGCGAAAGGTCACGTTGCTGCGAGACCTACGGGGAAGGTGCTGCACGAGATCACCTGGCGGGAGTCCCATGGCCTCCTCGCACCGGCGCGCCCTGTTCTCATCCATCCGGCGGTCGGCCCGCTCGATGTTGCCGATCTGCTGACCCGTGAGGGCGACCCGGGCCCCCAGCTGAGCCAACGTCAATCCCGCCTCTTTACGCCGTTTACGCAATTCATAACCATATCGCGCGTCTGGGCTTGTTTCGGGGTCTAGTTTTACCTCGATTCCCACGCCACACCCCTCCTTACGTGCCACTGCGGCGAAACTCCGCAGCCTGGAAACTGTGTCGCTACAGACTTCGCCGACCACTGAGAAAAATATCGCCCCAATGCCATTCTGGCTAGCGGTTCACCACACCCTCCACCCGTGGTGACACAGCCTGAATAAATCCAGAGGCGAGCACGACACGGACAAAGTCGGTGAATAATCATGAATGCGGCGCTCCACTCCCCCGCCCAATGCCACACCTTCGAGATGAAGGATCTGGATCCCCGCGTGATCCCCGCCAGAGCGCGCGACACCATCGCGTCGTGGGTGGGAGCGGACCACCCCCGGGCCTATGACCTTCAGACGCTCGCCACGGAGTTGGTCACCAACGCCATCAGGTACGGCCTCGGGACCATGCCGGCGGCGCGGTGGGTGCGCATGAGGCTAGAGGCGGAGAAAGGCTTCATCCGGCTGGTCGTGGTTGATCCTGGACACGCCAGTACCTTCCCTCAGCTTCGACAGCCCGTGAACGACCCCGGCCCCGACGATGAGGACACGGCGATCGAGTCCGGCCGTGGGCTGCACGTAGTGCACGAGATCACCGACGGCTCGTGGGGTCATTACTACAACACCCGCAACGAGCGGGTCGTTTGGGCTCTGGTGTCCCGCCACTAGACATCCCCACGGTCGGCAGGTCGGTGCCTCTGCCTGCCGTGGGGAGCACGCCTCCCCAGGCACCCCGGTCCAGCACCGCCCGGCCGCGACTGAGTGCGGCGGTACTAGTGGCCCGTCCCGGAACGTTGACCCGGTAATTGACGGGTGCGTGGGCACATCTGCCTGATCGCCCGGACGGTTCCCGCCGAGTGGGATATAACCGGTCATTCCACCTGGAGCCTGCGCACCCTGGCCGAACACCTCATCTCCCCGGGGTGTGGTGGCGGCGATCAGTCGAGAGGGCCTGCGAAGCATCCTGCACGCGAGCGTAGTGAGCTGACAGCCCACCACGATCTGGAAGGCGTCCAACGACCCGCACTTCATCGCCAAGAACCAGCGGGTGGCCAGCCCGACGGGTGATGCTCAAGGCAGCGTCAGGCTGTCCGGCGCTTGACCTCAATTGTGGTTGAGGTCCCAGAATCGCTGATGCGGGCGGCGCGGCCGGATGGGCCGGTCAAAACGCGCCCGCATGTCCTGGATCGAATCCAGCCCAACCATGGAGATGTTTCATGACCAAAGTCGTCGTTACCGGCGCCACCGGCAAGCAGGGCGGCGCAGTCGCCGACCTGCTCTTGGAGCGCGGCCACGAGGTGGTGGCGTACGTGCGCTCGCCCGAGTCGCCGGCCGCCAAGACGCTGTTAACCCAGGGAGCACGGCTTGCCACCGGCGACCTCGCCGATCCCGACGCGCTCCAGCGGGCCTGCACAGGCGCCGACGCGGTTTTTGGCCTGTCGGTGCCGTTCGGGGAGGGTGGCAAGGACGAGGAGGTCGCGCAGGGACGCCAGCTCGTCGACACCGCCGCTCGCCTCGACATCCACCTGGTGTACTCCTCTGTGCGGGGCGGCGACCGGCTGGTGGCCACCAACGTCGACCACGCCGACAGCAAGCAGCTCATCGAGGCGTATTTGCGCGAGCGGCCGGTGCGCGCGACGGTGCTCGGCCCGGTGTATTTCATGGAGAACGTGCTCAACCTCGGCTTCAGTCAGCTCGGGGACGGCTTGCTCGCCAACCCGCTGACTCCGGGCAAGCCGCTCGACCAGGTGAGCGTCCTGGACATCGCCGGCATGGCCGTACATGCCGTCGAGAACCCCGACGAGCTCATCGGCCAGCGGATCGACATCGCCTCCGATCGCGTCACCGGGCAGGAGGCGGCCCGGATTCTGAGCGAGGTGCTCGGCCGGGAGATCCCCTACCAGCAGATGCCGCTGGACATGGTGCGGCAGTGGGCCGGCGAGGAGGTGGCCACGATGTTCGAGAACTTCGAGAACAACACCGATTTCCTTGACATCGAGACCCTGCATGCCAGGTACCCCGCCGTGCGCTGGCACAGCTACGCCGAGTGGGCCAAGACGGTGGACTGGGACAGAATCCTCGCGGGCTAGCGGCCCGTCACGCAGCCTTGGCCGGGTAACTGGTCCAGCTTCGGATGGGTGAGCTGGCGGCGAAGCTGGTCTTGGGTTGGGCGCGGGTGTTGCGCCAGTGGACGTAGGCGCCGATTGCGGCGTTCTGCTCGTCGTGGGTGCGGTGGTCGGTGCCGGTGAGGGCGTAGTAGCGCAGTGCGGCGAACTCGGACTCGATCCAGTTCAACCACGAGCCATAGGTGGGCAGGAACACCAGCTCGACGTTGTTGTCGGCGGCCCAGGAGCGGACCTCGGAATGTTTGTGCGGCGAGTAGTTGTCCATGATCACGTACAGCTTTTCGCCAGGCCAGCGAGCGCGAAGAGTCTTCAGGAAGGACAAGAACTCCCGCCACCGCTTGCGCCTGCAGATGCGGTAGTACAGCTTGCCGGTGGCCACGTCGAGTGCGGAGATCATGTGCATGACGCCGAAGCAGCGGTTGTAGGTGGCGCGCAGTCGGGCCGGGCTGTCGGCCGGTCGCCAACGTTTGCTGCCCAACCACCTGGGTAATTCAGTGAGCCGATTACCCTTCAGGTTGAGCTTGGTAAGACCGGTGAGGTCGCCCAGCGCCTCAGGAAGAGTATCAAGACCGAAGTCAGCAAGGTCCAATTCAGTAGCGCCGCTATCCAGCGCTGCGGCGATCCGCTCCTCAGCCTCTGAAGACACTCCAACCCGCCTCATTTCGATGTCTTGCCATCAAATACCATGCGTCCGATAAAGCGGCCATTGGCCGACGATCGACAGACAATACCGCGTGATCGTCCATCGATCGCGTAAGAACCGCCTCCGCCGTCGATCTTCGGTTTGGTATCGGGCGGGTGGCGCTCCGACAATCATGTCGGAGGTGCCGATTCCACTGGCCGGTGCGGGTGCTGCTGTCAGGGGTGCTCGCCAGTGCGGGTGCTGCTGTCAGGGGTGCCCGCCGGTGCGGATGCTCGGCCAGGGGCGCACGACCATACGCAGCCCAGGCGCGCGCCGACACACGACGTCCCCGGCTCAAGACCGGCAGGATTGGCGCCGAGCCGGAGTCGCGGGTGCAAACGCCTGGTGGCGGACGCCGGCAGCCGAGGGTGCGCGGCGAGTATGTCCATTACAGAACTGTTGAAGTGTCACGCCTTTGCCGTTCTTATCTGGATAAATTAGGCCGGGCGAATTCCGGGGAGGTGGGCGTGCACAGCCAGCGCGACCTCTACCAGGCGTACCGGCTCACGGTCCAGCGCATCGGCCTGGCGCTGATGCGGGCCCAGCCGAACCAGCCCGAGTGGCCGCTGCGCCGCCAGAACATCGGCTTCCTGGCCGGCGCCATGGTCGCCGTGCTGCTGGGTGTCGGGTTCGCGGTCGTCGGCCTGCTCCGGCCCAGCGGTACGAAGGCGCTGCGGGACCCGGGGACGCTGATCATCGAGCGCGAGACCGGGGCCCGCTACGTCTACAGCCAGCCCCAGCGCAGGCTGATCCCGGTGGTCAACTACGCCTCGGCCCGGCTCGTGCTCGACTCGCCGCAGATCACCGAGCGGGTGGTCGCCAGGGACGCGCTGAGCTCGTACGAGCGCGGCACGCCGGTCGGCATCCCCGGGGCGCCCGACTCGCTGCCGGCCGCCGATCGGCTCGCGGGCGGTCCCTGGTCGGTCTGCGTACAGGAGCGCGAGAGCGACACGGGGCGCAAGCCGTACGTGACGCTGATCGCCGGGCGGCAGGCGGGCGACCGGCCGCTCGCCGAGGACAGCGCGATGCTCGTGGACGTCGGCGGGCAGACCTGGGCGATCTGGCGCGGCGCGCGGATGCGCGTGCCCGCCGGGATCGCGCGCGGCCTCAGCGGCACCGACCCGGCGGCCGTGCCCGTGGCCTGGCTGAACGCGCTTCCGGAAGGGCCCGACCTGGCCGCGCCCGCGATCGAGGGGCGGGGGCGGCCGGTGACCGGGCCCGGTGGTGAGAAGGCCGCCGTGGGGCAGGTCTTCCGGGCCACGGCCGTCGCCGGGGGCGAGCCGCGCTGGTACGTGCAGCTGGCCGACGGCTTGGCGCCCGTCACGCGTACGCAGGCGACGCTCCTGCTGAGCGACCCGGCGGCGTACAGCGGCGGCACGACCGCCGAGGTCAAGATCGACGCGGCGACGGCCAACGCCGCCCCGCGCTCCCGCACCAAGCTCCCGGCCGGCGGCCTGCCCGCGTCGATGCCGAAGATGACGGCCTACGACCCGGCGAGCCCGCTCTGCGCGGTCTACGCCGACGCCGACAAGGGCTCGGCCCGCGCCCGGCTCATGTCGGGCGGCACGCTACCCGCGCCACGCGGCGACGCCACGGATCTGGTACGTCTGCCGCCCGGCCGGGCGATCGTCGCCGGGGTCCTGCCCGGTGACGGCCAGCTCGACGCGGTGCAGTCGTACTACCTGGTGACGGACGAGGGGCGGCGCTACGCCGTGCCGAACGCGGACGTGCTGGGCAAGCTGGGGTACGACGCCAAGCGCGCCACCCCGGTGCCCGCCAACGTGCTGCAGCTCATTCCCGAAGGGCCGGTGCTGGATCCCGCACGCGCCGCCAAGCCGGTGGCCACCGCCTCGCCGGCTCAGTGACCACGAATCGGCTCAGTGACAACAAATCGGCTCAGCGGCAACGAGTCAGTAACCCCGGTAGCCGCCGCCGGTCTTCGTGCCGACGACGCCGGGCACGTTCGAGACCGAGCCGTAGCGCTCGATGGCGTAGCGGACGCCGGCGATGATGTTGTCGACCGGGTTGTAGATGTTCTCGTGCCCCGGCAGCTTCCACCGGTTGAACGTGGGGTCGATCGTCTGCATGAGCCCCTTGGACGGCGTGCCCTTGGCGGCGTTGGAGTCCCAGTTGTTGATCGCGTTGGGGTTGCCGCCCGACTCGTGCCGGATGATGGTCCAGATGTCGTTGGCGTTCATCTTCTCGACCGGGTAGCCCTGCGCCTTGAGGACGTTGACGGCCTGTGTGATCCAGTCGGCCACCTGTCCCTGCGGGGCTGGTCCGCCGCCCGCCGGGGGCGGACCGCTCGGCCCGTATCCCCCGAAACCGGGCAGGCTGCCTCCCTTTCCACTGGCCTGGGCGAGGGAAGTGCCGCTCCCGGTTTGCTGTCGCGACGGGGTCCAGTCCAAGGGCTTCCCCGCGCCTGGGGCGAAGGGCTCTGTGTCCGGCTCCGGCCAGTTCTCGGTGGATTTGCCCAGCCCGCCCAGCAGGCCCCGGATACCGGCCGCGGCCGTGCCCAGCGCGTTGTTCGCGGCCGTCCGCTGCTCCTCCAGCTGCTTGCGGGCGTCCCCGACCAACCCCTGCACGCCTTCCAGGATCTGTTCCTGCGTGGCCTGCGGGTTCCTGGCCTGGAAGTCGCGTACGGCGGCGGCGTAGTTCTGGCAGATCCCGTTCGCCTGGGACTCGGCCGTCCGCAGGGCCTCGGCGGCCGTGGCCAGGTGCGTGGCGCATTGCGACAGCACGCTGTGCAGCGTGTCGCCGATCTTTCCGGCCCGGTCCATGTACGTGACGAACGCGTCGGCGCTCGCCCCCTGCCAGGCGGCGTCCAGATCGCCGACGGCCGACCTGACCGCGGCGGTCTGGCCCCGGCCGGTGTCGGCCGTCGCCTGCCACACACCGACGACGCGGCCCACAGCGCCGGGGTCGCCCACCAACGTCGCGGCCAGCGTGGCCAGTTCGGCGCCGCCGGGGACGCCCCGCACGTCGTCGATGGCGCTCACCGGCGCACCGCGGCCCCGTCGGCGTCCGTGAACGTCCGCTCCACGGCGTCCAGCGCCTGTTCCACCGCTTGGAGATGCCCGCCGAGCGTCCGCGCGGTGGTCCCGGCGGCCGCGTTCAGTTCGCTCACCGCCGCGGCCAGCGCCCCGGAGTTGTCGAGCCGGCCGAAGGCGGCCTGGTCGATCGCCGCGCCGGACACGGACGCGGCGACCTCGGCGTAGGCACCGGAGGCGTTCTTCGCCGCCGTTCCGCACCCGTCGAGCGCTTCACGGTGATATTTCAGGACCACAGTAGATCTCCTCGGTCAGCACTCAGCGGCGGAAGAGCGACAGCAGTTCCTCCGCCCGGTCGGTGCGGGCGATCCAGACCTCGCGTCCCCGCCGCTCCCTGCTGATCAGCCGCGCGGCGTGCAGCCGGTCGCAGTGATAGGTGATCCCGCTGGGCGCGATCTTGACGTTGGCGGCCAGCATGCTCATCGTCATGGGCTGGTCCAGCTGGCAGAGCAGTTCGGCGCGTACCGGGCCGACCAGGGCGGACAGCTCGTCCACGGCGGGCGCGACGGGCCGGCGCCACAGCGACTCGGCACCGGGGACGGGGTAGGCGATCCACACCGCGTCGGGATGGTCCAGGCTGACGATCACGGCGTCCTTGCCCGCCAGCATCGGCACCAGGATGATCCGCCGGTTGCCCAGCTCGTACGTGCTGGCCTCGATGTCGGCGATCAGCAGGCCGCGCTCGCCGTATCGGATGCGGTCGTTCAGTGAGCCCAGCAGCAGCTCGGGGCCGCCGCGGACGGAGGTGATGCCGACGCGCTCGATCTCCCGGTCGAGCAGGGGCCGCGCCCGCTGCCAGAGCGGCTCGGTGGTGTGCCAGACGTCGTTGAGCGCGGTGGCGTACCCGCGCAGCCAGCGGCCGGGCCGCTCGGCGGCGGCCCTCCAGTGCGTCGGCAGCGATCCGTCGCCGAACGCCTGCTCCAGGTCCTTGATCAGGGATTCGGGCGGTATGTCGCTCAGCGCGCTCACCTGGGCCGACACGGACATGTCGTCCATGGGGGTGATCGGCGCGACGCTGTCGGGCACGACGGAGTAGCCGGGAGCGGCGAGCGGAAGGACCGCCTCGCGTCCCAGCGGGCTCACCCTCGACTGGACCGCGCGCCGCCACAGCTCGGGCAGGCCACGCCGGCGGCCGGCCAGCGCGTCGGCGATCATGGCGAGAGCGGTCAGGTTCGGAGAGATCGACACGGACAGCTGAGGAGCGGAGGTCACTCGTAGCTCGCTCCACACGTTCGTTCTGATTACCGGAGCCCCCACGGGTCGTACTGTAGGCAAAGCTGACATCTCTGGATGGATGCTTCAAATAAGCTGGAAAGATCCGTTGGCACAGGTCGCATGAGGTGGGGGCCGGACCTGCACCTTCCGGCCCCCACCGGCTATGTGGTCACCCTCATGCTCAGGTGATGCGGACGCTCTTGGCCCTCAGTCGCATTGGATGCGCTCCGTTCAGGATGTTCCGCCTGTGCTTGGTGCATAAGGAACGTAAGCCTCAACGCTCACATCTGACTTACAAGTCACTTACAGCCCCACGATCGGTGCGAAGGAGAGCGTCTACCTGCGGCAGGAAATCGTGTTGAACGGCGATGTTCCTTCACCGTTGAACCCGCCGTCAGGCTGCCGTTTCCGGACACGCTGCCGGCGGCCCAGGTCCCAACACCCGTAAACGCCACGGCGGCGTGGGTTCGGTGGCTTTCACCACCGAGCCCACGCCGCCGGTTCGTCGTGCCGATCTAGCTCGCCAGCGCGAGTTTGACGGTCAGGGCGCCGGTCTTATCGGCCTTGGGGTCGAAGAGGATGGTGTAGGTGCCCGTGGCGGGCAGAGTCGTCGCGGAGATGGTGCAGTTGCGGCCGCAATAGGTGGTGGAGCCCAATGCGGTGCCGTCGGGCTTCTTCACCGATACCTGGGCGTCGATGGAGCTGCCGAAACTGGAGTTGGTGAAGGTGAAGGTCACCTTCTGGTTGGTGGTGCCGTTGAAGGTCCAGGTTCCGTTCTGGCCCGGGGTCATGGTGGTCAGGGTCGAGGTGGCACCACCGATGGTGATCCTCACCGGAGAGAGGTCGGCGACCGAGTAGGTCCTCAGCGTCAGCTTGCCGACCTGTTCCTCTCGCGGGTTGTATTCGACGGTGTAGGTGCCTGTGGCTGGCAGGGCCACTGGGTCGAGGAAACAGTTGCGGCCGCAGTAGGTGGCCGCCACCAGCACGGAGCCGTCAGGCTTCTTCACCGTCACCTGGGCGCCGGTGCTGTTGGCGAAGTCGGCATCGGTGAAGTTGAACGAGACGAGCTGGCCCGAGGTGCCGGAGAGGGACCAGGTTCCGTTCTGGCCCGGCGTCGTCGTCGTGAGACTGGACGCGGCGCCTCCGACCGTGACGCTGCCGGTCAGGTGAGTCACCGTGTAGAGCTGAGCGGTCAGCTTTCCGACATTCCCATCCTGCGGGTCGAATTCCACCGTGTAGGTACCCGCCACCGGAAGAGCAACCGGTTCCAGGAAGCAGTTACGACCGCAGTAAGTGGCCGCCACCAGCACGGAGCCGTCAGGCTTCTTCACCGACACCCGAGCACCGGTCGCACTGGCGAAACTCGCTTCGGTGAAGTTGAACGAGACGAGCTGGCCCGAGGTGCCGGAGAAGGACCAGGTTCCGTTCTGGCCCGGCGTCGTCGTCGTGAGACTGGACGCGGCGCCTCCGACGATGACGCTGCCGGTCAGGTGAGTCACCGTGTAGAGCTGCAGGGTCAGCGAACCCGTCTTGGCGTTCTGCGGGTTGAGCTCGACCGTGTAGGTGCCGGTCACCGGCAGCACGGTCGGCTCGAGCAGGCAGTTGACGCCGCAGCGGGTGTCGGCGACCAGGTCGGTTCCATCCGGCTTCTTGACCTTGACCTTGATGTCCGAGCTGGAGGTGAACGTCGAACCGGTGAAGTTGAACGACACCTGCTGGCCCTCGGTCCCGGCGAACGTCCACACACCGTGCTGTCCGGCGATCGTGGTCGTCAGCGTGGACGCCGGCCCGCCGACGGTGACCTGCGCCGCCACGTCCTGCGCCACGAGGTTCACCTGGGCGGAGGCCGAGCCGGTGTAGATACCGGCCGGGTCGACCACCACCTGGTAGGTGCCGTCCGCCGGCAGTACGGTCGCATCGAAGAAACAGGAGGTGGAGCAGGACTTCTTCGGCAGGAAGACCGAGCCGTCCGGTCCGAGCACCAACGCCTGCGCGCTGGTGAACGTTCCGCCCGAGATCGCGATCGAGATCCGCTGCCCGGACTTTCCTGCCAACGACCAGGTCGGGTTCTGCCCCGGCTCGGTGGTGGTCAGCTTGACCGCGGCGCCGCCCGGCGTGAGCGTCCCGGTGACGTCGCCCGCGACGACCTGCGCGGAGATCGAGCCCACGGCCGTTCCATACGGGTCGGCGACCACTGTGTACGTTCCGGTCTCCGGCAGCGTGGAGGTGTCGAACGCGCACGACGGCTGGCAGTAGACCGGCTTGAACAGGTCCGATCCGTCGGGATTGCGCACCGACGCGCGTGCGTACCCGTTGTTGTCGAACGTCCCGCCCGTCAGAACGAACGCGATGCGCTGACCGGCCGTCCCGGCGAACGACCAGGTGGCTTTCTGCCCCGGCCCGGTGGTGGTCAGCTTGACCGGTGCCCCGCCGGCGGTCAGGGAGCCGGTGACGTCGCCCGCGACGACCTGCGCGGAGATCGAGCCCACGGCCGCCCCGTACGGGTCGGCGACCACCGTGTAGGTCCCGGTCACTGGCAGCGTGACCGTGTCGAACGTGCACGACGACTTGCAGTAGGTCGGCTTGAACAGGTCCGTTCCATCCGGGTTACGCACCGAGGCGCGCGCGTACCCGTTGTTGTCCCACGTCCCGCCCGTAAAGGCGAACGCGATACGCTGACCGGCCGTCCCGGCGAACGACCAGATGGCGTTCTGCCCCGGCCCGGTGGTGGTCAGCTTGACCGGTGCCCCGCCGACGGTCAGGGAGCCGGTGACATCGCCCGCGATCACCCCTGCCGTCATCGGCCCCGGCCGCGCGACGGTCGGATCGACGATGATCGTGTAGGTGCCGTCCGCGGGAAGCGTGATGGTGTTGAAGGCGCAGGCCGTCGAGCAGTAGGTGGAGCCGTACAGCGGGGTTCCGTCCGGTTTGCGGACCGAGGCGTAGGCGGAGCTGGTCAGCCCGCTGACCCCGAACGCGATCTGCTGCCCGGCCTTACCGGCGAACGACCAGTACGCGTCCTGTCCGGGAACCGTGCTCGTCAGTGTGGAGGGCGCTCCGAGCGCGACCGTCCCGGTGAGGTCGGTCACCTCGAACAGTTGCAGCGCGAGCGAGCCGGTCTTGGCGTCCTTCGGATCCCACACCACCGAGTAGGTGCCGGTGGCAGGCAGGGTCTCGGTGTCGATGAAGCAGGTCTTGCCGCAGCTCTGCGACGCCAGGACGGCCCCGTCGGGTCGCTTCACCCGCAGGGTGGCGTCACTGCTCGAACTCAGGGTGCCGTCGGTGAACTCGAAGGAGACCTTCTGGCCGGCTGTTCCGGCGAACGTCCAGGTGCCGTACTGGCCCGGCTGGGTGGTCGCCAGCGACACCTTCGGCCCGCCGATCGCCGCGGTCTTGACGACATCGGGCGCGATCGTGCTCACGCTGAGCTTGTAGGCGCCGAACTCGTCCTCGTGCGGTGAAACGCGTAGCCGGTACGCGCCCGCCGCGAGGCTGTCGAGGCGCTTGTCACCGCACAGAGAGTTGGCGGCAACGCTCGCGCCCGCGGCGTTGAACAGCTCCCAGTTGAGCCAGAGCCCCGGGCACTCCTGCGCGTCAACGAAGATCGAACCCTGCTGGCCCAGCGTGAACTGGTACTCGTCGCGCGCGACCTCGCTCTCCAGGTTGCCCGCTCCCGCGGCCGGGACGCCGTCCGAGGCCGCGAACGGCAGCGACACCGTGAACGTCTGTGGCGGCGTGACGTCCAGATCGAGGTTGACGTTGTCGATGCCGAACGCCTGGTTCGAGATGCCCGCCACCCCGGTGGCCGTGGTCTTGAACTCGATCTGGCTCTTGTTGTGGGTGACCGGCATCGTGATCCGGTACTTGGCCCACGGCAGGCCGGTCGCCAGTTTCCCGGTCGCGACGGGCGTCAGCGTACTCGGCGTGATCGTGTACGGGGTGCCGCGGTCGGTCTCGACCTGGACCGTCTCGGTGTCGGTGTCGGACGCCCAGTCGCCGACGGCCAGCAGGTCGAAGCTCAGCGTCCCGCTCTTGTGAGACGGTAGCGACTGCGCGTAGAACCGGTACGAGTCCGTCCCGCTGAACGGCCCGGCGAACGTGCTCACCGTCGGATCGGTCGACACCCGCGACGGCCGCACGTTCGAGCTGAGCGCCCCCTGGAAGTCGATCGCCAGGTCCCCGTTCTCGTTGGCTACCTGCGCCGTCGGGTCGAGGATGGCCTTCGTCTGCTCGGCGGCGGCCTTCGCGAACGAAGTGTCCGCCGTGAGCGCGATGTCCAGGATGCAGTCGTTGAACTGGAGGCCCGCGGGGACGCCGTTCGCCTCGCACTGAGTGGTCGCCAACTGGACCTGCTCGGGCGTCAGGTCGGCGACCGAGACGATCTTGGATGGGAACTGCTTGTTCGTGAAGGTCGCGGTGCTCTGGCCCGGACCGTAGGTGAACAGCGACTCGTTGTCGTCGATCCGCCAAGAGTCGGCGAAGCTGCTGTGCAGCACGGTCGGCGAGGCGTTGGCGGGCAGCTGGGTGCCGTCCCGCAGACGCAGGTCGTTCTTCGGGTCGCCGTCGGCGTTGCCGAGCAGGCCCACGAGGTCGCTGTCGGGGGTCGGCGGCACGTAGAGGCTGGCGGCGCCTCTCCTCCAGGACAGAGCAGGACCGGCCACGCCGTCGAACATGACGGCCCACTTGTCGTCCTTGCGCAGGATGAACGCGTTCTTGCCCAGGTGGAGGAGCTTGCCGGTGTCGAGCGTGCGCTTCTGGTTGTCGATGTACAGGTCGTCCTCGTGGAACTCGACCAGGTGGTCGCCGGCCTCCATCGCGGCGTCGAACATCACCGAAACGTCCCTGCCACCGCTGGCGGGGCTGAGCCGGCCCTGGATCTCCAGGTTCCACTTGTCCGACTGGGCGAGGATGAACTCGCCGACGGACTGCAGGTCGTAGCCCAGTCTGTCCGGGGTGGTGAAGTGCGGTTCGCCCTTCACCAGACTGCCGTGGTGGCTGAAATACCACCACAGGATGAGGCCGACCAGCCCCACAATGCCGAACGCCAGCGCCGCCTCGGCCGTGATGAAGCCGGCGTCGATCAGGAACGCCCTGCCCGCCTGGCTTGCGAGGAACAGCTCGATCTCAGCGGTCAGCTCGGCCGCGGCGAGTTCGACGCTGCCATAGGCGCCGATGTCCTGGGCGAGCGTGGTCGGACCGACGGTCCGGATGCCCCTGATCAGCGGCAGAAGGTAGTCCGGGGGGTCCCACTTGAAGTCGTCGTCGTCCTCGTCCACGTTGGGGATCTTGGCGGGCGGGCTGTTGGGATCCGCCGGGTCCTTCTGCCTCTCGCACTTGCGCTCCTTCTTCACCTCCCGGATGTCCAGGAGGCCGGAGGCCGGCGAGGTGGCCCGGTAGGTGGACAGCTGGTATCCCTTGTCGCCGCCACTGAGCGGGCACGTCTTTCCCTTGCCGTAGACCTGGAACCAGTCCTCGTACCCGCCCCAGCGGTCGAGGACCGACCCGGCGCGGACGCCGTTGACGCCGTTGGCGGCGATCGCCGCGACGTACCGGCCGACCTGGCGTCCCCAGCCCTCATAGTCCGGGTTGCCCTTGACCTTGGCCTCGACCACCTCGGCGAAACTGGTGCCGATCCGGTCGTAGTAGACGATGTCGGGCCGATCGCGGCCGTTGTTGAGGTACGTCTCCCACTGGACGTTCGGGTTGATGACCGCGCCGGGCTGTGCGGGCGGCCGGACGCCGAGGTGGTCGTTCACGTACTTGATGGCGCGCGCCTGCCCGATGGCCTCGATGCCGCCGCCGCTGCTGCACTCGTTGGGCTGCTGGTAGATGTAGGTGCCGAGCGCGGGACGGGCGGTCAAGCAGCTGCTGTTGATGCGGCGGCGGGTGGCGTACATGGCGTTGAACACGCAGCGTTTGTCACCTCTGCCGGCGTTCGACCAGTCGTCGCTGTTCGGGGGGCAGGGGGCGGCGGCTGCGTTCACCGCCGCTGCCGCTGCCGCCATTCTGGCGGTTAATGTCTCGTGGACGGGTCCTAATAAGGACGCCACGAGCACGCCCACCATGATTACGCAGAGACGCCGCATGCACTCACCTCGGATAAATGGGGCATAAATATCGCAGCGGGGAACGTACACCATGAAGATCGGCTTGCGGCAGATCTGGAATCACCACGTTCCGTGATCATTGACTAGGCTGCGGTTCGGATCCGCTCTTGGGAGGTACCGTGGTCGTCCACCGGTCGTGGGAGATCGCATTCGACGCGCCGGCTTCACGGCCGGTGCGGGCGGCTCGGATGGTCGTCGCGGCTCATGGCCTCGATCGGGACGCCGTGCTCGTGCTGGACGCCGACAGCGACGAGTTCGTGACCGTCCCGGGGCTCCCGGGCCACCTCTCCCGCAATACGGTGTCGCTGTCGTCCGACGGGACCCGGCTGGTGTTCCTGTCGCGGCAGGACGACGGCGCCGAACCCACGCGGGTGGTGCTGCACGCGCTCGCCACCGGAGCGCGGCAGGAGTTCGTCTCGGACGGTTTCGTGCGGGCGGCGCTCTCACCGGACGGCAGCCGGATCGCCGTCCTGGCCGACCTGTCGAACGGACCCGGAATCCCCGGCGTGGGCGACGAGATCGTCGGCATCGTGCTGATCGAGACCGCCACCGGCGCCCGGCAACCGCTCTGGTCGGCCGAGGGCTACTGGCAGGAAGACGCCATCAGCTGGTCCCCGGACGGGCGACTCCTCGCCGCCACCTATCTGACACTGGACGACGTCATCACCACCGTCGTCCTCGACCTTTCCGGCAAGGTGATCGGCGTCCACGAGGACCGGGTCGCCCTACCCGGGGCGCACTCCGTCTGGACATCCGACCGCGAACTCATCGTCTACCCGGAGCCCGACGACGAGAGCCCCCTCATCGCGATCGACGTCCCGACCGGAACCGAGCGCCGCTTCACCAGGCGGAACTTCAGCGGCTACCTCGCCATCACCGGTGGCCGGGTCGTGCGTCCGGGATCTTCGCCCGAGCGGTTCGTCACGACCGACCTGAACGACAGCGACGAGCGTCCCTTCCTGACCTTCCGCCCCGCCGTGTCGATCGAGGCCATCGACATCGTCCCATCCGCCGTCAGATGACCCTGGCGCCGTCAGCTGCCTTGATTCTTGCCCAGACGGTGCGCGGGCACGGGGATCGGGGGGAACGGGTTGTCCGGCAGCAGGATCACCCGGCGGGCCTGGTCGCCCTGGAGGGCGGCGTCCAGGTGCAGGAGCGCGGCGCCGATGCCCGCCGCGCCGACCATGTAGCCCGTGTCCGCCGACACCTCGCCGGGGCGCAGCCGCCGATACGCCTGGTACCAGCGCAGTCCCCGCCCGTCGTGGTCGACCGCGCGGCCGATCAGGTGCTCGGCGAGCACGCTCGCGAAGTCCAGGTACGACTTGCGCCCCGTCGCCGCCCACAGCCCCACGAACAGCTCCAGTAGTCCGGCCGTCCCGCAGCACTGGCAGGAGACGTTCCAGAAGCCCGGGGTACGGCGGTGCGGGACGCCGCTCTCGACGATGCCGTGGGCCAGCCGCTCGCACCAGGCCAGGTCGTCGGCCTCGCCCGTGACCCGGTACAGCTCGTAGAACAACCGCGCCACCCCCGCCGAGCCCGAGCAGAAGCCCAGGTAGTGCAGCCCCCGGCCCTGCGGCACGTGGTGCGGCACGGCGGCGCACCTCCCGGCCACGACGCTGACCATCTGGACGAAGCCGGCGCCTCTGCGGGCCGCGTTGAGGAAGAGCGGGTCGCCGGTGACGCCGTACAGGCGGGCGAGCAGGAACGCCGTGCCCGCCGTACCGGACAGGAAGCCCGGGGTGACGGCGTCCACCGGCAGATCGGCCCGGCCACCGGCCGCGTCACCGGGCTTTCCCGGCAGGTCGGAGCAGTCGCCGGGCCAGGCCTGCGCGTCAGGCAGGCCGGTGGAGTCACCGAATCGGTGGCCGGGGACGGCCAGGCGGGCGATGCGGGCGCCCGCCTCGACGGCCAGGTCCTGATAGGCGGGCATGCCGAGCATCGAGGACGCGTGCAGCAGACCGAGCACCACGCCGCCGTCACCGCTCTGCGCGGGATCGCGCGACCAGCCGGGGCCGCCGTCGAGCGGGCGGGCGGAGCGGACGATCCGGTCGGCGGCGGCCACGGCGGCCGCCTCGAACTCCCCGTCCCCGAGCACCCAACCGGCCTCGGCGAGCGCGACCACCGTGCCGGACAGACCGTGATAGAGCGACAGGCTGGTCTGGTTCGCCCAGGTCGCGGAGAGGTAGCGGGCGCCCGCACGGGCCTCTTCGAGGTACGCCTCGTGGCCCGTCGCGGCGGCCAGCTCCAAGAAGAACAGCATGATGCCCGCCGCCCCCGCGTAGAGCGAGGCCGGTTCGGCGGCGAGGGCCGACCTGCCCCGGGGGTCGGGGTTGGCCCGCCAGTGCCGGCCGCGCTCGTCGTCAACGGCCGCCGAGCGGATCCAGCGGCCGGCCATGATGGCGGCGTTCAGCGGTGTCTCAGCACGCTCGCTCGATGAGCGCGTCCGATCCAAGCTCATGCCGCCCATTATCCCACACATTTGGTAGGAAATTAAGGGTTGCCGACACCGCTTTCCGGGCAGTCAGCCGCCGTCGAGGGGTGAGGGCGTCGCGGCGGCTTCCATAGGGGCACGGCCACGGCGCATCATGGTGGTCGCGGCCGACAACCCGAACAGCGCGGCGCCCGGCGGACCGATGATCCACATGGGCCAGAAGTACACCAGGGACGCGTCGGACACGCTGAGCATGACCCAGACCACGACGTTGATCGACACCTTCACGGCCCAGATCGCCCAGAGGATCCTGAGCCATCTCGGCAGCGTCGCCAGTAGTCCGGCCGGGACCGCCGCCCCCCGCGGCGCGGGCTGCGGTTTCGCCTTCGCGCGGGGCAGGTCGCCCAGGAGATCCGCCAGTTCGCCGTACGTCACCGCCTGGAAGGCCCGGCCCAGCCGGTCGTCGTACTCCTGCATGCTCAGGCGGCCCTCGGCCAGCGCGGAGCTGAGCCGCTCGGCGACCACCTCGCGATCGCCGTCCGACGCCCGGATCTTTCGCCGCTCGTTCATCGGTTCTCCTTGAGCGTGGAGTCTTTCGGCGTGAGCCGTGGGGAGGATGTCGCGGTCTCGCGGGCGAGCAGGCGGTCGATGGCGGCCCGCTCGGCGTCGTGGGTGTTGTCGTCGTCGCGGCGGCGCTCGGCCATCGCGGTCAGGTACGGCAGCACGGCCGGCCGGTCGACGGCGTCCGCGAACGCCTTCGCCATGAGAAGGCGCCCGGCTCGCCGGACCGGCCCGGACACGGGGGCGGCGGCGATGATGAGCCAGGTGCACGCCACGTCGGCGGCCGGCGCGCCACGGCCGGCGTTCGCCCAGTCGATGACCCGGGGGCCGTCGCCGGTGACGAGCACGTTGCCGGGGTGCAGGTCCAGGTGGAGCAGGTTGTTGCCGGGCGCCCCCTCGGCGGCTGGCAGCCAGCCGGGCGCGCGTACGGTGGCCAGCCGCTGGAGCAGTTCCACCAGGAGGCGCCCGTACGCGGGCGCCCGCCACGGCCGCCGGGTGGCGTCGCGCGACACGCTGACGCCCACGACCCGCTCCATGAGGATGTCGGCCCCGTCGGCGTCGAAGACCTCGGGCGCCGGAAAGCCCTGCCTGCGGGCGTGCCGCATGACCGACGCCTCGCGTTCGAGGCTGCGGCCGTCGCGGGCCCGCCGGATCACCTTGCCGGTCCCGGCCTCGTACACGTCGCAGTCCTGCCCTGCCGCGAGCAACGTTCCCACACGCATGGTGGTCAGATTATGCGGTAAAGGTGAGTCATTCTAGTTGTGCGATAACTGGCGCACTGGCAGCAAATTACCGTCATTTGATGACAGTGGACCTGTAGTGCGGATTTACCAGTTGTGGCGACAAAATCCCGCAGAAGGTCAGTGGCCTACTGTTTCCGGAACTTCTTGCCATCGGCCACCCAGGTCAGCTACCGCTATCGTAGCCACCAGCACCAGTTAATCGTATTCAACCGATTAATTTCCGACAAAGAGCAGACGTCGCATTCGGTGTGAATACCTGGAGGAGGTGACACATTGCTGGAGGCAATCGATCTTGTCAAGTGTTATGGCCCGGTCAGAGCCCTCGACGAGTTCAGCCTGAGCGTGGCCGCGGGCGAGATCGTCGGGCTCGTGGGGCACAACGGCGCGGGCAAGACGACCTTCGTGGAGATCGTGTCGTACCTGACCCGACCGGACGGCGGCCACGTCACCATCGACGGTAAGCCACCGTCCGCCGTCAAAGGCCAGGTCGGAGTCGCACCGCAGCACATCGCGCTCTACCCGTCCGTCAGCGTCAGGGAGCACCTGGAGCTGTTCGGCAAGCTGGCCGGGCTGCGTGGCCAGGCGCTCACCACCGCCATCGACGACATCGTGGTCGCCCTGCGGCTGACCGACTTCATCGACCGGCACGCGGCGGTCCTGTCCGGCGGCCAGCAGCGCAGGACCCAGGCGGCCACCGCGCTCATCCACCGGCCGGCGCTGCTGCTGCTCGACGAGCCCACGGCCGGCGCCGACCTGGAGACCAGGCAGGCGATGCTCGACGTGGTCAAGCAGCGCGCGGGCGAGGGCGCCGCCGTCGTCTACACCACCCACTACCTGCCCGAGCTCACCGAGCTCCAGGCCACGATCGCGGTCGTCAGGGACGGCCGGGTCATCGCCAGGGGCACCCACGAGGAGCTGGTCGACGGCCTGCCCGGCGAGGTGCAGCTCACCTTCGACAACGAAGAGGAGATCACGGTCTCGACGACCCACCCGGCCAACACCCTGATCGACCTGCTCAGCCGTGCCGACCGCCCGATCAGCACCGTCGACGTGCGCAACCCCTCCCTCGACGACCTCTACCGATCCCTGGCGGTCAGCAATGCTCCTTGACACCCCCCACACCCAACAGCGGATCGAACCCCCGCCGCCCGCGGGCCTGGTCGAGAACCTGCGCGGCGCCGCGTACCGCATCGGCGCGCTGGCCAAGCACAACACGCTCATCCGGCTGCGCGACCCGGGCCAGATGATCAGCTACGTCGCCATGCCGATGGTGCTCATGCTGGTGCTCAAGCCGCTGTACGTCCGGGCCGTCGAAGGCGGCGCCACGCAGGTGGCGACCGGGCTGATGGTGATGTTCTCGGTGTTCGCGATCTCCATCGCGGGCAACGCGATCCTCGTCGAGCGCACCTGGCGTACCTGGGACCGCCTGCGCGCCAGCCGCGCCCCGGCGACCGAGCTGCTGCTCGGCAAGACCATCCCGATCTTCGTGGTGATGGTCGTGCAGCAGTCGATCCTGCTGGTGTACGGCTGCCTCGTCATCGGGCTGCCGATCCCGAGGGCCCCGCAGTACGTGGTCTTCGCGATCGCGATCTGGGCCTTCGCGCTGCTGTCGATCGGCGCGGCACTCGCCACGATCGTCCGCAGCCACGGGGAGCTCAGCGTGATCTCCGACGTCGGCGCCCTGACGCTCAGCTCGCTGGGCGGTGCCCTGGTGCCCTTGAGCATCATGCCCGAGTGGGCCCAGGTAGCCGCGCACATCTCGCCCGGCTACTGGGCCCTGACGATGATGCAGGCCGCGGTCCGCGGAGACGCGGCGGGCACTCTGGCACCGGCCGGGGTGCTGCTGGCGATCGGCCTCGTCGCCGGCACGTTCGCCGTCCGCAGGCTCACGCGCGGATGGGGGCGCGGACACCTGCTCTGAAGTGCCGACCCGCGGCCAGGGGGCCGCGGGTCGCTCGCCTTTCTATCGGTAATTCAGTGACATGTACGGAATTGAGGCATGTTGATGGATCAGCAGCATTCACCCGGCGACTCGAAACACTCGGCGGACGAGTCGAATATCGCGATCATCGGCATGGCCGGCCGATTCCCCGGGGCGGACAACGTCGAGACGTTCTGGCGCAACATCAGCACCGGCGTGGAATCGTTCACCCGATTCTCCGACGAGGAGCTGATCGACGCGGGGGTCAGTCCGGCGACCTTCCAGCAGCCGAACTATGTCAGGAGCCGGCCGATCCTCGAGGACATCCGGGGATTCGACGCCGGATTCTTTGGTTACAACCCGCGTGAGGCGACCTTGGCCGATCCGCAGCAGCGGATCTTCCTGGAGGTCGCTTGGGAGGTCCTCGAAGCCGCCGGTTACGGCTCGCCCGACGCGCGGGGCAGCGTGGGCGTGTTCGCGGGCACCAACATCAGCGGTTACCTGCTCACCCGGCTGAGGGCGTTCGAGATGGGCATCGACCCGTCCGCCCTGATGATCGGCAACGACAAGGACGCGCTCACCACGAACGTCTCCTTCCGCCTGAACCTCTCGGGCCCGAGCGTGGCCGTGCAGACGTTCTGCTCGACCTCCCTCGTCGCCGTGCACCTGGCGAGCGACGCGCTGCGCCGGGGCGACTGCGAGATCGCGCTGGCCGGCGGCGTGTCCGTACGCATCCCCGACCGGGTCGGATACCTGTGGGAGGAGGGCGGCCAGGAGTCGCCCGACGGCCACGTGCGCACGTTCGACGCCGAGGGCAAGGGCAGCATGTTCGGCGACGGGGCCGCCGTGGTCGCGCTCAAGCGCCTCGACCGCGCGATCGCCGACCGCGACACCGTGCTCGCCGTCATCCGCGCCTCCGCGATCAACAACGACGGCGCGCTCAAGTTCAGCTACCTCGCGCCCAGCATCGACGGGCAGCGCAGGTGCGTCAGCAAGGCGATCGAGCGGGCCGGGGTCGACCCGTCCGAGATCTCGTACGTCGAGGCGCACGGCACCGCGACCGAGGTGGGCGACCCGATGGAGGTCGCCGCCCTGACCAGCGCCTTCGGCCCCACCAAGGACAAGCAGTACTGCCTGCTCGGCTCGATCAAGCCGAACGTCGGCCACCTCGACCGGGCCTCGGGCGTCACCGGGCTCATCAAGGTCGTCCAGTCCCTGCGCAACGAACTCATCCCGGGCACCCTGCACTACACCTCCCCGAACCGGGAGATCGACTTCGACAGCAGCCCCTTCCGCGTCACCTCCGAGGTCACGCCGTGGCCGCGTGACGACGACCGGCCCCGGATCGCGGGCATCAGCTCGCTCGGCATGGGCGGCACGAACGCGCACGCCATCGTCACCGAGGCCCCGCGGCCCGAGCGCCGCCCCGAGCGGTCCCGCCGCTGGCAAGTGCTGCCGCTGTCGGCCCGCTCCGAGTCGGCCGCCGAGAACGCCTGCGTCAGGCTCGCCGACCGGCTGGAGATCGACTCCGACCTCGAACTGGGCGACGTCGCCTACACGCTGCAGGTCGGCCGCAAGGTCTTCAACCACCGCAGGGTCGTCGTGGCCGACTCGACCGGCAAGGCCGCTACCCTGCTGGCCGACCCGGCCGGGCGGCTGGGCCGTAACGACGCGACCGTGGGCCGCCGGGTCGGCTTCCTGATCGCCGGGGTCGGCGAGCAGTACCCCGGCATGGTGGCCGCGCTCTACGCCGACGAGCCCGCCTTCCGCGACGACGTCGACGAGTGCCTGACCGTCCTCGGCCTCACCGAGGCCGCGCAGCTGTCCGACGTCTTCGTGGCCGCCGAGCGCCAGGACACGGGCGGCGACCTGGCCCGGCTCCTGGGCCGGACCGGCGAGGCGGCGACTCCCTCCACGGTCGAGGCGCACCTGATCCAGCCCGCCGTCTTCGTGGCGGAGTACGCGCTGGCCCGCCAGCTCATCCGCTGGGGCATCGCCCCCGAGGTCATGGTCGGCTACAGCCTCGGCGAGTACGTGGCCGCCTGCCTGTCCGGCGTGCTCTCGCTCCCCGACGCGCTGCGGCTGGTCGCCTACCGGGCCAAGCTGATCACCTCGCAGCCCGAGGGCGCCATGCTCGCGGTGGCCACCGACGAGCGGCGGCTGCGCGCGGTGCTCGGCGACCTGCTGACCCGCGACCTGGACGTGGCGGTCCGCACCGGCTCGCAGCTGGTCCTGGCCGGGCCCGTCGCGGCGGTCGAGGCGGCCGGCGCGCTGCTGCTGGAGGCGAAGATCGGCTGCCGCCGCCTGGACACCACGCACGCCTTCCACTCCCGGATGCTGGAGCCGGTGGCCGCCGAGCTGACCGCCTGGATCAGCGACAACGTCACCCTGCATCCCCCGGTGATCCCGTACGTCAGCAACGTCACCGGCCGCCTGGCCACCGCGGACGTCGTCACCGACCCCGGCTACTGGTCGCGGCACATGTGCGAGACCGTGGAGTTCGGCGCCGGGCTCGCGCACGTGCTCGGCTCCGGCGACCTCGCCCTGGTGGAGATCGGCCCCGGCCAGTCGCTCGGCGCGCTCACCCGCGGCCACCCGGAGTGCGACCGCGCCCAGTGGCCGCTGATCGTCACCACACTGCCCGCCGCGAACGACCGCGTCGACACCCACGCCGCCACCGCCACGGCCATCGGCAAGCTCTGGCTGGCCGGCGTCTCCGTCGACTGGGCGGCGCTGCACGCCGGCTGGGCGCCCGGCCGGATCCCGCTGCCGACGTACCCCTTCGAGCACCAGGACTACTGGCTGGAGATCGACCAGACCGCGGCGAGCACCGGCGCGCCCGCGATCGACGACAGCGACCCCACCAGCATCCTGAACGCCCTCCCCCGGCTGCCCGACGAGCGCTGGATCAACGTGCCGACCTGGCGACAGACCGCGCCGCGCCCGGCACGCGAGGAGGAGGCGGCCCGCTGGCTGGTCTACACCGACGCGGGCCGGGCCGACACGCTGGCCAACGCGCTGCGCGCGCACCTGGAGGCGGCGGGGCACGAGGTGGTGCTGGTCCGTCCCGGTGAGCGGTTCGCCGCCGGGCCCGACGGCCTGGTTGTCCGGCCCGGCTCACCGGAGGACGCCGTCAGCGCGCTGCGGACCCTGGCCGAGCGGGACTTCGAGCCCGAGCGTGTGGTGCACCTGTGGACCGCCGAGGAGAACCCCGACTCGACCGACGAGTGCCTGCGGCGCGGCCTGCACACCCTGGTCGCGCTCGCGCGGGCCGCGGGCGACATGGGCATCACGCGGTGGTCGCTCGACATCGTCACCATCGGCGGCCAGCGGGTGCTCCCCGGCGACCGGGTCATCCCGGAACGCGGCACCCTGCTCGGCCCGACCCGCCTGATCCCGGTCGAGTACCCGCGCGTGCGCACCCGCCTGATCGACATCGACACGGCGTCGTCGCCGCGCGACCTCCTGACCGAGCTGCGCGCCGAACCCGCCGACCAGGTCGTGGGGCTGCGCAGTGGCCGGCGCTGGGTTCCGGAGTACGAGGTGCTCGACGCGTCGTGCATCGACCAGGACGCCCCCAAGGCCCAGGTACGCCGGGGCGGCACGTACCTCGTGACCGGCGGCCTCGGCGGCATCGGCCTGGCCATGGCCGAACGGCTCGCCGAGCACTACCAGGCCCGCCTCGTCCTGATGGGCCGCACCCCCGTGCCGCCCAAGGACCAGTGGGGCCCCATCCTGGCCTCGGAGCGCACCGCCGACGAGGTGCGCCGGCGGATCGAGGGGCTGCGGCGGCTGGAGGCCGCGGGTATCGAGGTCGTCACGGTCGCCGGCGACGTCTCCCAGCCCGCCGACGTGCGCCGGGCGGTCGGCGCGGCGATCGAGACGTTCGGCGAGCTGAACGGCGTGCTGCACTGCGCCGGGGTGCCGGCCGTCGGCCTGATGCAGTTCAAGACGGTCGCCGACATCCAGCGGACGCTGGCGCCGAAGGTGGCGGGCACGCTGGCCATCGGTGAGGCGCTGAAGGACATACCGGTTGATTTCGTCGCGCTGTTCTCCTCCACCACGTCGGCGACCGGCGGCGGCGCCGGCCAGGTCGACTACTGCGCGGCCAACGCCTTCCTCGACGCGTACGCGCTGAGCGACCCGCTGCCCGGCGTGACCGTGACGGCGATCGACTGGTGCGAGTGGACCTGGAACGGCTGGACCGACGGCCTGGAGAACTACGACGAGGGCTCCAAGCACTACTTCACCTGGTACCGGGAGAACTTCGGCATCACCTTCGACCAGGGCTACGAGACGCTGCTGCGGGTGCTGGCCAGCGGCGAGGCCCACGTCATCACCTCGACGCAGGACTTCGCCCCGCTGGTCGCGATGAGCCGCCGCTCGTCGATCGAGAGCCACCAGGCCACGGTGAAGAAGATCCGCGACGCCTTCGGCCGCCACCCGCGGCCCGAGCTGTCGACCGCCTACGTAGAGCCGCAGTCACCGGCCGAGGAGGCCATCACCGCGGTCTGGGCCGAGGCGCTCGGCCTGGAGCAGGTCGGCATCCACGACAACTTCTTCGAGCTCGGCGGCAACTCGCTGCTCGGCATGGAGATCATCGCCGAGGTCCGCAAGGCCCTCGAACTGTCCTACCTGCCGCCGCACATCCTCTACCAGTCGCCCACGGTCGCCTCGCTCGCCGAAGCCGCGACCTCGGGAGGCGAGCAGGACCAGCAGACCCTCGGGGCCCTTGACCAGCGGCGGTCCCGCATCGAACAGCGACGCAACATGCTCCGCGGGAAGGCGGCATCATGACGGACACTGAGACGGACTACGACTCGGCGGTCGCCCTGATCGGGATGTCCGGTCGCTTTCCGGGGGCGAGCAGCGTCGGCGAGCTGTGGCGCAACGTGCTCGCCGGGATCAAGGGGCTGCGCGAGATCACCGACGAGGAGCTGGCCGAGTCCGGCGTCGAGCCGGGCAAGGTGGCCGACCCGCGCTACGTCCGCGTCGGCGGCCCGATCGACGGCCTCGACCAGTTCGACGCCACGGTCTTCGGGATCAACCCCCGCGAGGCCGAGACGATGGATCCCCAGCACAAGCTGTTCCTCGAATGCTCGTGGGAGGCGCTGGAGAGCGCCGGCTACTGCCCGACCGACACGCCGGGGCAGGTCGCCGTCTTCGCCGGCTGCGGCTTCCCCGACTACATCGTCCAGAACATCCAGCACCTCGCCGGCCAGCCGGGCGGCGCACTGCTCATGGCCACCGGCAACGAGCGCGACTCGCTGGCCTCGACCGTCTCCTACAAGCTCGGGCTGCGCGGCCCGGCCGTCACCGTGCAGACCTTCTGCTCCACCTCGCTGGTGTCGGTGCACCTGGCCTGCCAGAGCCTGCTGACGTACGAGTGCGACATCGCGCTGGCCGGCGGCGCGTTCACGCCGCTCCCCCAGCCCGCCGGTTACCTGTACGAGCAGGGCGGGATCATGTCGCCCGACGGCCGGGTGCGCAGCTTCGACGCCGAGGCGGGCGGCACGGTCATGGGCAGCGGCGTCGGCACGGTCGCGCTCAAGCGCATGTCCGACGCGCTCAAGGACGGCGACGTCATCCACGCGGTCATCCTCGGCTCCGCGGCCAACAACGACGGCCGGACCCGCGCCGGATACACCGCGCCCGGCGTCGACGGGCAGGCAGAGGTCATCGAGTCCGCGCTGGGCGTGGCCGGGGTCAAGCCCGACACCGTCGGCTACGTCGAGTGCCACGCGACCGGCACCATGCTGGGCGACTCGATCGAGCTGGCCGCGATGAACCGGGTGTTCGCCCAGCCCCGCGAGACGCCGTGCGTGCTGGGCTCGCTCAAGCCCAGCATCGGTCACCTCGACCGCGCCTCCGGTGTCACCGGGCTGATGCGCGCCGCGCTCACCCTCAAGCACGAACTGCTGCCGGGCACCCCGCACTACGAGACGCCCAACCCGGCGCTGGCGACGGCGCGGGACCGGTTCACGGTGCTCACCGAGCACCGGGCCTGGCCCGCCGGTCCGCATCCGCGGCGGGCCGGGGTCAGCTCGTTCGGGCTCGGCGGCACCAACGCGCACGTGGTGCTGGAGCAGGCGCCGGTACGTCCGGCGCGGGCGGCCCGGCCAGGACCGCACCTGCTGACGTTCTCGGCCGCCGACGGGCAGGCGCTGTCCGACCTCACCGGGCTGCTGCGGGAGCACCTCTCCGGTGACCTGGCCGACGACCTTGCGGACGTGGCGTACACGCTCCAGGTGTCGCGCGGCGGCTTCGCGACGCGGCGGGCGGTCGTGGTCCGGGACCGGGAGGACGCGGTCGCGGCGCTGGGCGACCCGGCGCGCTGGATCGACGCCAAGACGCAGCGCCGCAACCCCAAGGTCCGGCTGGTCACGCCGGGCGGCGACGTACCGGCCGCCTGGTGGGCGGACCTGCGCGCGACGGCCGACCGGCTGACCCGCCCCGGCACCGCCGGCGCTGCCGCCTCCATCGGCGCCACCGCCTCCCCCGAGGACGCGGTCGCGGCGCTCGCCGAGGCGCTCACCGCGCTCAGCGTTCGCCTGCTCCACGACGGGACGGACACGTCCGGCGTCGAGGAGATCGCCGTGGCCCCCGCCGGCGGCGAGAGCGCCGCCGAGTGGCTCCTGGCCACTCTGGGCAAGCTGTGGCAGGCCGGTAGCGCCATCGACTGGGCGGTCCTGCACCAGGGCACGGGCCTGCGGGTCGAGCTGCCCACCTACCCCTGGCAGAAGCGCCGGTTCTGGGTCAAGGCCAACCCGAGCATGCTGGCCGCGCCGCCGAGCACCGGCAAGACGTTCGACCGCTCGAAGTGGACCCACCTGCCGACGTGGCGGCAGCGGCCCCTTACCCTCAACGGCCTGGACGAGCAGCTCCGCCTGGCCGGTCCCTGGCTGGTCTTCACCGACGACGCCCGGGGCGAGGCCCTGGTCGAGCGGCTGACCGAGGCGGGCGCCGAGGTGACCGCGGTGCGCCGGGGCGACCGGTTCGACGAAGACGACGCCGGACATTTCACGATCCGCCCCGACAAGGCGGACGACATGGCCGAAGTGCTCTACTCGCTCGTGGTCAATCCGCGCTCGATCATTCACGCCTTCAGCCTGTCCGCCGCCGAGGCGGGACCGGACCCGGTCGCCCACTTCGACGCCGAGCAGAGCCGCGGCTTCTACTCCGCCCTCGCGCTGGCCCGCGAGCTCGTCGACAACACCGGCTCCGCGCCGCGCGCCGAGCTGGTCCTGCTGACGTCGGGAGCGGTGGGTGTGGTCGGCTCGGACCTGCGCCACCCCGAGCACGCGACGCTCGCGGCGCTGGCGCCGAGCCTGCAGCAGGAGAACCCGCGCCTGCGCTGCCGCCACATCGACGTCGGCTCCGACATCGATCCTGAGCAACTGGCCACACAGATCCTGGCCGCATCCGTAGCTCCGCACGAAGGGCCGGTCGCGGTGCGCTCGGGCGAGACGTGGCTGCGGCAGTACGAGCAGTACCCCATCGACGAGCCCGGCCCGGAGGAGCGGCCGTTCCGCGACGGCGACACCGTGCTGATCACCGGCGGTCTCGGCGACGTCGGCCTCGTGCTCTCCCGCCACCTGGCCGGCCGGTACGGCTGCCGCCTGGTGCTCACCGCCCGCGCCCCGCTGCCGCCCCGCGAGGAGTGGGACGCCTTCCTGGCCGCGGTGCCGCACGGCGGGGAGCGTACGGCCCGGCACATCCGCAACATCCGCGACCTGGAGGAGCGCGGCGCGACCGTGCTCGCCCTGTCGGCCGACGTGGCCGACGAGGCCGGGATGCGGACGGTCGTCGAGGCGGCGGTCGAGCGCTTCGGCGGCATCGACGTGGCCGTGCACGGCGCGGGCGTCCAGGACGGCGGCTACTTCAACTTCGCCCACCTCATGGACCGCGACCAGTGCGACGCCCACCTGGCCGCCAAGGTCAAGGGCTTCCACGTGCTGGAGGCCGTACTGGGAGAGCAGGCCCGCGACCGGCGCGTCACGCTGTCGTCGATCGCGGCGGTGCTCGGCGGGATGACGCTGGCGCCGTACGCGTCGGCGAACGCGGCGCTGGACGCCTACATCCGCGTGGCCCGGCTGCACGGCGGCCGATGGGTCACCGTCGACTGGGACACCTGGAACATCGACCCCGACCGGCTCGAAGGCCACAGCGGCGCGGTGATCGACTACGCGATGACGCCCGCGGAGGGCGTGGACGTGTTCGAGCGGGCGCTGTCGGCCGCCGACCGCGTCGGGCACCTGGTCATCTCGACCGGCTCGCTGGAGGCGCGCATCGCGCAGTGGGTCACCGGTGACATCCATGACGCCGGCGACGATGATCTCGACGACGACCGCGAGCGCCACCCGCGCCCGGACCTGAGCACCCCGTACGTCGAGCCGAACGAGGGCACCGAGACCACGCTGTCCGGCATCTGGTCGAGGGTGCTGGGCATCGACCCGATCGGCGCCACGGACAACTTCTTCGAGCTCGGCGGCCACTCACTGCTCGCGATCGAGCTGACCACCCGGATCCGCAAGGCCCTGAACGCCTCGGTGCCGGTCACCGGGCTGCTGGAGTGCCCGACGATCCGCCAGCTGGCCGCCCTGCTGGACTCAAGGGAGGACGCGTGAAGCAGCCAGAGTATCTGCGCAAGATCCAGAGCTTCGCCCGGCGCGAGCTGCTCGACAAGGACGCCTACCTGGACTCGCTGGCCGAGGCGCCGATGCCGCTCTACAAGCGCTTCGCCGACACCGGCCTGGCGAACTGGTGGCTGCCCAAGGAGGCGGGCGGGCTCGGGCTGGGCCTGGAGGAGAGCGTCCGCATCGTCTCCGAGCTGGCCTATGCCGACGCGGGCGTGGCGTTCACGCTGTTCATCCCGGTGCTCACGACGAGCATGGTCCAGTGGTACGGCTCCGCCGAGCTCCGGGAGCGCCACCTGGGCCGTATGGCGGCGGAGAACGGGTTCTGCGCCACCCTCGGCAGCGAGCACGCGGCGGGCAGCGAGCTGGCCCGGATCTCCACCACGGCGACCCGCGACGGCGACGAGATCGTGCTCAACGGCCAGAAGGCGTTCTCCACCAACACCGACTTCGCGCAGTTCATCGTGGTGATCGCGCGGGCCCAGGACGACCCGGCGGGCTACCTCGCGGTCCTGGTGCCGCGCGACACGCCCGGCATCCGCGTGGACAAGCGGTGGGACGTCATCGGGCTGCGCTCGTCGGCGACTTACCAGGTCTCGCTCACCGACTGCCGGGTGCCCGCGGCGAACGTGCTGCGCGGCAACGGCCTGCGGCTGCTGGAGGTCGGCCTGAACGCCAGCCGCATCCTCATCGCCACGACCGCGCTCGGCATCGCCCGCCGGGTGCGCGACGTGTGCATGGAGTACGGCAAGTCCAAGTCGGTGAAGGGCTCGCCGCTGGCCAACAACGCGGTGTTCGCCAGCCGGCTGGGTCAGTTCGAGATGCAGATCGACGTGATGGTGAACCAGTGCCTGGCGGCGGCGCGCGCGTACGACGCGGTCGCGGCCCGGCCGGACGCCGGCGAGGAGTTCCTGCGGGTCGGGACGCTCAAGTCGGCGCTCACGGCGAAGATGTTCTGCGGGCAGACGGGGTGGCAGATCGCGTCCACGGCCTCGGAGATGTTCGGCGGGCTCGGTTACACGCACGACTCGGTCATCGGGAAGCTGCTGCGGGACGTGCGCTATGTGTCGATCGTCGAGGGTGGTGACGACGTACTGCGTGACCTGGTGTTCAGCCGGTACGTGGTGCCGGTGTCGAAGCGCTCATGAGGCGGCCGTGGCGGTGACGACCGCCGCGGCGTAGCCCGGCGCGACGCCGAGCCAGCGGACAGGCAGGGCGGCGCCGGGCGGCGAGGGAAGGGAGAGCACGGCCCCATGGGTCGTGCTCTCCTCGCGTACCAGGACATTGCGGAGTCCGGCCAGGCCCACGCCGACGGCTTTGACGTACGCCTCCTTGGCCGTCCAGAGGCGGAAATATCCGGTACGGAGGCCGGAAGGGCCCGCCTCGCGCAGCCGGTCGACCTCCTCCGGCTGGTACATGCTGCCGGCCATCGCCAGGCAGTCGAGGTCGTCGCGGATCCGCTCGACGTCGACGCCGACCCTGGAGCCCGGCGGCGCCACCGCCACCAGCGCCCACTCCTCGGAGTGGGACAGGTTGAAGTCGGGCGCTCCCCGGCCGCGGAGCAGAGCTACGTACGGCCGACCACTCTCCTCCGCGCCGAAGGCCAGACGTGCGGCGCGCACGCCGCAGACCTCGCCGAGTATGGCGCGGAGCGCGGCGTGCGCGACCATGAACCGGTGCCGCTCCCGGGCCGAGCCGAGCCGTCGGGCCCGCTCGCGCTCGGCGTCGGAGAGCGACCGCCACCCGCCCGGCGCCAGCGGCCGGTCGAGGTGGATCTTCCACACTCTGGGCTGCGTCATACCCACGCGCGCAGCGCCTCCGAGACGTGCTTGTACGTCAGCTTCGCCTGCTCGAAGACGGCGAAGTGCCCGCCGACGTACGTGTGCAGGTCGAACCGCCCGGTCGTCTGCTCCCGCCACGCGGCCACCAGCTCCCGGCCGGCCCGCGGGTCGTCGGTGCTCGGCAGCGCGGTGATCGGGACGTCCAGCGGGGGCTCTGGATAGTACGTGTAGGTCTCCTTGACGCTGAAGTCGGCCTGCATGGCGGGCAGGATCATCTCCAGCACGGACGGGTCGTTCAGCAGCCAGTCGGGGGTTCCGCCGAGCTTGCGCAGCAGCTCCACCAGCTCGGCGCTGCTCATGCCGCGCACCGGCGGCCCGTCGTCGAACGACCGGTGCGGGGCGACGCAGCCGGAGACGAACAGGTGCACCGGCGCGGGGCCGCCTCGGCGGCGGATCTCCCTCAGCAGTTCAAAGGAGACCAGCGCGCCCAGGCTGTGCCCATAGACGGCGTACCGGCGACCTCCGCTCACCTCGGCCAGGATGACGTCGGCCAGGTCGGCCACCAACGGCGCCATCCGTTCGTACGGAGGCTCGCGCAGCCGGTTCTCCCGGCCGGCCGGCTGGACCGGCAGCACCGCCACACCCGGCAACCGGTGCTGCCACGCCCGGTAGGCGGAGGCCCCGCCCCCGGCGTGCGGCAGGCAGAACAGCGCGAGCGCGTCGGCCGCCGCGCCGGTCTGGGCCCGGAACGGCAGCCACCGCTGGATCGCGTCTTCGCTGGTCACATCATTGACGGTCATCGTGCCTCAATCCACGATCTCTAGCTTCACGTACGGCGGAGGCGGCTGCACGTTCGTCAGATCGGCCTCCAGCACCACGTGGGCGCCGTTCCGCTCCACCTCCCTGAAACCCGCGAACGCGTAGGTGACCTGCATCATCCGGTTACGTCCCGTCTCCACGAAGTCGGCCCGCACCGAGACGCCGGCCTCCTTCGCCAGTCGCATGACGTGGTTGAGCATGACCATTCCGACCCCGCGCGACATCACCCGGCACGACATCAGCATCATGCAGAGCCGCCAGACCGACTCCTCCTTCTCCACCAGCGCGAGCCCGATCTTGCCGTAGCTGCCGAACCGGTCGGTCAGCGAGGCCACCAGCAGCAGGTGGTCCGGCGACTCGCGCAGCTCGTCGAGCTCCTCGTAGGAGTAGGTACGCCCGGTCGAGTTGAGCTGGTTGGTGCGTACCGTCAGCTCCTCGGCCCGCTGAAGGTCCTCCCGGCGGGCCGGCGCGATGGTGAACGCCATCTTCAGCCCGGCCAGGAACTCCTCGTTGGTGCCGACGAACTCGCTCTCCAGCTCGTCCCTGGCGATCTGCCCCTGGTACATGCCGCGCCGCTGCGCCGACTCGTCGGTGACGAAGCGAGGGGTGAACTCCGGTCGTACCAGCGCCTCGTCCACGTCGGCGACGTCGACGCAGGTCACCTCCGGCACCTCGTGCGCCACCTCGGCGCGCTCGAACTCCTGGTCGTCGACGAACGCGAACGCGTCGAGCCCGAGATTGAGCGCCTTGGAGATCTGGCGGATGGAGTCGGACTTGGCGTTCCAGTTGATCCGCGGGTAGAGGAACAGGTCGTCGAGGCCGAGCTCGCGCAGCTTGCCGAACGCCGCCTCGTGGTCGTTCTTGCTGGCCACCGAGTGCAGCACGCCCATGCGGTCCAGCCGCCTGATGTGCTCGACGACCGCCGGGCGTACCTTGACGTTCTCGTCCTCCAGCAGCACGCCGTCCCACAGCGTGTTGTCGAGGTCCCACACGACGCACTTGATGCGGCCCTGCTTGGGCTTCTCGTGGAGTACGGCCACACTCATGACGTCACCTCCCGGTCCGCCTGGCCGGCGATCGTGATCCGCTGGATCTCGTTGCTGCCCTCGATGATCTCCATGACCTTGGCGTCCCGGTAGAAGCGGGCCACGGGGTAGTCGGGGCTGCAGCCGTTGGCGCCGTGGATCTGGACCGCCTCCGACGCGTGCCTGGCGGCCGCGGTGGACGCGAAGTACTTCGCCACCCAGGTCGCCATGATCGTGGACGCCTCGCCGGCGTCCTTGAGCCGCCCCGCCTCGGCCAGCAGCAGCCGGGCTGCCCGCGCGTCGGTGACCATGTCGGACAGCTTGGCCTGGATCAGCGGCAGGTCCCGCAGCACCGAGCCGCCGACCTCGCGAGCCGAGGTGTACGTCGCCGACGCCTCCAGGCACGCCTGGATGATGCCGACCGACCCGGCCGCCACGCTGTAGCGACCGAGGTCGAGCGTGCCGGTGAGCACCATGCCCGCGGTGAACCCGCTGGGCCCGAGCAGCGCGTCGGCCTCGAGGTGTACGTCGTCGAACGTCACCTCCGCGAGCATCGACGCGCGGGTGCCCAGCATGTCGTCGATCGGGCGCACCTCGACCCCGGGGCTCTCCCTGGGCACCAGGAACGCGCCGATGCTCGACGCGGTGCGGGCGAACACCAGGTACAGGTCCGCCCGCTGGCCACCGGTGATCCACTTCTTGCCGCCGTTGAGCACCCAGCCCGTACCGGACTGGACGGCGGTCGTGGTGATGCCCGAGGTGTCGCTGCCCGCGCCGGGCTCCGACAGGCAGAACGCGCCCAGGACCGTACCCTTGGCCAGGGCCGGAGCCCACTTCTGCCGCTGCGCCGCGCTGCCCCACCGCTGCACCGCCCACGACACCATGGTGTGGACCGTGAGCAGGCTGCGGACCGACGAGCAGCCGCGGCCCACCTCCTCGTGGACCTCGCCGAGGGTGACCAGGTCCATTCCGGCGCCGCCCACCTCCTCGGGCAGGAAGGGGGCCCACAGACCCGCCTCGGCCATCCGGTCCAGCAGTTCCTCGGGGATGTAGCCGGCCTGGTCGTACGCCTCGGCGTACGGAACGATAAAGGTGTCCACGAACGCGCGGGCGCTGGCCCGGTCGGTGACCGGGAGCGTCTTTTGCGCGACCGGCGCCTGGGTGACGATCGTCACGCGGCCAGCTCCTCCGACAGGCGGCCCACCAGCTCGGCCATCGAGCCGGCGGTCCGGAAGTTGTCGATGCGCAGCTCCTCGTTCGGGATGGTGACCTCGAAGGTCTTCTCCACGAACATCACCAGCTCCATCGCGAACAGCGAGTTGACGAAGCCCAGGGAGAAGATGTCCTGGTCCCCGGTGATCTCGGCCTGCGGGTAGCGGCTGCGGACGAAGGCGAGGATCTGCGCCTCAGCGGTGTTCGACATGGCTGAGCTCCTTTTCGGTGTTTTGGTTAGTTGGCGTAGGTGAAGAAGCCGCGGCCGGACTTGCGTCCGTGCAGGCCGGCGTCGGTCATCTGCTTGAGCAGCGGGCACGGCCGGTACTTGCTGTCGGCGTAGTGCTCGTACAGCACCTCGACGCTGTAGAGGATGGTGTCGACGCCGATCAGGTCGGCGGTCTCCAGCGGCCCCATGGGGTGGCCGAAGCAGCTGCGGAACACCTCGTCGACAGACTCGGCCGTGGCCACGCCCTCGTGGACGAGGTAGGCGGCCTCGTTGACGGTGAGCATGAGCACCCGGTTGGAGATGAAGCCGCACGAGTCCTTGACGTCGACGGCCCGCTTGCCCATCGCGGCCAGCAGGTTCCTGGTCCGCTCGATGGTGTCGGGAGTGGTGTGGAAGCCAGGGATCAGCTCGACGGCCGGCTTGGCGGGCACCGGGTTCATGAAATGTACGCCGATGACCTTGTCCGGACGGCCCGTCACGGCGCCGACCTTGGTGATCGGAATGGCCGAGGTGTTGACGACGAACACGGTGTCGGGTCCGCAGGCCGCGTCGAGCGCCTCGTAGACCTCCCGCTTGACGTCCCAGTTCTCGGTCACGTTCTCGATGACGATCTCCGCCTTTGCCAGGGCGTCGGCGCCGACGGCCGTGGTGATCCTGGCGAGGATCGCGTCCGCGTCCAGGGCCGGGCCGCCCATCAGGCGGCTCATCCGGCTGTTGCGCTCGATGTTGGCGAGCGCCTGCTTGAGGATCTGCTCGTCCTTGTCGACCAGGACCACGTCGTGGCCGGTCTGGGCCAGGTTCTGGGCCACTCCTACGCCCATCACACCGGCGCCCACTACGCCGATCACTGTCATGACTCTGCTCCATTCACTGGGTTGTGTCTCACCGGCCGCGTCTGCGGGCGGCGGAGGCTTCGAGTCCCGATCGGCGCAGCTGGGCACGTACGTGGCTGCCGCCGTCGGCGCCGGTCCCGAGCACGTGGCCCGCGCCCGAGGACATGGCCTCGATGGTCTGGCCGAGGGCCGACACGGTCGGCGCCTCGTAGAGGATGTGCGGCGGCAGCTCGTCCAGCTCGAACGCCCGGCGCATCGCGGCCACGATGCTGACGCCGAGCAGCGAGTTGCCGCCGAGCTCGAAGAAGTTGTCCAGGACGCCGACCCGGTCGAGCTTGAGCGAATCGCACCAGATGCCGGCGATCTGCTCCTCGGCCGACCCCGACGGCTCCTGGAAGGGGGTGACCAACTCGGGACGGGGGTGCCGCTCACCGCTCACGCCACCCACGGCGGGCGAGGTGACCGCCTCCAGGTTGAAGCGCGAACTGCCGAGCACCACCGTCGGGAAGTCCTGCGTGGACACCACGACCCGGGGCTCACCGCTGGCCAGGGCGCGCAGCAGCGCCCGCCAGCCGTCCTCGAAGTCGATGCCGACACGGGCCCGGTTGTCGCGGAAGAACTGCTGCAACGCGCCGTCGTACCCGGCCAGGCCCTCCTCCCACGCGTTCCAGGTCCACTCGCCCCAGTCGATGGCCAGGACCCGCCTGCCGGTGTCGGCGAGCTGATGGGCGTACCCGTCGAGGAAGGCGTTGGCGGCGCAGTAGTCCACCTGCCCCGGCCCGCCGCCGGTCGCCGAGGTGATGGAGGCGAACAGCACCAGGAAGTCCAGCTCGACCTCATCGGGCCGGCCGATGCGCAGCGCCTCGGCGATGGCCAGGGTGCCGCCGATCTTCGGGGCGAGTACCTGGTCCAGCTCGTCGGACCGCTTGAACTGCATCAACCCCATGCCGGGGACGCCCGCTGCGTGGAGGACACCGTGGAGGGCACCGAACCGCTCGACCGCCGTGTCCACGGCCCGGCGGACGTCCTCGGGCTTGCTGACGTCGCCGGTGACGATCTCGACCCGGCCGCCGAGTCTCTCGATCTCGAGCACTTGGGCGATTCGCCGCCGGGTCGCCTCCTCGGCCGTCCCCACACCGTTGGGCCCCGCGCTCGCCAGGATGCGGGACCACTCCGCTCGGGGTGGCAGGCCGCGGCGGGCGAGCAGGACGAGGTTGGCGTGGCAGTCGCGGGCCAGCCGTTCGGCCAGGCCGAGGGCGATGCCGCCGAGCCCGCCCGTGATCAGGTAGACACCGCCTTCGCGGAGCGTCTCCAGGTCCGGATCGGCCGCCATGGTCTCGTAACCAGGCACCCAGCGTCGACCGTTGCGCAGCGCCACGATCCGGTCGGCCTGCGGCCTCCGCAACTCGGCCGCCAACCCACCGACCACCGAACCGCCCCTGCCGCTGGTTGCCAGGTCGATGAGGCGGGTGGCGACCTTCGGATACTCCAGGGGGATCACCAGGCAAGGACCGATCAGCGTCGCGCCGTCCGGGTTGGACACGTCGTCGCCCAGTACCTGCTGCGTGCCGGTGACGGCGACGTCCAGGGACCAGTCGTCGGTGCCGGACTCCGCCGCCGCCCTGGCCAGTGCGACGAGCGTGTGCAGGCCGTACCGGATGGTGGTGTCGCCGGTGGCGGCGTCCAGCGTCCAGAGGTGGACCACCCGCTCCAGGGGCCGACCGGCGGCGCGCAGATCGCGCAGCAGCGAGAGCGTGTCGCCCACGCTGCCCGGCCGCACCGTGTAGCCGTCGGGGGTGGCGGCGTACGCGTCGCCAGGACGTACCAGCGTGACGGTGGCGCCCGCAGTCCGCCGCAGTTCGGCGGCGACCTGGTCGGCGAGCCCGTCGCGGGTGTAGACCAGCCACGAGCCCGGCTGCTCACCCGGCGCTGGCGCGGCGGTCTGCCGCCACACGGGCAGGTACATCCACTGGTCTTCCGGCAGCCTGGGCAGGTTCGTGATCGCCTCGAACAGGTTGTCCGGGTCGAGCGCCGGCAACGCGCCGACCGGCTGCCGCCGCGCACCGGTCGCGGGCGGGTCGATCCAGTAGCGCTGACGCTGGAAGGGGTACGTCGGCAACGGAATCCGCCCCGGCAACCCGGCGCTGGACACATCAGCCGCCCCGGCGGCGAGCCCGGCATCGGACCCTGTGGTGTGCCCGGTGTTCTGGTGTCTGCCGTGGTGGGCGGCCCAGTCGAGGTCGGCGCCGAGCAGCCACAGCCGGGCCAGGCAGCCCGCGAGCACCTCGTCGTCCGGGCGGCTGTCGCTGCCGCCGGGCAGCGCGTTGAGGATGAGCGGCCACCGCTGCGGCGGGCATCCGGCGGCGCGCACCAGGGCGCCGAGCGACTGCCCCGGGCCGATCTCGACCACGGCCAGCTCCGGGTCGGCGAGCAGCGCGTCGACCCCGTCCGCGAACCGTACGGTCCCGCACATGTGCCGGGCCCAGTAGCCCGGCTCGCACACCAGGTCCGCGTCGGCGATCCCGCCGGTCACGTTCGAGATGTACGGCAGGGCGGGCGGGTTGAGCTGGACGTTCGCCTCGACCCAGGCGGTCAGCTCGTCACTCAGCCGGGCCAGCATCCTGGAGTGGAAGGCGTGGGTGGTCTGCAGCGGCCGGCACGGGATCTCGGCCCGCCGCAGGTCGGCGAGGAGCCCGTCCATCGCCTCGACCGGACCGGCGACGACCGTCACCTGTGGGCCGTTGACGGCGGCCAGGTCCAGTCCCCGCTCATCGAGCCTGAACCGGCGGCGCAGCTCGCTCGCGGGCAGCGACACGGCGGCCATCGAGCCGGGCGGCACACCGTCGATCAGCTTCGCCCGGTACGCCACCAGCGCGATGGCGTCCGGCAGCGACAGGACTCCGGCCAGGCAGGCGGCGACGTACTCGCCGAGGCTGTAGCCCAGCATGATCCGTGGCTGTACGCCCCAGGTCATCAGCGTGCGGGCCAGGGCGTACTCGACGGCGAACAGGGCCGGCTGGACGACCTCCGTACGCTCCAACACGCCGACCCGCTCGTCCCCACCCGAGCCAACGGAACCGCCCGAGCCCGTGCGGCCCAGCAGGGCGGCGAGGTCCGGTGCGCTGCCGCGGCCGCCCGCGAGCAGGTCCGCGAGGTCCACCTCGCCCAGCGGCCCGCGCAGGAGCTCCAGGCATTCGTCGAGCGCCGCGTGGAACTCCGGCTCGCGCCGGTACAGCTCGGTGACCAGCCCGGGATACTGCTCCCCCGCCCCCGCGAACAGGAACGCCACCGGACGCCCCTGAACCGTGTCGACCCGGCTCAGCACGCCAGGGTTCGCCGACCGCACACCGAGGTTCGGCGATCCCCCACTCAACACGCCGGGCGTCGGCGACTCCCCGCCCAGCACGGCGGCGGCCGACTCAACGCTGTCGACGACGGCGACGCGCCGATGCTCGAACGTCTTGCGCCCCACCTGGAGGGTGAACGCCACATCCGCCAACCGGATATCGGGCGACGCGGCCAGGTGCCGCCCGAGGCGCTCGCTCGCCTGGTCGGCCGCGGTGGCGTTGCGCGCGGACACGGGCAGCACCTGGTACCTGCGGGAGGACTCGGGCGAAACGGGCGGCGCCGGGGGCCGGACAGGCGCCTCTTCGACGACCATGTGCACGTTGGTGCCGCCCATGCCGAGCGAGTTGATGCCCGCGATGCGCGGCCGCCCGTCGCGGGTCCGCCACGGAGAGAGCTCGGCGTTGACGTAGAAGGGGCTGTTCTCGAAGTCGATCTCCGGGTTGGGGCTGGTGTAGTGCAGGCTGGCCGGGATCACCTGTTCGCGCAGCGCGAGCGAGGTCTTGATCAGGCCGCTCGCGCCCGCGGCGCGGTCCAGGTGCCCGATGTTGGTCTTCACCGAGCCGATCGGGCAGTACTGCGTCTGCTCGGTGTCGCCGAACGCCCGCGTCAGCGCCGCCAGCTCGATCGGGTCGCCGAGCTCGGTGGCGGTGCCGTGCGCCTCGATGTAGCTGATGTCCTCGCCGGTCACCCCGGCGTCGGCCATCGCGTCGGCGATCACCCTGGCCTGGCCGACCACGCTCGGCGCGGTGAAGCCGACCTTGAGCGCGCCGTCGTTGTTCATCGCCGAACCGCGGATCACGGCCCAGATGTGGTCGCCGTCGCGTACCGCGTCCGACAGCCGCTTGAGCAGCACCACCGCGGCCCCGTCACCGAACATGCTGCCCCGCGCCCGCGCGTCGAACGTCCGCACGTGACCGTCGGGCGACTCCTGCCCCCCGGGCCCGAACTTGTGCCCGACCCGATCGGGCACCCGGATCGACACGCCTCCGGCCAGCGCCAGCTCGCATTCGCCGTTGCGCAGGCTCTGCACCGCCAGGTGCGCCGCGACCAGCGAGGTCGAGCAGAACGTCTGCACCGCGACACTCGGCCCGTACAGGTCGAACAGGTAGGAGACCGTCGTGGTGAGCGCGTCCTTGTCGTTGCCCATGATGATCTCGTAGTGGCTGACCTCCTCCTCGTCGTTGAGGAGGTGCTCGCCCATGCGGAGCAGGTACGTGCTGATGTTGCTGCCGCCGAACACGCCGACCCGGCCCCTGCTCTCCGGCACCGCGTACCCGGCCTGCTCCAGCGCCTCCCAGCACACCTCGATGAACGCCCGCTGCTGCGGATCGGTGATCGCGGCCATCCGGGGGCTCAGGCCGAAGAACGCGGCGTCGAAGCCGCTGACGTCGTCGAGCACGGGGCGGGCGGGGACGTACGAGGGGTCGTGGATGAGGTCGGGGGCCACTCCGGCGGCCAGGAGCTCTTCCTCAGAGAAGAAGCTGATGGATTCGACGCCTTCGCGGAGGTTGTTCCAGAACGCACCCACGTCGGTGGCGCCCGGGAAGTGGCCGGCCATGCCGACGATGGCGATCCGCCGGTCGTCGTCCATGTCGCTGCCGGAGCCGGAGCCGATGCCGGAGCGGTCGACAGGTCCGGAGGCGCCTTCCACGGCCTTCCGGGCGACCCGCTTGGCCACCGTCGCGGTGCGGGCACTCGTCTTCCCGGTACGGCCGGCGCCGGCGCCCTTCTCGTCGAGGATTCCGGCGAGCGTGTGCACCGTCGGCGCCTCGAACAGCATCACCGTCGGCACCGCGATCCCGAACCGCTTCTTCACCAGGGCCAGCATCTGCAGCGCGACGAGCGAGTTGCCGCCGAGGTCGAAGAAGTTGTCCCTGGTCCCGACCGGCTCGATGCCGAGCACGTCCGACCACAGCTCGGCCAGCGCCCGCTCGGTCGCGGTCAATGGCGGGCTGTACGGCTGGGGCAGCTCGGGACGAGGAAACCTCGTGCCGTCCGCCCCTGGCTCCGGCCCGCTCACCGCCCGGGGCAGCCGGTCGTCGAGACCGCCAGCAGCCACCACAAGGCTCGGCCGGTCGTCGGCCACCAGCCGGTCGAACGCCGCCAGCCCCTCCTCGGTGCTCATGGCGTGCGCGGCCATGGCGGCGCCGATGCCGCCTTCCATGCCTTCGAGCGTCCGCGACCACGTGTCCCAGCTCGCGGCCACCCACCGGGTGGGCGAGGCGGCGGTGTCGTGCGCGACCGCCGTCAGCGCGGCGTTCGCCGCCGCGTAGCTACCGAACGTGATGCCGCCCAGCAGCGACGACGTCGAGGAGAACAGCAGGCAGAAACCGGGGGCCCGCTCGGCGGGGAGCTCGGCGAGCACCTCACGCAGGACCAGCGCGCCTGTCACCTTCGCGCCGAAGTGCCTCGCGACGGCTTCCTGGTCGAGGTCGCGCATCGACAGGAACGTGTCCCGGCCGGTCTCGGCCGCGGCATGAATCACCCCGTCGAGCCGCCCGCCCTCCCGCAGCACCTCGGCCAGTAGGGCGCGCATCGCGTCGGTGTCTGTCACGTCGGCCTGCGGTGTCAGTACTTCGGCCCCGAGCGCCCGCAACCGCTGGACGCCCTCGTGGCGCGGGTCACCGGCCGTGGCGGGCACGCCGCCCCGGCTGGTGAGGATCAGCCGGGCGGCTCCGGCGCGCACCAGGTGCTCGGCCACCAGCAGCCCGACGTCCCCGAGACCACCGGTCATCAGGTACGTCCCACCGGGCCGCACCCCCAGACCGGTCTGTGCCTCGCCCCGGTCGGCGGGGACGTAGTCGCGGGTGTGGCGGCGTCCGTCGCGGTAGGCCACCAGAGCGTCGGTCGCCGGATCGCGGAGCTCGGCCACCAGGTCCCGGGCCGTCGCGGCGACGTCGGCTCCCACCTCGACGTCCACGCAGCGGCAGTCGAGGTTGAGGTACTCCTGGTTGGCGACCAGCGGCAGCGTGGCGGCGGCGGCGTGGCCGGGGTTCGGCACCTCGCCGTCGACGACCGCCTGGCCGCCTCGGGTCGCCACGATGATCCTGGTGCTGTCACCGCCCTCGCTGCCCCAGGCGTCCAGCATCCGGGAGAGCGGCAGCACCACCTGGCGCCCGTCGCCACCGGAGCCGGCGTGGTCGAGCAGCCGCAGGTCGAGCAGGACCGTCGGGGTCTCGCTCGCCAGGCTCCTGGCCAGGGTGGCGTGGTCGGCCGCCGACTCGGGGTCGATCGTGTAGCCGCCGGTCATCTCGGCGAACGCGCCGCCCGGCCGTACCAGCACGATCTCGGCGCCGTCGGAGCCCAGCGACTCGACGACCGCGTCGGCGACCCCGCCGGAGTCGGCGAGCACCACCCAGCGCCCGGCCGCACTCGAGGCGATGGGAGCAGCCGGTACGTCGGCCGCGATCCAGCGCGGGACCATGAGCTGGACGTGCGGAGCCGCCTCCTCAGGAGGGGGAGCCAGAGCGGCGGCGACCGGGGCGGGCCTGGCCTGGTGGCGGGGCGGGTCGATCCAGTAGCGCTCCCGCTGGAACGGGTAGCTGGGCAGCCCCACCTTGCGTACCGGACGATCCTGCCGGTATCCGGCCCAGTCGACCGGCACGCCCGCCAGCCACAACCGCCCCAGGCCCTCTGCCAGCACGGTGCCGGCCGGGCGGGGGTCGGCGGCGGCGGGGAGCGTGGAGACCACCAGCGGCCAGCGGTCCCGGGGGCAGTCGCGGTGACCACGGGCCATCGCCCCGAGCGACTGTCCGGGGCCGATCTCCAGCAGCGCGAGTTCCCCCTGTTCGAGCAGCGTGCCGAGCACGGCGTCGAACAGCACGGGCCCGCACATGTGCCGCGCCCAGTAGCCGGGGTCGGTCGCCTCGGAGGCGGTGATGAGGGCGCCGGTGACGTTCGAGACGTACGGGATGCGCGGCTCTTCGAGCGTGATGTGGGTGGCGATCCAGCGGGTCAGCTCGTCGCGTACCGGCTCCATCATGCGCGAGTGGAACGCGTGGCTGGTGGCCAGCGGCCGGCACGGCACCGACTCGCCCGCCAGGAACTCCCTGGCCGCCTCCATCGCGGCGGGCGGGCCGGCGAGCACGGTGAGTTCAGGGCCGTTGACCGCGGCCACGTCCACGTCGGCGATGCCCGCCCGCTCCAGCCGGGTCCGCAGGTCGTCGGCGGCCAGCGGCACGGCGCTCATCGCGCCGGCCGGGAGCGCGTCGATCAGCCGCGCGCGGTAGGCGACCAGCGCCAGCGCCGAGTCCAGGGTGAGGACGCCCGCCAGGCAGGCGGCCACGTACTCGCCGAGGCTGTAGCCGGCCAGCAGTGCCGGTTCGATGCCCCAGGAGCGTACGAGCTGGGCCAGGGCGTATTCGACCGCGAACAGGGCGGGCTGCAACACCGCCGTGGGCATGGTGTCGACCGGCGCCGCCTCCCGCCCGAGCAGCCGGTCGAGCCCGGCGGCCTGGCCGGGCTGCCTGGGGAGCAGCAGCTCGGCGAGCGGGTCGACCCCACCGAGGTGGTCGCGGAGCGTGGCCCGGCACTCGTCGAGCGTCTGCCGGAAGACCGGCTCGGTCTCGTATAGCTCGGCGGCCAGGCCCGGGTACTGCTCGCCGGTGCCCGCGATGAGGAACGCGACGGGCCGGTCCGCGCGGCTGTCCGCGCGGGCCAGCGCCCCGGCGTCGCGCAGCCCGGCGACGGCCTCGTCCACGGTGGCGGCGACCAGCATCCGGCGATGCCCGAAGACCTGCCGCCCGGACTGCAGCGTGTGGGCGACGTCGGGCAGGTGAGGGGTGTCGGAGGCTCCCGCGAGATGGCCGGTCGTCGCGTCGGCCGCGGCGGACGTGAGGTGGTCGGCGAGGCGTTCGGTCATGGCGTCGGCCGCGGCGGCGGACCGCGCGGACCACACCAGCAGTTCCGGACGCGACGCCGCGGCCGAAACCGGAACGGAGGGCACCGGAACAGCGGGCGCCTCTTCCAGCACCACGTGCGCGTTGGTCCCGCCGATGCCGAACGCGCTCACCCCCGCCCGCCGGGTCCGGCCGGGCCTGCGCGGCCAGGCGATGAGCCTGGTGACCACCTCCAGCTCGGCCTCACCGGCGCTGAGCTGCGGGTTGGGCTCGGTGAGGTTGCGAGTGGGCGGGATCTCGTCGTGGCGTAGGGCGAGGGCGGTCTTGATGAGGCTGGTGACGCCGGCCGCCCGGTCGAGGTGGCCGAGGTTCGTCTTGACGGAGCCGATCAGGCACGACTCGTCGTGGAACACCTGCTGCAGCGCCGCCAGCTCGGCCGCGTCACCGAGCGCGGTGCCGGTGCCGTGCGCCTCGACGTAGTCGATGTCGGCGGGCATCAGCCCGGCACTGGCGAGCGCCTCGGCCATGACGGCGGCCTGGCCCTGTACGCCGGGAGCGGTGAAGCCCACCTTCCTACCAGCGTCGTTGTTGACGGCCCAGCCCCGGATGACGGCGTAGATCTGGTCACCGGCGGCCAGCGCGTCCTCCAGCCGACGCAGCGCCACCACGCCGACGCCGCTGCCGAGCGGGCTGCCCAGGCCGCCCGCGTCGAAGGCCCGGCACTCGCCGTCGGGCGGCGCGATGCCGCCCTGCTGGTACAGGTAGCCGACCCGGTGCGGAACGTTGACCGCGACGCCGCCCGCCAGCGCCAGGTCGCACTCGAACCCGGCCAGGCTGGAGGCCGCCGCGCAGACCGCGACGAGCGACGTGGAGCAATAGCTCTGCACCGCGTAGCTCGGGCCCGACAGACCCAGGGTGTGGGCCACGCGCAGGGTCAGCGAGTCCTTGTCGTTGGCCAGGCCGAGGGCCAGCTCGCCCATGGTGGCGGCGATGTCGTTCGGCATGAGGTTGTGCTGCAGGTACGAGCTCCAGCCGGACCCGCCGAAGACGCCGATCGCGCCGTCGAAGCGGGTGGGGTCGCACCCGGCGTCCTCCAGTGCCTCCCAGCTGTGCTCCAGGAACAACCGGTGCTGCGGGTCGAGGATCTGCGCCTCCTTCGGGCTGAACCCGAAGAAGCCCGCGTCGAACAGCTCGACGCCGTCGATCACCGCCCCGGCCTTCACGTACCCGGGATCGGCCAACAGGTCCTCGGGCACTCCGGCGGCCCGCAACTCGTCATCGGTGAACCGGGTGATGCCGGAACGGCCATCACGGATGTTCGCCCACAATCCGGCCACATCGGCGGCGCCGGGGAACCGCCCCGACATCCCGACTATCGCAATGTCATTGCCGGAGACCTCGCCGGCCAGCTCATCAGTCACGTCAACGGTCCTTATCTCGGGACTCAAGCTCAAGTCGGGCTTCATTTCCGTCCGCCCCCGGAACGGGCCCGGCGCCGTCGCTGCCCCCGAGCCGAGCTGGTGGTGAGTGCCTGCCGTGCGGAGCCGTCGTCCGACCGCTCCAGCGCGGTCGCGAACTCCGCGACCGTCGGGTGCTCGAACAGCACCGCGGGCGCGATGGCCACGCCGAGCTCCTTCTCGATGGCGAGCACCATGGCCATGCCGACCAGGGAGTTGCCTCCGAGGTCGAAGAACGGGTCGTACACGCCGACCTGCTCGATGCCCAGATAGGCGCCCCACAGGTCGGCGATCTTGGTCTCGGTCTCGGTCCTGGGCGCCACGTACTCGGTCCGCAGCAGCGGCCGCGGGAACCGCTCCCCACGAGGCGCCGACGCCGCGCCGACCAGGGCGTCGAGGTCGATCATGGACGACCAGTCGCGCAGGACGTCCCGCAACGGCTGGCGCGCGGCCAGGACGCTGTCGTGGCCGCCGGTCACGATCCGGTCGAGGAACGCGCAGCCCGCCTCCTCGGCGAACCCGTACCTCTCCCGGTAGGCGGTCACCCGCTGGGCGAGGCTGGAGGCGCCCTTGAGGGAGTCGGCCTGCCAGTCGTCGTGCTGCCACGGGCCCCAGGCGACCGACACCACCCTGGTGGACGGCGCGGTGGCGGCCAGCGCCTCGCCGTACGCGTCGAGCACGGTGTTGGCGGCGCAGTAGTCGCCCTCGCCGATGCCGCCGAACGCGGTCACGGCGGAGGAGTACAGGACCAGCAGCTCGGGCCGCTCCTCGGCAGGGGTGTCCGGGCCGACCAGCTCGGCGAGGGGTCCCATCGCCAGGACCTTGGGCGCGAGCACCGCCCCCGCCTCGGCCACGGTCCGCCGCTGCACCATCCCACCCGCCGGTACGCCGGCCGCGTGGACCACACCGGTGAGCGTGCCGAAGTGCTCCCGGCACTGGCGTAGCGCCCGCCGCAGCTCGTCGGGGACACCGGCGTCGGCGGTCAGCAACAACACCTCGGCTCCGGCTGCCTCCAGCTCGGCAACGTCTGCCAGACTCCGCGCCACCTTCCCGCCCGGCTCGGGCACGTCCGGCGCACCGGCTCCCGCCCCAGCCTCAGGCGGGCCGCCGTGTGGTGCGGCGTCCGGGCTGCCGTGCGGAGCGGCTTGGGAGCCGCCGTGCGGGGTGGCGTTCAGGGGGGTACGGCCTACGAGGGCGAGCCGCCGTACTCCGGCTCGCACCAGGTGCTTGGCCAGCCCCATGCCGAGTCCCCGGGCACCACCGGTGATCAGGTAGACGCCGTCGGCCCGCCACGGGCTCCCGATCGGCTCACCCTGGTCCGGGACCTCGCCCCAGCTCTTCACCCAGCGACGGCCGCGCCGCCAGCCGGTCAGCCGGTCGTGCGCCTCGTCGGGCTCCCTGAGCAGCTCGTGGACGAGCTGCCCGGCCGCCTGCGCGTCGTCCTCCGGGTCGAGGTCGACACCGCTCCAGGTCAGTCCGGTGTACTCGTGGTGCGCCGCCCGCCCGAGCCCGTGTGCCACGGCCCGGTACGGCGCGAGGGCGTCGCCGCCCAGGATCTCGGCGGCCCCTTGGGTCACCGTCAGCAGTCGTACCCCCTGGCGCGCGGGCAGCTCACCCAGCGCCTGTACGGCCAGCAGCAGGCTGTCGAACCCGTACCCGATGGCCGCCCGCAGCTCCGCGTCGCTGGCGTACACCGGGGTGGTGGCCGTGGCGAGCCGGCTCCACAGATGGACCACATGCACCGGCCCCGGCTCGGTGACGGCGGCGAACACCTGGGCGTAGTGCTCGGGCACAGCGGGATCGATGACGATACGGCGACCGTCCTGCCGCAGCCCGGTCCCGGCGACGACCTCGATCACCTGGGTCCCTGCTGCTGCGACCGACTCGGCGAGCGCGGCACCGACCCCCGCTGAGTCGGCGAACACCACCAACGGCCCACTGAGCCGTACAGCAGGTGCGACGCCCCCAGGACGGCCGTCGCCAGAGGCGAGGTGCACCGGGCCAGGGCGGGAGGCGAGGTGCGTCGGGGTGGGGCGGGTGGTGTCCTGCTGCCAGATCGGGGCGAAGGCGAAGTCGGCCGGTTTGGCGGGCCGGTCGGTTCGGGGGACGTCCCGGCCCTGGTCCGGCCAGAAGCGGGTGCGCTGGAACGGGTAGGCGGGCAGGTCGACGAGGCGGGCGCCGGTGGGGCGGGTGGGCTCCCAGTTCAGCGTGACGCCCAGCTCCCACAGCCGCCCGCACGCCTCCAGCAGCTCGGACCGCGCGTCCCGCCGTTCCCCGGCCGTCCACAGCGGCGGCAGGGTGCCGAGTACGGTGGCCGGCCGGTCGGACAGGTTCTGCCGGACCAGCCCACCGAGGGTCTGACCGGGGCCGAGCTCGACGAATACGTCCACTCCCTGCGAGACGCAGTGCCGTACGGCGTCGGCGAACCGGACCGGGCTGACCAGCTGATCGGCCCAGTACTGGGAGCTGGTGGCCTGCTCGGCCGTCAGCGCGACGCCGGTGAGGTTGGACACGATGGTGGTGGCCGGTGCCTGGCGCGGCACGGAGTCGAGCAGCGCGGCCAGCTTCTCGCGGGCGGGCTGGAGCAGCGACGAGTGGAACGCGTGCGCGGACCGCAGCGGCCGACAGGCGATGCCCTCGGCGGTGAGGCGCCGGGTCAGGGCCTCGATGTCCTCGGGGCGCCCGCTGAGCACGGTCATCGAAGGCCCGTTGAGCGCCGCGACGTCCACCTCGGCCTCGGCGCCGACAAGCAGTTCCCGCACGCGGTCCTCGCCTGCGGCGACGGCGACCATGCGGCCCGGCGGGGCGGCGGCGATCAGGCGGGCTCGTTCGGCCACCACGTACAGGGCGTCCTCGAGGGTGAACACGCCGCCGAGGCAGGCCGCCACGTACTCGCCGAGGCTGTAGCCGATGAGCAGGTCCGGGGTGACGCCCCAGTGGGACAGGAGCCGGGCGAGCGCGTACTCGACGGTGAAGAGGAACGGGTGCGCGATCTCGGCGTGGCTGAGCGGGTCGTCGGCCCGGTCCTGCCCAGAACCGTCACGACCCAGCAGCGCCACGAGGTCCCCGTCCGAGGGCCGCGCCCGGTCCAGGCCCGCAGGCCGAGCCGGGTCCCCGCCCGATGGCCGTGACGGGTCCACTCCCGAGGGCCGTGCCTGGTCGGCGGCGGGCTTCGCATCGTCGCTCCGGTCGTCGGCGGGGCCGAACAGGGGGCGCAGGTCCACGCCGCACCGGTCGGCGGCCAGCTCGACGCAGCGGTCTACCGCCTCGGCGTAGACGGGCTCGGTGCGGTACAGCTCCCTGCCGAGGCCGACGTACTGGTCGCCGACGCCGGGCAGCAGGAACGCGACCCGGGGACGGCCCTTCACCCGGTGCACCCCGCCCTCGGTGGCGACGCGGCCCAGCAGGCGTACGGCGTCCGGGAGGTCGGCGCAGACCAGGGCGCGCCGGTGATCATGCTCGGCGCGACCGGCCTGCAGCGTGCGAGCCACGGCGGCCAGGGCCGCTGCCGACCGGGCCGTGTCCGGCCGGGCCGCCAACGCCGCGGACAGGCGCCCGGCGTGCTCTCGCAGGGCGGCGTCACTGGCCGCCGACACGGGCAGCACCAGTGCCCGAGCAACGCCGTGCCCGGCGACGGTGGCTTCCGGCAGGTGGTTGGACGACCTCTGGGAATCGCCGGGCTCGGGGGCGGATTCCAGGATGACGTGGGCGTTCGTGCCCGACCAGCCGAACGAGCTCACCCCCGCCAGCCGCGGCCCCGGCCCCGTGAACGCCTGTGGTGTCCCGGCCATCGGCACTACCGTCCCGTCCTCCGGGATCGCCGCCGCCGGTTGCGACAGGTGCAGGTTCGGTGGGATCAGTTCGTTCTCCAGCACCAGGACCGTCTTGATCAGTCCGGCCACCCCGGCCGCCGCCTGGGTGTGGCCGATGTTGGTCTTCACCGCGCCGACCCGCAGCGGTCGAGTGCCGGGGCGCCGGCCGAAGACGTCGTGCAGGGCCGACAGCTCGATGGCGTCCCCCAGGTGGGTGCCCGAGCCGTGCGCCTCCACGTACGAGATGTCCTCGGGGGTGACCCGCGCGGCGTCCAGGGCGCGGCCGATCACGTCGGCCTGGGCGCTCCGGCTCGGGGCGGTGAGACCGTTGCTGCGGCCATCCTGGTTGACGGCCGAGCCGCGGATCACCGCGCGGATGCGCCGGCCGTTCTGGATCGCCTTGGACAGCGGCTCCAGCACCACGACGCCCCCGCCCTCGCCCATGACGTAGCCGTCGGCGCTCGCGTCGAACGTCTTGCACTTCCCGTCCGCGCACAGCATCGACGCCGCGCACGCCTGGATGAAGGTGCTCGGGTGGAACGTCATAGACGCCCCGGCAGCGATCGCGAGGTCGCATTCGCCGCGCCGCAGCGCCTCCGCCGCGAGGTGGACCGCGATCAGCGAGGACGAGCACGCCGTGTCGATGGCCATGGTGGGGCCGCACAGGTTGAGCAGGTACGCGATGCGCCCGGCCGCGACGCTCATGGACGAGCCCTGGCCCAGGTACGGGTCCGCGAGCGCCTCCGCGCCGTGCCGTTCGAGCTGGAGCCTGCCGTACTGGAGGCTGTCCATGTAGCCGACCATCACGCCGGTACGGCTGCCCGACAGGCGCGACGGCGGCGCGCCCGCGTCCTCCAGGCCCTCCCAGGCCAGTTCGAGCAGGAGGCGCTGCGTCGGGTCCATCCGCAGGGCCTCGCGCGGCGAAAGACCGAAGAACTCGGCGTCCCAGCCGGCGATGTCCGGCAGGAAGGAGCCGTATCTGGTGTACATGCCGCCGGGGGTACGCGGGTCGGGGTCGTAGTAGTCGTCGATGTCCCACCGGGAGGACGGCACCTCGGTGACCGCGCTGCCGCCGTCGCACAGCAGGTTCCAGAAACCTTCGACCGTGTCGCCGCCGCCGGGGTAGCGGCACGCCATCCCGACGATCGCGATGGGCTCGTGCTGACGATCTTCGGCCTCGGCGAGGCGGCGGCGCGTCTGGGTCAGTTCGACGGTCACGCGCTTGAGATAGTCGCGAAGTTTGTCCTCGGTCGCCATCGGACGAGCCTTTCCGGTAACGAGAGTCATGGTCAGAAGTCGTTGTCGATGAGCGCGAAGATCTCTTCATCGGTCGCGGAGTCGATCTTCTCCGCCGCGCCGTTCATGCCGTCGGGATCGGCTCCGAGCCTGGCCAGGGCACTCTGCAGAATCGGGATGAGCTTGCCGCGGATGCGCTCGGCGTCGCCGTTGGCGCGGGCGAGTATCGAGTCGACGCGTTCCAGCGCGCCGCGCAGCGTGTCCTCCGCCGAGGGGGCGGCCGGGGCGAGCTTCCTGAACAGGTAGTCGGCCAGCGTCGTGACGGTCGGGTGGTCGAAGACCAGGGTCGCGGGCAGCCGCAGCCCCGTATCGGAGTTGAGCCGGTTGCGCAGCTCGACGGCGGTCAGCGAGTCGAAGCCGAGCGTGTTGAACGCGCTGCCGACGTCGACCGCGTCCACGCTGTCGTGCGCGAGTACGGCGGCGACGTGCGCGCGGATGACGTCGGTGATCAGCCGGCGGGCGTCGGTCTCGGACAGGCTGGGCAGCCGGGCCGCCAGCCCGGGATTGCCCGCGTGCTGCCCGGATCCGGTACGGCGCGGCGCGCGAACCAGTCCCCGCAGCAGGGGCGGCAGGTCACCCGCCGCGGCCCTGGCCCGCAGCCCGGGAGCGTCCCAGCCGGAGGCGACGACAAGGGCCTCCTCACCGCCGAGCGCCGCGTCGAACAGCTCCAGCCCCTCCGCCACGCTCAGCGGCGCGACGCCCGCGCGGGCCAGGCGGGCGGTGTCGGCCGCCGTCAGCGCACCGGTCATGTCCGAGCCGGTGTCCCACAGCCCCCAAGCCACCGACACCGCGGGCAGTCCGAGCCCGCGCCGGTGCGCGGCCAGCACGTCGAGGAACGCGTTCGCGGCGGCGTAGTTGCCCTGCCCGGCATTGCCCAGCACGCCCGCCAGCGACGAGAACACCACGAACGAGGTCAGCGGCAGGCCACGAGTCAGCTCGTGCAGGTGCCACGCCGCGTCCGCCTTCGGCGCGAACACCACCTCCAGCTTCCGCTCCGACAGCCCCTCCAGGGTGGCGTCGTCCAGGACTCCGGCGGTGTGCACCACGCTGGTGAGTGGCCGGTCCTCGGGGATCGAGGCCAGCAGTACGGCCAGAGCGTCGCGGTCGGACACGTCGCAGGCGGTCACCGTGACCCGCGCCCCGAGGTCCTCCAGGCTCGACGCCAGCTCGCCTGCCCCCGGCGCCTCGGGGCCGCGCCGCGAGACCAGCAGCAGGTCCCGGACCCCGTGCCGCTCCACTAGCCGCCGCGCGACAAGCGCGCCCAACCCACCGATCCCGCCGGTCACCAGCACTGTGCCCTGGGGAGAGGCCGTGGTCGCGCCTTGAGGAGAGGTCACGCCCGCGCCGTGGGTCGTGTCCGCGCCATGGGTCGTGTGCGCGCCGGTCGTGTCCGTGCCATGGGTCGTGTCCGTGCCATGGGCGGACGATGCGGCCGGGCGGCGGGTCAGGCGGGGCGCCAGTGGCACTCCGTCGCGTATCGCCAGCTGCGGCTCACCGGCGTCGATCGCCGCCGCCACCAGGTCCCAGTCCGTGGCACCCTCTTCCACGTCCACCAGCGCGAACCGCCCCGGCTGCTCGGCCTGCGCCGACCGGACGAGACCCCAGACGACCCCGGCGGCCACGGCCGCGGCGTCGACACGATCCGTGGCCAGGACACCCTGGGTGACGAACACCAGCCGGGCCCGCGCGTCGGCCGGCCAGCTCCGCAGCAGATCCAGCACCCGGCCGAACAACTCCCGCGCCCCGGCGGTCACGCTCGGGGCGGCAACCGAGCAGCGCACCGCGACGAAGTCCGCCTCCAACGCCGCACCCTCGTCGTCCAGCCAGGCCCAGCGCGAGCCACCGTCCTTCGATGAAGGGCCGCCGAGTTCCGCGGGCACCTTCACCCAGTCGAGCCCCTGCGGGACCGCGCCCATCGAGGCCGACGGCTCGACCGGTACCGCCCTGGCCCGCAGCGACTCGATCGACAGCACCGCCCGGCCGGAGACGTCGGCCGCCTCCACCACGGCGTCATCGCCCGCCCACGCCAGCCGTACCCGCAGCACCGAGGCCCCCGGCACACCCAGCCGCACTCCCCGGAACACGAACGGCAGCCGCAGCTCCCCGGAGCCGGAACCGGAGCCCGCGAGCAGCAACGGGTGGAACGCCGCGTCGAGCACCGCCGGGTGCATCCCGTACCCGTCGAGCTCCACCCCGTCGGGCGCCACGACCTCCGCGAACAGCTCCTCGTCACGCCGCCACACCGCCCGCACGCCCTGGAACGCCGGACCGTACTCGTAACCGGAGTCCGCCAGCCGCTCGTACCCGCCGTCGACGTTCACCGGCGACCCGCCCGCGGGCGGCCAGGCCGTGGCCCAGCCGAACTCTCCAGCGGAAACGCACGTTTCGAGGAGCGTGCCCGACGCATGACGTACCCACTCGGAGTCCGGCAAGGCAGAGAAGACGGTCAGCGCACGCCGCCCGGCGGCGTCGGACGGACTCACCGTGATCTGCAGCCCGACCTCACCCGTCGCGGGCAGGACCAGCGGCGCCTCCAGCGTGAGCTCCTCCAGCAGGTCGCAGCCCGCGACCGCGGCACCCTCCAGCGCCAACTCGACGAACGCGGCCCCGGGCAGCAGCACGCTCCCGGAGACCGAGTGGTCGGCGAGCCACGGCAGTACAGCCGCCGACAGCCGGCCGGTGAGCAGGAACCCGTCGTCGGCCACCGGGACGACGGCGGTCAGCAGCGGATGCCGCGAGCCGCCGATCCCCGCGCCGCCCGCGTGCTGCGCGCGCCGCTCGGCGGTCTTGAGCCAGTACGTACGCCGGTCGAAGGCATAGGTCGGCACGTCCACCTGCCGGTACGGCACGTCGGCCAGCACCGCCCGCCACTCGACCTCGGCCCCGAGCACCCACGCCTGCGCCAGCGCGGCCAGGAATCGGCGCCAGTCACCGGCACCACGACGCAGCGACCCGCAGACCCCGGCGGTCATGCCCGCTTCATGGCAGATGTCCTCGATGTCGCCGCCCAGCACGGGATGCGGGCTGACCTCGACGAACAGCGGCGTACCGAACGACGCGAACGCCCCGATGGACTCGCGGAAGAGGACGGGGTTGCGCAGATTGTCGTACCAGTAGGAGGCGTCCAGCTCGGTCGGCTCGACGAAGGTGCCGGCCATGGACGAGCAGAAGGCCACGTCCGTCGCCTGCGGCGCGATCCCGGCCAGCGTGGCGAGCAACTCCTCGCGCAGCACTTCCACGTGCGGGGTGTGCGAGGCGTAGTCGACGGCGATCCTGCGCACCCGGACCGTCTCACCCCACGCCGCCGCGAACTCGTCGAGCGCGTCCACGTCTCCCGCCACGACCGTGCCCGCGGGCCCGCTGTGCACGGCTGTCCACAGGCGGTCCGCCCACGGCTCCAGCCGTACCTCTTCGGCGGGCAGCGCCACCGCGAGCATCCCGCCCGTGGCGGCCAGCCCGCGCACCACGGCCTGGCTGCGCAGCGCCACGATCCTGGCCGCGTCGTCGAGCGTCAGCGCCCCGGCGACACAGGCCGCCGCGATCTCCCCCTGCGAGTGCCCCACCACCGCCGCCGGATCCACACCCAGCGACCGCCACACCTCCGCCAGCGACACCATCACCGCGAACAACGCCGGCTGAATGACCTCAGAGCCCACCAACTCACCCGCACGCAGAGCCGCCACCACAGACCAGCCCGTGTACGGGGCGAGCGCGGCATCGCACCGGCTCATCCACTCCCGGAACACCTCACTGGAGTCCAGCAGGTCCACCGCCATGCCCGTCCACTGCGAACCCTGACCCGGGAACACGAACACCGGCCGCACATCAGCCAGCGCCGCACCACTGCTCACCGCCGCATGCGACTCACCCGCCGCCAACGCCGCCAAGCCCGCCACCAGCTCATCCCGGTCCGCGGCCACAACGACCGCGCGGTGCGCGAACCGCGCCCGCCGAGCGAGTACGGCTCCCGCGACGGCCAGATCCTCATCTGCCGCGGTGGCCGCGTACGTCCGCAAACGGCCCGCCTGCGCATGTAGCGACATTTCCGTCTTGGCGGACAACACCCACACCAGCGGGCCATCCACCGTCACAGGTTCGGGCACCACCTCCGGCGCCTGCTCCAAGATCACATGAGCGTTGGTCCCGCTGATGCCGAACCCCGAGACCGCGGCCCGCATCGGCCGGTCCGAGACCGGCCAGGCCACAGCCTCCGTCAGCAGTTCCACGGCCCCGGCCGACCAGTCCGCGTGCGGCGTCGGCTCGTCCACGTGCAGGGTGGCCGGCAGGGTCCGGTGTTCCAGCGCCTTCACCATCTTGATCACCCCGGCGACGCCGGCGGCTGCCTGGGTGTGGCCGATGTTCGACTTCACCGAGCCGAGCCGCAGCGGGCGGTCCGCCGGCCGGTCCTGCCCGTAGGCGGCGATGATCGACTCGGCCTCGATCGGGTCGCCGAGCCGGGTGCCGGTGCCGTGGGCCTCCACGGCGTCCACGTCGCGGGGTTCGAGCCGGGCGTCGGCCAGCGCCTGCCGGTACACCTCCCGCTGCGCCGGACCGCTCGGCGCCGTCAGGCCGTTGCTGGCGCCGTCCTGGTTGACGGCCGAGCCGCGGATCACCGCGAGGATCCGGCGGCCGTCGCGCTGCGCGTCCGACAGCCGTTCCAGCAGGATCACACCCGCGCCCTCGGCCCAGGCGGCGCCGTCGGCGGCGGCCGAGAACGCCTTGCACCGGCCGTCGGGCGACAGGGCCTGCTGCCGCGAGAACTCCACGAACGGGTCCGGCGCCGCCATCACCGTCACGCCACCGGCCAGCGCCAGGGCGCATTCGCCGCGCCTCAGGGCCTGGACCGCCAGGTGTACGGTGACCAGCGACGACGAGCACGCGGTGTCCAGGGTGACGGCCGGGCCCTCCAGCCCAAAGGTGTACGCCACCCGGCCCGACAGGACGCTCGGCGTGCTGGAGGTGAGCAGCGTACCCTCGACGGACTCGGGGATGGCCCCGAGGTAGCGGTCGGCGTAGTACTCGTACATGGTCCCCGCGTAGACCCCGGTCCTGCTGCCGCGCAGTGCGTCCGGGTCGAGGCCGGCCCGCTCGAACGCCTCCCAGCTCACCTCCAGGAACAGCCGGTGCTGCGGGTCGGTGGCCAGCGCGCCGCGCGGGCTCATCCCGAAGAAGGGCGCGTCGAAGTCGCCGGCGTCGTACAAGAAGCCGCCGTGCCGCGTGTACGACTTGCCGAACGCGTCGGGGGCCGGGTCGTACAGACCGTCGAGGTCCCAGCCACGGTCGGCGGGGAACTCGCCGATCGCGTCCACGCCCGAGGACACCACCTCCCACAGATCCTCGGGTCCGGCCACGCCGCCGGGGTAACGGCAGGCCATCCCGATGATCGCGATGGGCTCGTGGCGACGGTCTTCGATCTCGGCGAGGCGGCGGCGTGTCTGGGTCAGTTCGACGGTCACGCGCTTGAGGTAGTCGCGAAGCTTGTCCTCGGTCGACATCTGTCGCCTTTCGCAGGTACCGGTGATCTAGAGTGCGTTGTCGATCAGTGCGAAGATCTCTTCATCGGAGGCGGAGTCGATCTTCTCCACCACGCCGTCCCCGCCGTTCGGACCGGCGCCGAGCCTGGTCAGGGCGCTCTGCAGGATGGTGACGAGCTTGCCGCGGATGGCCTCGGCGTCGCCGTTGGCGCTCGTGAGCATGGTCTCGACCCGTTCGAGCGCGCCGCGCAGCGTGTCCTCGGGTGACGGCGCGGCGGGGGCGAGCGTCTTGTAGAGGTGTTCGGCCAGCGAGGTGACCGTGGGGTGGTCGAAGACCAGGGTCGCGGGCAGCCGCAGCCCGGTGTCGGCGTTGAGCCGGTTGCGCAGCTCGACGGCGGTCAGCGAGTCGAAGCCCAGCTCGTTGAAGGCCCGGTCCACGTCGACGGCGTCCGCGCTGCCGTGCGCCAGGACGGCGGCCACGTGCCCGCGTACCAGGTCGGTGACCTGCCGCCGGGCGTTGGCCTCGGTCAGACCGGCCAGCCGCTCCGTCAGCGCGCCCGCTCCGCCCGTTGTGCCCGGCGCGGCGCCGGCCGTCCTGCGTGGCGCGCGGACCAGGCCGCGCAGCATCGACGGCAGGTCACCCGCCTCGGCCCTGGCCCTGAGCCCGGCCGCCTCCCACCTGGTCGCGACGACCAGCGGCTCGGGCGCTTCGAGCGCGCCGTCGAACAGCTCCAAGCCCTGCTCGACACTCAGCGGCGCGATACCGGAGCGGGCCAGCCTGGCCGTGTCGGCCGCCGAGAGCGTGCCGCCCATGCCCGAGCCGGTGTCCCATAGGCCCCAGGCCACGGACACGGCGGGCAGACCGAGCCCGCGCCGGTGCGCCGCCAGGGCGTCCAGGAACACGTTCGCCGACGCGTAGTTGGCCTGCCCGGCGTTGCCCAGCACGCCCGCCAGCGACGAGAACAGCACGAACGAGGTCAGCGGGACGTCCCTGGTCAGCTCGTGCAGGTGCCACGCCGCGTCCGCCTTGGGGGCGAACACCGTCTCCAGCTTCCGCTCCGACAGCCCCTCGACCGTCGCGTCGTCCAGCACGCCCGCGGTGTGTACGACGCCGGTCAGCGGGCGGTCCTCGGGGATCGAGGCCAGCAGTACGGCCAGAGCGTCGCGATCGGACACGTCGCACGCGGCCACCGCGACCCGCGCCCCGAGGCCCGTCAGGGTCGACACCAACTCGCCTGCCCCTGGCGCCTCGGGTCCGCGCCGCGAGACCAGCAGCAGGTCCGTCACGCTGTGCCGCTCCACCAACCGCCGCGCGACCAGCGCACCGAGACCGCCCGTCCCCCCGGTGACCAGCACAGTGCCCTGGGAAAGGCCCATGTCCGGGGCGGCGGAGCCGATCTCCCTGCGCGCCAGGCGCGGGACGAGCACCTTCCCCTCGCGTACGGCCAGCTGCGACTCACCCGCCGCGACGGCGGCGGCCACCAGCTTCCAGGCGGAGAAGTCCGCCTCCACGTCCGCCAGCACGAACCGGTCCGGATGCTCGGCCTGCGCCGACCGCACCAGCCCCCACGCCGCCGCGGCCACCACACTCCCGGCCCCGCCACCGGCGGGGTCGAAGACTCCGTGAGTCGCGAACACCAGCCTGCTGCCGGCGAACCGCTCCTCGGTCACCCACTGCCGCACCAGCCCGAGCACCCGCCCGGTCAGCTCACGCACCGCGACAGGCACCGGCGCTCCCGGAGCCGCCGCGAGGGAAACGACCACGACGTCCGGCACCGGCTCCCCGGCACCGGCCCCGTCCTGCCCGGCACCGAACGCGCCGAGATCCGGGTACGCATCCAGCCCCGGCGCCGGTTCCCCGGCCGAGACCCACCGGGCGCCGTCGTTGACCGGCTCGACCGTGACCTCGGTCCAGTCGACGCCGTGCGGCACGGGGTCCGTGCGGCCGCCGGTCGTACCGGACAGCGCCGCCGCCGGGACCGTACGTACCCGCAGCGACTCCATCGAGAAGACCGGCCGGCCAGCGGCGTCGGCGGCCTCGATGGCGGGGCCGGACCGCGACAGGCGGAGCCGGAGCGCCCTGGCCCCGGCGGCGGGCAGCCGCACGCCGCGGAACTCGAACGGCAGCCGCAGCTCGTCACTCGGATCGGCGATCAGCATCGGGTGGAACATCGCGTCGAAGAGCGCGGGGTGCAGGCCGAACCCGGCCACGTCCACGTCATCGGCCAGCGCGACCTCGGCGAACAGCTCCTCGCCCTGGCGCCACACCGCCCGCAAACCTTGGAAGGCGGGCCCGTAGTCGTAGCCCGCGTCGGCCAGCCGCTCATAGGCGCCCTCGACCGCGACCGGCGAGGCGCCCGCGGGCGGCCAGGCCGTCGCCCAGGCGAGCACGCTCGCGTCGGGGGCCGTGTCCGCGCCGATCATGCCCGAGGCGTGGCAGGTCCACGCGGCCTCCGGCTCTCCGGCCGGCCGCGAGTAGATCCGCACAGACCGGGATCCTCCACCCTGGAGGCCACCCTGCACATCGCTGCTCTCGGGCCGCCCCACGACGACCTGTACCGCCACGCCACCCCGCTCGGGCAGCACCAGCGGCGCCTCGAACATCAGCTCCTCGACCAGATCGCTGCCGAGCTGACCACCCGCCTCCAACACCAGGTCCACGAGCGCGGCACCAGGCAGCACGGCCGCCCCCAGCATCACGTGATCGGCCAGCCAGGGCGCGTCGGCCAGCGACAGCCGCCCAGTCAGCACCATCGCCCCGTCGTCGGCCACGTCGACCGCCGCCCCCAGCAGCGGGTGACCGACCTGGCGCAGCCCGGCCGACGACACGTCGGCGGCGCGCGCGGGCGGGGCGAGCCAGTACCGCTCCCGGTCGAACGCGTACGTCGGCAGGTCCACCCGCGCCCCGCCGCCGAACAGCGCGGACCAGCCGACCGCCACCCCCGCCACACACGCCCGAGCCAGGCAGCCGATCAGCGCCTCAGGCTCGGCGAGCCGCTTGCCGTGCAGGGCGAGGATCGGAGTGTCCGCCTCGGTGACGCACTCATGCGCCATGGCCGAGAGCACCGCGGCGGGGCCTACCTCCAGGTACGTGTCCACGCCGTCCGCTTCGAGCCGGCCGATCGTGGCGTGGAACATGACGGCCCGCCGGATCTGCTCCACCCAGTAGCCGGGCTCGGCCCAGGAGCCGTCGGGGAGGTTGGGGGCGTACGGGATGCGCGGCTCGTGGAACTCCACGCCCGCCAGCTCGGTGGCGAAGTCCGCCAGCATGGGCTCCATCAGCGGCGAGTGGAAGGCGTGGCTGACCGCCAGCCGCCTGGTCCGCCGGCCGAGCTCGCGCCAGTGTTCGGCGACCGCCAGGCACGGCTCCTCCGCGCCGGACACGACGACGCCGGCCGGTCCGTTGACGGCGGCGACGGACACCAGGTGTTCCTGTCCGGCCAGGGTCGGCGCCACCTCCTCGGCGGTCGCCTCGATCGCGACCATCGCGCCCGGCGTGTCCAGCTCCTGCATCAGGCGGGCGCGCGCGGTGATGAGCCGGGCGGCGTCGGCCAGCGACCAGACCCCGGCGACGTACGCGGCCGCGTATTCGCCCACCGAGTGCCCGGCGACGTGGTCGGGCGTCACGCCGAGCGCCGCGAGCAGCCGGAAGGCGGCCACCTCGAAGGCGAACAGCGCCGGCTGGGTGTAGCGGGTCTCGTTCAGCAGGTCGGCCTCGGGAGTGCCGGGCTCGGCCCACACGATCTCGCGCAGCGGCCGGTCGAGGTGTTCGTCGAGCTCCGCCCACACCTCGGCGAGCGCTTCGGCGAAGACCGGCGACGCGGCGGCCAGCTCGCGGCCCATGCCGATCCGCTGCCCGCCCTGGCCGGTGAACAGGTAGGCGAGCTTGGGCTTCTCCCGGGCGGCGCCCGCGACCACCTCGGCCACCGGGTGGCCGGCCAGGAAGTCGCCGAGCCGGGCGGCCAGGGCGTCCCGGTCCTCGCCGACCACGACGACGCGGTGCTCGAACAGCGACCTACCGGTGACCAGCGACCGAGCCACGTCCACTGCCTCGGGGGCGTCGGCTGAGGTTACAAGCTCGTGCAGCCGGGCGGCCTGCGCGCGCAGCGACCGGCCGCCGCGGGCGCTGATCACCCAGGCGAGCGGGCCGTTGACGATGGGCGGCTCCTGGTCCGTACGCGGGCTCTCCTCGGCCTCCTCGATGACGAGGTGCGCGTTCGTACCGCTGATGCCGAAGGACGAGACGCCGAACCGGCGCGGTTGCTCGCCGCGGACCCACTCCCTGGCCTCGGTCAGCAGCTCGACGCCGCCGGCCGACCAGTCGACGTGCGGGGTCGGCTCGTCCACGTGCAGGGTGGGCGGCAGCACGCCGTGCCGCATCGCCATCACCATCTTGATCACCCCGGCGACGCCGGCGGCGGCCTGGGTGTGGCCGATGTTCGACTTGACCGAGCCGAGCCAGAGGGGGCGGTCGGCCGCGCGGTTGCGGCCGTACGTGGACAGCAGCGCCTGGGCCTCGATGGGGTCGCCGAGCCGGGTGCCGGTGCCGTGCGCCTCGACGGCGTCGACGTCCCGCGTGTCGAGCCGGGCGTCGGCCAGTGCCTGCTGGACGACGCGTTCCTGGGAGGGGCCGTTCGGGGCGGTGAGGCCGTTGCTGGCGCCGTCCTGGTTGACGGCCGAGCCGCGGATCAGCGCGAGGATCCGGCGGCCGTTGCGCCGCGCGTCCGACAGCCGCTCCAGCACCAGTACGCCGGCGCCCTCCGACCATGCGGCGCCATCCGCCGAGGAGGAGAACGACTTGCACCGGCCGTCCGGCGACAGCGCGCGCTGCCGCGAGAACTCGATGAACGGGTCCGCCGTGGCCATCACGGTCACGCCGCCCGCCAGGGCCAGCGCGCACTCGCCGCGCCGCAGCGCCTGGACCGCCAGGTGCATCGCGACCAGCGACGACGAGCAGGCCGTGTCGACCGAGATCGCCGGGCCCTCCAGGCCGAAGGTGTACGAGACCCGCCCGGACAGCACGCTGGAGGCGCTGGAGACCATCAGGACGCCCTCGACCGACTCCGGCACGGCACCGCCGGTGTAGCGCAGGGAGTAGTCGTTGTACATGTTGCCCGCGTACACGCCGGTCTGGCTGCCGCGCAGCGTGGCCGGGTCGATCCCCGCCCGCTCGAACGCCTCCCAGCAGGTCTGCAGGAACAACCGGTGCTGGGGGTCGGTGGCCAGCGCGCCGCGCGGGCTCATCCCGAAGAAGGGCGCGTCGAAGTCGCCGGCGTCGGGCAGGAAGCCGCCTTGCCGGGTGTACGACTTGCCGAGGGCCTCCGGGTCGGGGTCATAGAGGTTCTCGTCCCAGCCCCGGTCGGTGGGGAGGTCGCCTATCGCGTCCGCACCGGAGGCCACCAGCTCCCACAGGTCCTCGGGCCCCGCCACCCCGCCGGGGAACCGGCATCCCATCCCGACGATCGCTATGGGCTCGTGGCGACGGTCTTCCATCCCGGTGAGGCGCTGCCGAGTCTCCGTGAGCTCGACGGTCACCCTCTTCAGGTAATTGCGCAGCTGTTCCTCAGTCGCCATGGTCGGGCCTTTCCAGAGAGGACCTCAGAGGAGACGTCATTGTTTGGTCGTCGATCAACGCGAAGATCTCCTCGTCCGAGGCGGAATCGATCTTCTCCGCGGCACCGTTGGACCCGGCGCCGAACCTGGTCATCAGCCCGGCACCGAACCTGGTGACGGCACTCTGCGCGATGGCGACGAGCTTGCCGCGGATGGCCTCGGCGTCGCCGTGCGCGCTGGTCAGCATCGACTCGACCCGCTCGACCGCGCCGCGCAGCGTGTCCTCGGGCGACGGCGCGGCGGGGGCGAGGGTACGGAAGAGGTACTCGGCCAGCGCCGTGACCGTGGGGTGGTCGAAGACCAGGGTCGCGGGCAGCCGGAGCCCGGTGTCGCTGTTCAGCCGGTTGCGCAGCTCCACCGCGGTCAGCGAGTCGAAGCCGAGCTCGTTGAAGGCCCGGTCCATGTCCACGTTGCCGGCGCTGCCATGCGCGAGCACGGCCGCGACGTGCGAGCGGACCATGTCCGCCAGGTGGACGCGGGCCTCGGCCTCCGCCATCTTCGCCAGGCGCTCGGCCATGCCGGCCGCCCCGGCCCGCATGGGGGCACTTGTGGCGTTCGCGGCGGCGGTCCGGCGGGGCGTACGGACCAGGCCGCGCAGTACGGGCGGCAGCTCGCCCGCCTCGGCCCTGGCGCGCAGCCCGGCGGTGTCCCACCTGGCGGCGACGACCAGCTCGGCCGGGGCGGTGATCGCGCTGTCGAAGAGCTCCAGCCCCTGCTCGGCGGTCAGCGGCGCGATGCCCGACCGGGCCAGCCTGGCCGTGTCGGCCGCCGACAGCGCTCCGGTCATCCCGCTGTCCGCGGTCTCCCACAGGCCCCAGGCCACCGACACGGAGGGCAGGCCGAGGCCGCGCCGGTGTGCCGCGAGTACGTCGAGGAACACGTTGGCGGCGGCGTAGTTGGCCTGCCCGGAGTTGCCGATCACGCCCGCCACGGAGGAGAACGTCACCAGCGGGACCTCCGGGGCCAGCTCGTGCAGGTACCAGGCGGCGTCGGACTTCGGGGCGAACACCGAGTCGAGCCGCTGCGCCGACAGCCCTTCCACCGTGGCGTCGTCAAGTACGCCCGCCGCGTGCACCACGGCCACCAGCGGGCGCTCCGCCGGGACGCCGGACAGGAGCCGGGCGAGCGAGTCGCGGTCCGACACGTCGCACGCCGCCACGGTCACCCGCGCGCCGAGCGCCTCCAGCCGGGCCACCAGGTCGCCACTCGCTTCGGGGCCGCGGCGGGAGGCCAGCAGGAGGTCCTTGGCGCCGTGCCGCTCCACCAGGCGGTGCGCCACCAGGGCGCCGAGACTGCCGGTGCCACCCGTCACCAGTACGGTGCCCGTACCGGCGTCGAACAACTCGGGGGCGTCGGCCGTACGACGGATCAGGCGCGGGACGAGGACCTTTCCATCCCGTGCGACCAACTGTGTCTCGCCCGCCGCGACCGCCGCCGCCACCAGTCCCCAGTCGACGGTGGCCGCGTCGACGTCCACCAGCACGAACCGCCCGGGATGCTCGGCCTGCGCCGACCGCACCAGTCCCCACACCGGCCCGGCCACCACGCCCGCCACGTCCGCTCCCCCGGGCCGGAACACACCCTTGGTCACGAACACCATCCGGCACCCGGCGAACCGCTCGTCCCCCACCCAGCCCTGCACCAGGTCGAGCGCCTGGTAGATGCCGTCGCGCACGCCGTAGGGCACGTCGTCGGCGTCGGCCTCGGGCAGGTACGGCACCAGGACGGTGCTCGGCATCTCCCCGACGGTCATCTCGGTCAGGGACGCGAGGTCGTAGTAACGCGGGGCGTCCACCGCCGCGCCGATCTCGTCGGCGAACTCGTCGTAGCCCACCACGGCCCAGCGCTGCTCGGCCGGGTCCATCGCGGACACCGCCAGGTCGATCCAGTCGAGCGTGTACGAGGCGGCGTCGGACGGGCCGCGTGTGACGGCCCCGTGCCTCGGCACCGGGCGCAGGGTCAGCGCGTCCACCCCGGCGATGCGGTCGCCCGCACTGTCATGGATGTCGAGCGAGACCCGGTCGCCGTCCCCGGCCGCGATCCGTACCCGCAACACCTCGGCGCCGAGCGCGGACACCCGCACCCCGCTCCACGCGAACGGCAGCAGCAACGCCCCGCTGTCCTCGGCCGACTCAAGCACCAGCAGGTGCAGCGCCGCGTCCAGCAGGGCTGGGTGGAGCGTGAACAGGCCCGCGTCCGTGCGGATCGGCTCCGGCAGCGCCACCTCGACGTACGCGTCGCCGTCCACGCGCCAGGCCGCGCGCAGCCCTTGGAAGGCGGGACCGTACTCGTAGCCGCGCTCCGCGAGCCGCTCGTAAGCGTCGTCCAGGTCGATCTCGACACCGTCCACGGGCGGCCAGACGGCAAGCCACTCACCGGCGCCAACCGCGCCTGCGGTCAGGGTGCCGCTGGCGTGGCGGGTCCATCGGGCCTCGTCGTCGTCCGCCGTCCTGCCGTAGACGGTGAGGTCGCGGCGGCCCTCGGCGTCGGCGCCGCCGACCGCGAGCTGTACCTGGACCGCGCCCGTCTCGGGCAGCGGCAGCGGCGCCTCCAGCGTCAGGTCCTCGATCTCGTCGCACCCGGCCGTCGCGGCGGCCTCCAGGGCCAGTTCGACGAACGCGGTGCCAGGCAGCAGTACGCCGCCGTCCACGGCGTGGTCGGCCAGCCATGGCAGCGCGCCGCGCGACAACCGCCCGGTGAGCAGGAACCCGTCGTCGCCCGCCACGGGCACGACCGCGTCGAGCATCGGGTGCCGCGGCCCACCGGCCCGTGGGCTCTCGTTGATCCAGTACCTGGTGTGCTCGAAGGGATAGGTCGGCAGATCCACGTGATGGTGTGGGGCCGGAGCGACGGCCGCCCAGTCCACGTCGGCGCCCGCCACGTACGCCTGGGCCGCCGCCAGCAGCAGGCGCCGCCGGCCGCCGTCGTCGCGGCGGAGCGTCCCGGTGGCGCCGCCGGGGGCGCCCGTGGCCGCCAGGGTGTCCTGGATGTGGCCGGTCAGCACCGGATGCGGGCTGGCCTCGATGAACAGCGGGGCGCCGTCTCCGGCGAACGCCTTGATCGCCTGCTCGAAACGTACGGGATTGCGAAGACTGCGGAACCAGTAGTCGGCGTCCAGCCCGGTCGGCTCGACGAAGTCGGCGGCCATGGACGAGCAGAAGGCCACGTCGGTCGGCCGCGGCGCGACCTCGGCCAGGCTGGCGAGCAGTTCGTCGCGGAGCACCTCGACGTGCGGGGTGTGCGAGGCGTAGTCGATGCCGATCTTCCGTACGCGGACCGTCTCGCCGCACGCCGCCGCGAACTCGTCGAGCGCGGCCAGTTCCCCGGCGACCACCGTGCTGGCCGGCCCGCTCCGCACGGCCACCCACAGGCGGTCCGCCCACGGCTCCAACCGGACCTCATCGGCGGGCAGCGCCACGGCGAGCATCCCGCCGGTTCCGCCCAGCTTGACGAGCGCCTGGCTGCGGAGCACGACCACCTTCGCCGCGTCGTCGAGCGTCAGCGCCCCGGCGACACAGGCCGCCGCGATCTCCCCCTGCGAGTGCCCCACCACCGCCGCCGGGTCCACGCCCAGCGACCGCCACACCTCCGCCAGCGACACCATCACCGCGAACAGCACCGGCTGGATGACCTCAGAGCCCACCAGCTCGCCCGCGCGCAGGGCCGCCACGACGGACCAGCCGGTGTACGGGGCGAGCGCGGCGTCGCAGCGGGTCATCCACTCGCTGAACACCTCACTGGAGTCCAGCAGGTCCACCGCCATGCCTGTCCACTGCGAGCCCTGGCCGGGGAAGACGAACACCGGCCGAATGTCCGGCAGCGCCGTGCCGCTGGTCACCGCCGCATGCGACTCGCCCGCGGCCAACGCCGCCAGGGCCGCCACCAGCTCGTCCCGGTCCCCGGCCACCACCACCGCACGGTGCGCGAACCGGGCCCGGCGGGCCAGCAGGTATCCGGCGGCGGCCAGGTCGACTTGGGGGGCGTCGGTGGCGTAGTCGCGCAGGCGCGCGGCATGCGCTTCGAGCGCGGCCGCCGATTTCGCGGACAACGCCCAAACCAGCGGCGCCGCGGCCGTCTCGGCGTCCGCGCGCGCCGTCTCAGGGGCCGCGTACGCCGACTCGGGTGCCGCACGCCCGGTCTCGGGAACCGTGTACGCCGACTCGGGGACCGCACGCCCCGTCTCCGGGACCGCGTACCCCGTCTTGGGGGCCCGCTCCAGGATCAGATGGGCGTTCGTGCCGCTGATGCCGAAGCTGGAGACCGCGGCCCGGGTCGGCCGGTCGTCGGGCAGTTCGACGGGCTCGGTGAGGAGTCGTACCGCGCCACCGCTCCAGTCCACGTGCGGCGTGGGCTCGTCGGCGTGCAGTGTGCGCGGCAGCGTCCCGTGCCGCATCGCCATCACCATCTTGATGACGCCGCCGACTCCGGCCGCGGCCTGTGTGTGGCCGATGTTCGACTTGAGGGAGCCGAGCCAGACGGGCCGTCCGGGGTCGCGGTCCGCGCCGTACGCGGCGATGATCGACTCGGCCTCGATCGGGTCGCCGAGCCGGGTGCCGGTGCCGTGCGCTTCCACCGCGTCGACCTCGGCGGCGGCGAGCCCGGCGTCGGCCAGCGCCTGCCGGATCACCTCTTGCTGGGCCTGGCCGTTCGGTGCGGTGAGGCCGTTGCTGGCGCCGTCCTGGTTCACCGCGCCGCCCCGGATCACGGCGAGCACCGGATGCCCCTGGCGGCGCGCGTCGGACAGGCGCTCCAGCAGCAGCATCCCGGCGCCCTCGCCCCAGCCCGTACCGTCCGCGCCCGCCGCGAACGCCTTGCACCGGCCGTCGGGAGCCAGCCCCGACTGGCGGCTGAACTCGACGAAGATCCCCGGGCTGGACATCACGGTCGCGCCGCCGGCCAGGGCCAGCGAACACTCACCGCGCCGCAGCGCCTGCATAGCCAGGAAGATCGCCACCAGCGACGAGGAGCAGGCCGTGTCGGCGGTGATGGCGGGCCCGCGCAGGCCCAGCGCGTACGCGATCCGCCCGGACGCGACGCTGAGCGCGGTGCCTGTCAGCAGGTGCCCGTCGACCGTCCCCGTGGCCTGGTGCAGCCGGGGACCGTAGTCGGAGGCCATGGCGCCCACGAACACACCGGTGGCCGACCCGCGCAGCCCCGCCGGGTCGAGCCCGGCCCGCTCGACGGCCTCCCAGCTGACCTCCATCAGCAACCGCTGCTGGGGATCCATGGCGGTGGCCTCGCGCGGGCTGATGCCGAAGAACGCGGCGTCGAACCGGTCGGCGTCGTGCAGGAACCCGCCGTACCTGGTGTCGCTGGTGCCCGACCGGTCGGACCCGGCCGCGAACAGCGCGTCCAGATCCCAGCCTCGGTTGACGGGGAACTCGGTGATCGCGTCGGTGCCGGTGTTGACCAGCCGCCACAGCTCCTCGGGCGAGTCGGCTCCACCGGGGTACCGGCATCCCATGGCCACGATGGCGATCGCGTCGGGATCGGCGGCGAGGTCACCGTTGAGGCCGCCGACGAGACCGCCACCGGGGTCCCCGACGAGATCGTCTGCGGGCGCGTCGTCGAGAGGCATGGGCGTGGCGGAGTCGCTCTGGCGGGCGGCCGACGCTGCGGATCCGCCGTCGTCGAGGAGCGTCCGCAGATGGGCGATCAGCAGATCGGGGGTCGGGTGGTCGAACAGCAGGCTGGTCGGCAGCCGGAGCCCGGTCGCGCTCCGCAGCCGGTGCCTGAGGTCCTCCGCCGTGGCCGATTCGAGCCCGAGGTCCTTGAACGTCCTGCCCGGCTCCACACCGGCCGCGTCCTCGTACCCGAGCAGCCCGGCCAGGACAGTCAGCACCAGCTCACGCACCTCACGCGGCGAAAGCCCGCCACCCAGCGAACCGGGGCCATGGCCGCTGGCGCCGCCACCTGCGGGGCCTGTTTTTGTCGTCGAGCGCCGGGTGTCCCCCGGGAGCGTCTGTGCCGTGGGGCGCCGGGCGTCGGCGGGCAGCGACGGCCAGTGACGTTCGCGCTGGAACGCGTACGTCGGCAGCTCCACCAGCTCTGCCCCCGCCACCGGATCGGGTCCGGTCCAGTCGACCTCGGCTCCTCGCGTGTACGCCTCGGCGAGGGAGCGCCGGAATCGCGTCAGCCCGCCCTCACCCCGCCGCAGCGTCCCGATGACCGCGGCTTCACGGTCCGCTTCCTCGGCCGTCTCCTCGATCCCGGCCCCGAGCACCGGATGCGGGCTGCACTCCACGAACAGGCCGCCCTGGTGGTCGAGCGCCCGCCGGGTCGCCTGCGCGAACCTGACCGGCTGCCGGAGGCTGCGGTACCAGTAGTCGGCGTCGAGTTCGGCCGTGTCGATCGGCTCGCCGGTGAGCGTCGAGATGAACAGCGTCCCCGCGCTTACCGGCCGTACGGGTGCCAGCGCCGCCAGCACCTCGTCGCGGATCTCCTCGACCTCGGCCGAGTGCGAGGCGTAGTCGACCGGGATGATCCTGGTGCGGTACCCGTCGTCGGTGAGCCGCCGCCCCAGGTCGTCGAGCGCCTCAAGCCGCCCGGAGACGACCACGGACCTCGGCCCGTTGTAGGCGGCAATGGACACGTGCCCCGCCAGCGAGCGGATCGCCGACTCGACCACGTCCAAGGGGGCGGCGATCGACATCATCCCGCCGCGCCCGGCGATCCCGGCGATGGCGCGGCTGCGCAGAGCCACGACCCTGGCCGCGTCGGGCATGGACAGCGCGCCGACGACGGTGGCGGCCGCGATCTCGCCCTGCGAGTGGCCGATCACCATCTCGGGCTCGACGCCGTACGAGCGCCACAGGCCGGCGAGCGACACCATGACGGCCCACAGGGCGGGCTGCACCACGTCGACCCGGTCGAGACCGGGCGCGCCCGGCGCCCCACGCAGCACGTCGAGCAGCGCGTAGTCGACGAACGGTTCGAGCGCTCCCGCGCACGCCTCGGCATGCGCCGCGAACACCGGCGAACCGGCGAGCAGATCACGAGCCATCTCCGGCCACTGCGACCCCTGCCCCGGAAAAACGAACACCCGGCGCCCACCAGGCACGGACCCGGTGACCACCGACCCCGTGACCACGGACTCGTCCAGTCGCCCGGCCGCCAGCGCCGCCAACCCCGCCTGCCGGTCGGTGCCCAGAAGCACCGCCCGGTGCTCGAACACGGCCCGACTCCGCAACAACGCCAGCGCCACAGCACCGCCCTCGACACCGGTATGGGGCCCGATGTGTGAGCCAGCAGGCGAGCCGACCGGCGGGCCGACGTGGGCGAGCAGTCGCTCGGCCTGGGCGCTGAGGGCTCGGGCGGAGCGTGCCGACAGCACCCAAGGCGTGTCCTCGCTCGCCGACCGAACCCCGTACTCGCTCCGCGGCGCTTCCCCGAGCACCAGGTGGCAGTTCGTGCCGCCCATGCCGAACGAGCTGACGCCCGCGACGAGCGGCCGGTCGGCGCGCGGCCACGGGCGGGTGTCGCGTACGACCTCCAGCCCCAGCTCGTCCAGCGGGATGTCCGGGTTGGCCGTCTCGAAGTTCAGGCTGGGCGGCAGTACGCGCTGCTCCAGGCTCAGTACGACCTTGACCAGGCCCGCGATCCCGGCGGCGCCTTCGAGGTGTCCGATGTTGGTCTTTACCGACCCGACCAGCAGCGGCGACTCGCCATCCGCATGGTCGGGGCCGTAGGCGGCACCGAGGGCGGCGGCCTCGATCGGGTCGCCGACCTTCGTGCCGGTGCCGTGCAGCTCGACGTACTGGACGTCGCCCGGCTCCACGCCGGCGCGCTCGCAGGCCAGCCGGATGACCTCCTCCTGCGCCCGCCGGCTCGGCACCGTGAGTCCGTCGCCGCCGCCGTCGTTGTTGACGGCGCCGCCGAGGATCACGCACCGGATGGGGTCGCCGTCGGCGAGCGCCGCGGACAGCGGCTTGAGTACGACGAGCGCCCCGCCCTCTCCGCGCACGTAGCCGTTGGCCCGGCCGTCGAAGACGTAGCAGCGGCCGTCCGGCGACAGCGCGCCGAAGTTGCCGATGGCGGCGGTGGTCTCGGCCAGCAGGTTGAGGTTCACGCCGCCCGCGAGTGCCAGCCCGGTCTCGCCGCGCCGCAGGCTCTCGCAGGCCATCTGTACGGCCAGCAGCGACGAGGACTGCCCGGCGTCGAGCGTCAGGCTGGGCCCCCGCAGGCCGAGGAAGTAGGAGACGCGGTTGGCGATGATCGCCCGGTTCGCCCCGGTGTAGGCGTGTCGTCCGAGGCCATCGGCCCCCACGCGGTCCTGCAGCGCCGCGTAGTCGTTGGAGATCGCCCCCAGGAAGACCCCGGCGCCGCTCCCGCTCAGCCGGGACGGCACCACGCGCGCGCTCTCCAGCGCCTCCCAGGCCAGCTCCAGCACGAGCCGCTGCTGGGGGTCCATCGCGGCGGCCTCGTTCGGCGAGATCCCGAAGAAGGCGGCGTCGAAGCGATCCACGTCGGAGAGGAAGCCACCACGCCGGTACACGGCGTCCGACCCGTCCGGCCACCGGCCCTCGGGCACGGCCGTCACAGCGTCCACGCCATCGCGCAGCAATTGCCAGAACCGTCCGGGATCGGCGGCCTGAGGAAGCCGGCAGGAAACACCGACCACGGCGACGGGCTCCACGGCGGACGAAACGCGACCGGTCCGCGACCGGCCGGTTTCCCCGGCCGTCATGCCGTTTGGCTGAATCGACTCACCAACCATCAATGCGCCACCTCAAGCTTCGGGCATCACCAACAAGACAGTGCCGGTTTCCATAAAGACGATCGCTTTGAATAGTTGCTGTGACCCTAATCGCCGCGCCCTTTCCGGACCACGGCCGCGGGCTGGCACATTGTTTCCGGCAGAAGCTGTCAGCGCGGGCGCGTTGACATAGGTGTAGGCGGTTCGCATCCTGTGTGGGACAGGTAGCGACATTGGCCTGAGAGTTCTGCCGAGCCGAAATAGATAAAGCCTTTTACCGGGCGCTCGGTGCGATCCGCAGTACGTGCGCGGTGGAGAGCCGTCGGCGGGGCCACTGTCAGCGGTCCGCAACAGCTCACGAGGAGACCACATGCCCGTCGACGCCCCCCTGAGCAACGGCCAGCTATGGAGCTGGCGAGAAGTGGAGCGTTACCCCGAGGACTGGATGCGGGACGCCAACCTGCCCACGACCTGGGACCTGCGCGGCCTTCCCTTGGACCGGGTCACGACGGCGTTGCGGCGGCTCGTCGACCGGCACGAATGCCTGCGCACCACCTACCACGTACGAGACGGACAACCCGTGCAGCGCGTCCACCGGACGGTGACGCCGCCGGTCGAGCATGTGGACCGCGTGATCACCGACCGCGGCGATCCGGAGCGTACGAAGGAGCAGCTGGCCACGATCCCGTTCCCGATGACCGACGCGCTGCCCTGGCGCGGCGTGCTCGTCACGACCGACGGGGCCCCGGTCTTCCTGGCGTTGTCGTTCTCCCACCTGATCGTGGACGTGTGGTCGATCCATCATCTGCAGGACCAGTTCCGCGCCCTGGTGGTCGATCCGGATGCCGACGCGCAGATGGGTCCCACCCTGCGCGAGCTGGCCCACCGGCAGCGCGACGAGTCGTGGCGCGGCCAGCAGGAGAGCTCAGAACGCTACTGGCGGCGCGTGCTCACCGACGGCCTGATGGACGAGCTGCCCACGCTCCCCGCCCGCGCCGAGCGGAACCGGATCGAGGCCACGCTGCACTCACGCCGCCTGGGCGGGCTCGCCGCCGAGGCCGCCAAGCGCCACGGCGTGACACCGCCCGCGGTGCTGATGGCCTTCATCGCCGCCGGCCTGGCCCGGCACACCGACACCGACCGGGTCACGATGAGCCTGATGGCCTCCAACCGGTTCGCCGAGGAGCACCAGCACGTCGTCGGCACCATGAACCAGCTCATCCCGGTCAGCGCCACCGTCGATCCGGGCGCCACGCTGGCCGAGCACGTCAAGCGCTGGCACTGGGCGAGCGCGCGCACGTACCGCTACTCCTGCTACGACTTCGACCGCGTCGCCGCGCTGGCCGCCGACGCGGCCACGCACAGCGGGCAGGAGCCGGGGCACGACTGCTGGTTCAACCACCTGTTCCGCAGCTGGTTCAACTACATGCAGATCGACCGCGCCCCGCTGAACCCCGCCGACCCGACCCCCGCCGAGCTGGTCTGGACGCCACTGGCTCAGCAGTACGGCCAGGCGTTCCGGGTGCGGGTGGCGGTCCAGGGCGGTCTCACCAGCGTCATGCTGCTCGCGGATCCGACGGTCATCCCGCCTGAGGCCGCGACCGACATCCTGCGGGCGATGGCGCTCGGCGTACAGCTCGCGGCGACCGACCCGGACACGTGCCTGAAGGACCTGTGGAGCGCCAGGAGCGAGGGCCTGCCGCCGTCGCTGTTCCCCTCCGAGGTACCGGCGCCGCCGCACTAGACGTCCGTGGGCCGGCGCGACAGCCCCCGCCGCGCCGGCCCACGGATTCCGCTCACAGCGACAAAGCACCCGCCAAAGGGCCCGCAGTGACACTGCGGGCCTGCTTTCATTCCGGGCTCAGACCAGCACCTCAACCGGCGCCGGGTGGCTCAGGAACGCGGTGGGGCTCGCTGTCAGCCCGTACGCACCGGCCTGGAACAGCACGATCAGATCCCCCACCCCCACCTTGGGCAGCGAGACGTCGTCCCCCAGCAGGTCGAGCGGGGTGCACAGGCAGCCGACCACGGTCACGGGCTCCTCGGGCGGGTCGTCCATCCGGTTCCCCACCGCGATCGGGTAGTTGCGCCTGATCACCTGACCGAAGTTGCCCGAGGCCGCGAGCTGGTGGTGCAGGCCGCCGTCCACGACGACGAACACCTTGCCGCGCGACTCCTTGCGGTCCACCACGCGCGTGACGTACACGCCGGCCTCGCCGACCAGATAGCGCCCCAGCTCGACGACGAGCCGCGCCTCCGGCAGCCGCGGCCGGACCAGCGCGTCGACCAGCCGCGCCAGGTTGTCGCCGATCGGGCCGAGGTCGAGCGGCCGGTCGCGCAGCGCGTACGGGATGCCGAAGCCGCCGCCGATGTTGACGTAGCGCACGGGCCCGGGCGCCGCGTCCGCGAAGCCGAGAATCAGCTCGACGGTACGGCGCTGCGCCTCGCAGATGTTGTCGACCCGCAGGTTCTGCGACCCGGCGAACACGTGGAAGCCCTGGAAGTCGAGGTCATCGCCGGTCAGCCCGGCCAGGACGGCGGGGATCCGCTCCGCGTCGATGCCGAACTGCTGCGGCCCGCCGCCCAGCCGCAGGCCGGAGCCGCGGATCGCGAAGTCGGGATTGACACGCAGCGCGACCCGCGCGGGAACGCCCACGGCGGCACTCGCCGACCGGACCCGTTCCACCTCCAGCTCGGACTCCAGCTCGACGGTGACTCCGGCGGCGACCGCCTGCGTCAGCTCGGCCATGGACTTGCCGGGCCCGGCGAAGCTGATCCGCGAGGCGGGCGCCGGGGTGTCGAGGGCGTGCCGCATCTCCTGCGCCGAGGCCACGTCGAAGCCGTCGACCAGGCCGCTCATGTGCTGGAGCAGGGCCGGCATCGGATTGGCCTTCACCGCGTAGCTGAGCTCTACCTCCACGGGCAGGGCCGCGCGCACCGACGCCACCCGCCGGTTGACCAGCTCCCGGTCATAGGCGAAGAACGGCGTGCTCCCCACGCGGGCGGCCAGCCGCTCCACAGGGATACCGCCCACGGTGAGCTGGCTGTCGTACCTGCCGTACCAGCCGCTCGGGATGGCGGTCACCAGGTCACCGACCTGCGCAGCTCCGTACGGTCGAACTTGCCGTTGCCCGATCTCGGCAGCCGGTCGCGCGCCACCACCCGGCGCGGCACCATGTAGCGCGGCAGATCGCGTTCGAGCGCCTTGACCAGCGTCTCGGTGTCGCACGACGCGCCGCCCGGCCCGCTGACGACGAGCACCACCTGCTGGCCGAGCGTGTCGTCGGCGACGCCGAACGCCACCGCCTCGCCCACCAGCCCGGTGGCGTAGGCCGCCTCCTCGATCTCGCTGGGGCTGACCCGGTATCCGGAAGTCTTGATCATCTCGTCGGTACGTCCCACGAAGTAGATGAATCCCTCGTCGTCGCGGTAGGCGACGTCGCCTGACCAGACCGCGAGCTCGCTCCCCCATGGGCTGCCGCCCGGCGGGTAGGGGCGGAACCGTTCGGCGGTGCGTTCGGGGTCGTTCCAGTAGCCGAGCGCCACGAGCGCGCCACGGTGCACGATCTCCCCCTTCTCGCCGGGCTCGCAGACGCCGCCGTCCGGGCGTACGACGAGGATCTCCGCGTTGGGAATCGCCTTCCCGATCGAGTCGGGCCGGCGGTCGACCTGCTCGGGGTCGAGGTAGGTGGAGCGGAAGGCCTCCGTCAACCCGTACATGAGGTACGGCCTGGCCTGCGGGAACGTCGCCCGCAGCGAGTCCAGCGCGGGCTTGGGCAGGCGCCCGCCGGTGTTGGCGAAGTAGCGCAGGCGACGGGTGGCCGCCTCCGGCCAGGTCTGCGTGGCGAGCTGCAGCCACAGCGGCGGTACGCAGGTCAGCCCGGTGACGCCGTGGCGGGCGCACAGGCGGACGACCGCGCCGGGCACCAGGTAGTTCATCAGGACGACGTGCGCGCCCGCGATGAAGGAGGTGGTGAGCTGGCTGAAGCCGGTGTCGAAGCTCAGGGGGAGCACGCCGAGCACCACGTCGTCGCGGGTGTGGCCGAGGTAGTGGGCGACGCTTTGGGCGCCGGCGAGCAGGTTGCGGTGCGACAGGACGACGCCCTTGGGGTTGCCGGTGCTGCCCGAGGTGTAGAGGATCGCGGCCACGTCGGCGTCGATCGCCTCCTCAGAAGCCGGTACCTCGTCGTCGGAGGCGCACAGCTGGGACCAGGTCGTGATCGGCAACGGCTCTGGGACGCGCGGCCGGTCGCCGATGAGGATCAGGTGACGCAGCGACTCCACCTCCTGGAGCCGGGCGCCGACCAGGCGGTGCCGCTCGACCGAGGTGACCACCGCGACCGCCCCGCAGTCGGCGGCCACGTAGCCCACCTGCTGCGGCTTGAACAGCGGATTGACCGGGACGAACACCCCGCCGGCCGCGGACACGGCGAACATGGCGACGACGGTCTCGATCCGCTTCTCCAGGTAGACGACGACCCGCTCACCCCGGCGCAGCCCGAGGCGGCGCAGCCCGCTCGCGGCTTGGCCGACGCGGCGGGCCAGCTCGGCGTAGCTGAGCGTTTCGTCCTGGTACGTCACGGCGGGGCGATCAGGGTCACCGCACCGCACCACGTCGTCGACTCGCGTCAGCATCGGCGATCCTCACAATCGTAACGGCGCTCGCTCGTCACCGACGGTTCCTTCGGGGTGGAGGAGCGCGGACAGGGCCCGCCACAGCGAGCCGACGGTGTCGAACGTCTCCTCGTTGAGGAGGTCGTCGGGCAGCTCGATGTCGTAGCGGTCCTCGATGTCGGCCAGCAACCGCACGACGCCCATCGAGTCGAGCCCGAGGCCCGCCAGCTCGTCGGAGGCGGAGAAGTCGCCCGCGTCCGCGTACGGCAAATGCGAGCGCAGAATATTCTGAAACTCGGGTGGTATTTCCAACATAGTCACCGCGCCACCTCAGGCCGAAAGCCGAGCCGCTCCATGCTGTTCGCTCCGAGCTTGGCCGAATGCGCGACGACGCGTCAAGACCGCCATTCTGGAAAAGCCGCCGCAGCCATTGGCAGGTAATCGCCTTCCGGAGCCGGTCATCGGCGCCCGGTTGTCGCACCCCTGACCGGCGCAGATTATGAAACACATTAACCGGCGACCGGCGCACATGGGGAGGCTGAGTTGTCCGCCGCGAAGAACGCGAATCTGTGCTGGGGCCAGCGTTACATGTGGCTGAAATACCACCGGCTGCCGCCGGGCGAACGGCATGACACGCACATCGTGCTGCGGCTCGCCATCCCGCACGACGTCACGGTGGCGAACTGCCGCGCGGCGATCAATTACCTGACGCGCCGCCACGAGTCGCTGCGGACCACGTACCACCTCGACCCCGGGCCGGAGCCGCGCCGGCAGGTGCACCCGCCGGCCGCGCTGCCGATCCTCCTGGCGACCACCGAACGCGACGGCACCCCCGCTCCCGCCGAGATCGTCGAACGGCTCGGCACCACTGACTTCCGCCTCGACGTCGACTGGCCGATCCGCGCCTGCGTCATCACCACGGGCGGCGTCCCCAAGCAGATCGTCCTGGTGCTCAACCATCTGGCCGTGGACGCGTGGACGGTCCGGGAGATCAAGCGCGAGCTCACCGTCCAGTGCGCCGGCTTCAGCTCCCGGCGACCGGCCGCGCTGGAACCCGTCCGCAACCAGCCGTCGGACCTGGCCCGGCACGAGTCGTCGGCCGAGGCCACCGCGGTGGCGGCCCGCTCCCTGGCGTACTGGGGCACGGAGATAGGCCGTCTCCCGGCCGACCCGTTCGCCGCCCGACGCACCCCCGACGGCGACCCGACGCTCCCCGACCGCGAGCCGGTCGCGCTCGACGGCAGACCGCTGACGCCTGATCGTGAGCCGGTGGCGCGGAGTGCGACCCTGACGTCTCCTTCGCTGCTCGACGCCGTGCGGCGGATCGCCGCCGCGGACCAGGTGTGGCCGTCGCTGGTCCACGTGACCGCCTATACCGCCATGATGGCCGCCTACACCGGCCTCGGGACGGTCGCGCACCTGTCGTTCTCCGGCAACCGCGAGCCCGGCCCGTACGCGGGCGTGATGACGTGCATGTTCGCGCCGATGCTGGTGACCGTCGACTGCCACGACGACCCGACGTTCGAGGAGCTGCTGCGCCGGGTGGCCGAGCGTTTCGAGCTCGCCCGGACGCACTCGTCCGTGCCCTACGACCAGGTCGTGGAGTTGGTGTCGCGCGAGGGATCGCGGCGTGGCCGGCCGGTACGCCTCGGGTCGGAGGTCAACTTCATCAAGCAGCGCTCCAGCGAGGCCCGGGCCCGGCGCACCACGTTCGCCTGGAAGACGGTGCCGACGGCCTGGGCGTATGAGGAGATGGACACGTACTTCAGGATCGACGAGTGGCGTGACGCGGTCGTCGTCGGCTTCCACGCCCGGTCCTCGGTCATGGGAGCCGGTGACATGGAGCGCTTCCTGCGCGGCTACGAGACCGTCCTGCTCGCCGGTGCCGACATCCGGATCAGCGACGTCACGCGCCTCGCCGCCTTCAGCGCACCGGCGACCCGCAGCACACCCGCCCCCGGCACAACACCCGAGAGCGCCCCCGAGGCCGAGCAGGCGCTCGCCGAGGTCGTCCGGCAGGTGAACGGGCTCGGCGAGGTGGATCTGTCCGACAGCTACACGCTCGCCGGCGGCCGGGCCCTGCGGATCCCCCGGGTCCTGGCCCTGCTGGCGGCCCACGGATGGGCGGGCGCCTCCGTCCACCACCTGACCGGCCCCCAGCCGCTGCGGGCGCTGGCCCGCAAGCTGACCCCTGAGATCACCCCGGAAGCCGTCATCGAGTCTCCGAGGCACGTACTCACCCAGCCCTGACCCACCCTGGAGTGGTCCACCATGACAGACGCGCTCGCCGCCCGAGTATCCAAGAGCCACCAGCTCGTCGGCTCCGAAGAGGAGCTGCGCCGGCTGATAGACCGTGAGCTGACCGCCTCCGGCATAGAGAACCTGGTCGTCATGGGCGGCCATTTCATGCTTTTCGAGGACGAGGGGAAGCTCGTCCCCGGCGTCATCGGGGCGCAAGAGTCCGAGGTGATGCGGCGTCGGATAGCCGGCCGGGTGGGGATCTTCCCGGAGTACAGCTGGCAGCTGTCGACCGACCTCCTCAAGTCGTACGCGCGGACCCGCACCGACGCACGGCTGCTCCTGCTGGTCAACGACTGGCAGTACGTCCCCACGTCGGGCCGCCCGGCGAGCGAGCTGCGGGCGGAGTTCTTCGAGCGCTTCACCGGACTGCCAGCGGAGTACGAGCGGATCCTGGGCGAGGCCGGATTCGGGACTGACCGCGTGCTGCCGAGCCGCAAGCACCCGCTGGCCTTCCCCGAGACCTGGCTCAAGTACCGCTTCCAGAAGGCCGCCGACCGGTTCGTCAAGCAGGGGCGGCTGGAGAAGCGGTTCCTCGACTCGGGTACGAAGGACACCGAGGTGGCCTTCCTCGACGACGAGGGCAACTACCGCACGCTGATCAGCTGCGGCATCACCGGATGCGCCGGCGAGATCACCGAGATGATCTCCGAGGTGCACAACGCCGGCTACCGGGCGATCGTCATCTTCGCGCCTGGCGAGTGTCTCGCACCCGTCCAGACGGGCGTCGACATCGCCCTGGAGCTCTACCGCCTCTCGGACATGCTGGTGATCATCGCCGACCCCGGCGGGAGCGGGGAGATGTCCACGGACGAGATCTACTCGAAGCTCGTGACGGTCAGCACGTTCAGGAGCTGACGCGGCGCGAGACGGACCACCGAAAGTGACGGGCCGCCCATGAAGATCATTTATCTGGACAACTGCGCCACCACCCGCGTGGACGACGAAGTGGTCGACGCGATGCTGCCGTACCTGAGAGAGGACTTCGGCAACCCGTCCTCGCCGCACGTCCTCGGCAAGCGGGCCCGCCGCGCGGTGGACCTCGCCGCCGTGTCCGTGGCCGAGCTCCTGGGCGCCGATCCGCGCGGCATCGTCTTCACCTCCGGCGCGACCGAGAGCAACAACATCGCGCTGCTGGGCATGTTCGCCCATGAGGAGCGCGCGCCCGTCAACGCGCTGTTCTGCCCGACCGATCACAAGTCCGCGCTGGCCATCGGCCGGGCGCTGGCCGGGCGGGGCATCGAGACCCGCACGATGGCGGTACGCCAGGACGGGCTGATCGACCTGACCCGGCTGACCGACCAGCTCGACGTCCACTCCCGTGTCGCCACGGCCGCCCTGGTCAACAGCGAGATCGGCACCATACAGCCGATGTCGGAGCTGGCCGCACTCTGCCACGAGGTCGGCTGCCTGCTGCACGTGGACGCCGCCCAGGCGGCCGGCCGGATCCCGATCGACGTGGTCGAGGCCGGCGTGGACACGCTGTCCATTTCCGGGCACAAGGTGCGCGGCCCGAAGGGCATCGGCGCCCTATACGTGCGGCCCGGCGTACGCCTGCGGCCGATCACGTACGGCGGCGGCCAGTACGAGCTGCGCAGCGGGACCATCCCGACGCACCTCGTGGTCGGGCTGGGCAAGGCGTGCGAGCTGGCGCTGCGGCGGCTCGACGACGACTGGATGCGGGCCGTACGGCTGCGCGAGGCGGCCCTCGAACTGATCACCACCCGTCTTCCGGGTGTACGGATCAACGGCGATCCGCTCAACGGAGTGCCTCATGTGCTCAACCTGGTGCTGCCCGGGGTCCGGGGGGAGAGCCTGGTCTCCAGCCTGCGTACCGTGGCCGTGTCCACCGGGTCCGCGTGCAACTCCGACTCCCAGGAGCCGTCACACGTCCTGACGGCGATCGGGGTGAGCGCCGAGGACGCGAACAGCTCCATCCGGATGTGCCTCGACCCGCGCATGGCGTTCGACGAGCTGGTGCGGGGGGTGGAGCTGGTCTGCGAGCGGGCCCTGGACCTGGCCGAGGTGTCGGTCGCGATGCAGGCCACATGACGTACGGCAGCGGGCCCGCCGGGGGCGGGCCCGCACAGACGACCGAACACTTGTCATGCCCCGTTGGGCAGGAACTTCCTGGCCGCCTGCACCCCGGCCTGGAATCGGCTGGTCGCGTCGAGGTCGCGCATCAGGGTGGCGATGTGCCGGCGGCAGCTGCGTACCGACATGCCCAGCTTGCGTGCCACGACCTCGTCGGTGTAGCCCTTGGCCATCAGCGCCGCGATGGCCTGCTGCAGGTCGTCGGCCACGTCGGCGTACCCGGCCTCGACGCCCTCCAGCGGCGTGGCCGTCTCCCACAGGTGGTTGAACAGGTCCAGCAGGAACTGCGCGACCCCATGGTTGTGCACCCGCGCCACGTTGGTCTCCCCGTCCGACAGCCCGAACAGCACCACCAGCGACCGGTCGAACACCACGGCCGAGCGCGGGATGTGGCTGACGGTGCACACCGAGGCCCCCGCGTCGGTCAGCTTCTTCATCCGCATCCGGGTGGCGAGATCGGCCCGGTTGCGGTGCTGGCAGATGATGCGCACGGTGATCCCCCGCCCGAGCAGCGGTGAGTACGCCTGCGACAGCTCGTCCGCGTCCGTCAAGCTCGACTGGAGCACCAGCACCTCGTCCCGGCACGAGTCGCCGGCCGTCTTGAGGAAGCCCCGGACCTCCATCGACCCCACCAGATACTCGATCGCGCTGGGCGCCGAGGTCCTGCCGGTGTAGTCCTGCCGGAACACGTTGATCCGCTCGCGGATCTGGTCGATCAGCTCCCGGCGCTGGTAGATCTCCCGTTCGACGGAAGACACCAGCGAAGCCGCGGCCACCTCGGGATCCACGGGGACGAACCGGCGGCCCGCCCTGTCCTCCATCATGAGCAGCCGGTTCTCCACCAGATGGGCCACCGCCTCGTGCATCTCATGCAGGCCAATGCCGAGATCGACGGCGGCCACCTCAAGCGCCTCGATCGCGCCCTTGCGGGCCGCGTAACGATAAACGTCGGTGGCGTGGTCGCCGCCCACGGGGGCCATTCCCGGAAAGAATGGAATAGTCGTCATCATGGTCTCCCATCAACTCAACGGAACTCTCAGGTGAAGGTTCGGGTGCGGCGGTTGAACAGGAACAGCGACAGGCCGAGCAGCGCCGCCGCCATCCCGGAGAGCACGGCGACCTCGGGGAGCACCGTGCCGATGCCCGTGCCCGGCTTGGTCAGCGCCAGCAGCGCGTCCATGCCCCAGGCGTGCGGGAACAGATAGCCGAGCGAGTTGAGGAAGTCCCCCGCCGACTCCCTGGGCCACAGGCAGCCGCCCAGCATGCCGAGCACGATGCCCAGCGGCGGGCCGATGGCGGGCGCCTGCGCGGGCGAGCGTACGAGGCTGCCGACCAGGATCGCGGCACCGGTCGCCACCAGCGAGAACGAGCCGACCACCGCGGCGACGCCCAGCGGGTCACCCCACGACACGCCGAACACCAGCGAGCTGACCACCATGATCAACAGCGACTGCGCGACGGCCACGACGAACCTGCTCAGCGCCTCCCCCGCGAGCACCGACCGGCGCCTGACCGGGGCGGTGAGCGCGCGCTGGATCATCCCGAGCCGCCTGCTCTCGGCGAGCGCGGCGGCCACGGCCATGGAGTTGATGAAGGTGAACAGCAGCAGGTTGGCCGGGGCCGTGTAGGCGAAACCCCTGGGTGTGGCGCCGGGCGTACCGGAGCCGACGACCGCGACGCGGCCCGAGTCGGCCTGTGCCTCGCGCACGCGCGCGGCGGCCTGCGCGGGCGTGGCGCCCGCGGCCTCGACGGCCCTGGTGGCCTCGAGTACGGCGGCCACCCGGCCGACCGCGACGTCCACGGCGCTGCGGGCCGCCATGCCGCTGCCGTTCATCTGGGTCATGACGAGTTCGAGCTTGGTCGAGCCGGCCGGGATCACCAGCCCGGCGGCGAGGGACCCTTCGCGTACGCCCGACTGGAGGTCCTGCTTGGTCGCCACGGTCGTGATGGCGAGGTCGGGGTGCGCGCGCAGCTCCTTGAGCACGGCGGCCGAGACGGGGTCGGAGCCGTCGGCCACGACGCCGACGGGCAGCTTGGCGGCCCCCACGGCGCCTCCGCCGAGCGCCATGCCGACGAACACGATGTTGACGAACGGCATGATCACCATGAAGAACAGGCCGACCTTGTCGCGGGAGAGCCGGCGCAGGTTCGCCGCCACCAGCGCGAGGATGGGACGTGGCCTGATCCGAATCCGCACGGCCTCTTGTGGCCTCATCCGAGCAGCCCCTTCCTGAAGCCGGCCGCGGCCAGGCCGCCCGCCACCAGCGCGATCGCGCACAGCACGCCGATCGGGACGATCACCGTGGTCAGTCCCCCGCCGGAGCCCGCGAGCCGGATCAGCCCGGTCGACGTCCAGCCGTTCGGGGTGAGCAGCGCCACCTTCTGCAGGAAGCCGGGCAGGTTGTACAGCGGCACCAGGCTGCCGCCGAAGAACGCCATCACGAACGAGACGACCATGGTCACCCCGTCGGCCTGGGCGTCGGTCTTGGCCCGGCTGGCCACCAGCATGGTGATCGCGGCGGCGGCGAGCACGTGCGCGACCAGCAGCGCGAAGACCGCCACCGGGTCACCCCAGCTGGTGCCGAAGATGAGCGAGGAGGACGCCCAGGTGGCGACGACGCTGACCACGCCCAGCCCGAACCCCACCATGGCCTTGCCGGCGATCGGCGTCCACTGCGGGATCGGCCCGGCCCGCATCCGGTCGAGCGTGCCCTGCCGCCGCTCGGTGAGCAGGCTCCTGAACGAGGCGCCCACCACGAAGAAGGCGAACAGGGCGGCCATGCCGGAGCCGTAGTACACCGACAGGTCGATCTTGCCGCCCTCCATGGGGTCGTCGGCCAGGCTCAGTCCGGGCCCGGCGGCGCCGTTACGCTCCACCAGCTCCTTCACCCGGTCACCGGGCACGCCGTACGCCAGCGAGGCGCGGACCGCGAGCGTGCGGGCGTCCACCACCGAGGAGATGCGGTCGACGATGGCGTTCGCCACCACGCCGGCCAGCGGCGACTCGGCGGAGGTGAGCACCGCGACCTGACCGCCCGAGCCCGCGCCGACGCTCTTCGTGAACCCCTGCGGGAACACGATGGCCGACCCGATGTCACCGGCGTCGAGCGAGCGCTGCGCCTCCTGCCTGCTGGGCAGGTCGCGCAGCGTCAGCGTGCCCTTGAGCTGCTCGTTGGACATGACCTCCCGCCGCACACTGGCGGAGAACTCGCCGCGGTCGAGGTCGACGAAGCCGATCGTGGCCCGTAGCGGCGGGTCGTCCCCGCCCAGGGCGAGGCCGAACAGGGTGGCCAGCGCGATGGGCACGATCAGCGCGACCACCAGGGCCGTTCCATCGCGTAGGCGGGTAGGCAGTTCCAGCGCGGCGACGGACAGAAGGGGTCTCAGCATGATCAGTCCCGCAGCTTGCTGCCGGTGAGGTGGAGGAAGGTGGCCTCCAGGTCGGGTTCGATGACCTCGACGGCGGTCACGGTGGCGCGGCCGTCCACGGCGGTGATGATCGCGGGCAGCACGTACCGGCCGCCTTCCGCGAGCAGCCGCACCGAGCCGGTGCCGGTCCTGACCGCCTCGACGACGCCTTCCAGCGCCTGGAGCTTGTCGAACGCGCCGTCCACGTCACCGTCCAGGATCAGCTCGATCTTGTCGGCGCTGCCGACCATGGCGACGAGCTCGTGGCGGGTGCCCTCGGCGACGATCCGGCCGTGGTCGATGATCCCGACCCGGTCGCAGACCCGCTCGACCTCCTCCATGTAGTGCGAGGTGTAGAGCAGGGCCATGCCGTCGGCGACCAGCCGTTCCACGCCGTCGAGGATGGCCTTGCGGCTCTGCGGGTCGACGCCGACGGTCGGCTCGTCGAGGATGAGCACCTCGGGCCGGTGCAGCAGGGCCGCGCCGATGTTGATCCGCCGCTTCATGCCGCCCGAGTACGTGCCGAGCTTGCCGTCGGCCCGGTCGGAAAGCCCGACCAGGTCGAGCACTTCGCTGATGCGCGCCGCCAGCTCCCGTCGCGGCAGGCCGAACAGCCGGCCGAAGAAGCGCAGGTTCTCCCGCCCGGTCAGCTCCGGGTAGAGCGCGATCTCCTGCGGTACGTAGCCGATCTTCGCCTTGGCCGCCAGCGGCTCGGCGGCGAGGTCCGTGCCGCATACCGTCACGTTCCCGGTGCCGGGCTTGAGCAGGCCGACGAGCATGGAGATCGTGGTCGTCTTGCCCGCGCCGTTCGGCCCGAGCAGGCCATACGCCTCGCCGGGGGCGATGGCGAACCCCACGTCCTGTACGGCGAGCACGTCGCCGAACCGCTTGCTCAGGCCGGTACACGCCAGGGTGGCGGTCATCGGCCCCACCCGTCCGGCTCGCCCTTGTCGCTGGTGTTGCCCGCGCAGACCTGGCGTTCCAGGTCGACGCCGAGCTGGTGGTCGAGCGGGCTGTTGCCGGTCACCCGGTTCCACAGGATGTGGTTGTCCACGGCGTCGTCGCCTCCCCAGTCCTTGGACGAGCCCATGACGAACGCGGCGCCCATGACCGACTCGCCGCTGGGATGGTTGTCGTGGATCCGGTTGTCCACGACGCTGACCCGGTGCGTCCCGATCAGCGCCAGGCCCACGCCGGAGATCGGCGGGCCCGCGGCCCCCAGCGCGTCGGAGGCGTCGCCGCCCGCGGCCAGGCCGTTGCCGTACAGATCGTTGCCCGAGACGAGGCAGTCGCGCACGCCGCCGTCGGGCTCGCCCTCGTAGGTCTGGTTGAGCATCAGCAGCCCGGCGGCGTTGCCGTGGCAGGAGTTGCGCAGCACCCGGACGCGGGAGGAGTTGTCGACGAAGATGCCGAAGGCGTTGGCGAAGCTCTCGTTGTCCGCCACCAGGCCATCGGCCTCGGGGCAGAAGCTGAGCGCGATGCCGCCGTATTGGCTGCCTGACGTGGTGCAGCCGGTCACCTCGCACCGGCTCGACTCGCGTACGTAGACGCCCCAGACGGCGTTGCCGGCCGTCTCGACGTTCCGTACGGTCAGGCCGGTCACGGTGTGGGCGTAGATCCCCGCGCCGGTCGAGCCGTGCACGCTCAGCCCGGCTATCGTGACGTCGCCGACGCCGTGCAGGCTGATGCCGCTGACGACGTCCGCCGCCGCGTCGTGCAGCTTCGGGATCCCCGCCGGGACGGCGTCTCCCGGGACCAGCACCGTACGGCCCGCCCCGGCGCCGGTCAGCGTCACGCCGTGGTGCCTGATCCAGACGTTCTCCGCGTACATGCCCGCCGCCAGCTCGATCGTCGCTCCGGCGCCCGCCTCGTCCAGCGCCCGCTGGATCGACTCACCGGGCTTCACCTGGGACATCCTGGGTCTCCCTCCCTGTCGCCGAAACCGCCGTAGACGTCGCCGTCACCGTCGGCGTATCCGTCGCCGATGCTGTCGGCATGCACGTCGCCATCACCGTCGCCGAGACCGTCGGCGTACACGATCGCCAGGGAGACGAGCAGCCCCGCGCCCATCCCCCACCGGGCCGCCCCGGCCACCCGGCTCCGGCGCGGCGCCAGCCGTACCAGGGCCGCCTGCTCGCTCGCACCCCGGACGGCGAAGGACGAGCCGCCCGTCAGCGCGAGCCCGGTCGAGGCGGTCAGCTCCGCGGCCGCCTCGTCGAGCAGCCGCCGCGCCCAGGCGGCGGGCCGCCCGGCGCGGGCCTCGAAGTCGTGCCAGGTGAAGCCGGGCGGACGCCCGCCCACCGCCTTGATGAAGCTCTCCTTGACGGAGAAGGCCACCTCCTCAGCGCCCAGCTCGCGCTCGGCGGGCGTGGTGAGGTGCTCGGTGAACACGGCACCACCGCGCCCGGCCGCCCTGGCGAGCCGGTCCGCGTCCACAATGTCCACCCCGACCAGCACGGGAGGGAACATGGGAGGGGTGGCCGGCCGCATGAGCTGTTGCCCGGCTGACAGCGTCATGCCGCGACCTTCGCGCAGCGGGCCACGAATGGTTCGAGCACCGCGTTGTACTCGTCCGGCCGCTCGATCATCGGAATGTGCCCGCTCTCCTCGACCACCACCACGTCGTTCTCCGGATAGTCGGCCAGCAGCTCCAGCCAAGGGCCGACCGGCGTCATCCGGTCGTGCCGGCCCCAGACGTACAGGGACGGGCAGCGGACCTTGTCCAGCGCCGGCTTCACCTGGTAGCGGCGGGTGGCCTTGAGGCTGCGGGCCATGCTGACCATGGACTCCGGCTGCCGGAGCATGGTGCCGACCTCGTCCATCTGCGCCCGCGTGAAGTAGGGCTCCGTACCGTGGAAGAGCGCGGACACCATGCGGACGCCGAAGTCGTCGCCGAACGGCTGCACGCTGGCCCGCCGGTCGAAGCTCAGCCCGACGTCGGGGTCGGGGGTCAGTCCGGGGGCGCCGCTCACCACGATGCCCTTGATCCGCTCGGGGCGGCGGCCGGCCAGGTCGATGGCGACCAGGCCGCCGAGCGAGTTGGCGCAGAGGACCAGGTCCTCGACGCCGGCCTCGTCGCAGGCGGCCAGCAGCGCGTCGCCGAGCCGCTCGATCGAGCCGGCCACCCGGCGGTCGAGCGCGCAGATCGCCTCGTGCGTACGCAGCACCGGCACGCCGGCCTCCGCCAGGTAGCGGTAGGGGTGCTCCCAGATCCAGCCGCCGGCGAACAGCGCGGACATGAAGACCACGGCGGGCCCGCCCTCGCGGTCGCCGAGCCGGTGCTCGGTGGTGAAGTCGGACATGAAGGCTCCAGTCACAGTAGGGAGGCGTCGCCCGGGATCCACCCGCAGCCGCAGGCGGCGTCCGGTCCGACCCGGAGGACGGTGTCGCAGTCGGGGCAGCGGGCGTACTCGCGGATGTCGGAGGGGATCCAGACGCTGGTGAGCACCCGGGTGCACAGGCCGCCCTTGAAGAAGCGGCGCATGCTCCGCTGGTGCGGCCGGGCGTGCACCGCGCGGACGGACTCGGGCCGGTCGAAGGCGGTCACGGTGAACTTGCGGTCGCCGACGTCGAACGTCGCCAGGCCGAGGAAGCCCTTGGAGGCCCGCAGCGACTTGACGACCTCCACGCTGAGCAGGTCCACGTCCGCCGCCTCCGCGTCGTCGCGGACCTCCAGCCAGGTCAGGGTCAGTACGCCCGGCGGCTCGGTGCGCCCGCTGGGGACGCGCGCGCTGACGCCGAACTGCCTGACCCCGCCCGTCTCCGCGTCGGCCGCCGGCACGAACCGGGCCGAGTAGCCGAGCGCCTCCGCGACCGCCAGCCGGTCGAAGCGGCGCCGCACGCGCGGACCGTCCGGGCCGAGGGTCACCAGGTCGCTCCCCTGGACGCCGACGCTCCCGCCGACCGCCGGCATGCCCAGGTAGGGGGCCCGATGGTCGGCCTGGAGCGTCCACCAGAGCGTGACGGCCTCGCCGTCGCCGACGACCTCGTCCACCAGGAATCTCGGCCGCTGGAAGCGGGCCAGCGTGTCGGCGGCGTGGGCGGCCAGCGCGGCCCCGCTCAACTCACCGCCGGAATCGGGGTCGCTGTAGGAGGCGGCGGTGGCGGCCACGGCCTCGGGGTCACCGGCCTGCCACGCCTCAAGGTGCCGCTCGGCGGCCTTCCTGGCGTCCATGTCATGCCTCGTCTTCGTCTTCGGGCAGGCGCGCGGAGGCGACGGCCACCGCGAGCACCTTGCCGTCGGTGTGGCTGAGCGAGAGCCGGATCTGCTGGCCGGACCCCGCCGCCGCGCGCAGCGCCCCGGCGAGCCGGACGGCCGGCGGGTGCCCGGTGTGGCAGACGGCGGTCTTCGCGCAGTTGGCGGTGGGCCTGGGCAGCACCTCCGCCTGGCCGAGGTGCTCGGCCGTAGGAGAGACACCGAGGAGGCGGAGCACCGCGTACTTGCCCGCCAGACGCCCGGCCCAGTGCTGGAGCGTGCGGCCGTACCCGGACCTGAGGCGCTCGGCCGCCGTGTACACCTCTTCGAGGCGCATGTCGCCGACCAGCTCCTGAGGCCGGGAGAGCCCGGCGAAGCCGACCATCGCGCTGCCCCACCGGTTCATGCCGCGATCTCCCTGGACAATCGCCGGAGGGTGGCGGGCTCGGCCAGGCTCAGGCAGCGCGCGCCCGCCCGGCGCGACAGGCCCGCGAGTACCTTGCTGTCGCCCACCTCGACGCCAGGGGCGAATTCCTCCACCGCGTTCACCGTGTCCGTCCACCGGACCCGGCCGGTGAGCTGGGCGATCAGCGCGTCCCTGAGCGTGGCGAGGTCGGTGGTGGGCTCGCCGGTCACGTTCGGGACCACGGGTACGAGGGGCTCGCTCATCGGCGCGGCCCGCACCGCCTCGGCCCAGGCGGGAACGGCCGCCGCCATCAGCGGTGAGTGGAAGGCGTTGCCCACCCGCAGCGGCACGATCTTGCTGGCCCGGGTGGCGAGCTTGCCCAGCCGGTCCAGGGCCGGCAGCGCGCCGGAGACCACCACATGGCCGGGCGCGTTCTCCAGGCCCACGACCAGCGGCTCGTCCGCGGAGCCCGCCTCTGCGGCCAGCGCCTCGACGTCCTCGACCGGCAGCCCCATCACCGCGTGCATCCCGCCCGTGTCGCCGACCTCGGCCATCAGCCGGGATCTGAGCTCGACCAGCCGTACAGTGTCGGCGAGCGTGAGCACGCCCGCCGCGTGCAGCGCGCTCAGCTCGCCGACGCTGTGCCCGGCGACCACGAGCGGCTCGAATCCCTCCTCCAGCAGCACGGTCAGCGCCGCCAGGTTGCACGCGGTCACCGCGACCTGCGCGTGCTCGGTCGCCACCAGCCGCTCCAGCGGCCCGCGAGCGCACAGCGGGGTGATGGGCTGTGCGAGCAGCGCGTCAACCTCGTCGAGCCGCGCTCGCGCCACGGGTCTGCGACGCAGCCACGCACCCATACCGACACGGACCGTGCCTTGTCCTGGGAAGAGAAATCCAAGCATTGCGCAGCACTCCTTTCGCCTAAACTCCCTCTCGCCTAAACTCTCCTTTCGCCTACAGCCGCCTGCGCGGTCGCCTCTCCTCGTGCGCGGCCTGCTCGGTGCCGAGGAAGCCGAGGAGCAGCTTGTTCACCTCATCGGGGGCGTCGAGCGGGAGCCAGTGGCCCGCGTCCTCGACGCGCTCATAGCGCCAGGGCCCCTTCACGTACTTGCCGGAGGCCGACATGCCCTCCTCCAGCAGCGCCTTGTCCCCCGCTCCCCAGATGCCGAGCGTGGGCGCCAGCACGGGCGGGAAGGGGCGGGCCGGCCGCAGCTCGGCCTCGGGCGAGCGGTTGGCGCGGTACCAGTTCAGGCCCGCCGTCAGGGCGCCGGGCCGGGCCAGGTCGCGCAGGTAACGGTCGTAGTCGCCGTCGCGGCCCATGATCTCCTTGAACAGCCGCCAACCGTTGCGCCGCAGCAGCTCCTCGCTCACGCCGGGGAACTGGTAGAAGAGCATGTACCAGGAGGCCGCCCGCTGCTCCAGCGAAGGAGTGGCGAAGACGCCCGGGTGCCCGACCGACAACACCGCGAGGTGGTCGAGCCTGCGGGGCATCAGGAAGGCGTACATCCAGGCGATGGCCGCGCCCCAGTCGTGGCCGACGATGTGCGGCCGGCGGATGCCGAGCTTCATGGTCAGGGCGACGACGTCGTTGACGATCGTCTGCATCCCGTACGCCTCGATCTCCTGCGGCTTGCCGGAGTCGCCGAACCCGCGCAGGTCCGGCGCGATCACCCGGAAACCGCCCTCGACCAGGGCCGGGATCTGGTGCCGCCACAGGTAGGAGGAGTCGGGGAAGCCGTGCAGCAGGATGACGGGATCGCCTTCGCCCTCGTCCACGTAGGCGAGTTCGACGTCGTTGACCTGGACTCTCTTCTTGTTCATGCCGTCTCCCTGAACAACCGCTCGGCGAAGAACTCGCTGAAACCGAACTCCGGCACGTCCTCGGGGGCGACCATGTTGAGCAGCCCGGTCACCTGCGCGGCGAAGTTCTTGGCCATGAGCTTGCGGACCCGGCGCCGCCGCTCGGTGGCCGCGGGCCCGAACTCCACGTGCAGCCTGCTGATGATCGACGCGCCGAAGTCGAGGCGCTCCAGGCGGAAGTCCCGCTCCTCCAGGTACGGCGCGAACGCCGCGGGCGACCAGTCGTCGCCGCCGAGCAGGATGTCGCAGACGGTACGGGAGTCGCGCAGGGCGCAGGAGAGCCCGGTGCCGAGCACGGTGTCGGCGTTGCCGGCCTCGTCGCCGATCAGCACCACGCCCTCGGTCAGCGGCGGCCCCTCGGGAACGCTGGACACCGACGGCCACACCGACAGCGGGCCCGCCGGGACCGCCTCGGTCACCGCCTTGCCCCTGTCGGGCAGGCAGTCGAGCTCGAAGGCGGCCAGGAAACGCTCGACGCCGCCGGGGCCGCGGTAGCGGAGCTTGTTGACCGTGGGGAAGTTCAGGTAGAGGCGGGCCCGGCCGTAGCCCTGGGGGAAGACCATGAACATGACGTCGCCCTCGGTGCCCATGGCCTGGACGTCGGCGGGCCAGCCGTCCATGCCCTCGACCATCATGCCGCCGCCCCAGTGGTGCATGGAGTTGCGCATCCGGACGCCGATCTGACGGCCGACGGTGTTGCCCCGGCCCGTGGCGCCGAGCACCATCCTGGCCCGGATCTCCTGCGGGCCCTCTTCGGTCTGGTAGGTCACCACCGGCTCGCGACCCGGCGTGACGGTGACCCTGGCCGCGTCCAGCACCAGCCGGGCGCCGCTGTCCACGGCCTGCGCCGCCATCAGCTCGCACACCTGGTGGTGCGGGAACGACATCGGCCCGCCGATGCCGGGGATGAAGCGGGTCATGTCCACCGCTTCGACCTCGTCCTCGGTGACGGCCTCGTCCCAGGTCATCCACTCCCGGATCTCCCAGCCGCCGCCCGCCCCGAAGCAGTCGTAGACGCCCAGCCGCTGCGCCTCCCTGATCCCCCAGGGGGCCAGCCACTCGCCGCGGACCAGGTCCCGGTACTCCTCCTGCTTCTCCAGCAGCACGACGGACAGCCCGCCGGCGGCCAGCTTGCAGGCCGCCGAGGCGCCCGCGATGCCGCCTCCGGCAATGACGACGTCGGCGTAGTCGACGGTCATGCCTCCCACCTCTCCCAGTACGTACGTTCGTGGGCCCCGTACCGATCCGCCGGCCGGAACTCGGTGCCGAGCGTGTAGGCGACCGGGATCAGGCACACCTGGGTGACCCCGGTCGGGATGCCGAGCAGCTCGCCCACCTGACGCTCGTGGGGGACGTGCATGCAGGTGATCGTGCTGCCGAGCCCCCGGCTGCGCAGTGCCAGCTGGAACGACCAGATCGCCGGGAAGATGGAGCCGTAGAAGATGCTCGCCCGCATCGGGCCGTGCTGGACCAGGTGTCCCGGGTCCTCGGGGACCTTGTCGGCCATCCGCCGGTCCCAGGCCGTGTTGATGGCCTCGATGTCCGGCGGGCGGCCCAGGACACAGGGCATGACCAGGACGGGCACCCGCCCGATGGTCTCGACCAGCGCCTCGGCCGAGTCGTAGTTCTTGCGGGCCTGCCGGTTGTTGCGGCGTCTGCCCGCGTTCGTCCACATGTCGTTGCGGTGGAACGTCCAGGACGTCGAGATCATCTCGGCGATCCGCTCCTTGACCGCCGGATCGGTGATGACCAGCCAGCGCCAGTTCTGGTGGTTGTTGGCTGTCGGGGCCTGGACGGCGACCTCTAGAGCCTCCTGTACGACCTCGCGGGGCACGGGCCGGTCCAGGTCGAGCCGCCGCCGCACGGACCGGGTGGTGGTCAGCAACCGGTCCGTCTCGGCCACGTCGAAGGGCGGTGCCTGCGCGGGCCCGAGGATCTCCGACTTCAGGATCACAGTCATGGCGCCCCCAGCAGTACGGCCCCGCGCACCGAGCCGGGCGCGGCGGTCAGCACCAGCGCCTGGCCGATCGGGTCGGGCAGGTCCGGCTTGGTCACGTACGAAGTCGGCTCGCCCGCGTGCGGCTCGACGAGCCCGGTGAGGGCGGGGGCGATCCCGTCACGGATCGCCAGGGCGGCCATGGCGATGTTCATCGCGCCGGTCGCGGCCTGGCAGTCGCCGGTGAGGCCCGCCGACGTGGTGAGCACGGCGTCGGGCAGAGCCGTCAGCACGGCGGCCGACTCCTCGGCGTCGCCAGGGACCCCGGTGCCCGCGCCGACCACCAGCTCGGGCCGGGCTTCGGGCAGCCGGGCGAGCACCCGCGCCACCAGATCCCCGCCGCTCGCGTGGCCGGTCCCCATGACCCGGGCGTACGGCCGACCGCCGCGTCTCGTGCAGTGCTCGGCCGACTCCACCAGGAAGGCCACCGCCGCCGACCCGGGAACCGTGCCGGAGTGCCGCCGGTCGTACGGCGACACCACAGCGTCCCCGACGGTCGTGGTGACCGTCTCGTCGGCCGCGACCACCAGCACCACGTCCGCCTTGCCCGCCCTGATCATCTCCAGCGCGCAGTCGAGGGCGATCGAGGCCGAGGCGCCGCCGTTGCAGATCGTGGTGGTGGGCCCGCGCAGGCCGAGCGTCTGGCAGACCGCGCCGCCGGTGGCGTTCAGCACGACGTTGGAGAAGCTCAGCACGGCCGGTTTGTTCGGGTTGGCGGCGATGCTCTCGTCGAACCCGCCGGTGCTCTCCGCCGACCCGGCGCCCGTGGCGAACACCAGCCCGACGTCGTCGAGCTCCTTCCTGGGCAGCTGCAGCCCGGCGTCCTCCCAGGCCAGCCGGGAGGCGGCGATAGCCATCCTGGACAGGTGGTTCATGTGCCGCCACAGCGAGCGCGGCGCGAACGTCCGCCCGTCGAGCGACGGCGCCTGCCCGGCCGCCTGGCGCCCGGTGACGATCGCCTCGGCCACCTCGCCGATGCCGGTGCCCAGCCCGGTGACGGGTCCAAGCCCGGTGATCACGGCCGCCGCCTCCGGCAGCTCGTCGTACTCCCGCGCGGCTCGTGGCGTCGTCAGCACGAGCGAGACGTTGTTGCCGCCGAACGCGTAGTTGTTCGACACCACCGTGTCGATCGGCAGTTCCCGTGCCACGTTGGGCACGAAGTCCAGGTCACCCGGTACGGCGTCGGCGTCGAAGCCGATGGTGGGCGGCGCCGTGCCGTGCCGCAGGGCCAGCACGCTCGCGACGGCCTCCACCGCGCCCGCGGCGCCCAGCGTGTGGCCGACGAACGACTTGATGCTGCTGGTGGGCACCCGTCCGGCCCGCTCGCCGAACACCACCCGCATGACCTTGGCCTCCATCGCGTCGTTGGCGGGGGTGCCGGTGCCGTGGCCGCTCACGTAGCCCACGTCGTCCGTGGTCAGGCCCGCGTCCGCGAGCGCCCGCCGTACCGCGCTCGCCCCTCCCCGCCCGGTGGGGTCGGGCGCGGTGGCGTGGTAGGCGTCGGCCGACAGGCCGTAGCCGGCGACCTCCGCCAGCGGCGTGGCGCCTCTCGCGAGCGCCCGGTCCAGCGGCTCCAGCAGCAGGAACGCCGCTCCCTCGCCGAGGTTGAGCCCGTCGGAGTGGCTGTACGGGCGGCACGGGCCGGTGCTGAGCGCCTTGAGCCCGGCGAAGCCCGCGTACGTACCGAACAGCAGCGGATCCACGCCCCCGGCCAGGACGACGTCGGCCTCGCCGGTGAGGATCTTGTCCTTGGCGAGCCCGACCGCGTTGCCGCCCGCCGCGCACGCGGTGGACACCAGGATGCGCGGGCCGCGCATGCCGAGCCGGTCCGCGACCACGTCCTCGGTGCGGTGCATGGGCTGGTAGCGGCCCACGGCGTCGGGGGTCGCCTGGCACTTGCCGAGGATGATGCCGAACCGGTCGGGGTCCGCACCGGTCAGGCCCGCCTGCTCGATCGCCTGGCGGGCGGCGATCAGCGCGAGCCGGGCGGTACGGTCCAGGCCGGCGTCGGAGTCCGGTAGCCCTCCGTCGATCCACTCGTCGGGGACCTGGCCCGCGTGCCGCGCCTCGAACACCGCGAAGTTCTCGTCCAGGACCGGCGTGAGGCCGCCGGTGCCCGACACGAGCCGCTGCCAGAACTCCGCGGGATCGCGGCCGATCGCACAGATGATGCCCAGGCCGGTGACGACGACAGGCCGCAGCGCCATGCTTGTCTCCTTCTCAGAAGGCCGATCAGATGATCGGGATGCTCCAGCTCTTGGGCACGATGTACGGGCTGGTCAGCGTGGTCACCTCGACGCCGTCCACGGTGAAGTCCAGACCGGCGGCGGCCAGCTCGGCGTCGACCCTGGCCAGCCCGAGCGTGGCGCCCAGACCGGCGCTGTGCACCGCGTGCACCACCTCGCCGATGTCCTGGCCGCCCGCCAGCACCCTGGCGCCCGCCTCGGGGATGGCGTCGCCGCCGGTGAAGCCGACCGTGCGGCGGCCCTGGCCCGACTCGAACGCCGCCAGCACCGCCTCCCTGCCGACGAACTCGTCCTTGGTGACGTCGACCAGCCAGTTGGCGCCGATCTCGATCACGCTCGCGCCCGCCGTCGCCTCGTGGCGCGGGATCGGCTGGCGTACCTCCAGCATGGCCAGCTCCAGGGCCTCCTGGCCGGCCGCTCCCGCGTGCTCCAGCGCCTGGCACCACAGCTCGGCCGCGGACTCGATGGGCACGATCATCTGGTAGCCGTACTCGCCGGTAAAGCCGGTCCGGGCGAAGATGATCTCGGTGCCGTTCCACTCGGTCTCCACCACCGACTCGAACGGCAGCGAGGCCAGCTCGCCGTCGATCAGCCGCCCGACCACGCCCCAGGCATACGGCCCCTCCAGGGCCAGGACCGTGAGGTCGGCCGACCGGTCGGTGATCACCACGCCCTCGTCGTTGTGCTCCTCCAGGTGCTCCAGCAGGCGCGTACCGGCGCCGCAGGAGCTCTCCAGCAGGATCCCGTTCTCCCGGCCGAAGGCCAGCACCTGGTCGACGACCTGCCCGGACTCGTCCAGGACCAGGCTCATCATGCAGCGCTCCGAGGTGAGGTACTCCACGTCGCGGGCGAGCAGCCGCTGCGCGAAGTCCACGGCCGCGGGCCCGGTGATCTCGATGAGGCGGTTCCCGCCCAGGTCGAGGACGGCGGCGCGCTCCCTGAGCACCCGGTACTCGTCGGCCGACTCGGAGAAGCGCAGCGGGACCGAGCTGTCACCCACCTCGCCGTAGACGGTGCCCTCCGGATGCAGGTTCGCGAGGACGGTAGCCATGCTTCACACCTTTCGTACGGAACGTTGACCCGCCGGATCGGCGATCGTGAGGTTTCCTTCGGCGGCGACCTGGCCGTCCACCCGCGCCGACACCCGGTACTCGGCGAACCCGGCGCCGCCCCCGGTCCGCTCGGCCGACAGGGTCAGCTGGTCGCCGGGGACGACGGGACGGCGGAACCGCATCGACCTGACCCCGGCCAGGTAGCTGATCTCGCTCGCGCCCGCCAGGGCGAAGACCACCCCGGCGAGCTGGGCCAGCGCTTCGATGATCACGATGCCGGGCAGCACGGCCGCGGTCGGGAAGTGGCCCTGGAACCAGAGTTCGGTCCCGGCGACGTTCTTGGTCGCGGTGCCCTTGACGCCCGGCTCCACCCTGCTGACCCGGTCGAGCAGCAGCATCGGCCAGCGGTGCGGGAGCACCTGCCTGATCTGGTCATGGTTCAGCCCGGTCGCCGTGGCCGAGGCGAGCTGGGTGGCGCCGATCGTCATGGCGTCGCCCGCAGAGCGGGATTGACCTCGTCCGCCAGCCGCGACACCGAGCCGAAGACGGCCATCTCGCTGTCGTACAGCGCCACACCGAACTCGGCCTCGATGGCGACGTACAACTCCAGGACGTCGAGGCTGTCGAGTTCGAGGCCGCGCCCGAAGAGCGGCTGGTCGTCGGTGATCCAGTCCGGCTCGATCTCCAGGTCGAGCCGGGACACGATCATCTTCTTAATCTGGGTGCACGTCTGCCGGCGCTCGGCGGCCTTCGCGCGGAGCTGGTCGAGGGTCATCCATCCTCCATGTGCCTCGTGACAGGGGCTTGCGGTCGGGGACTGGTTCACGGTTCGTGCCGGGATCGGCTCACAGCGGGTGGGCTCAGCAAGCGGGGACTCAGCGAGTGGGGCTCAGCGGGTGGTTTCGCGGCGGGTGGACTCGCGACGCGGCGGGTCAGCCGAGGCCGCCGCCGTGGGCGACCACCACCGCGCCGGACATGTACGACGCCTTGTCGGAAGCGAGGAAGCTCACGATCGTCGCGATCTCCTCCGGCCGGCCCATGCGGCCCAGCCGGATGCGCGTCTCGTAGTCCTTCCTGATCTTGGCGGGCACCTTCCGTGTCATGTCGGTGGTCACGAACCCGGGCGCCACCACGTTGGCCCGGATACCGTGCGGGGCCGCCTCGTTCGACAGCGCCTGGGTGAAGGCGATGATCGCGCCCTTGGAGGCCACGTAGTTCGTCTGGCCGGGGAAGCCGCCGTCCAGCCCGCTGGTCGAGGACACGGTCACGATCGCGCCCCGCCGCTGGTGCTGCATGATGCGCAGCGCCTCCCGGCAGGTCAGGAAGGTGCCGGTGACGTTGGTGTCGATGGGCCCGCGGAACTGTTCCAGGCTCATGGCGACGAGATAGCGGTCCAGCGTGATGCCGGCGCTGGTCACCAGCACGTCCAGGCGGCCGTGCTCGGCTCGTACGCCCTGGAACATCCGCCGTACCTCGGCCTCGTCCGTGACGTCGGCGCGCACGGCCGTCGCGCTGCCGCCCTCTTTCCCGATCAGGGCGACGACCTCCTCGGCGTCCGCCTCCGAACGGGCGTAGTTGACCACGACGTGGGCACCCTCCCGGGCCAGGTCGAGCGCGACCGCCCGGCCGATGCCGCGCGACCCGCCCGTAACCAGGGCCACGGAGCCTTCGGCAAAGAGCATCATCGTCTCCAGGGGTTTGACAATGCGCATACCAAACAATTGGTACCTGCACCGATAAAGCTACTAAAGCCGGATATCACGCCTGTATCATCCGGTTATCCATGCATTGACGGCGATAAGCAGATATACGACGCTAACAACATGCACGAGGTCGATGTTGAGGTTCTTATCGTCGGTGGCGGGCCCGTCGGCCTGGCGGCATCCATCGAGCTCTCCCGGCACGGAATATCCTCCCTTCTCGTGGAGAGGCATCCGGGGACCGCGATTTTCCCGAAAGCGCGCCTCATTTCCACCAGAACCATGGAAATCTTCCGGTCCTGGGGAATCGCCGAGGAGGTGGAGGGCGCGGGAATGCCCCGCGAGGACGTGCTGGCGGTCGGCGTCGGCACCTCGCTGGCCGCCGATGACTTCGTCCGGGCCGCGGCGGCGATCGACCGCGACGCGCCGCAGAGCCCCACGTACACCTACCTCTGCTCGCAGGACATCCTCGAAGTGATCCTCCGCAGGGTCGCCGAGTCCCACCCACGGTCCGACGTCCGCTTCGCGACCGCCATGACGGACCTCCGCGTCACCGCCGACGGCGTGGAGGCGGTGATCGAGCCCACGGCCGCGTCGGATAGCGGGCCTGTGCTCGTGCGGGCGCGTTATCTCGTGGCGGCCGATGGGAGTCGCAGCGGGATCCGAGAACGGCTCGGGATCGAGGTCGTGGGGCCGCCGCCGCTGGGGCACATGGTCAGTGTCATGTTCGACGCCGACCTCGGCGAGCTGCCCGCCGACCGCCGGGTGGCGCTGTCGTTCCTGCGCAGCGACCCGCCGTGCGCGGTGGAGGCGGTCGACAACAAGCGGCGCTGGATGATCCAGACCGGCTACGACCCGAGCACCGGCGGCAGCGCGGCCGACTTCACCGAGGAGGCGTGCGTGGCGGCGGTACGCTCGGCCGTCGGCCTGCCCGACCTGCCCGTCACCATCGTCGGGGTCATGCCGTGGCTGCAGCAGGCGGTGGTGGCGACCGGGTTCGGCGGCGGGCCGGTCTTCCTGGCCGGCGACGCCGCGCACGCGACCACTCCGCAGGGCGGGTTCGGGATGAACTGCGGCATCCAGGACGCGCACAATCTCGCCTGGAAGCTGGCCGCCGTCCTTAACGGGTCGGCCGGTGCGGAGCTGCTGGCCACGTACGACGCCGAGCGCCGCCCCATAGCCGCCAGGACGGTGGACGAGAGCCTGACCAACGCCCTGATCACGCTGCGCATGATGCAGGGACAGCTGTCGATGAGCCAGGCGATCGAGCAGCAGGCCGAGCGCCGCAGCTCCGAGGGCCTGATCCTGGGCTTCCGCTACGAGTCGGCCGCCGTGGTGCCCGACGGCACACCGGACCCGGCACCGGCGGATCCCTATCGGACCTACGTCCCGACCGCCCGCCCCGGCCACCGCGCCCCCCACGTCTGGCTGGCCTCCCGGGAGGGCAGGGTGTCGACGCTCGATCTGCTGGGCCCGGCCTTCACGCTCATGACCCCGACCGGCAGCGGGTGGGTCCAGCCCGCCAAGGAGGCGGCGCACCGGCTCGGCGTCACGCTGTCCGTCGTCGAGATCTCCCGCGCTGGCGAGAGCGAGCCCGACGCGCCGCTCACCTCCCCGACCTGGGCGGAGGAGTACGGCGTCGGCGACACCGGGGCCGTGCTGGTCCGCCCTGACGGTCATGTCGGCTGGCGTTCGCCCGGCGGCGCGGCGTCGCAGGACGCGCTGGCCGGCGCGTTGGGCGCCATCCTGGCCAGGTCGTGATGGTGGCGGGCCCGCGAACGCATCTGCGCCGCCCCGAGTCGTACGGACAGGGGGTTGCCTGACGACGTGGCGACCAGGTCGGTGACGGCCTGGGCCACGGTCGGCGTGTAGGGCGCGCCGACGAGCATGTCGGCGAGCTCCCGCGCCGCCTCGGCCGGGAGCGGGCGGACGAACTCGCGGTGCGCGCCCTGCCTGGCCACAAGGTCGTCGAGCGGGTCGGCGCTGGTGACGATGACCCGGCAGTTCGCGCCGCCGGGGAGCAGCGGCAGCACCTGAGCGCTGTCCTTGACATCGTCGAGCACCACGAGCAGCCGCCTGCGCGCCGTACAGCTGCGGTAGAGCGCCAGCTTCTCGGCGGGGTCGAGGGGGATGTCCTGGGCGGGCACGCCGAGCGCCCGCAGGAACCGGTCGACCACCGCGCCGGCGGACACGCCGCGCATGTCGGCGTACAGCTGTCCGTCCGGGAACCAGTCGATCCTGGCGTGCGCCCAGCGCAGCGCCAGCGCCGACTTGCCCACCCCGCGCGGCCCGCTCAGGACCATCGTCCCCGGCACCGCCACCTCGGGCTCGGGCCGCAGCGCCGCGTCCAGCGCGGCGAGCTCACCCGTGCGGCCGACGTACGGCAGCACCTGCGGGGGCAGCTGCGACGGTACGACCGGCCCCGCGCCGGACGGGCGGTGGGCGGCGGGCCGCATGAGCCCGGACTCGTCGCGGAGGACCTGGTCGTGCAGCCGCCGCAGCGCCGGGCCCGGTTCGAGGCCGATCTGCTCCAGCAGGTAGCGGCGCGTCTCCTGGTAGGTGCGCAGCGCCTCGGCCCGCCGGCCGGCCCGGTACTGCGCGAGCATGAGCTGGGCCCGGACCCGCTCCCGGAACGGGCATTCCGCCACGAGGGCCAGCAGTTCGGGGATCACCCGGTGGTGGTGCCCCAGGTCGATCTCCAGCTCAAGGCACGCCTCCAGCGCCTCAAGGCGGGACTCCTCCATCCGCGCGACGTCGTACCGCAGGCCGCGAATGTCCTCGAACGGGTTGCCCCGCCACAGCGCGAGCGCCTCGCGCAGCAGCAGGACGGCGTCCTCGCGGGCTCCGCCCGCCGCCTGGCCGCGCGCCCGCGCCACCAGCGCCCCGAACCGCAGCCAGTCGATGTCCTCGGCCGAGACCCGCAGCAGGTAGCCGGGGCTGGAGGTCTCGATCGCCGCGGCTCCGAGGGTCCTGCGCAGCCGCGACACGCAGATGGCGATCTGCCGCCCTGCGCTCTGCGGCGCCGAGCCGGCCCAGACGGTCTCGATCAGCCGGTCGACGCTGACGACCCGGTTGGCGTTCAGGACCAGGCTGGCCAGGATCGCCAGCTCCCTGTTCGCGCAGATCTGTAGCTCTTCGCCGTCGTCGAACACCCGGAGCGGGCCGAGGACGTGAAATTCGAGTGCCATCAGCGTTCCGTCCCGGCCAGATAAAGATAATGTCGCGCCATGTGGGAATCTCTCCCGCCGATAACTCGGGATACGCACTACTCACAAAGCTAGTAACGGCTCCCGGGCCGAGTCACCCCTAAGCGGCCCCTGACGGAAGGCCGAACCCACTCGATAGGGGTGCCGCCGAATCCGCACCCCATGGCCGTCTCCAGGGGTCACCTAGGGGTCGGAAACCTATTCCGGCAGTCCTAGGATTCAACTCAGACGGATTGACCGGCACTTTGTCCGCTCGGGAGGCGATGCACAGTTCTCCGCCGTTGCACCCCCGGAACGCGAGAGGCCATCACACCATTCGGTGTGATGGCCTTCCGCATTGTGCTCGGCGCAAGAAGCTCACCGGGGGAAGTTCACCGGGCCGGGCCGCTGCTCTGGACGGCCGGCTGCGGGGCCAGGACGGCGATGGCGGTCACGATCAGGCCGTTGCCGGTCATCCACCGGCCGGTGAAACCGCCCAGCCGTTGCCCCTGCCAGCGGGGCCCGAGAACCAGGAGGCGCGCGGTGAACGTCCGCCGCACCGGGTCCACCGTGATCGCCGCGTCCTGGAAGTCGAGCCACCGCTTCGCCAGCGGGAACCACGCCTTGTACACCGACTCCTTGGCGCAGAACAGCAGCCGGTCCCAGCAGACGGCCGGATGCTCGGCGGCCAGAGCGCGGAGCATCTCGCGCTCCTGCGGCAGCGAGATGGCTTCCACCACGCCTGCGGCCAGCGGCTTGTCGGGCTCGGCGTCGATGCCGATCGTCCCCGCCGCCTGGGCGAGCGCGGCGGCCCGGTAGCCGGCGCAGTGGGTGATGCTCCCGATGACGCCCAGCGGCCACAGCGGCTCGCCGCGCAGCCCCGACAGCACGGGCACCGGCGCCACGCCGAGCCGTTCCATCGCCTTGCGCGCGCACAGCCGCGCCGTCGTGAACTCCTTGCGCCGCTTGTCCACGGCCCGCTGGATCAGCCGTTCCTCCTCCGGGAAGAGCATCGTCCCGGGCGGGTCGTCGAAGGTGTCGTACGCCTTGACCGTCGCGGGCAGGATGTGCTCGATCATCTTCACTCCGGAGCTGGAAGTACGGTCCTGAGCGGGCCGCCGGTGCGCCCGCGCGGAACCCACTCGCGCGGATAGCCCAGAGAGACCTCTTCGAAGCGCACCCCGTCGTGGAACGTCGTGCGAGGGATGTGCAGGTGCCCATAGACGACCGCGACCGCGTCATAGTGCAGGGGCCAGGTGGCGGTCCGCTCGGTCCCGCACCACAGGGCGAACTCCGGGTGCCGCAGGATCCGGGTCGGCTCGCGGACGAGCGGATAGTGGTTGACCAGGACGGTGGGCAGGCGCGGATCCCGCTCGCCGAGGCGGCGCCGGGTCTCCGCGAGCCGCGCCCGGCACCAGGCGTCGCGGGTCGGGTAGGGGTCCGGATGCAGCAGATACTCGTCGGTGCAGACGACGCCCGCCTCGTGCGCGCGTTCCAGTGCCAGGCGCTTGCCCGCGCCGTTCGCGCCGAAGGTGTAGTCGTAGAGCAGGAACAGCGGGGCGACGGTCACCGGACCGCCGAGTCCCGTCCAGACCGGATAGGGATCCTCCGGCGTCAGCACGCCGAGGCCCCGGCACATCTCCACCAGGGCGAGGTAGCGGTGCTCGCCCCGTAACTGGATCGGATCGTCGCGCGGTGTCCACAGCTCGTGGTTTCCCGGCGTCCAGACGACCGTGGAGAAACGGCTCTTGAGAAGGGTCAGCGCCCATTCGATGTCGGCGAACCGCTCGGCGACATCTCCGGCGATCAGCAGCCAGTCGTCGGCCGAATACGGAAAGACGTTCTGGACGACGGTCCTGTTCTCGGAGAAGGCCACATGGAGGTCGCTGACCGCCAGCAACCTCCCGCCACCCGACCCTCCAACGACCACCAGCACAGCTTATACAGCAGCATATCTCTGCGAAAGCCGACATAACTACTTTATGGGGCGCCATCCCCGGAAGTAGGGGGGACGCCTAGGGGTTGTCGCAGGTCAGGGCGTTATCTCAAGGAGTTCCCAGGTCAGCGGGTACGGGCGGAACTCGTGTCATCCAGGGGGCCCCGCAAAACGTATATACAAGAGGATAAATACCTAGCTTCCACCTCAGCGCAAAGCCGATCCGTAACGCTGGATCCGACTTTGACCGGTCTTTGACCGCGCTTTGAGTGATGCTAGGTATCAATAGAAATGCAGCAGTCTGCGATTGGCACACTAAGGCGGCCCAATTGCGTTACACGAGGCTGGGACGAGATGGACCGGACATCTCGAACATCGGACTCGGCTCGCTGGCGCTCAGCGGCGCCTATGGCCCCATCGACCGCGATGAGGCGCTCGGGCTTATTCGCCGGGCCTTGGACGGCGGCGTGACGCTCCTGGACACCGCCGACTTCTACGCCGCCGGAGAGGTGGAGCGCCTCGTGGGCCGCGCCATCGCCGGGCGGCGCGACGAGGTGGTGGTCTCGACGCGCGGCGGCGTGCGCCGCGGCGCCCCCGGCGAGCCGATCGAGTTCGACGCGAGCCCCGACCATCTGGCGCGGGCCTGCGAGGCGTCGCTGCAACGCCTCGGCGTCGACTGCGTCGACCTGTACTACCTGCACTGCCAGGACGACCGCGCCCCGGTGGAGGAGGCCGTGTCCCGGCTGTCGGAGCTCGTGCGGTCGGGCAAGATCCGCCATCTCGGGCTGACCAACGCCACGGTCGACCAGGTACGGCGGGCGCATGCCGTACATCCCGTCACCGCGCTCGCCCTGGAGTACTCGCTCTGGGGCCCGCACGCCCCGCCGGAGCTCCTCGACGAGGCGCGGCGGCTCGGCCTCGGCGTGGTCGCCGCCCGCCCGCTCGGCCGCGGCTTCCTCACCGGCCGGATCAGGTCGTCGCTCCAGCTCGGCGCCGCCGATTGGCGGCACGAGGACCCGCGCTTCCAGCAGGAACACCTGCGACTGAGCACGCGTCCGCTGCGGCAGATCGAGGCCGCGGCGGCCCAGCTCGACCTGGGCGCCGGCCGGCTGGCGCTGGCCTGGCTGCTCTCCCACGGCGATCACGTGGTGCCCGTGCCGAGCACCCGCGACCAGGTGCACCTGGAGATGAACCTGGCCGCCTCCGGTGTACGCCTGACGCCAGAAACCCGCGACCGGCTGGCCGGCATCCTCCCGGCCGGCGGCGCGAACCAGTCGGGCTCACTCCTGCTCTGACCCAGGCGCCCAGCCGAGTTCAGCGCCCAGACCTCGGGGCCCGATTGGCTCGGGGCACGGGGTCAAGGCGGCTCAGTCGGGATCGTTCCGGCTTTGGGGCGAGATCAGGGACGCGGCGAGCGCCTTGTTGACGGCGTCGATCCTGGACACGGCGTTGAGCTTGACGAAGATGTTGCGCATGTGCCGCTTCACGGTCGCCTCGGCGAGCCCCAGCCGGCGGGCGATCTGCCCGTTGCTGAGCGCCTGCGCGGCCAGTTGCAGCACCTCCTGCTCCTTCTGCGACAGCACGCCGGGCGCCGGCCCCTCCACGTGCGCGAGGCTGTGGCGCGACACCGCGAGCACCACCCGCGCCGGGTCCTCGTACACGCTCCTGATCGCCGCGATCAGCTCGTGCCGATGGACGCTCTTGAGCAGGTAACCGCGAATGCCCGCGGCCAGCAGCCTGGTGAGGAGCTGCGGCCCGTCGTACATGCTCAGGATGATGATCTGCGTCTCCGGGGACAGGCACCGGATCCGGGTGACCGTCTCGGTCACCTCGTCACCGGGGATCTCCACGTCGAGCAGGACCACGTCGGGCCGGGTCTCGACGACGACGGCCAGCGCGGTCGCGGAGTCGCCGGCCTCGCCGACGATGCTCATCTCTCCGGAAGCCTCAAGGATCTCGCGCAGGCCCTCCCGGAAGAGCGCATGGTCGTCCACGATGGCGACGCTGATCTTGGTGTTACGGTCGGTCCGGTTCATGGGACTGTCTCTTGAGAGGGATGAGGAGCTCGACGAGACAGCCGTTGCCCGGGACGCTGGAGATGGCCACAGTGCCCCCGAGTAACTCGGCGCGCTCCCGCATGGACGTCAGGCCCACGCCGCCACGCTCGCGGGCGCACGACGGGTCGAAGCCCTGCCCGTTGTCCTGGACGGTCGCGCTGAGCTCGTGCGGCGCGATGTCCACCCGCATGAGGATCACCGAGGGCCCGGCGTGGCTGAGCGCGTTGCGGGCGGCCTCCCGGATGATGAGGAACGCCTCGTCGAGGACCCTCGGCTCCGCCCATGACTCGTCACCGTTCACATCGAGGCCGACGGACACGACATCGTCCTCGACCGCCTCCAGGAAACCGAGCAGCGCCTTCTCCAGACTCCTCACGGGGACCTGGGGATGCAGCTCGGAGGTTATCTGCCGCAGGTTCTCCATCGTCTCCTGGATGGCCTGCTGAGCGACCCCGACCTTGACCTCCGCCCGCGCCGGGTCGCTGGCCCGGTGCACCTCCGACAGAGCGAGCTGCTGGTGCGCGACGCTGATCCCATGGCCGATGCGATCGTGCAGCTCACGGGCGATGCGACGGCGCTCCTCCCCCTGGGCCTCCTGCACCTGGTTGAGCAGGAAGCGGTGATAGCTCTCGGCGGACTCGCGGATTCGCCGGGAGAGGCTCTCCTCCATTCCGGTGGCCACGAGTGTGAATGCTTCGGCCGGCGAGTCCGCCTCGACGGCGATAAGCCGCGCGAGGTGACTCAGAGCTACTCGGAAAAAAAGCGAGCCCGCCTCAAGTGAGGCCTTCGGATGAACTCCGGTCGAGGCGCGAGTAGTGCCGACTTCCCATGCGTGGAACTTATAGAGCTCGTTGACCTGCACTTTTCCGGCACGGAGCGTGGCCGCCACATCGTCGAGGACGAACTCGGCGGTCATTACGGCTTGGTGCGTGGCGCGCGGATCTGCGGAGAGCGCGTTGCCGGTGGCCTGGAGCTGCGACTCGAATTCCCTGAGGATTTCTTCTCGACAAGCATCAACGAATCTCGCAGGGTCGTTCTCAGCATCGTATGCCGCATCCAAGGAGCCCCCTTGGCCATGGGACGCGCGTGCCCCAACTATCTCGCAGGTGCCTCACCAAAGCAACATATAAGGTCAGATATTAGAGATCAGCGCGGTAATGTGAACTAGGTGCTGCGTCACCATGAACGCCCTGTAAGGCCGGCGTTGTTGATCACTTCCGCCCTTGGCGGCTGATTGGCCCGCCGCGATCACCGCGACCGTCCCCGCCGCCATGGCGAGGCATACACCGGCGAGCGGCACGCGGAAGAACACGACGGCCACGCCGAGCGCGGCGGCCAGCGTGAGCGCGGCGACGTACATGCAATGACGTGACTTCCGCTCTCCGCAGGTCACCGCGATGGTCCGCCGGCCCGCCGCGGCGTCTCCCTCGATGTCGGACAGATCCTTGGCGGGTACGCCCACGAAGGCCATCCAGCAGGTGGCGGCGACCGCGAACACGATCAGGCCCTTCGGCGTGGACAGGCTCTCGCCGCCGGTGACGGCGGTCAGCCCGCCCCAGTACGACAGCAGCCCCGACGTGCACAGCACCACGACCGTGCCGGTCGAGCCGCTCTTGAGGTGGAACGGCGGCGCCGAGTAGAGGTAGCCGAGCACCAGGTTGAGCCCGACGATCCAGGTCAGCGCCGGGGGCAGTCCGGCGGTCGCGGCGATCGAGAGAGCGGCCGCGACGGCGGCGACGACGGCCGCGGTCCGCGGGGCGAGGTCACCCCGGGCGATCGGCCGGCCGGACCCGTTGACCCGGTCCTCCGTGACGTCGGTGACGCCGTTGAGCAGGTAGATGGCGAAGATCGACAGAACCCAGGCCGCGGCCCCCTGCAGCACTTTCGCCGGTTCCGGCACCGGCGAGACCGGGAGGGCGAGCACGGCTCCGGCCATGAATCGAAGGGTGGACACGGCGAGTACGGCAGGACGGGCCTCGACGAAGCACAGCCGGAGCACCCGCGCACTGGATCGCAGGGCGGTGACACCTGGCGCTTGATTGGACACCGATAAGCTGACCATGACCGGATTGTCGCCTTCGGTAAGGGATCCGGTAAGGGCGGTATCCGAAAGTTGTAGTCGGCATTGGTACTTTAGATACCCCCCGTACTACTCTCGGCGCGCCACCCCGAACTCCTGGGGATCCGCCTTGTCCGGTCACGACCGCCCCTATAGCTTGAGATCGCCGGTCGGGGCACGGAATCCAATTTCCACCTCACCGGACTGAGAATCCTCACGTTAGGGAATCTGATGCCGGATTTCAAGTTACTGGGACCGATGGAGATGGTCGACGACCGCGGCCAGTCCCATATCCCGGTGGGGCCTAAGGTCCGGCAGGTTCTCGCGCTACTCGCGCTCAACGCTGGAAAGGTCGTCGAGGTCGATCTCCTTATCCATGAATTGTGGAGCGAGAACGAGCCGAAAGACGTCGTCAAGACCCTTCAGACGCACATTTATCACCTCCGCCGAATTCTGCTGAGAATGGGGCCGGCCGTGGCCCAGCTGGTCGTCACCCGAGCGCCCGGCTACCTGCTGCGCGCAGACCCGGGACGGGTGGACGCGCTCGTCTTCCCCCGGCTGGTCGAGCGGGCCGCCGGGCACCACCGCGCGGGCGACCACGAGGCCGCCGACCTGGTCCTTCGGAAAGCGCTGTCCATGTGGTCCGGCCCCCCGCTGGCCGACGTGCCGAGGGGCGCGGTGCTCGGCCCGCGCGCCACCGCGCTCGACGAGCAGCGGCTGCGGGCGGTGGAGATGCACCTGGAGACCAGGATCCGGCTGGGCCTGCACGGCGAACTCATCGACGAACTCCGCGTGCTCGTGGCCGCCTATCCCTTGAACGAGAACTTCCATACCCAGCTCATCACGGCACTCGGCCGCGCGGGCCGGCGCGCCGACGCCTGGCGCGCCTATGAAGGGCTGCGCGCGCTGCTGGAAGCCGAGCTGGGTGTGGAGCCCGCCTTCGACATCCAAAACCTCCATTTGACCGCTCCAGCAGGAAGTCATTCAGGAAAGGACGTCTGACGATGAAAGGCTTTGAGCGTTACGCCGGATTCACGCCCGTAGACCTGACCGACCGCACTTGGCCGAGCAATCGGATAGTGGCGGCGCCCCGCTGGTTATCGACCGATCTACGTGACGGCAACCAGTCGCTGGCCAACCCGATGACGCCTGAGCGCAAGCTCAAGATGTTCGACCTCCTGGTGGAAATCGGCTACAAGGAGATCGAGGTCGGCTTTCCCGTCGCCAGCCAGAACGACTACGACTTCGTCCGCCTGCTGATCGAGCGGGACCGGATCCCCGACGACGTGCGGATCACCGTGCTCACGCAGGCCCGCGACGAGCTGATCGAGCGGACCGTGGAGTGCCTCGAAGGGGCGCCGCGCGCCATGATCCACGTGTACAACGCCACGTCGCCGCTCTTCAGGCGGGTGGTCTTCGACATGAGCCGCGCCGAGTGCAAGGACCTGGCCGTCCAGGGCACGCGCCTGATGATGAAGTACGCCGAGCGGACGCTGCGCGACTGCGACCTGGGCTACCAGTACTCCCCCGAGCTCTTCAACGAGACCGAGCTCGACTTCTCCCTTGAGGTGTGCGAGGCCGTCATGGACGTCTGGCAGCCGGAGCGGGGGCGCGGCATCATCCTCAACTTCCCGACGACGGTCGAGCGGTCGCTGCCCAACGTGTTCGCCGACCAGATCGAGTGGCTCGACCGCAACCTGTCGCGCCGCGAGCACGTCTGCCTGTCCATCCACCCGCACAACGACCGCGGCACCGGGGTGGCCGCCGCCGAGCTGGCCCTGCTGGCGGGCGCCGAGCGGATCGAGGGCTGCCTGTTCGGCAATGGCGAGCGCGCCGGCAACGTCTGCCTGGTGACGCTGGGCATGAACATGTACGCCCACGGGATCGACCCGGGCATCGACTTCTCCGACATCAACGCGATCCGGCGCACGGTCGAGCTCTGCAACGAGCTGCCGGTGCATCCCCGGCACCCCTACGGCGGCGACCTCGTCTACACCGCCTTCTCCGGCTCGCACCAGGACGCCATCAAGAAGGGCTTCGACGACCTGGAGCGGACGGCCGACGAGAGCGGCGCCGACGTCGCCGAGCTGCCGTGGCGCATGCCGTACCTGCCCGTCGACCCCAAGGACGTGGGCCGTACATACGAGGCGGTCGTGCGGGTGAACAGCCAGTCCGGCAAGGGCGGCGTCGCCTACGTGATGAGCGCCTGGCACGGGCTCAACCTGCCACGCGGGATGCAGGCCGACCTGTCGGCCAAGGTGCAGGCGCAGGCCGACGCGGTGGGCGGCGAGCTGTCGCCGAGCCGGATCGGGGCCATCTTCCGCACCGAGTACCTCTTCCACGGCGACCCGTCGGAGCCCCTGCCCGTGGGGCGGGAGCCGGTGACGGCGGCGCTGTACATCGACGGGCGGTTCGACGTCGGCGGCGACCGGGCGGACGCCTGCCGCGCGCTCGGCTCGGTGCTGGCGCCCTGGGGCATCCAGGTCCGCGTCGTGCACCGCACCGGCCGCCCGCTCGACCACGAGCGGCCGAGCGGGCTCGGCGACCGCTCGGGCGACGAGACCGTGATCTACGCCGAGTGCCGGATGGGCGGCGCCGTCACCTGGGGCGCCGGCATCGACGCCGACATCGCCACGGCCGCCTACTCGGCCGTCCGCGCCGCCCGCGCCCGCCTCACCCCCGACGCACGACCCACCGAGGAGAAGGAGACCCGTGATGCTGAAGAGAATCCACCGGCAGCGCCCGCGCGGCCCCCGTACCCGAGGCCGTCTGGACCTGCGCACCCCGTCCGGCCGCAGGCTGCCCTTCTGACACCCAGCCGACTCTGACATCCGACGAACGAAAAAGGGAGGCCGATCATGGCCATGGACGAACGGCGGGAGGGCCTGACCTCCCTGGAGGAACTGCTGCGCGAGACGGTGGCCGGCAAGGGCAGGATCGCCATGGTGACCGGCGCCATCGCGACCGGCAAGAGCGAGCTCCTGTACGCGTTCGCGGAACAGGCCTTCGAGCACGGCGCGTTACCGCTCACCGCCACGGGATCCCTGGCGGAGAGCGGCCTGCCGCTCGGCGTACTGGCCCAGCTGCTGCACAACGCGCCCCTGACGGAGGAGCAGCGGGCCGCGACCATGGACCTGCTGCACGAGGGCATGAGCTCGCAGCTGTCGAGCGACCCCCAGGCCGAGGCCATCGACCACATGGACGTGCAGATCGTCGACGCGCTCTGCGCGGCCCTGCTCGAACTGTCCGAGCGCTGCCCGCTGGTGATCGTCGTGGACGACGTCCACCAGGCCGACCGGGCCTCGCAGCTCTGCCTGGCCTATCTGGCGCGGCGGGTCAAGTTCGCCCAGGTCATGCTGGTCTTCAGCGCGCCGGACCACAGCGCGCACGTCCAGACGCTCTTCCACACCGAGGTGCTGCGGCAGCCGCACTGCCGGCCCATCCGGCTCACCCACCTGTCCGCCGAGGAGGTGGCGCACTGGGTGACCGTCCGGGCGGGCGCCGCGGCCGCCGACGGGTTCGCGGCCGACTGCTACGCGCTGAGCGGCGGCAACCGGCTGCTGGTGACCGCGCTCGTGGAGGACTTCCAGGCCACCGGCGCCCCTGGCGCGAGGTACGGCGAGGGCACGGTGGCCTGCCTGCGCCGCGCCGATCGTCGGATGACGGTCGTCGCCAGGGCGCTGGCCGTACTGGGCGAACCCGCCTCGATCGGCCCGCTGCTCGGCGGTGGCGAGAGCGCCGTCATCAAGCTGCTGAGCAGCGGCGACCTGCCGGGCGGCCGGTCTCCGGGCGGCGAGACGGCGGCCGACCGGCTGCTGGACGAGGGCGAGGCGGCGGTCGCCAAGGCGATCCAGGCGCTGACCGGCGCGGGCGTGCTGGAGCACGGTCACTTCCGCCACCCGGCGGCCAGGGCGGCCGTGCTCGCCGACCTCGACGCCGCCGAGCGCATCGACCTGCACCGCCGGGCCGCCGAGCTGACGTACGAGAGCGGTGCCCCGGCGGCCGTCGTCGCCGAGCACCTGCTGCAGGCCAGCCACGCCGGCGACCCCTGGGCCATCTCGGTCCTGGAGGAGGCGGCGCGGCAGGCGCTCCGCGACGACGGCGTGGAGTCGGCCATCGAGTACCTCAAGCTCGCCTGGCGGGCCTGCGTGGACGAGCGGCGGCGGGCCAGGATCACCACCACGCTCGTACGGGCGGAGTGGCGGATCAACCCGAGTGCCCCCGCCACGCACCTGGCCGAGCTGACCGACGCCCTGCACAAGGGCTACCTGGGCGGCGGCGACACGGTGGTGCTGGCCAAGGCGCTGCTGTGGCACGGGCACGTGGCGGACGCGAAGGACGTCCTGGCCCACCTCAACGAGCTGGCCGAGCTGGACCAGGAGACCGTGGCCGAGCTGGCCGCGGCCCGCCCCTGGTTCCGCAGTCTGTACCCCTCGTTCCTGCCGCATCTGCCGGAGGTCAGCGGTGAGCAGGCGAGCAGCGCCGCCTCGTCCGTCGTCGTCGGCCGCCGGATGGAGTCGGCCGGGGTGCTGGCCAGCGTCCTGACCCAGGGTCCCCGTGAGGAGACCGTGGCGACGGCCGAGCGCATCCTGCGCGGCTCCCGGCTGGACGAGATGACGATGGACACGGTGGAGACCGCGCTGCTGGCGCTGACGTACACGGACCGGCCGGGCAAGGCGGCGCCCTGGTGCGATGCGTTCATCGACGAGGCGGCCTCGCGGCGCGCGCCGAGCAGGCAGGCCCGGCTGTCCGCCATCCGGGCGGAGATCGGCCTGCGCAGGGGCGACCTGGCCGCGGCGGCCTACGACGCGCAGCGGGCCCTGGAGATCATCCCGGCCACCAGCTGGGGTGTGGCCGTCGGCGGGCCGCTGGGCAGCCTGCTGCAGGCGGGCGCGGCGATGGGCCGGCTGGACGACCATGTGCGGCAGTTCAACCAGCCGGTGCCCGAGGCGATGCTGGAGACCCGGTTCGGCCTGCAGTACCTGCACGGCAAGGGCCGCTTCAACCTCATGGCCGGCCAGCCGCACCAGGCGCTGCGCGACTTCCAGCTCTGCGGCGAGCTCATGCGCAGGTGGGAGCTGGACGTGCCGGGATTCATCGCGTGGCGTACGGACGCGGCCGAGGCGCTGATCCGCCTGGGCGACCACGAGGAGGCGCGCCGCCTGATCGACGAGCAGCTCGCCCGGTGCGGGCAGCAGTCCAGGCGGGTCCAGGGCATCGCGATGCGCCTGCTGGCCGCGGTGAGCGAGACACGGCACCGCCCGATGCTGCTGCGCAAGTCGGCCGACCTGCTGCAATCGGGCGGCGACCGGTACGAGCTGGCCAGGACCTTGTTCGACCTGACGGCGGCCTACCACGCCAACGGCGAGTACCGGCGGGCGGGCATGTTCGGCAGGCGCGCCCGGCTGCTCGCGGTGGAATGCCAGGCTGAGCCGCTGACCCTGGCGCTCAACCGGGGCGGCAAGGGCGACCGGAGCGCCGCGAACTCCGCCGGCGTGACGGGAATCCTCAGCGACGCCGAGCGGCGGGTGGCGGCGCTGGCGGCCGAGGGCTACACCAACAGGGAGATCTCCGCCAAGCTGTTCATCACGGTGAGCACGGTGGAGCAGCATCTGACGCGGATCTACCGCAAGCTCAATGTCACCCGGCGCACCGAGCTGCCGGCCAGCCTCACGGGCGAGGAGTCCATGCGGGCGCAGGTGCTCAGCTGACGCGAAAGCCCCGAGAAGCGCGTATAAGCCCCCTAAAAGCGCATCGCACGCCTTTCGGGGGCTTCTCGTGTGCCGGTTTGCGGGCTTTCACAGGGGATGTTCTGGTGGGCTTCACAGGGGGATGTTCGAATGCCGTCCTCTCGTTTGTGGTGCGCGGGCAAGGGCCTCGGCGAGCCGGAAGCGCGTGGTCGCGGGCGCGATGACCTCGTCGACCACGCCGAGCGACATCGCCCGCTCGACCCCGCCGGAGATCCGCTGGTGCTCCTCGACCAGCCGGGCCAGCAGCTCGGGCCGCTCAACCTCGGAGGCCGCGGCGAGTGCCTTCCTGTGCAGGACGCCGACCGCCGCCTCGGCGCCCATCACCGCCACCTCGGCGTCGGGCCAGGCGAAGACCGTCGTGGCGCCGAGGGAGCGGGAGTTCATGGCGATGTACGCGCCGCCGTACGACTTGCGGGTGATCAGCGTGACCCTGGGCACGACCGACTCGGCGAAGGCGTGCAGGAGTTTGGCGCCCCGCCGGACGACCCCGCCCCATTCCTGCCCGACTCCCGGCAGGTAGCCGGGCACGTCCACCAGGACGACGAGCGGGACGCCCAGCGCGTCGCACATCCGGACGAAGCGCGAGCTCTTCTCTGCCGACAGCGAGTCGAGGCAGCCGCCCTTGCGCAGGGGGTTGTTCGCGAGCAGGCCGACGGTCCGGCCGCCGAGACGGCCGAGGCCGACCAGCATGTTCGGCGCCCAGCGGGGCTGCAGCTCCTCGAACACCGGCCCGCGCTCGTCACGGTCCATGACGCCGCGCACCAGGGGCCGCACGTCGTAGGCGCGGCGCGGCGATTCGGGGAGCAGCGCGCCCAGGTCCTCCCAGTCGTCCTGCAGCAGATCGAGGTCGAAGCTGCCGGGGCGGGCGAAGAATCCGGCGAGGCGGCGGGCCCGCTCATATGCCTCGTCCTCGTTTCCGACGACGATGTGGGCGACCCCGGATTTACCGCCGTGCGCTTCCGGACCGCCGAGCCCGGCCATGTCGATTTTCTCGCCGGTGACGCTCCGCACGATATCGGGACCGGTCACGAAGACGCGCCCCGCGTCGGCCATGATGACGATATCGGTGAGCGCCGGGCCATAAGCCGCGGCGCCCGCGGCGGGCCCGAGAATGACCGAGATCTGCGGAACAACACCGGACGCCTTCGTCATGGCGGCGAACATCCGGCCCACGCCGTCCATGGATTCAACGCCGTCCGCGAGCCGGGCCCCGCCCGAATGCCATAACCCGATCACCGGGCAGTCGAGCCGTACGGCGGTCTCGATGGCGGCCACGATGTGGCGGGCGCCCGGCGCGCCCAGGGCACCGCCCATCCGCGTGGCGTCGGTGCAGTAGGCGACGACGGGCGAGCCGCCGACCAGGCCGGACACGGCCAGGACACCGCTGTCGTCGGCGGCGTGCAGCGGCATGAGAGAGCCGGGATCCGCCAGCCTCGCGAGGCGGACGGACGGCGATCGGGTGTCTGCGGATTGCTCGACCAGAACAGTGGACATGGGCCATTTCCCTGCTGCCGTGAATCGATCAGAAGTCGTGAATCGACCAGGAGTAACGCCGAATTTGTCAAGGGCGCCGTTATCAGCCAACCCCTAGCAACTCCGCCGGTGGTCGTCAGGCCGGTGGCAACTTGTGGCCGGAACTTCTGCGCGTTGACGCGCGAGGGCGATTCACGCTGCCATGAAATGGTCTCAACCCTGGAGGACGACCTTGTCTCTGTGGTCTTTACCGATGGTCGCCGCCCTTGTGGCCGCGACGGCGATCCCGGCAGGCGCCGCTGTTACCGCCGCTCCGGGGACCGCCCCAGAACCGTATCCGGTCGCGTTGGTCAACACTTTCCTCGGCACTCAGGAGGCGGGTCCCGACTTCGGTCACGGCGGTGGCGCCGGGATGAACTTCCCCGGCGCCGTCCTGCCGTTCGGGATGATGCAGTGGAGCCCCGACACGGTGGCGAACGCCGGAGGTGGCTACAAGTGGGAGGACAACCGCTTACGTGGCTTCTCCATGACCCACATCAACGGCCCTGGCTGCACCGGGGCGCAGGACTTCCCCGTGATGCCGATCTCCGGAAAAATCGATAAGTCGCCTGCTACGCATGGCATGGACTACGTCCAGACGTACAAGCATGACAATGAGAAGTCCACGCCGGGCTCCTACACCACCACCCTCGACACCGGGGTGAAGGCGGAGCTGGCCGCGACCCAGCGGGCCGGCGTCGGGCGGTTCACCTTCCCCGCCGGCAAGCCGGGCACGCTGCTGCTCAACACCAGCGGTTCGATCAACGGCGTGGACGACGGCGAGACCAAGATCAGTGGCAACACCGTCCAGGGCTGGGTGCAGACCGGCGGCTTCTGCGGCACGCCGATGCGCTACAAGGTCTACTTCCACGCCACCTTCGACCAGCCGATCACGTCCTACGGCACCTGGAAGGACGACCTCGTCCAGCCGAGCGCCCTGTCCGTCAAGAACGCCTCGGCCGCCAAGGTCGCCGAGGCGGAGGCCGTGACGGCGGGCGACGTCGTCGTGAACGGGCCCGGCTCGGGCGCCTACCTGGAGTTCGACGGCACCAAGCCGGTGCAGATGCGGGTCGGCCTGTCGTACGTGAGCGTGGACGGCGCGAAGAAGAACCTCGACGCGGAGGTCGGCACCACCGGGTACGACTCGGTCGCCCTGAACGGTGCCTCCATCTGGAACGACCGGCTCAGCCAGGTGCTGGTCTCCGGCGGCACCACCGACCAGCGGCGCACCTTCTACAGCAACCTCTACCACGCGCTGCTGCAGCCGCACGTCGCCGAGGACGCCGACGGCACCTACACCGGCTCGGACGGCAAGCTCCACACCGTCGCCGCCGGCCGCCACCACTACGCGACGTTCTCCGGCTGGGACGTCTACCGCAGCGAGGTGCAGCTCCTGGCCCTGCTCGACCCGGCCGTGGGCAGCGACATCGCCCAGACCATGTACGAGAACGCGCACCTGCTCGGCGACGTCTGGGACCGCTGGTCGCTGCAGAACGAGATCACCGGCGTCATGGTCGGCGACCCGTACCACTCGATCGTCTCCAGCCTGTACGCCTTCGGCGCCCGGAACTTCCCGGCGGCCGACGCGATGAAGTCGATGGTCACGGCGGCCCAGCGGGTCGGCGGGATGGACATCGGCCACCCGCAGATCAAGTACGACGAGCGGCCGGGCAACGCCGCCTTCATGAACAAGGGCTACGTCGTCTCGGACCCGTCCATGACGCTGGAGTACGGCATCGCCGACTTCGGCATCGCCCAGCTGGCCTCCCGGCTCGGCTACCGCGACGTCTCCGCCACCTTCATGAAGCGCTCGCAGTCCTGGCAGAACACCTACAACCCGGCCAACTCCTGGATCCAGCCCAAGATGGCGGACGGGTCGTTCACCTCGCCCTTCGACCCCGCCAGCCCCGACTCCTACATCGAGGGCAACGGCGCCCAGTACCACTGGATGGTCCAGCACAACCCGCGCGGGCTGTTCGACGCGATGGGCGGCAACGCCAAGGCCATCCCCCGGCTGGACGCCTACTTCAAGGCGCTCAACGCCGGGCCGAACGAGCCCTACGCCTACCTCGGCAACGAGCCCGCGCTGCCGTCGCCGTGGCTGTACGCGTGGGCCGGGCAGCCGTACAAGACCCAGGACCTGGTGCGGCGGGTGCAGCAGGAGCTGTTCAAACCAGGACCTGACGGGCTGGTCGGCAACGACGACCTGGGCGCGATGGCGTCCTGGTACGTCTGGTCGGCGATGGGCCTGTTCCCGGCGATCCCCGGCCGGGCCGAGCTGCTGGTCAACACCCCGCTGTTCGACAAGATCAGCATCAAGCGGCCCCAGGGCAACATCGACATCTACTCCCCCGGCTCCACCAACCGCTACATCCAGTCGCTCAAGGTCAACGGGACGACGTCCGGCAAGGCGTGGCTGCCCGAGTCGTTCGCCCTGCAGGGCGGCCGGCTCGACTTCACCCTCGGCGCCTCCCCGAACACCACGTTCGGCACCGGCACGACGAACGCGCCGCCGAGCTTCAACGAGGGCGCCAAGACCTACCTCGCCGGGTTCAACCCCGGCAGCGGGCCCGTCGAGCCGGGCGGGAGCTTCGCGGCCACGCTCGCGGTGCAGTCCACGGGCGCCGCCGGCACCGTCAAGTGGCAGGCCAAGCCGCCGGCCGGGATCACCGTGACCCCGGCGAGCGGCACGCTGACCGTCCCGGCGCTGGGCAAGGCCACCCAGGCGGTCCAGGTCTCGGTGGCGTCGGGCACCCCGCTCGGCTTCATCACCGTGCCGATCTCCGTCACCGCGCCGACCTACTCCGGCGGCGCCACGACCGTCAGCGACCTCACGGCCAGCGTGCGGCTGAACGTGGCCACCCGCGGCACGCCCGAGTGGTCGCACAACCTCGCGGGCATCGGGGACGACGCCGAGTCGGGCCTGGCCAACCTCGACGCGGCGGCCTTCAGCTACTCGGGGCAGGCCCTGGCCGCCGCCGGGCTCAAGCCGGGCGGCAAGGTCTCCTGGAACGGCTTCGAGTTCACCTGGCCGAACCGCAAGCCCGGCGAATGGGACAACGTCAAGGTGGGGACCCAGCCGATCGAGGTGGCCGCGCCCGCCGGGGCCACGAAGATCGCCTTCCTGGGCTCGACCACCAACGGCTGGTCGGAGGTGACCGCGACGATCACCTACACCGACGGCTCCACCGGCACCGGCAAGCTCGGGCTCAGTGACTGGATGCTGGACTTCGGGGGCGGCCAGCCCCGATACGGCAACCAGGTCGTGGCCTCGACGCCGTATCAGCTCTACAACGGTTCGTGGATGATGCGGCCCCTCGGCTCGTACGTCTTCGCGGCGCAGCCGATCGCGCTCGACCCGGCCAAGAGGGTGAAGAGCATCACCTTCTCGCCCGCCCAGGAGGGGGCGATGCACATCTTCACCTGGGCATTTGCCTGATTTTCAGCCGCGGCTCCCCCCTGCCTGGCAGGGGGGAGCCGCGCTTTTGTGCGACAGCGCGCTTGCATTATGTAGGCTCCACCTGCCCTAATTTAGGTAAGCCTTTCCTACAGCGTGCGGGAGTGTCGGTGTTCGCCAGCTACCTCATAGGACTGCGTGAAGGACTGGAGGCGACACTCGTCGTCTCCGTCCTGATCGCCTTCCTGGTCAAAAGTGACCGAAAGGACAAGCTGCCTCACGTCTGGATCGGCGTCGTGGCCGCCCTCGCGCTGGCCGTCGGGTTCGGCGCGCTGCTGACCTTCACGGCGGCCAACCTCGGCCACACGGGGCAGGAGCTCTTCGACGCGATCACCTCGCTGCTGGCCGTGGTGTTCGTCACCTGGATGATCTTCTGGATGCGCCGGATGGCCCGCGCGCTCTCCAAGGAGCTGCGCGGCAAGCTCACGGAGGCGCTCGAGATGGGCTCGCTCGCCGTGGTCGTGATGGCCTTCCTGGCCGTGGCCCGTGAAGGGCTGGAGACGGCACTGCTGTTCTTCGCCTCCGTCCAAGGCGCCACCACCACCGCGTCGCCGCTCATCGGCATCAGCCTGGGCCTGCTCACCTCGGTGGCGATCGGCTGGGGCATCTACCGCAGCGCCCTGAAGATCAACCTCACCAAGTTCTTCACCTGGACGGGCCTGCTGCTGATCCTGGTGGCCGCCGGCATCTTCAAGTACGGCGTGCACGACCTGCAGGAGGCCAACATCCTGCCGGGCCTGACCACCTACGCCTTCGACATCAGCGCGATCCTGCCCGCCGACTCCTGGTACGGCGCGCTGCTGGCCGGAATGCTCAACATCACTCCCCAGCCGACCGTGCTGGAGGCCCTGGCCTGGGTCCTCTACCTCGTCCCGACCCTCATCCTCTTCCTGCGCCGCCCCCAGTCGACCTCAGCCCCGGCGAAGTCCACCGCCGCGCCCGAACAGGAGCGTCATGCTTAACTCCACCGCCCGCGGCCTCGCCTTGGTGTTCGGCGCGTTCACCCTGGCCGCCTGCGGCTCCGGTACGCCCGCCACGCCCGGCTCCGCCGCACCCGCCAAGCCGGGGAAGATCAGCGTCGCCGCCTCCGACACCGAGTGCAAGGTCGCCACCGCCGAGGTGCCCGCGGGTACCAGCACGTTCACGATCACCAATGGCGGCACGAAGGTCACCGAGTTCTACGTGTACGCGCCGGGCGACCGCGTCATGGCCGAGGTGGAGAACATCGTGCCGGGGCTGACCCGCGAGGTCATCGCCGAACTGCCCGCCGGGTCGTACGAGACGGCCTGCAAGCCCGGCATGGTGGGCAAGGGCCTGCGCAACGCGCTCAAGGTGACCGGTGAGCACAAGCCGCTCACCGACAACGCCAAGCTGGCCGAGGCCACCGCCAGCTACAAGCGCTACATCAAGACGCAGAGCGACACGCTGCTGGTCAAGACGCAGGAGTTCGTCGACGCGGTCAAGGCGGGCGACATCGCCAAGGGCAAGGAGCTCTTCCCGGTCGCGCGTACGTACTGGGAGCGCATCGAGCCGGTCGCGGAGATCTTCGGCGACCTGGACCCGGCGATCGACGCCCGCGAGGCCGACCTGGCGGCCGGCGAGAAGTGGACCGGCTTCCACAAGATCGAGAAGGATCTCTGGATCACCAAGGACATCAGCAAGGACGGCCCGGTGGCCGACAAGCTGATCGCCGACGTCAAGACCATCGTGGCGAAGTCCAACTCCGCCGAGCTGACCCCGCTCAACCTGGCCAACGGCGCCAAGGAGCTGCTCGACGAGGTCGCCACCGGCAAGATCACCGGCGAGGAGGACACCTGGTCGCACACCGACCTGTGGGACTTCGACGCCAACCTGCAGGGGTCCAAGGCCGCCGTGCAGGCGCTCCGCCCGGTGCTGGACGAGCGCGCGCCCGACCTGGTCAAGACGCTGGACGAGAAGTTCGCCGCGGCCGAGGCCGCCTTGGGCAAGCACCAGAAGGGCGACGGCTGGCAGTTGCACAACGAGCTGTCCAAGGCCGAGCTGAAGGCGCTGTCGGACGCGATCAACGCGCTGGCCGAGCCGATCAGCAAGATCGCCCCGATCGTGACGAAGTAGGAGAGGCAGGACCATGAGCGAGCGCATGAGCCGCAGGAAGCTGTTCGGCATGGGCGCGGCGGGGGCGGCGGCCGTCGGCGTCGGCGCCGTGGCCACGCGCTCGCTGCTCGAAGAGCCGCCGGTCGCGCACGCGGCCTCGATCTCCGACCCCGTCTCCTTCTACGGCGAGCACCAGGCGGGCATCGTCACGCCCGCCCAGGACCGGCTGCACTTCGTCTCCTTCGACGTGACCACCGACAAGCGGGCCGAGCTGGTCGAGCTGCTGCAGGAGTGGACGGCCGCGGCCGCCAGAATGGTGCAGGGCAAGGAGGCGGGCACGTTCGGCACGCTCGGCGGGGTTCCCGAGGCGGCGCCCGACGACACGGGCGAGGCGCTCGGCCTGCCCGCCTCCGGCTTGACGCTGACGATCGGCTTCGGGCCGTCGCTCTTCGACAAGCGGTTCGGCCTGGCGGACAAGCGCCCCGCCGCCCTCGCCGATCTCCCGAAATTTCCTGGCGAGGCGCTCATTCCGGAAATATCCGGTGGCGACATCTGCGTGCAGGCGTGCGCGCACGACCCCCAGGTCGCCGTGCACGCCATCCGCAACCTGGCCAGGATCGGCTTCGGCAAGGTGTCGGTCCGCTGGTCCCAGCTCGGCTTCGGCCGTACGTCCTCCACCTCGCGCGCCCAGGCGACGCCGCGCAACCTGATGGGCTTCAAGGACGGCACGAACAACCTCAAACTGGAGGACGCCGAACTGCTGCGCCGGCAGCTGTGGGTGGACGCCCAGGACGGCCCCGCCTGGATGACCGGCGGCAGCTACATGGTCACCCGGAAGATCCGCATGATGGTCGAGACCTGGGACCGTACCTCGCTGGCCGAGCAGGAGGCCATCTTCGGCCGGGACAAGGGCGCCGGCGCGCCGCTGGGCAAGAAGGCGGAGTTCGACCCGCTGGACTTCGCGGCCAAGGGCGCCGACGGCGGGCCGCTCATCAAGGCCGACGCCCACGTCCGGCTGGCCCACCCCAGCACCAACGGCGACGCCCACCTGCTGCGCAGGGGCTACAACTTCGTGGACGGCTCCGACGGGCTCGGCCGCCTGGACGCCGGGCTGTTCTTCATCGCCTACCAGCGGGATCCGCGCAAGCAGTTCGTGCCGGTGCAGATGCGGCTGGCCAAGAGCGACGCGCTCAACGAGTACATCAAGCACATCTCCAGCGGGCTGTGGGCCTGCCCGCCGGGGATGCGGGACGCGGGTGACTACTGGGGACGCGCGCTCTTCGCCTGACTGGGCGCGCGCCCAACGCCTGTCGTACAGCCGCTTGCAAGCGTCTTCGGTTCCCTGTGTTTACCTAAGTAAAACGGACATCGGCGTAGCCTCGTCGCACCCGACCGAGGCCGGGCAGTGATCCGGTGGAAGCCGAAGCCGCGTCCGTCCGGCAAGCCGGGCGGACCGTGGTTGAGAACCGCGTTGTCAGGGCCTGACTGCGCACTGCTGGAGGGAGTGCACCTCTTGGGCCACCGCCCCGCCGGACACTGTCCCGTTGATGCGAACACCAACGAGGGCGGGGACCGAGCGCCAGTCAGACACCCGGCTGTGACAGAAAATTACCGCACGACTACCATCCGTCGCAACCAAGCCAGCCGAAGGAATCCAACAACAGTTCTACCGGTAACCTCCGACTTGCATAGCGAGCGCCAGCAACAGCTCGTGCCCCCTACAGCGGTCGCCGATTCCTACCCCGACCTCAAGGCCAGCCAGAACTTCGCCGAACTCCAGGAAGAACTGGCCACCACCGAGAACCGGATCGCCTACTCCCGCCAGTACTACAACGACGCCGTCCTCACCTACAGCAACGCGATCCAGACCGTCCCGGCCAACATCGTCGCGGGCATGGGCGGGTTCACCGCCCGCGAATACTTCCAGGCGCCCGGCGAGGAGCGCGGGCCCGTACAGGTGCGGTTCTGATGGCCGTCTGGTTCGCCGCGGCGGCCGTCGCCACCGCCTTGTGGGCGCTGCTCCTGCTGGCCCTGGCGGTCGCGACCCGCACCCCGGATATCACTCCCGGCCCGCCCAGCGGGGCACTCGCGGACGAATCGCCCGCCGTGGTCGACCTCATCACCGGTGGCTGGCGCCTGTGCGACGAGGCCGCCTCGGCCACCCTGCTCGACCTCGCCGCGCGGGGCGCCGTCCAGATCGAGGAGGTCGGACCGGAGCTGTCGCTGGTACGGCTGCGCAAGGCCGAGGGGCTGAACCCGTACGAGCAGCTTGTCTATGAGCACGTGCGCTCACTCGCGCGCGACGGCGTCGTGGCGACCGGCGCGCTGGCCGAGGGCTCGCGCAACCTGGGCCGCTGGTGGAAGAGCTTCCGCAAGAAGGTCATCGCCGACGCCCGGCGGCGGGGACTGTCGCGGGCGCGCTGGAGCCGGGCACACGCGACGCTGCTGTTCGCGGCGGCGCTGGTGCCCGCCGCGCTGGTGGCCGTCGCGGTCACCGTGGCCGACACCGGCTCCGACCGTGACGGGGGCATCGGCGCGGGCGTCCTCGCCTACGCCGCGCTGGTCTACCTGGCGGGTCGGCTGAACGGCGAACGCGGCACCGACCTGGGTGTCCAGGCGGCGGGGCACTGGCTGGCCGTACGCGAGAGCCTGTCGAACTCCCGCTTCGCCGACAAGCCCGCGGCGAGCGTGACCATCTGGGGCCGCCCCCTGGCGTACGCGGCCGCCCTCGGGCTCGCGCCGCGCGCGGTGCGCAGCCTGCCGGTGAGCGTGCCCGCCGACGACCGCCGGGCCTGGTCCGACTATGGCGGCATGTGGCACGCGGTGGACGTACGCTACCCGTCGCGGCTCATCTGGGGCAGGCCGCCGCTGCACGCCATCGGCCGCGGCCTGGCGGCGGGGTTCTTCGCCGGCTTCTGGACGTGGATCGTGCTGATCGCCCTGTCCGCGTTCGAGCTGTGGCCGCAGGCCCTGGCCCAGCCCGGCGGCTTCGCCGTCGGCCTCGCGATCGCCGCCGTGCCCGCCGGCCGCGCCCTCCTGGACCTCACCGGCCAGACCTGGATCGAAGGCCAGATCGTCCGCCTGCGCAGACGCCGTTCGGGAGGCAACGAGAACCAGCCGAAGTACGTCTACTGGTGCGCTGTCGACGAGGGCCGGGGCCGCGAGCTCAAGGCGTACGGCATGGCCGAGGAGCAGTGGAGCCGCCTGTCGGAGGGCGATGTGGTCCGCGCCAAGGCCGGGCGGCGGGTCGGCTGGATCAGCGAGATCGAGGTGCTCCGGAACACCACCCACCTAGGCCACTACGCCGACACCCGGGACCACCTGATCGACGCCCCACGCAACCTCGGCGAGGTCCGGCCGGGGTGGCGAGGGCAGGACGGCGGTATGGGTTACTGATCGTGCCGCCGGCCTTACGGCCCTCGATCGGCTCCAAAAGGGGCATGCGCTTACGGATATTCACCTCGGCGGAGCAGCGACACCCCCAAATCTGGGGATCTTCCTGCGGCGCTACGCACGGGATTCTGGAGGGGCAGCTCAGGAGAGAGGAACGAGGGTCACATGGGCATTTGCACCATTCGAGGATTCCGCAAGGCGGCCACGGTACTTCTGGGGGCGACGCTGATCGCCGCCCCGTTCAACGCGGCACCCGCGTCAGCCGCCGGTGACGAGGACTTCAAGGCATTCAGCATGTGGTTCGACGTTGGCGAACTCTCCAACACCAACGAATGCATTCCCGTGTGGGTGACCGCACGCTACCGGGATGCGTCCGGTAGCGACACCTGGACCCGGCTCATCAGGACGAACACCAACGGCTGCGACCCCGACCAGGAACATCTGCAGAAATTTGGTGATTTTCAAAACACCCACAGCACGGTCCACCTGCTGGCCGGTCCGAAGCCGACCCATCACTTCCGCTGGAAAGACCTCACGAGCCTGACACTTACGGTGACCACTCCGAACACGCCGCCGGGGCGCCAGAAGAACGTGAAGATAACCAAGGAGGTCATCGCCGCGCAGGACCTCGACAACAACTGGCATGAGCTGTTCAACGAACAGTATGTGCACGTATTCGCCGACGGCTTCAACGACTTCGAAATGTTCGTCAAACACCCCTGATCGTGATCTTGCCGATCACCGGTTGGTGCTGTGACCGGGAAGGTTCACCGGGTTGGGCCGCGCCGATGACTCCCTCCAGCTCAGATGGGCTCCGGGGGCCCAACCCATGATGGCGATGCTTGGGCGGCCCTACGCCTGCGCGGGGGTGGTCGGTCGTGTCGCGTATCGGTGGCGCATGGCGTCGCTGGCCGCAGGACCTGCGGTGAAGACGTAGGTGTCGCTGTCGTCGAGTCGACGGCCGGTCTTGGCGTCAACGACGATGGGCTCGACTTCCTCGCCGCTGTGCGCGTCGATGAGGATCATGCTGCGGTCGGCCGGTGTGAGACGGGAGTTGCCCCACGCGGCCAGGGCGACGACCACCGGTCGGAGGGAGCGCCCGAGCTCGGTGAGGACGTACTCGTGACGCACGGGGTTGGTCTGGTAGGGCCGGCGCTCCAGCAGTCCGTCGGCGACGAGGGTTTTCAGCCGGGTGGTGAGCATGCTGGAGGAGATGCCCAGGCTCTCCTGGAACTGGTCGAAGCGGGTGTAGCCGTCGAAGGCGTCGTGGAGGATCAGCAGCGTCCACCACTCGCCGACGTGTTCCACCGTCGTGGACAGCGGGCACTCCCTGTCCTCCAGCCTGATCCGGCTTGCCATGGCAGCCATCCTCTCAGTTGCTGCTAAAGTCGAAGTTAGTAGCTTCTATTTTAGCAGCAACGACGGGAGCGGCGCCTTCCGCGCCCGGGAGCGGAGCACACCGTGACCACATCCATCAGCGAATCCCTCGAAGGCCGACACGCTCTGGTCACCGGCGGCACCAAGGGCACCGGGGCCGCCATCGCCCGACGTCTCGCCCAAGCTGGCGCGACCGTGCTGGTCACGGCCCGCAGCCGCCCCGACGGCGTCGAGGAGAAGACGTTCATCCCCGCCGACCTGTCCAGCGCCCAGGGCGCCTCTCACGTGGCCGCCGAGGTGGACGCCCGCGTGGGAGGCATCGACATCCTGGTCAACACCCTCGGCGGGTCCGAGGCACCGGCTGGAGGGTTCGCGGCGCTCGGCGAGGACGACTGGGCCAGGGAGCTGAATACGAACCTACTGGCCGCCGTCCGCCTGGACCGCGCGCTCCTGCCGCACATGATCGCCACAGGTAAGGGCGTAATCGTGCATGTCACCTCGATCCAGCGCCGCATGCCGCTGTGGAACGGAACCCTGGCCTACGCCGCCGCCAAGGCCGCCCTGACCACCTACAGCAAGGGCCTGGCCAACGAGGTCGCCCCGCATGGCGTCCGCGTCAACACCGTCTCGCCCGGCTTCGTGCAGACCTCGGCCGCCGACAACCTCGTCGCCCGGATCGCCCACGACGCAGGCATCACGCAGGAAGCGGCGCTGGGCCGGCTCATGGACTCCCTGGGCGGCATCCCGCTGGGCCGTCCAAACCGGCCCGAGGAAGTCGCCGAGCTCGTCGCCTTCCTAGTCTCCGACCGCGCCTCGGCCATCGTCGGCGCCGAACACGTCATCGACGGCGGCACCACCCCCACCGTCTGAACCCGCCACCACCCCAAGGAGCGTCATGCACGACAACCAGCCCCGAACCAGCCCCCCGGGCCCCCTGCCCGAGGTGATCACCCGCTACCTGGCAGCGCACCACGCCCACGACACCGTCACCGCGATCACGGCGTTCACCCGCGAAGCCACAGTGATCGACGACGGCAACTCCTATGAGGGCACGGAGGCCATCGGAGAGTGGCTCGACCGATCGGCCACCGAATTCACCTACACCATCCACCTCACCGGCGCCCAGCAGACCGACGCAACCCGCTACATCGCCACCCACCACCTCGAGGGCGACTTCCCCGGCGGGACCGTCGATCTGCGTTACCAGTTCACACTCCGCGATGGCCTCATCGAACGCCTCGTCATCGAACCCTGAATCCCTTCCAGCACCACCCGTTGCCGTCTCATACGAGAAGCCCCGCTCGCCCCGCAATCTCGGTGTCTCGATTCCCGGCGCGTGGAGTCCTCCGATGTCGGGCAGGGAGGGCCGGTCAGGTGTGGTGGCGGGCGCGAGAGGCGGCGGCGTGGGCGCGGTTGGCGCAGCGGGTCGAGCAGAACTGCCGCCGCCCCGGCCGGCTCCGGTCGATGAAGGCGTCACGGCACGGCGAGGCCGCGCACAACCGCAGCCGTGTCCAATCCCCTGCGGCAGCCACGTCGAGCAGCTCGCGCACCGCGCGCACCGCCAGCCGGTCCGCCGTCCCCGCGCCGTCGGGTGCCGCGAGCCGTAGCACCGGCACCCCGTCCATGTCCTCCACGGCCACGCGTGTCGGCAGCCCGGCCGCGAACCTGGCCAGCGCGCGCGTCCGCTCCGGCGGCTCGCAGGCCAACACGGCCCGCAGCCGCCCGCGCATCTCCCGGACAGCGGCCAGCTCAGGCTGCTCACCAGGCGACTCGGGCTCTTCACCAGGCGATTCGCCGAACTCCTTCTCGCCGAACTCCGCGCAGAACTGCCGCAGGGCCGCAGGGTCCGGCAGCCGCTCCGGCTCGTCCAGATACTCATCCCACGTGTTGGCGAGGTCCAACGCCACCAACCCCGTATCGACGTACTGGCGCATCTCGATTTCCTCCTGCTACCGTCAGGACTATGAGCACTATAACCCCTGACACAAGATTCGCCATTCTCGACGCTCCCTCAAACCTCGGCCTGCGCCCGCCCGCCCCTGACGCGGTTCCCGGCTGCTACAAGGCCCCATGGGCGCTGCGCGACGCCGGGCTGCGGGAGCGGATCGGCGCGGACGACGCGGGCGCGGTGGTTCCGCCGCGCTATGTGGCCACCTGGCAGCCGGGCGACGGGGTCCGCAACGGCCCGGCCATCGCCGCGTACGCCAGGAAGCTGGCCGACCGCGTCACCGCCGTACGCGAGTCGGGGGCCTTCCCGATCGTGCTCGGTGGCGACTGCTCGATCCTGCTCGGCCCGGCCCTCGCGCTGCGCGAGAGGGGACGCTACGGCCTGGCGTACCTGGACGCCCATGCCGACTTCCGCAACCTGGGCAATTCCCCGTACGTGAGCTCGGCAGGCGGAGAGAGCCTCGCCCTGGTGACCGGACGTGGCGACGACTACCTGACGGACATCGGCGGTCTGCGCCCGTACGTGGCCGACGAGGACGTGATCGTGCTCGGCGTCCGCGATGAGGAGGACCTGCGGGACGTCAAGGAGTCCGGTCTCGCGTACGTACCCGCCGCCGACCTCGGCCCCGGCACCCTCGACCTCGCCAGGAAGGTGCTGGTCCGCGACGACCTCGACGGCTTCTGGATCCACGTCGACGCCGACGTGCTCGACTCCGCGGTACTGCCCGCGGTCGACTCCCCCACGCCCGGCGGACCCGACGCGGACGGACTGGCCGGGCTGCTCCGTGGCCTGCTCAGCCTCCCGGGAGTCGCCGGACTGGAGCTCACCATCTTCGACCCCGACCTTGACCAGGACGGCAGCCAGGCCGCCCTCCTCGTGGAGGTCCTAGCGACGGCGCTCGCCACGGATCGGTGAGGCTTACCCGTCCATCGAGAACGACGATGACCCGTCCGGTGCGGGTGTCCCGACTGGTGGGACGACGGGCCGTACTCCCTTGACGATGCCTGATCCACCTCGGAGGATTATGTACAGATTGTGGACTAAAAGCAGTCAGGGGAGCCGAAGTGACCAAGCCGCTCAGCGTGCAGCTCTACTCCGTAAGGGATCAACTGGCCGCCGACCGTAACGACGTGCTGCGCCGAATAGCCGGAATCGGTTACGGGGCCGTCGAGCCCTTCGATCCGACCGGCGATCCCAAAGGCTTCCGGCAGGTGGCCGACGATCTGGGACTGACCGTTTCGAGCACGCACGCCTACGCGCTGCTCAGCAAGGAGCCGGCCGAGGTCTTCGACGCCATCGCCACCGTGGGCACCGACCTCGTGATCATCCCGGGCGGCATCAAGGAGGAGGAGTTCACCACGCGCGACGGCCTGTCCAGGACCGCCGACCTGCTGAACGGCCTGGCCGAGCAGGCGGCCGCGTACGACATGCGGATCGGCTACCACAACCACTGGTGGGAGATCGAGCCGCGGATCGACGGCCGCCACGCCCTGGAGGCCCTCGCCGACCTGCTGGCTCCGGAGGTGTTCCTGGAGATCGACACCTACTGGGCCGCCGTGGGCGGCGCCGACGTGCCCGCCCTGCTGCGCGGTCTTTCCTCCCGGATCCTGGCGCTGCACGTCAAGGACGGCCCGGGCGTCAAGGAGGAGCCGCACGTGGCCGTGGGACAGGGCGTCATGCCGGTGCCGGAGATCCTCGCGGCCAGCCCGGACACCTGGCGGATCGTGGAGCTCGACAGCTGCGCGGGCGACATCTTCGAGGCGCTCGCCGGCAGCCACGACTACCTCACCGAGCTGAGCGCTTCATGAGCTCCGGACCCGTAGGCGTCGCCATCGTCGGCGCCGGTGTGATCAGCGGCACCTATCTCCGTCAGCTGACCTCCTTCCCCGACGTCCGCGTGCTCGGGATCGCCGACCTCGACACGGCCAGGGCCGCGACCGCCGCGCGCGAGCACGGGGTGCCGGTCTCCGGCACCGTCGAGACCGTACTGGCGGTGCCGGAGGTGGAGATCGTCGTCAACCTGACGATCCCGGCCGCGCACGCCGCCGTGGCGCTCGCGGCGCTGCGCGCGGGCAAGCACGTGTACAGCGAGAAGCCGCTGGCCCTGGACATGGACGAGGCGGCCAAGGTCACCGCGGAGGCGGCGAACCTCAACCTGCTCGTCGGCAACGCCCCCGACACCTTCCTCGGCGCGGGGCTCCAGTCGGCGGCCAGGGCGCTCGCTTCCGGTGTCATCGGCACCCCGGTGAGCGCCGCAGCCGCCTTCCAGAGTCTTGGTCCCGAGTCGTGGCACCCCAATCCCGAGTTCCTCTACCAGCGTGGCGCCGGTCCCCTGTTCGACCTGGGCCCCTACTACCTGACCGCCCTCGTCGCCCTGCTCGGCCCGGCGGCCCGCGTCACGGCCAGCACCCGGCGGGCCCGCGACCACCGGGTGATCGGCTCGGGGCCGAAGGCGGGTACGGCGTTCGCGGTGGAGGTTCCCACGCACGTCAACGCGCTGATCGACTTCGCGGGCAGCGCCAGCGCGACCGCGACGTTCAGCTTCGACTCGCCCATCCGCCGGCAGACGATCGAGATCATCGGCACCGAGGGGGCGCTGTCGCTGCCCGACCCCAACAACTTCGACGGGCAACTGCTGGCCCGCGGTCCGCATGACGCCGAGTGGCGGGAACTGCCCGTCACGGGTACGACGGCCGGGCGCGGCCTGGGCGTCCTGGACATGGCCAGGGCGCTGCGTACCGGGACCCCGCACCGGGCCTCGGGGGCGCTCGCCCAGCACGTACTCGAGATCATGACCGCCATCGGCGACGCCGGAGATGACGGCGAGGCCCGCCGCCTGCACACCACATCACCCACCCCGCCACCCCTCCCCGACGGCTGGGACCCGCACGCCGCCACGCTGACGTAGACATGGCAGACCGGCCCGTTCACGCTTGGTCAGCCAAGCATGAGCGGGTCGGCCTCAATCGCGAGCAGGCCTGCCTCGATCGTGAGCGGGGCGGCTTCAAGTGGAGATCGGTTGCGTGACCTCGTGACGGAGTGTCGAATGGGATCGGCACGTGGGCGCGACGTCGGCGAACCGCTTGGAGTGGCAGATGAGGCCGTTGGTCATCGCATTGATCGCGATCCTGCTGGCCGCGGGCTGTTCGACGCCGAGACGGGACAAGATCACGGTGGCGTGCGGCGCGAGCGAGCGGTGGTGCGCGATGATGGTCAAGAGGTTCTCCGACTCCACCGGCGTGGAGGCCGAATTCGTCCGGCTGTCGAGTGGGGAGGCGCTGGAGCGGATCAAGGCGGCCAGGGCGCGGCAGGAGTTCGACGTCTGGCATGGCGGTCCGGCCGACTCCTACGTGGCCGCCAAGAGTCAGGGACTGCTGGCGCCGTACAAATCCGAAAAAGCGAGTGAAATCCGGCACGGGTGGGCCGATCCGGAGAATGCCTGGAGCGGGATCTACGCCGGTGTGCTCGCCTTCTGCAACAACACCAAGGAGCTGGCCAAGCGCGGCATGCAGCCGATCCACTCCTGGCGGGAACTGCTGGACGAGCGACTGCGCGGCAGCGTCGCCATCGCCCACCCGGCCACCTCCGGAACCGCCTACACCGCCCTGTGGACACAGGTGGAACTCAACGGCCGCGACCAGGACAAGGCACTGGGCTACATGCGCGGCCTCCACCCGAACGTACTGAGGTACAACTCCTCCGGCAGCGCGGCCGCCTTGCAGGCCGCCAAGGAGGAGGCGGCGGTCGGCGTGGTCTTCTCCCACGATTGCGTCGCCGCCCAGGAGCAGGGCTATCCGAACCTGCAGGTGACCTTCCCGCAGGAGGGCACCGGCTACGAGCTCGGCGGCCTGGCCGTACTGGCCGGGGCCCACAACCCCGACAGCGCACGCAAGTACGTCGACTGGGCGCTGAGCGGAGAGTCACAGCGGCTGGGGCCGCTGGTGAACTTCTACGCCCTGCCCACCAACACCACGGTGCCGGCGCACTCCAAGGCGGCCGACCCGGCGACGGTCAAGCTGGTCTCGTACGACGTGGAGGTCGCCGGCCGCGCCAAACAGTCACTCGTCGACAGGTTCAGCGCGGAGATAGCCCGGCCACCCGTCTAGGAGCAGCCCTCGAACTGCGGGACGGAGACCACCGACAGGTCGATGCCCGACTTGCCGAACCACTTGTCCAGCAGCATGTTCGCCGTGCCGTCCTGGTACATCTCGGTGATGGCCCGGTTGAGCTCCTCGCAGCCGTCGACATCACCCTTGCGAATGCCGATCGCCGTACGTTGCTCGTTGAAGGTCGCGCCGACCAGGTGCAGGTCGACGCCCGGTTTGGTGAGCAGCCCCGCCAGGATCTGGCTGTTGGTGGAGATGGCGTCGATCCTGCCGTCCTTGATCATCTGCAGGCAGACGTTGTAGTCGGGCGCGGGGACGGCGATCGCCTTCACCCGGCGCTCGTCGATGATCCGCTGCGCGATGTTCGTGCCGCGCACCCAGCAGATCTTGCGGCCCGCCAGGTCGCGGACGTCGCGGATGACGTCCTTGTCGGTCGGCCGCACCGCGATGTCCTGGAAGTCGACGTGGTACGGCCCGGCGAAGTCGATCACCTTCTTCCGCTCCGGGGTCACCGACATGTGGGCGAAGACCAGGTCGGCACGCCCCTGCGTGAGCACGGTGAGCTGGTCTCCGGCGGTGATCTCCAGCCAGTGGATCTTCTTGCCCAGCCGGGAGATCAGATATTTGGCCACGTCGATGTTGAAGCCGTCGTATCCACCGTTCTGCCCCTTGAAACTGATCAGCGGGACGTCGGAGCGGATGGCGACGATCAGCTCGTCCTTGTCCACAAGGGACTCCGGCCGCCCCGCGCCGCAGGCGGTGAGCAGCAGCATCAGGCAGATCAGCAGCTTTCTCACCGGTACTCCCTGAGTCGTGGCCAGATCCCGACCAGGATGAGCAGGGCGCCGGCGGCCAGCCCGGCGGGGATCAACCGCCACAGCGTCTCCAGGGCCCCGTCGCCGCTGTCGATGGCGCGCTCGAAGTCGGACTCGTGCCGCCGGACCAGCTCCTCCAGCATCTTGTCGTAGCTTTCGTAGGTCTGGGTGAGCTCGCCGTCCCAGTATTTGATCGCCGCTTCGGCCGTCATGGTCCGCATTCGCGCGTCCGCCTGCTGGAACTTCTGGTAGACGGCGAAGAGGCGTTCCCGGTCCTGGCCCGTCAGGCTGCCGAGCAGGCCCTGGAAGTTGCCCCGCAGCTTGCTCTGGTAGTCGGGCAGGCTGGTGGAGTCGACGGCCGCGATCGTCTGTGACTCGTCCAGGAAGTTGTGTTCGTAGGTGTCCTTGCGGAAGCGGTCGAGCAGGTAGCGGTTCTGGTCTCCGTGCATGCTGTTGCTGATCGCCCGTGCCCTGGTCAAGGTGAGCACGGCGTCGAAACCGCCGCGCTTGGCCTCGTCCAGCGCCTGGCCCTGCCGGTTGAGCAGGACCGTGCCCGTCACCAGACCGGCTGCGGTGAGCACGGTGGCGACCACCAGGGCCGGCGCGAAGACCCGGCGGAACCTGCGGGTCAGGTACATCTGCAGGCCCAGCAGGCAGGCCAGCGCGAGCAGCCCGGCGACGATGACGGCGACGCGGGCCAACGAGGTGGTCGAGCGCTCGGCCACGTGCGCGCGCCGGACGATCGTCCCGGTTTCCAAGGTCAGGTTGTAGGCCTGGGGAAGCAGTTCGCGGTGCATGAGGTCGGTGGCCTTCTGATAGGCCTGGACCACATTGTCGGGCGGCTGTCCCGCGGTGTGCTTGGACTGCACGTCCAGCAACCGGGCCTGGGTCGCCAGCCGCTCGTAGCGGCCCAGCCCCTCGATCAGCGACTCGACCGTGCGTTGCTCGGCGGGATTGTCCAGGGCCAGCCGGTACGCCTTGAGCAGGCTCTCGGAGATCTCCAGCCGCCGCTGGTCATAGTTGGTCAGGTCGGCCTGCTGCTGGGGGCCGTACTCGCTGCCCAGCAGCAGGGTCTCGGCCACCAGCGCGTCCATCTCCGACATCTGCCGATACAGGCCGGTGGTGGCGAGCACCTGGGGCCCGGCGTCATGTCCGATGGTGCGTAAGCCGGCGCCCGTACTCGCCGCGCCGGCCAGGATCGCGGCCAGCAGGAGCGCCAGCGTCAGAAGGGACAGCCCGGCCAGCGTACGCAGCCGCCCGGAGACCGACTTCTCGCGCCGGGCCGGAGGCGCCGCTGTCACCGTCATGGCCCGCTCCGGCGGGAGACGCAGGGATCGTCGGTGTGCAACGCGCCTCCCGAGATCGACTCGTGCTGGGAAATTCGAGCATGGCCGCGGAAGTGACAGATCCGCAAGAGGGACTGCCGGTCGCACCGCCGAAGAGACAGGTTTGCCCCCGTTCGGCCGCCGGAAGCTAACGTGCTGGCTGCGCTTCGACGGCGGCCTGTGGTGGACGACCCCCGACGGGGCCGAGGCGACCCGCGCACGGCACGCGCACGAGGTCGCGCGCGGCTACGAGTCGCACCTCATCGGCCGCGCGGACACCAGCGACCGGGTCAGCGGGGTCCAGGTGGGGGCGGGCCTCGCGATCCACAATCCGGGTGACGGCTGGGTCTCCCTCCCCCACCTGATCCGCGAGCTCGCGGACGAGCTGGTCCGTCGTGGGGGACGGCTCGTCACCGGCGCGGGCCGCTGCTCGGTGCTCGTGGAGGACGGCCGGGCACGGGGAGTGCGCGGCGCCGACGGCACGTCATGGCGTGGCGACGCCGTCGTGGCCGCCTGCGGTGCGCAGACCCCGGCGGTGCTCGCGGAGCTCGGCGTGGACCTGCCGGACGCGTCCCCCCTGTCCATGCTCGTCATCACCGAGCCGGTCGAGACCGAGGTCGTGACCGTGCTGAACACGCCGCGCGCGGCGATGCGCCCCAACCCCGGATCGACGTTCGCGATCGACCACAGCTGGTACGAGGAGCACATCACCGAGCACGCCAACGGCTCCTGCTCGATCGACGAGAAGTACGTCAAGGAGCTCATCGCCGAGGCGTCCGTCCTGCTCCAGGGTGATGTCACTCTCCGGGCGGCGTCGTGGCGGCTCGGCCGCAAACCGATACCGGCGGACGGGGAGCCGGTCTTCGGCGAGTTGGAGTCGGTGCCCGGCTGCCATGTGGCGTTCACCCACTCGGGTGCGACGCTGGGGCTCATCGCCGGGGAGCTCACCGCGTACGAGGTGCTCACCGGCACCGGGCATCCGCTCTTGGCGGACTTCCGCCCGGAGCGCTTCTCCCGAACGGGGTGACCCCGGGCACCCGCGAAACCGCGAAACTGGACGGTCTTGGTGCTGCAACTCGCTACTAATCGCGTATCAAGCGACTGGCGTTCAAATTGCCGTGACATTTGCACTCAGATTGCGAGCGGAAGAAGTGATGTCAGCAAACAAGCAACGTCCTGACGACCAGCCGGAGTTATCCGACGGCGGCAACAGCGGCAGACAATTCCCAGCAGACGTCGTCGTGCCGGAGCTCTCTCGCAGAACCTTTCTGGGGAGCAGCCTCGGAGCCATGGCTGTGGCCTCGCTGCCCTGGGCCGGCGCCCCCATCCCGACGTCATGGCACTGGGCTCTTCACGGCAAGCCCGGCCCTGGGGTGACGTACGGGATCGGCGCGGTGGCGGTCCAGGACACGACAGTCTCGATGGCCTCCCGTCCTTTCGTATTCGTGCGAGGGGATGACAGTCATCTGTACATTCTCTGGGAAACCCCCGCCGGCATATGGGAATGGGTCGACCAAGGGGGAAAGGTCGACCGACCCGTTGGTGTCATCGCCCTCGGCGACGATCCGAATGGGAATCGACCCTACGCGTTCGTCGTGCGAGATGGACATCTCTGGGTGCGCTGGTGGAACGGCACAACTTGGATCTGGTCCGATCAGGGCCAGCCGGCGAGCGTCGACGTTCTCGATGGCCTCGGCGCGGTGACGGTCGCGCTGAAGCGGACGCTGGATCTCGCCCCCTTCGCCGTCGTAACCGGCAGCGACGGCAATGCGTGGGTGAACTGGTGGAACGTGTCGTCCTGGAACTGGTACAACATGGGTTCGCCCGGCGTCGCGATCGCCTCCTCGATGGGAGTTCTCGCCGTCCCGGACGAGAGAACCGGCGGGGAGAGCCTGCAGGTCTATGTGTGGGGCGGCGACAGGCAGCTGTGGCTCGGTGTCACGGACATGGTGTCCACGCGATGGACCGCCCTTGGTGGGCCTCCCGCGGTGATCAGTGGATCGGCCGGTGCGGCGATCATCATAGGCGCCTCGGAGGTGCTCTCGCAGCCCTGCTGCTTCGTTCTGAGCGCATCACACGGCGACCTCTGGGCCTGTCAGGACGGCACCTGGCTCAACATGGGCGCCCCGCCGAGTGACCACTACGCCAAGATCGGTTTGGGTGCGAGAAGCGTCCTGGACATGAACAACGGCTCCCAATACGCACTGGTCTTCGTGACCGACGGCAACAACTCCGTCTGGGCCTGTCGGTGGGACGGCACCCATCCGGTCTGGGAGGATCACGGGAATCCGACTGGCTATACCATCGACGCGGGCATCGGCATCACCAACACACAGACCTCGCCTGCGGCAGCTTGGCTGCCCCATGCCTTCATGCGAACCACAGACGGGCTCGTATGCGAGAACTGGCAGTAATAGGGCCCATCTGAGCGACGTCGCCGGATATCGCTCAGGTCTTCAAAGCAAGGCGACCCGCCTCAGAAGCCGGGGCGCGTCCGCTACGAGGGAATGACGTACGCGTTGGTGCTCGACCGGCCGGTGCCGTTCACGGCGGTGATGTAGAGGAACGGGCGGCGGGGATCGACGTCGGTGGGCGCGGTGAAGGGGACCCAGGCGGCACCGGCCTCGTCCGGCCCCTGGGCGACGGTCACCGTCTTCATCCCCGCCCCGGCGCGGGCGTACTGGACCTTGATCGTCCCGCCCGCGAGGTTGCGGCCGGTGATCGCGATCCCGGCCGCGTTCCTGGTCGCGCCGACGATGAGCGGCGCGTTCCAGGAAGCGTGGAGGTCGTCGCTCAACGACGGGGTCATCCAGTTGAGGCGGCAGGTCAGGAACGGGTCCCAGCCGTAGGAGATCACCTTGGTCACGGCCTCCCCGGCCGCCATGACCTGGGCGTCGAGCCGCTTCTTGGTCGTCCGGCCGCGCAGCGGCAGCGGGTCGGCCCGGCCGCACTCGCCGGCCACCGGGGCGGGCTCGAATGCCTCCGCGTTCATCCACAGCTCCACCCCCGGCGGCCGGGACCGCGCCGCCGCCTGGAGGTAGTCGTAGGTCGAGCCGTAGTACGCCTTCCGGTTGGTGATGTCTCCCACCATCGGCACCAGCCGGCGATCGACTTTGGCGTCCACCTCGTCGCGGCCGTACACGGGCACCTTGCCCGTCCCGCGCCCGTCCTGTACGGCGACGATCATGGGCGCGCCGTGCGCGGTGGCGGCGATGGCGAGCAGCCCCGGCCCCACCCGCTCGGGTGGGAAGCCCTTGTCCCTGCGCGCGTCGAAGTAGGGACTGACCAGGATCTTCTTCCCCGGCAGCGTGGCGGCCACGACGGTGTGCTGGGCCTGGTACAGGTCGATGGTCGGATCGACGCTGGGCCGCGACTTAACCGCCAGCTCGAACGACTGGTACACCCCGGCGAACGCCGCCGACGGCCCGTACCTGCCCCGATAGTCCGTCACCACCCGCTCGGTGAACGCGGTCACGGCGCCGAGGTGCGTGAGGTCGGGCAGCCACGGCCGCTTGACGTCCTGCGGCGCGGCGGGGAGCCCGGGGAACACCTTCATCCCGTACCCGGCCGCCTCCGTCATCAGGTTGCCCAGCCCGTCGCCGTCGGTGGCGATCAGCACGAGGTCGTACGGGCCGCGTGAGCAGGATCTGCCCAGCAGTAACCGGTAGTAGATCCGCTCGCCGCTCTCGATCCGCCGGTCCAGGCCCGGACACCGCAGCAGGCCGTCGCCGAACAGCTCGTTCGCCGCATAGCCGTAGACCCGGCGGATGCGGGGAACCGCCTCCCGAGCGGCCTGGTAGCACGTCTTCCCGTTCTCGACGCAGCCGGTGAAGTCGGGGTCGGGCGCGCCCTCCTTCAGCAGCCGCCCCGCCCGGTCGACCCGGCTGGGCACCAGGCGCGAGCCGAACGTGATGAGCGTGTCACCGCCGACCCCGTGGATCGCCTCCACGGTCCGCCGCGTAACACACGGGTCCGAGCGAGGCACCAGCCAGTAACCGGTGATCGCGTACGGCGCGTCGACCCGGGTGTCCCGTGCCGGACAGCCCGCGTCGACCGGCGTCACAACAGGAGCGGGAGAGGGCGTCGTGGCCTCGGCCCGCGTCCCAGGAACGACGGTGGCCGCCAGCACCGCCACGGCCGCGAACCCGCGCAGGATCCACCCGGATACCACATGACCTCCTCGCGCGAGTGTCCGCTCGCGGCCAGAACGGTCGTACCCGTTAGATCACCCCATGCACCTTATCGTGGCCCGGCCGGACCCCCAGGAAACAGACCTGGGGGCCACGACACGGACTGCTCAGGCCACCGGGTCGTCCGCCGGATCGCGGTACGGCGTGGTGAAGGTGTGCATCCCCGACCCGACCTCCACCAGCTCCCCGGACGGCAGGTCGACCTCGGCGGTCGTCCCCGACGGTACGGAGACGGTGACCGTGAGGTTGCCGCCCGTCCGGGACCAGGCCACCGCCGCCGGGCCGTACGGCGTCTCGTGCTCGGCGGAGGCGTGGGTGAGACCGGCGCCGGGCCGCGGCGCGACGCGGATGCGGCGGTAGCCGGGCGCGGCGGGGGCCAGGCCGGCGAGCGTTCCGTGCAGGAAGTCGGCGACCGCGCCCAGCGCGTAGTGGTTGAACGAGGTCATCTCACCGGGGTTGACCGAGCCGTCGGGCAGCATGCTGTCCCAGCGCTCCCAGATCGTGGTCGCGCCCATGGTCACCGGGTACAGCCACGAGGGGCATTCGCGCTGCGTCAGCAGCCGGTAGGCCGTGTCGTGCTCCCCCGCCGCGGCCAGGGCGGCACAGACCAGCGGCGTGCCGACGAAGCCGGTGCCGATGCGGTAGTCGTCCTGGTCCACCAGCTCGGCCAGCCGCTTGCCGGCCCGCGCCCGCTGCTCCGGCGTCTCCGCCAGGCCGAGGTGCAGGGACAGCGCGTAGGCGGTCTGGGTGTCGCTGACCAGACGGCCCGACGGCGAGAGGTATTCGCGGCGGAAGGCCGCCCGGACCTCGGCGGCCAGCTCACCGTACTTCTTCGCGTCCTCGCCCCGGCCCAGCAGCTCGGCGGTGTCGGCCACGAGTTGCGCGGTCCACGCGTGGTAGGCGGTGGCGATGAGGTACGGGTCAGTCCGGGCCTTGCCGGGCCGGTCCGGCGGCGCGGCGGGGTCGAGCCAGTCGCCGAACTGGAAGCCCTCGTCCCACAGGTGGTCGTCCCCGGCGATGCCGGCGATGTGGTCGACCCAGCCCTTCATGCTGTCGTACTGCGTCTCCAGCACCCCGAGGTCCCCGAAGCGCTCGTAGAGCACCCAGGGCACGATCACCGCCGCGTCGCCCCACGCCGCCGTCGGCATGGCGGGGAACTCGAGGCCGACCCACGGGATGTAGTAGGGCACCATGCCCGACTCGTCCTGTTCGGCGGCCAGGTCGGCGAGCCAGGAGCCGAGTGTGCCCGCGCAGTCGTAGAGGAAGGCCGCGGTGGGGGCGAAGACCTGGATGTCGCCGGTCCAGCCGAGGCGCTCGTCGCGCTGGGGGCAGTCGGTCGGCAGGTCGACGAAGTTGCCGCGCATGCTCCACACCACGTTGTCGTGCAGGCGCTGGAGCTGCGGGTCCGAGCAGGTGAACCAGCCGGTACGGCGCATGTCGGTGTGGCAGACGACGGCCTGGACGCTGTCGGGGCGCAGCTCGCCCGGCCAGTCGATCACCTCGGCGTAGCGGAAGCCGTGCATGGTGAAGCGCGGCTCCCACTCCTCCTCCGCGCCGCCGGCCAGGGTGTACTCGTCCCGGGCGGCCGCGTTGCGCAGCGGGCGGCGGGACAGGGCGCCGTTCTCCAGGACCTCGGCGTGGAGGAGGGTGACGGTGTGGCCCGCCGGTCCCTGGACGCGGATGCGCAGGCGGCCGGAGATGTTCTGGCCGAAGTCGAGGATGGTCTCGTCGGCCGGCCCCTTGATGACCTCGACGGGGCGCAGCGTCTCGAAGCGGCGCACCGGCGGGCCGGTGGGGGCGACGAGCAGGCCGCGGTCGTGGTCCACGACGTCGGCGGGCAGCCAGGCGCTGTCGTCGAAGCCGGGTGCGGACCAGTCGGCGGGCAGCAGGCGGGCGTCGTACTTCTCGCCGTCGTACAGGCTCGCCGCGAGGATCGGGCCGCGCGCGCAGCGCCAGGAGCCGTCGGTGGTCACGACGTCGGTCGAGCCGTCGGTGTAGACGACTTCGAGCTGGGCGATGAGCGCGGTGCGCGAGCCGTACGTCTCGACCCGGCCGTCCTTGAAGCCGACGCGGCCGCGGTACCACCCGTCGGCGAGCATGGCGCCGATGGCGTTGTCACCCTCCGACAGCAGCGCGGTGACGTCGTGCGTGCGGTAGCGCAGGCGGTGGTCGTAGCTCGACCAACCGGGCGCGAGTACGTCATCGCCCACGACCTGCCCGTTGATCTCCACCTCGTACAGGCCGTGGCCGGTCACGTACAGGCGGGCCCGCTCGACCGGCCCGCGGAGGGCGAAACCGCGCCTGAGCATGGTCGCGGGCCCGTCCGGCGCGCCGAGCAGTTCGGCGGGCGGCGCCGCCGCCTCCGCGCGCCACTCCTCCGCCTCCAGCAGACCGGCCTCCACCGAGGTCCACTCGCTCCACTCGCTCGCCTCGCCGTCCTGACCGCGGACCCGCACGCGTACGGCCCGGCGCTCCCGCGAGCGCAGGTCGTCACCCGGCCACGGGACCAGCACGGAGTCGGAGCGCCCGGTCGAGGAGACGACCTTGCCCTCCGAGTCGCGGATCTCGACGTCGTAGCCGTGCTGTTGCCAGCCTGGACGGTCGTTGCGGACCGTCCAGGACAGCCGTGGCCTGGGTTCTCCGATGCCGAGCGGCTCTCGGTGGTGCTCGAAACGCAGGTCGATGGTCATGCGGCTCCTCTGAGCGTCAGCCCTTGATCGCGCCGGCGGTCATCCCCGCCACGATCTTGCGGTTGAAGAAGATGAAAGCGAGCAGTGGCGGGATCGTGATGAGCACGATGTCCATGAACAGCAGGTTCCACTGCGTGCTGTATTGGCTTTGGAAGTTGTACAGGGTGAGCTGAACGGTGGCGTTCTCGTCACCGGGCAGGAAGTAGAGCGGGTTGACGAAGTCGTTGAAGACGGCGACCGACGTGGTCAGGATGACGGTGATCGTCACCGGCCGGAGCAGCGGGAAGATCACCTTGAAGAACAGCCGGAACCCGGTGCATCCGTCGATCATCGCCGCCTCGTCCAGCTCGCGCGGCACCGCCGCCACAAAAGCGCGATAAAGCAGCACCGAGTACGACATGTGGAAGGCGACTTCGACGAAGATGAGCCCCGGCAGCGTCTTGAACAGGCCGAGCGTCTGGAGCACCCAGATGGTCGGCACGATCGCCGGCGGGATGATCAGCCCCGACAGCACCAGGAAATTGACCACCGACCGCATGCGGCCCGCCCGGCGCTGCAACACGAACCCGGCCATGGAGCAGAAGACGACCAGCAGCGTGACCGCCACGACCGTGAGGATCGTGCTGTTGAGGAAGGCGCGCAGCAGCACGTAGTCGCGCGCCTCGATCACCTCGACGAAGTTCTGGACTATGGGCCAGCTCGTCGGCCAGCCGAAGTCCAGCTCCGCCGACTGGACCTCGTCCTTGACCGCCGTGAGCACCATGAACGAGAACGGCACGACGAAGATGACGACGGCCAGGAGGACCACGATGAGTTCGGGCCCGGATCTGCGCAGCGCCCTCATGCGGCGACCTCCCTGGCGCTCAGGAAGCGGGTGAGCGGCACGACCAGCGCGGTGACCACGATGAACAGGATCACGTTCCCGGCGGTCGACAGGCCGAAGAACCCCGCCTGATACTGCTTGTAGATGATCGAGGCGATGACGTCGCTGGTGAAGCCGGGTCCGCCGCGGGTCATTGTCCAGATGAGGTCGAAGGACCGCAGCCCGCCGATGAAGGACAGGATGATCACTGAGTTGGTGGCGGGCCAGCTCAGCGGCAGCGTCACGAACCTGAACCGGTGCCAGGCGCCGCCGCCGTCGACCGCGACCGCCTGGTAGTAGTCACGCGGGATCGACATCATGCCGGCGATGTAGATGACGGTGGCCAGGCCGACGCCCTTCCAGACGTCCACGAGCGCCACCGACAGCAATGCTGTGTTGGCGTCGCCGAGCCAGTCGGGGCCCGAGATGCCCACCAGGGCCAGCGCCTTGTTCACCAGCCCGGTGTCGGGCTTGAGCAGCACGCTGAACGTGATGCCGACCGCGACCGTGCTCACCAGCACCGGGAAGAACACCACCGAGCGCAGGAAGCCGCGCAGCTTGATCCGCGAGGTGAGCAGCACGCCGAGCGCCATCCCCAGCACGACCTTCAGCCCGCTGGTGGTCACCGCGTAGATCAGCGTGTTCTGGAAGCCGATCCGCAGGTTCTGCTCGGCGAAGAAGTCGGTGAAGTTCTCCAGCCCCACGAAGGTGCTGTCGAACAGCGTCCACCTGGTCATCGAGAAGTAGAAGGCCATGATCGTCGGAACCAGGAAGACGATCGTGTAGACAACCCCCGCGGGCACGTAGAACAGGTAGGGGTACGGGTTGCCGCCGCGCCCGCCCTTCCCCTTGCGCGCGCGGGCACGCCGCCCGGCCGCCGCGGTGGGCGGCTCGGGCGACGTGGCCGTGCTCGGCCTCGACGAGGTCACCACCCCGCGAGCCCCAGTTGCTTGGCCTGCTTCTCCACGTCCTTGTCGTACTGGGCCGCCCCCTCGGCCGCCGTGGTCAGGCCGGAGCCGACCGCGACGGTGATCTGCTCAAGGGACGGGCCCTTGACCGGGGAGACGAACTCCAGCGCGGGCGCGGACGCCTTGTTGTCGAGGTAGACCTGCAGGTCCTTCGCCACCTGGACCGCGTCGTCCGGCAGCTTGGCCCCCTTGATCCGGTACGGTCCGGCCGGCGGGGTGCCCTTGCCAAGGGCGGCCGTACCTTCCGGGGAGGCTATGAAGGCCAGGAACTTCTTGGCGGCGTCGAGATGCTTGGTCGTCTTGGGGATGTAGGCGGCGCTCGGCTCCCAGACCGTGGCGCCGTTCTTGGCGGCGTCGTCACCCGGCAGGCCGAAGAAGCCGACGTCGGTGCCCACCTGCGGGAACTTCTTGATGAAGCCGGGCACCACCCCGGTGAGCAGGGGATAGTGCACGCCCTGGCCCTCGGCCAGCAGCTTGATCCCCGCGTCGAGGTTGGCCGAGCCGAAGCCCTTGTTGAGGTACCCCTTGGCGTGCACCTCTTCCAGGCGCTTGAAGCCGGTCAGCGCGGCCGGGGTGGTGGCGTACTTGGCCTTGTTGGCCGTGTAGTCCTGCGCGAAGGTCGGCGAGGCGGCCTGCACGTTGAAGAAGTCCGCGAGCACGAACAGCTGCGAGGTCCAGGTGTCCTTGAACGTGGAGATCACCGGCGTCAGCCCGGCGGCCTTGATCTTGTCGTTGTTGGCCGTGAACTCGGCCCAGCTCTTGGGCACCTGCAGCCCGAGCTTCTCGTAGACCTTGCGGTTGTAGAGGATGCCGCCTCCGGTGGCGGTTCCGGTCGGCACGCCGTACGCCTTCCCGCCCTGGGTGACAACGGGTAGGTACGACTCCTCCACGTTCTTCATGACCGGGTCGCCGGTGAGGTCGACGAGGGTCTGACCGGGGTTCAGGGCCTGGAGCAGGGACCCGGAGTTGTACCAGAAGACGTCGCTCATCTCGCCCGTGGACAGCCGGGTCTTGATGATGTTGTCGCCCTCGGTGCCCGCCGGGCGGGTCTCCGACTCGATCTTGATCTTCGGGTTGGCCGCCTCGAAAGCTTGGACGACTGCTTTGGCCCCGTTGACCGTGGCTTCGTTGTTGTCGTAGAGGAAGGAGATCGTGACGCTGCCGTCGGCGGCCGTCGTGCTGCCGGACGAGCCGCATGCCGCCAGGGAAAGGAGGGGGAGGGCGGCGGAGAAGGCCACCCCGAGTCTGTGAAGCGTGGTCTTCATAACACCCCTTGGGGCTCGAAGCTTAAATCGTTTCAATGGCCTCGTTAGGGCGTTAACATAGGCTTTACGTTCCGGGGCCGTCAAGGCTCTCCTGCGGTAACGAAACGGAAACGTATCAGCGACTCAAGGCGTGTCATCCGCCCGGATACCCGCAAACTTCCGCTCTGAAGCGAAACGATTCAAGCCTTCAACGCCGACGACCCGTCCCCTTATCCTGGACGTCCGACCCCTGGCGCCTAAGGAGTTCCCATGCACGTCGTCGTCACCGGTGCCCACGGAAAGGTCGGACGTGCGGCCACCCAGGCGCTGTTCGACGCTGGTCACGAGGTGACGGCCGTCGACCTCACCCGCCCGGTCTGGGAGCGGACGGAGCCCGGCGCCCCCCGCTACCAGCAGGCCGACCTGACCGACGCCGGAGCGGCGTACGCGGTGGTGCGCGGCGCCGACGCGGTCGTCCACGCCGCCGCCATCCCCGAGCCCAGCACCAACCCGCCGCACGTGGTCTTCCAGAACAACCTGATGTCCACCTTCAACATGCTGGAGGCGGCGATCAGGTTCGGCGTGACCCGCTTCGTGAACATCTCCAGCGAGACCGTGCCCGGCTTCTTCTTCCCCGAGCGGCCGTTCCTGCCCGACTACGCGCCCGTGGACGAAGAGCACCCGATCCGGCCGCAGGACCCCTACGCCACTGCCAAGCACTTCGGCGAGCAGCTCATGGACGCGGCCGTGCGCCGGTCAGACATCCGATGCGTCTCCATCCGGCCGAGCTGGGTGCAGCACGAGGGCAACTACGAGCGCAACCTGGGCCCGCAGATCCGCGACGGACAGCCCGGAGCCGGGCTGTGGAGCTACATCGACGTCTACGACCTGGCCGACGCCATCGTGCTGGCCACCGAATCCGACCTGCCGGGACACGAGGTGTTCTACATCGCCTCGCCCGACAACGTCGGTGGCCACGACTTCGCGACGGCCCTGCGGGAGCACTACGGCGACGCCATCGCGCTGCGGCCGCTCAGCCGTCCGGACGCCTCCGGCATCTCCTGCGCCAAGGCGGTGCGCATGCTCGGCTGGGCGCCCAAGCGCTCGTGGCGCGACTACCTGGACGAGGACGGCCGGGCGCTCAAGAAGTGACAGGCTCCTATGAAGTGACCCTGGTGATGCGTACGGCGTCCGCGATGACGTACCCGGTCGTGGAGGTCCAGCGGCTCACCCCGACCACGTTGTAGGTGCCCGCGTCGAGGGTGTAGGTGCCGAGGGTCCGCCACTGGCCGCCACCCGAGCGCTGGTCCACGACCACGGTCTGGTTCCCGCCCGACGCCGCCACGAGATACGGCGTGGCGCTGTTGTAGCCCGCGTTGGCGGCGTACCAGACCTCCACCCGGTAGTTCCCGGCGCTCGGGATGGCCGCCTTGAACCACGCCGGGTCGCTGGCCGCGACGGGGTCGGCGAAGCGGTAGTCGGCGCCGTAGAGCTGCGCCGAGAACGACGAGGTGCCCCAGGAGGAGCTCGCGGCGAACCCGGCGTCGGAGTTGTCGACCACGACGCTGAACGCCGCCGTGCCCGTCACCACCGCGCCCGCGCTCGGCGCGCTCTCCTGGTGCGTCCGGTTCAGTGCGGTCACGTAGTAGGTGTAGCCGCCGGTGGCCGTCGCCGTGGCGTCGGTGAAGGTGGTCTTCCTGGTCGTGCCGAGCAGGTTGCGGGCGTCGGCGTACGCGCACGGATCGGCCGCCGGTCGGGAGCCGTCGACCCGGTAGATCGCGTAGGCCGTGGCGCCGGCGCCCTGCCACGAGAGCGCCACGCCGCCCGAGCCCCTGGTCGCCGCCGCGCTCGTGGGGGCCGCCGGTGCGGCGGCGGTGCCGCGGGCGGGCGGCAGGGCGGGCTTGGCGTAGTGGGCGTTGACCAGCGCGGCGATGGCGCCGATCCGGTTCGCCTTGACGTCCTTGGCGCTGAAGTAGATGTCGCCGGCCACCTCGGGGTGCTTCCTGTTGTCGTAGAGGTGGTCGCTGAGCTCGGCGGGATCCTGCCAGGCCGCGTCCTGGCCGCTGGCGCCCGCGCGGTAGGCGGCCTGGCCGACGACCAGCTGGGCCCCGGTGCCGCGCACCACGCTCGACCACCAGGCGGTCAGCACCGCGTAGTCCGCCGGGGCGTACCCGATGTTCCAGTAGATCTGCGGCGCGAGGTAGTCGACCCAGCCCTGCTTGACCCAGAGCCTGCTGTCGGCGTAGATCGCGTCGTAGGACTGCAGGCCAGAGGTGCTCGACCCGAGCGGGTCGGTGCTCGCGTTGCGCCAGATGCCGAACGGGCTGACGCCGAAGGAGACCCAGGACTTGGCGGCGTGGATGCGCTGGTCCATCTCGCGCATCAGCTGGTTGACGTTGTCGCGCCGCCAGTCGGCGATGTTGCCGAACCCGCCGCCGTACTGGGCGTATGTCGCGGCGTCCGGGATGGTCTCACCGCTGACCGGATAGGGGTAGAAGTAGTCGTCGAGGTGCACGCCGTCGAGGTCGTAGCGGGTGACGGCGTCCATGATGGCGTCCTCGATGAAGTCGCGGACCTCCGGGATGCCGGGGTTGTAGTAGAGCTTGCCGCCGTAGGCGAACCGCCAGGCCGGGTGCGTACGGGCCGGGTGGGTCGCCACCAGCTTGCTCGGGTCAGCGTTGTTGGCGATCCGGTACGGGTTGAACCAGGCGTGAAACTCCAGGTTGCGGGCGTGTGCCTCGGCGACCATGAAGGCCATCGGGTCGTAGCCGGGATCCTTGCCCTGGGTGCCGGTGAGCCACTGTGACCACGGCTCGTACGACGAGGGCCAGAACGCGTCAGCCGTCGGCCTGACCTGCACGAACACCGCGTTCATCCGCTTGGACACGGCCAGGTCCAGCCACGCCCTGAACTCCGCCTGCTGGGCCGCCACGCTCAGCCCCGCGCTGCTCGGCCAGTCGATGTTGGCGACCGAGGAGACCCACATGCCCCGTAACTGCCGCTTGGGCGTCGCGGGATCGGTCACGCACGCCGCCGCCGAGACGGCGGGGGTCGTGGAGGGGACGACGAGAGCGGTGAGCACAAGGGCGACCGTGGCCAGGATGGTGCGCAGGGGGTGCGTGGTCACGAAAAGAAGTTTCATCTTCTCCCGAACTGAGCGCAATAGTCTTCAGCCAATCCGGGGGACCCAACTTTCCGCCCCAGATGTCCGAGTACGGGCGGAAAGTTTCTTCTAACTCGTCAGTAATGTCAATTATCGACATCTGTCAGGAACCGGCTTACTGTGCAGCCGTCGACCCTTAACGAGGGAGCTCCCATGTCACTCTCCCCCAAGCGATTAACGGCTCTCGTCTCCACGGTCCTCGCCGCCCTCCTGGTCTTCGCCGGCCAGCCCGCCGTCGCGGCCAAGGACACGCCGCTTTCAGACGCCTTCGCCCGCGCCGCCGCGGCCCAGGACGTCCCGCGCGACCTGCTCGTCGCGCTCGCCTACGCCGAGACCCACCTCGACGGCCACAACGGCGAGCCCAGCGCCAGCGGCGGATACGGCGTGATGCACCTGGTCAGCAACCCCACCACGAAGGCGCTGGAGAAGGCGTCCGGGCTCACGGGGCTGCCGGTCAAGAAGCTGCGCGCCGACACCGCGGCCAACATCCTCGGCGGTGCCGCGCTGCTGCGCGCCGACGCCGACGAGCTCGGCCTCGACGAGGCCGCCAGGAAGGACCCCGGCCGCTGGTACGAGGCCGTGGCGAAGTACGGCAACACCGCCTCGCCCCAGCTCGCCCGCCTCTACGCCGACGCCGTCTACGAGCTGCTCGGCCTCGGAATCCAGGCCAAGGACGTACGCGTGGCGCCGCAGGAGGTGACGGCCGATCGCGGCCAGTACGCCGAGACGCGCTCGTTCGGCGCCGCCGAGGCGGCCAGCCCCGACTACCCGGACGCCACCTGGGCGGCCGCCAGCTCCAGCAACTACACCGCCTCCAGCCGCGAGTCGAGCTACGCCATCGACCGGGTGATCATCCACGTGACGCAGGGCTCCTACGCCGGGACGATCTCCTGGTTCCAGAACCCCAGCGCCCAGGTCTCGGCCCACTACGTGGTCAAGTCGTCCAACGGCGCGATCACTCAGATGGTCCGGGACAAGGACATCGCCTGGCACGCCGGCAACTGGACGTACAACACCAGGTCCATCGGCATCGAGCACGAGGGCTACGTCAGTGAGGCCTCGTGGTTCACCGACGCGATGTACCGCTCCTCGGCCGCGCTGACCAAGTACATCTGCGACAAGTACGGCATCCCGAAGGACCGCAGCCACATCATCGGCCACTCCGAGGTGCCCGGCGCCGACCACACCGACCCGGGGCAGTACTGGAACTGGACCACGTACATGAACTACGTGACCGGTGGCGGCGGCACCCCGACGTGGACCACCACGGTCGACAACACCACCTCCGGCCAGTTCACCGCCAGCGCGAACTGGGGCACCTCCACCTACTCCACCCAGCGCTACGGCGCCGACTACCGGTTCGCCGACCCCGTGGCCGCCAGCGACCCGGCCTGGTACCAGGCGACCATCCCCAGCGCGGGCACCTACCGCGTGGAGGTCTGGTATCCGGACGATCCCGGCTACAACAGCTCCGCGCCGTACATCGTGGCCGCCTCCGGCGGCAACCAGACGGTGTACGTGGACCAACGCTCCGGCGGCGGCAGCTGGAAGAGCCTCGGCACCTTCTCCCTCGCGGCGGGCACCGCCAACGTCGTGGGAGTCAGCCGGTGGACCTCCGGCACCGGCCTCGTCATCGCGGACGCCGTCCGCATCAGCAAGGTCTGAGATCTGGTACGGCCCGTGCCCGATCGCACGGGCCGTACTTGTTCACCGCGGCCAAATAAACATCGATAAATATATGCCCATTCGCTAATAAGTGGACCGATGGAAACTTCCCCCTTTGCACGTCCTGGCAAAGGATGTTAGATGGAGGGGTCTTGACCGGCCACGCTTCGGGGCGGCGCGGCAGTCGATCGCACTCCGGCAAGGAGGCTCGTGCACATGGCGCTGGTTCTTGACGGCGTCCGCGTACGGCAGCGCGGGGAAACCTGGCTGCACGACATCCACCTGGAATTATCCCATGGAATGACCACGCTCGTCGGGCCGATGGCAGCGGGGAAGACGACCCTGATGCGGGTCGTCGGAGGACTGCTTCCACCCGACGCGGGGCGGGTCGTGGTGAACGGAAAAGACGTAACGGCTATTTCCGTGCGCAAACGCTCGGTCGCCTTCGTCTATCAGCAATTCATCAATTATCCCTCGCTCTCGGTCTACGAGAACATCGCCTCACCGCTGCGCATGGCGCGCTCCTTTCCCAAGAAAGACATCGATCGGCGGGTGCGCGAGGTCGCCGAAATCATGGGCATCGGCGACCTGCTCGACCGCCGGCCCGCCGAGCTGTCGGGCGGCCAGCAACAGCGCACCGCGATCGCCCGCGCGCTGGCCCGGCCGGTCGACGTACTGCTGCTCGACGAGCCGCTGGCCAACCTCGACTTCAAGCTCCGCGAGCAGTTGCGGGGCGATCTGAAGAACATGTTCCGCGACTCACCGAGCGTGGTCCTCTATTCGACGGCCGACCCGGCCGAGGCGCTGACCTTCGCCTCGCCGACGGTGGTCCTGGGCGAGGGCCGGGTGCTGGACGTGGGCGACGTGGCGGACATGTACGCCCAGCCGCCGACGCTGGCCGTCGCCGCGACGCTCAGCGATCCGCCGCTCAACCTGCTGCCCGGCGTCGTGCGCGAGGGCCGGATCGAGTGCCTGGGCAGCTCGTTCCCCTCCCCCGGCGCGCATGCCTCGGGACGGAACGTGGTGCTCGCGGTACGCCCCCACCAGGTGACGATCCAACGAAGTGGAGCCGGCGTGCTGGAGTTCCCGGCGGAGATCAGGCTCGCGGAGGTGACGGGCAGCTCGACCTTCCTGCACCTGCAGCTGATCGACGGGCGGCACCTGGTCGCCCAGCTGCCGGGCCCCCAGCTCTTCACCCCCGGCGAACGGGCCATGGCCTACGTGGACCCGGCGCACATCTTCGTCTTCGACGAGGCCGGCGGTCGCCTGCTCGCCACCTCCGCCGCGGAGGTCGACCTGCATGGCTGACATCCGGCTCGAAGGCGTGGGACACAGCTACGACGGCGGCCGGACCTGGGCGCTGCGGCCGATGACGTGGACCTGGCGGAGCTCACGGGCGTACGCGCTCCTCGGCCCGAGCGGGTGCGGCAAGACGACGCTACTGAACATCATCTCGGGGCTGCTCTCCCCCACCGTGGGACGGATCTTCTTCGACGACCGCGAGGTGACCGCCGTGCCGACGGCGGGCCGCAACATCGCGCAGGTCTTCCAGTTCCCGGTGCTGTACGAGGAGATGTCGGTCTACGACAACCTGGCCTTCCCGCTGCGCAACCGGAAGTATCCCAAGGCGGAGATCGACCAGCGGGTACGCCGGGTCTCGCAGCTCCTCGGCCTGGACGACCACCTCAAGCGCAGGTCGCGGCGGCTGGATCCGGGCCGGCAGCAGATCGTCAGCCTGGGGCGCGGGCTGGTCCGCTCCGAGGTGGCCGCCGTACTCCTCGACGAACCGCTCACCGTCGTGGACCCCGCGCTCAAGTGGACGCTGCGCAGCAAGCTCAAGGAGATCCACCGCGACACCGGGCACACGCTCATCTACGTCACCCACGACCAGACCGAGGCGCTGACCTTCGCCGACGAGGTGGTCGTGCTCAACGAGGGCGCGATCGTGCAGGCGGGCGAGCCGACGGAGCTGTTCCTGTCGCCCGCGCACGAGTTCGTCGGCCACTTCATCGGCTCGCCCGGCATGAACGTCGTGCCCGCCGAAATCGCCGACGGGGTGGTCAGAGTGGCGGAGACGGACGTCGGGCAGGCGGTCAGCGACCAGGAGGGCGAGCTGGAGCCGGGGCCGGTGCGCATCGGGGTGCGGCCGGAGTTCGCCCGGCTCGGCGGTGAGGGAGCCTCGCCCGGACTGCCCGTACGGGTGACGGGGGTGGACCGGATGGGCGCCTACAACCTCGTGCACGTCGAGGCCGGTGGCCACCCGGTGATCGCCAAGACGGAGGCGGACGCCCGGTTCGCGCCGGACGCCGTGGAGTTCCTGCGCTTCGCACCGGGTCGCGCGTTCCTGTTCAGGGACTCGGTCAGGTGCGGGTCCATCGCACCACTCAACGGGCTCGATGGAAAGGGCGCACCGCTCGACGGGCTCGACGAACTCGACGGAGAGGGCGCATCGTGACCGAGCAGAGCGTCACCGTCGCGGGCAGCCAGGTGGGCGGCGAGATCGTCACCGGCGCCGCCCCCCAGGACGGCACGCCCGACACCCGGGTGAGCCTCAAGCCGAAGAACAACCGCGCCTGGCTCCTCGTACTGCCGGTCGTCGTGTCGGTGGCCTTCACCGCCGTGATCCCGCTGATGACGGTCGTGAACTTCTCCGTCCAGGACATCTTCAGCCCCGACGACCGGATCTTCGTGGGGCTGGAATGGTTCAGGTCCGTCGCCCGCGACCCCGAGATCCGCGCCGCGTTCGTCCGGACCCTGCTGTTCTCGGCCCAGGTGCTGCTGCTGGAGATCCCGCTCGGGGTGGCGCTCGCGGTGGCGATGCCGCGCCGCGGGGTCTGGGTGTCGGTGGCCCTGGTCATCGTCGCGCTGCCGCTGCTCATCCCGTGGAACGTGGTGGGCACCATCTGGCAGATCTTCGCCCGCGCCGACATCGGGCTGGGCGGCTGGACGATCAACAACGTCCTGGGCATCGACTTCAACTACACGCTGGACTCCACCGACGCCTGGATCACGGTCCTGATCATGGACGTCTGGCACTGGACCCCGCTGGTGGCACTGCTGGCCTACGCGGGCCTGCGGTCGATCCCCGACCCCTACTTCCAGGCCGCGCAGATCGACGGCGCCTCGGCCTGGGCGACCTTCCGCCACATCCAGCTGCCGCGCCTGCGCGGGGTGCTGACGATCGCGATCCTGCTCCGGTTCATGGACAGCTTCATGATCTACACCGAGCCGTTCGTGGTGACGGGGGGCGGACCGGGCAACGCCACCTCGTTCCTGAGCATCCTGCTGTCGAAGGTCGCCGTCGGGCAGTTCGACCTGGGGCCGGCGGGCGCTTTCTCGCTGCTGTACTTCCTCGTCGTACAGATCGTCTCGTACGTCTTCTTCACCGTGCTGACCAGGTCAGGGAGGTAACCGCGATGGCCGAGGGGCAGGTCGCCGTGGCGCGGCGGGCCGGGCGGCAGCTGCCATGGGCGCGGGCGGTGTTCTGGTTGTACGCCGCCACCCTGATGCTGCCGCTGTTGTGGATGTTCGGCATGTCCATCCGCCCGAACGAGGACATTCTCGGCAGTTTCTCGCTCATTCCGCAGCGGACCACGCTCGACAATTACCGGACCTTCTTCACCGACCCGGTCTGGTATTCGAGCTATCTGAACTCCATCATCTACACGTCGCTGAACGCGGTGATGTCGCTCATCGTGGCGCTGCCGGCCGCCTATGCCTTCTCCCGGTTCAGGTTCGCCGGGGACAAGCACCTGTTCTTCTGGTTGCTGACGAATCGCATGGCGCCGCCGGCCGTGTTCCTGCTGCCCTTTTTCCAGATTTATCAGAGCGTGGGGTTGTTCGATACGCACCTGGGCGTGGCCATCGCGCACATGCTGTTCAACGTCCCGCTCGCCGTCTGGATCCTCGAAGGATTCATGTCCGGGATACCGCGCGAGATAGACGAGACGGCGGCGATCGACGGCTATTCCCTGCCACGATTCTTCCTGCGCATCTTCCTGCCGATGATCCGCTCCGCGGTGGGCGTCACCGCTTTCTTCTGCTTCATGTTCAGCTGGGTCGAACTGCTCATCGCCAGGACCATCACCTCGGTCAACGCCAAGCCGATCGCCGCCACGATGACGCGGACGGTGAGCGCGGCCGGAGTGGACTGGGGCCTCCTGGCCACGGCGGGCGTGCTGACCATCATCCCCGGAGCCATCGTCATCTGGTTCGTGCGCAACTACGTGGCTAAGGGCTTCGCTCTTGGAAGGGTCTGACGATGCAGTGGATGGTGTGGACCCTCCCCACGGCCCTGGTCTTCATCGGCCTGGCGCTGCTGCTGTGCGGCATGGCGATCTGGGGCCACTTCTCACCCCCGGTGGCCCGGCGCGGCTTCCTGCGCATCGAGACCGACCGTGGCGACCGCTTGTACATCGGCCTGATCAGCGCGGCCGTCGTACTCGCCGGCTGGATCGCCGTCACCGACCTGTCCATGTGGCTGGCTCTGGCGTGCGCGCTCCTGGTGACCATCGTGATCGGGATTTGGGGCTGACCGAAGGAGGCATGAGGCGATGAGACGTCCAAGAGGCAGGACCACGGCCGTTGGCCTGGCCGTGCTCGTCCTGCTGGGGGCCGGGTGCTCAGCGGGCGAGCAGAAGCCCAAGAGCGATTTCACCGAGGCCCAGGGGAAGGCGGCGGCACAGAAGTGGGTGTCGAGCGAGTTCACGCCGAGCACCCTGTCCAAGGATCAGCAGCTCGCGGAGATGGACTGGTTCACCAAGGCCGCCGCGCCGTACCGCGGCATGGAGATCAACGTCGTCTCCGAGACGATCACCACCCACGAGTACGAGTCGCAGAAACTCGCCAAGGCGTTCACCGACATCACCGGGATCAAGGTCAAGCACGACCTGATCCAGGAAGGTGACGTGATCGAGAAGCTGCAGACGCAGATCCAGGGCAACCAGAACATCTACGACGCCTATGTCAACGACTCCGACCTCATCGGCACCCACTTCCGCGGCAACTACGTCTTCCCGCTGTCCGACTACATGGCGGGCGAGGGCAAGGCGGTCACCTCGCCCACCCTCGACCTGAACGACTTCATCGGCACCAGCTTCACCACCGGGCCGGACAAGAAGCTGTACCAGCTCCCCGACCAGCAGTTCGCCAACCTCTACTGGTTCCGCTACGACTGGTTCACCAATCCGACGTTCAAGAAGCAATTCAAAGACGCCTACGGCTACGACCTCGGCGTGCCCGTCAACTGGGCGGCCTACGAGGACATCGCCGACTTCTTCACCAACAAGGTCAACGGCAACGGGACCATCGACGGCAAGAAGGTCTACGGCCACATGGACTACGGCCGCAAGGACCCCTCGCTCGGCTGGCGCTTCACCGACGCGTGGCTGTCCATGGCCGGCAACGGCGACCCGGGCATCCCGAACGGCCTGCCGGTGGACGAGTGGGGCATCAGGGTGGAGAACTGCCGCCCGGTCGGCTCCTCGATGACCCGCGGCGGCGACACCAACGGGCCCGCCTCGGTGTACGCGCTGACCAAGTACGTCGACTGGCTGAAGAAGTACGCGCCGAAGGAAGCGGCGGGCATGAACTTCAGCGAGGCCGGACCGGTGCCGGCGCAGGGCAACATCGCCCAGCAGGTCTTCTGGTACACCACGTTCACCGCCGACATGACCAAGCCGGGCCTCCCGGTCGTCAACGCCGACGGGACGCCGAAGTGGCGCGTCGCGCCCAGCCCGCACGGCGTCTACTGGAAGGAAGGTAACAAGCTGGGCTACCAGGACGCCGGCTCCTGGACCCTGCTCAAGAACACGCCCAAGGAGCGCAGGGCGGCGGCCTGGCTGTACGCCCAGTTCGTCACGTCGAAGACGGTCTCGCTGAAGAAGTCGATCACCGGCCTGACCTTCATCCGCGACTCCGACATCAAGAGCGACTACTTCAAGGACAACTCCGCGAAGTACGGCGGCCTGATCGAGTTCTACAACTCCCCCGCCCGCAAGCAGTGGACGCCGACCGGGACCAACGTCCCCGACTACCCGAAGCTCGCCCAGCTCTGGTGGCAGAACGTCGCCACCGCCGTCACCGGTGAGACCACCGCCCAGCAGTCGATGGACAACCTGGCCAAGCAGCAGGACGACATCCTGTCGCGGCTGGAGCGCCGCGGCGGCAACTGCGCGCCCAAGCTGAACCCGGAGCGCGACGCCCAATACTGGCTGGACCAGCCCGGCGCCCCCGCGCCGAAGCTGGCCGACGAGCGCGGCAAGCCGGCGACGCTGGACTACGACAAGCTCATCGCCCAGTGGAAGACCGGAGGCTGATCAGTCGCGGCGGGACCGGCGGTTGACCTGCTCTCCGCCCTAAAGCTAAGGACGGAGATTCCCGTGCCGCTTACGCGGCAGCTCGTGCCGCTTACGCGGCGCGGGCTGTGGAACGGGGTGCTTGACGCTTCACTGACCCGGATGGGTCTCCACGCCCTGGGACGGCAAGCCCTGCCGCCCGATATCTGGCCAGCGTGTTCTTCGCCCCGACGATGTCGGCGTGCTCGGTGTGCCCGCAGGAGGTGCAGGAGAAGACCGCTTGGCTCTCGCGGCTCTTGTCATCCACCTTCCCGCAGGCTGGGTCCGGGCAGGACTGGGAGGTGTAGGGGGCCGGGACCTTCGCGACGATGGTCCCGGTGTAGCGGGCCTTGCTCCGCAGGGCGCGCTCCAGGCCGTACCAGCCCTTGTCGAGGATTGCCTTGTTCAGGCCGGACTTCGCGGCGGCCCCGTTGCGAAGGTAGCGGCTGGGCAGCTCCGGATCGGGTTTCGGCTTCACCGCTGCGGTCATGCCGTCGATATTGAGGTTCTCCAGGACCACTACCCCGTACCGGCGGGTGAGCCGGTGGGCGGCTTGGGCGTTGAAGTCGGCCCGCCGGGACCGGACCCGGACCATGATGTCGCCCAGCGCGGCCACGACCTGCTTACGCCGCTTGGAGCCCTTGCGGGTGCGGGCGAGTTGACGCTGCAGTCGCAGGTAGCGCCCCTTCTCACCGGGGTTGAGGTAGCCGAGGTCCTCCTGCCGGTCGTCTTTCCTGGCCGGCGGGGGTTGCATCGAGGAGACGGCGCCGGTTGCGGCGTGGCGGCGGTCGAAGAACTCCCCATCGCTGGTGACTGCGGCGGTGACGACGCCTCGGTCCACGCCGCACTCCCGCTCGGGGCGCGCGTGCGTGGCGGCTTCCTTGATGCCGTCCTCGACCAGGAAGGAGATGAACCAGTGCCTGCCGTCGCGGGAGACGGTCCCGGACTTCACCACCCCGCCCAGTGGGCGTGACATCCGGAACTTCACCCACCCGAATTTGGGCAGGAACACCCGGGCCCACTTGCGGTTGGCCCGCTCGATGGGGATGTGTTTCGCGGTGGGGAACCGAAACGACGGCTTCCACTTCGTCCGGGACTTCCAGCGCACCTTCCAGGTGCCGTGCCGTCGGCACGCCTGGTCCAGGTCCTTCAGTGTCTGCTGGATGACCTGGGCGGGGGCGTCGGCGAGCCACCCGCAGTACGGGTCCTTCTTCGCCTCGGCCAGCTGCGCGCACTGCTCCTCATAGCTGAGGTACGCGCCGCGCCGCCGGTATTCGCGGCGTTGTTCGAGGCCGGTGTTCCACACGCTGCGGCAGATCCCGCCCAGCCGCTCGGCGAAGATCTGCTGCCCGAAGTCGAACTCCAGCCGGTACCTGCGACCCGCCAGCACGAGGGAACCCCCCTCCTCCGCGCGACACCCACACCTGTCATCGACTCGAACACATTATCATCCGGTCTATGAGCCAGGAAGTGGAATATCGGCGAGGCAGGCATGTGGTTTCCGCGATGGACGTCCATCTGGTCTTTGTCACCAAATATCGCAGAAACGTGTTCAACGACGCGATGCTGCGCCGCTGCGAAGACATCATGATCGAGGTGTGCGACAGTTTCGAGGCCGAACTCCGCGAGTTCAACGGCGAACACGACCACGTCCACCTGCTCATCCGCTACCCGCCCAAGGTCGCGATCAGCAAACTCGTCAACTCGTTAAAGGGCGTCTCCTCGCACTACCTGCGCAAGGAGTTCACCGGCCAGGTCGACCCCGCCATCATGCACGGCCCCTTCTGGTCACCCAGCTACCTCGCCGCCTCCTGCGGCGGAGCCCCACTCACCATCATCAAGACGTACATCGAACAACAGCGCCACCCCACCTGACCGCTTCTGGGTCCGCACTACGCGACCCCGGGCTGTCCCGCCTCCGGCGGGCCATCCATGACGGGACCGCATTCATCCCGGGGATATCTCTACAGGGGCTCTGCCAAGATTCCCGTGGTAACAGATTGTGCCGTTCGATCCACGCTCCGCTGTTCTGGATGAGACCGTGAACGGTGTGCAACCGTGACATGGTGAACATGTTCTTCCCGCACCTGGCCGCGGTGGAGATCGAGCAGATAGACCGTGGACGGCCAGATCCGGGTGACGGCCCGCACGCGAGGCGACCCAGTGCACTGCCCCTCATGCGGGATGACCACGGGTAAGGTGCACGGCTGTCACCGGCGCCGCCTGACCGACCGCCCGGTGGACGGGCTGCCGGTAGTGATCGAGCTAAGGTTACGACGCTTGGCGTGCATCAACCTGGATTGCGCGCGAAGCCGCCCTGATACCCCATCGACTTGATCTCTCGCAGCAGGGCCCACACGGTCACGCCGGGTTCGGCGACCCGGCGGCTGCGCAGGTAGTCGCGGAACGGGTCGACCAGCGTGGCACCCCGTTTCGAGCCGCCGATCAGCTGCTCGACCCGTTGGGCGCGGGCATACTTCTTGACGGTGTTCAAGGCGAGATTGAGCCGGCGGGCGATCTCGTTGTTCGACAGGCCCTGGCCCAGCAGGGCGTGTATGGCAGCATGCCGACTGCGGGTGCGCTGCACGGTGGGACCATCGTCGCGGCCCTGGCCTGTGGCGATGTCGCGGAAGCAGCCACGGTGTGCCAGAGCGAGTTTCTCGATCGCCTCACTGAGGTTCTTGAGCAGGTGCCAGCGGCAGAGCCTCTACAGGTGTGTAAGGAGTGATCTTTGGAAAACAAGTGACTCGTGGGGACACCCACTACTTCTTCGGGGGGAGAAGCACCATCGTGTCTGTGATCGAGGATGTCGACGGCCCATCGCCGATTACTGTGAGTAATGGTTCGTCTACGATTTCGGAGGCTGTCAAGCGTCCGATCCGTGAGCTGCTCGACGATCGGCAGCTCGATGAGCTGCTGGCCCGTTCCCGGGACGAGGCCGGCGGGTTGCGGCTGACCGGCAGGCCACACCAGCGGCACGTGGCGCGAGGAGACCAGTCGCTGTGCGCCGTTGATCCGCCTTGCCTTCCGCAAACGTGACTGCGGCCCCTGCCCGCTTCGTCCGCGATGCACACCGCTGCCATCGGGCTACGCCAGCTCCGTCCCAAGGCTCAGCACGAGGCTCTGGAACGCGCCCGCCGCGAGCAACTCACCGACGATGGGAAAGAGCGCTATAAGATCCGGGCCGGTGTCGAGGAGACCATCTCCCAAGCCGTCCGCGCCGGTATCCGCCGGACTCGATACCACGGCCTGAACAAGACCCACCTGGCCAACGCGCTGACAGCAGCCGCGATCAACCTCGTCCGCCTGGACGCCTGGCTCACCGAGACACCCTTCGGCGCGACCCGAGTCTCACACTTCGCGGGCCTCGACCTGGCACCCACCGCATGACCCACCGAATTGGCAATGGAGTCCTGAAGGCCGAGGCTTTCTGCGGACCTTCGGTAATCTGTCGGTCCCGTCACTTAGTGTGCCTACGCGGCCAGTAAGCACGAATGATTGGATCAAATGCCGTGGAGGCCTCCGTCGAGCAGCTCGTGTACGTCCGTGAGGACGAATACACCGTTGCCCGAATGGCCGATGCGCGCACGAGCGCCGACAGCGAGCTCAGCTTCGTCGCCGCCGGCCGCGCGCTGGCCGGCGTACAGCCGGGCGAGACGCTCGCGCTCACCGGCGAGTGGGGCGAGCACCCCCGTCACGGCAGGCGCTTCACAGTGACGGCGTGCGAGCGAATCGTGCCGTCCACCACCCGGGCCATCCAGCTCTACCTGGGCTCCGGCCTGATCCGCGGCATCGGCCCGCGGCTCGCCCAGGCCATCGTCGGCCACTTCGGCGAGGCGACGCTGACCGTCATCGACACCGAGCCCGAGCGGCTGAGGGAGGTCGTCAACATCGGCCCCGCCCGGCAGAGCCAGATCCTGGAGGCGTGGCGGGAGCAGAAGGAGATCGCCGCGCTGATGGTGGTCCTGCAGGGCTTCGGAGTCAGCCCGCTGCTCGCGGCCAAGATCTTCCAGGTCTTCGGCCGCGACTCGGCCGAGCTCGTCACCTCCGACCCGTACCAGCTCATCGGCCGGGTGCGGGGCATCGCGTTCGGCACGGCCGACAAGATCGCCCTCCAGTCGGGGGTGCCCGAGCACAGCCCGCAGCGGATCAAGGCGGCGCTGCTCGACCGGCTGGAGACGGCCGCCGCCAGGGGCGGCCACTGCTACCTGTCACTCACCGCCCTGCTCACGCAGACCGCCGAGCTCGTCGAGCAGGATCAGGACGTGGTGCGGCCGATGATCGACGCCCTCACCGCCGAGCGGCGGGTGGTCGTCGAGGCGACTGCCGACAAGATCGTGGTCTACGGCAAGGAGCTGCACAGCCGCGAGCTCAAGCTGGCCGAGCACCTGGGCAGGCTCTGGCAGGCCCGCTCGACGCTGCCCATGCGCGACTTCCGTGAGGACCCGGAGCTGCACGACGACCAGCGCGCGGCCGTGACCATGGCGCTGACCAGCACCGTCTCCGTCCTCACCGGCGGTCCGGGCTGCGGCAAGAGCCACACGGTGCGGGTCATCGCGGCCACCGCGCGGGCGATGGGCGGCCGCGTGACACTCGCCGCGCCCACCGGGAAGGCGGCCAAGCGCCTGTCGGAGCTCACCGGGCTGCCGGCCATGACCGTCCACCGGATGCTGGCCTACGAGCCCGACCCCGACGCGCTGTTCGACCAGACGCCCGCGCAGGCCGACCTGATCGTGGTCGACGAGGCTTCCATGCTCGACCTGCACCTGGCCACCCGGCTCACCTCGGCCATCCCGTCGGGCAGCCACCTGCTGCTCGTCGGCGACAGCGACCAGCTGCCCAGCATCGGGCCCGGCAGCGTACTGGCCGACCTGCTGCGGGTCGAGGAGATCCCGCGCGTACGGCTCACGCATGTCTTCCGCCAGGCCGACGGCAGCGGCATCATCCACAACGCCCACCGCATCCGGGCCGGGCAGCTGCCCGGGATCCCGGGCGGTGGCGGCTTCTGGTTCGAGGAGCTCGACGACCCCGAGGCCGTCGCCGAGCGGGTCGTCCACCTGGCGACGGTGGCGATCCCCCGCAAGCAGGGCGTCGAGCCGGGCCAGGTGCAGGTGCTGTGCCCGATGCGCAAGGGCGCGGCGGGCACCGCCGAGCTCGGCCGCCGACTCCAGGAGCGGCTCAACCCCGCCCAGGAAGGACGGGCCGAGCACTGGTCGGGCGCCTCGGCCTTCCGGGTCGGCGACCGGGTCATGCCGATCCGCAACAACTACGACAAGGGCGTCTTCAACGGCGAGACGGGCACGATCACCGGCATCGTCCAGGAGCAGCGGCTCGTGGAGATCGCCATCGACGACGGCGAGACGGTGACCTACGGCTTCGACGAGCTCGACGACCTGACCCACGCCTACGCGATCAGCGTGCACCGCTCGCAGGGCAGCGAATACCCGTTCGTGGTCGCGCCGCTCGTCGCCGAGTCCGGCGGCATCATGCTGCGCCGCCGGCTCCTCTACACCCTGGTCACGCGGGCCCGGTCGTGGGTGGTGCTGGTCGGCGAGCGCAAGGCCCTGGAGCTGGCGGTCGCCCGGCTCGGCGACCGCCGCAACACCGGCCTCACCCGGCGTCTGACCCATCTGCTGGCCTGACACCACCCGGCGTCCGGCCCATCCGCTGGCCTGACACCACCCGGCGTCCGGCCCATCCGCTGGCCGGACATCCCCCGAAGGAGCACTATGGCCATCGACTTCACCCTCGCCCCCGAGCACGAGAAGATCCGCGACCGGGTCCGAGCCTTCATCCAGGGCACGGTCATCCCGGCCGTCGACGAGGTGCCGGAGAGCGACCGCGCCGCCTATCTCCGGACGATCTTCCGGCTGCGCGAGAAGGCCAAGGCTGAAGGGCTGTGGCTGCCGCACATGCCGAAGGAGTGGGGCGGCATGGGGCTCGGCCACGTCGAGCTGGCCATGGTGCAGTCCGAGGCGGCCAAGACCCGGCTCGGGCCGTGGGTGCTCAACTGCATGGCGCCCGACGAGGGCAACATGCACACGCTGCTGCACTGGGCGAGCGACGCGCAGAAGGAGAAATACCTGCGCCCTCTGCTTGAGGGGAGCAAGATGTCGTGCTTCGCGATGACCGAGCCGGAGGTCGCCGGCTCCGACCCCACGCTCATCCGCACCCGGGCGGTCAAGGACGGCGACGAGTGGGTGATCAACGGCCACAAGTGGTTCATCTCCAACGCCCGCCGGGCGGGCTTCGCCATCCTCATCGCCAGGACCGAACTCGACCTGCCAGAAGGGGCGCGGGGCGCCAACACGGCCTTCCTCGTCGACCTGCCCTCGCCGGGCTGGAACGACATCCGCGAGGTCGAGACCATGCACGGCTCGACGGGCCACAGCGAGATCGTCATCACCGACCTGCGGGTGCCCGACGACCAGGTGCTCGGCGGCCGGGGCAACGGCCACCGGCTCGGCCAATACCGCCTGGGCCCGGCGCGGCTGGCCCACTGCATGCGCTGGATCTCGCAGGCGGAGACGGCGCTCGACATGATGGTCGACCGCGCGCTCAGCAGATACAGCCACGGCTCCGTGCTCGCCGACAAACAAGGGGTGCAGTGGCTCATCGCCGACTCGGCCATGGAGCTCTACCAGTGCAAACTGATGGTCCTGCACGCCGCATACAAGATCGACAAGGGCGAGGACTTCCGTACGGAGGTCTCGATGGCCAAGCACTTCGTGGCCAACAGCCTCAACCGCATCATCGACCGGGCGATCCAGGTGCACGGCGCGCTCGGCTACTCCACCGACACCCCGCTGGCCAGTATGTTCCAGCACGCCCGCTGGGCCAGGTTCGCCGACGGGGCCGACGAGATCCACCAGATGCGCATCGCCGAGCGGACCATCGCCGCCTACCGCGACTCAGGCTCCACCACCGCAGCCACCGGCGGTCTCCCCCTGTGACCCGCAGATCTCAGCGGGCTCGGCGCGTACCCATCCTGCGCCGAGCCCGGTGCTTCTTCCACGGCTTGGGGAACGGACCTCCGCCGGATCTACGGTCTGCACGCCGGCAAGGGCCAGCCCGGTGCTGCCATCCGCTACTCCGGTGGCCAGCCATACACCCCGCCCACCGCCACCAAGCTCACCATCCGAGCGGGGCCTGCCCGAGGCCGGCGGCCTGAGGGCGGCTTCGTCTTAGAAGGTGCGGGTGGTGACCCAGTTTGCCTGACTCGACGGATTATTCAGGTCGAACGTGGTCCCGGACAGGCGCCTGTCCGGGCCCAGCGAGCCGGTGTATCGGCCTCTGGCTCCGTTCGACCACCCAACGGTGAAGAAGATATTCCGGCCTTCCACCGCGCCTTCTTCGATCGTCCCCACGCCGCCGGACCAGGAGGCGGTCCCGAAGAGCCTCCCGCTGCTGTCCTGTGTCACGTTCATCGTGACTGTGATCCCGCCGCTCTGAATGAACTGCCACGTGCCATTGACGGAGAACTCGGGCGCCGTGACGGCCGCCGTCCGCGAAGCGGAGGACACGCTGGCGGCGCTGGCGGCAGGGGCCAGAGCGAGACCAACGCCGCCTAGAACAAGAGCGAGGCCGGCCGTGGCAAGCTTGCTGCGCATGGGAGATCCCTTCGTTGATGTTCGGTCGATCCGCTGAGCGGACCTGAGCGCTCCTCGGCGTCTTTTCTCGGTCGGGTGGCCTGACGCCTCGTGAGGGCACATCTGATGGTGCGCTTACGGCCAGCGCACCCGGCATCCCATGCTTTCGGGGGGTTGACCTGGGCAATCGTCGCCGACTGCACCGGTATTGGCTGGTTAAGGTGCCCCGAACCTTCCGGGCATTGGCCCAACCTGGCACCTTCTGCATACTGTTGCGGTTCTCCGGATGGTCGCACCAATGAAGGTCCCGTGAAGGTCCCGCGTGATCACGTCCGCCCGCTGGGGCAGGCCGGGTTCCCGCGGCCCGCCTGCCCCTCCCCGTAACGCGAGAGGGATGGTGAACAGCGTCGCCCGCAACACCGACAGCGGATCCGCGCTGGGTGTCAGCAAACGCAGAACCTCCGGCACCAGCGCGATTCCGGCGATGGTGCCACCATCATGCGGCTGATCGGGGAAAGCCGGGGCTGTTTCACACCTTCCGACGTTCCCCAGGCGCGCAGGACAGGCAAGAGCCCTTCTCTGGTGTCAGCCGGCCTTGGGCGGGTCCTGTGGCTGCGCGTGCTGCAGTTGGACGCAGCATTCACCGGGGTGTGGGGCCAGGACCGCCTGAACGGCCGTGGCTTGCAGTCCTTGCAGGTACCCGGTGAGGAAGGCGTGGTTCATGCCGCAGACGAGGTCGGGGGCTTGGGCGGAGAGGGGGTGAAAGGGGCAGTTGCGCAGCCGTAGCCGGTCGGGGGCCTGCCGGGTGGGTTCGAAACCGTGCTGGTCGAGCATGTGCTCGCACAGGGTCAGGCCGCGTTCGGCGCCGAGCCGGCCGGGGCGCAGGCGTGCGCGATCCTGCCCGCCGAGTTCGTGGCCGTGCTGCCTGGCGGTGCGTACGGCGGCGGTCGCGGCGCTCTCGTCGTCGCCTTCGGTCAGGACGGCTTGGAGGAGGAGGCCGGCCAGCAGTTCGTGGCGGCGTTCGGGGATGCTGACCTGGATGGGGCTGTCGGTCGGCTCGTAGACCTTGGGCTGCCGGCCGACTTTGCGCCCTCCGGCGGGGGACACGTACCGAGTGCGGAGCAGGCCGACGTCGACCAGCTTGTCCAGGTGGAACGCGGCGAGTTTGCGGGAGATGCCGACGCCGGCGGCTGCCTCCTCGCGTGTGACGGGCTGGCGGGCACGGCGGATGAAGGCGAAGATCTGCCGCCGGGTGCCCTCGCCGAGCACGCTGAGGGAATCGAGCGCGGCATCCGCCGGAGACGCCGGCTGGCTCATGTCGGAGGTCACGCCTTCATGATAACGCCAGCATGCATTGCCAGACGATGGGTAGCAGCCTATTGAACGGCCCTACTTGACCGCCATCCCCAATAAGACCAAAATCCATTGGTGAAAAGGAGGTGGCCGTGATGACCCAGCCGCATCAAGCCAAGCAGCCGGTCAGCGCCGCGCTCGCCGGCCCGTACGGGCACCCGTTCCATCCCATGCTGGTCACGATCCCGATCGGCGCCTGGGCGGCCAGCCTGGTCTTCGACATCGCCTCACAGCTCGTGGCGGATCCACGCTTCCTGTCCCAGGGGGCGATGTGGCTGATCGCGGTCGGCGTGATCGGCGCTCTGGGCGCGGCCATGGCAGGATTCCTGGACCTGTTCGCCATCCCCGCAGGCACGCGCGCGTTCCGGCTGGCGCTCACCCACATGACCCTGAACCTGCTGGTGACCGCCGCCTACCTCGGCAATTTCCTGTGGCGGCACTCCGAGACCGTCACCGGCAGCGTCCCCGCCGGGCCGCTCACGCTCAACGCCGCCGCCTTCCTGACCTTGGCCGTGTCGGGATGGCTGGGCGGCAAGCTCTCCTACCGCTACGGCGTCCGCGTGGCCGACGAGACGACGCAGGCCGAAGGGTTCATATCCGCCGGCCGTACCCACTGACACCCCGCACCGGCTGCCGCACCGTCCCGGTGCGGCCATGATCAATCTGGAGTTCCCATGAACATCGCCGCACTGATCACCTGGCTGATCACCGCTCTTGGCGGTTTCTACATGCTCGGCACCTGGCTTTCGCGCGGCGGCGCCCGCGGCGGCAGCCACCTCCCGGTCCCGGTAATCTTCGGCCATTTCGCGCTGGCCGCCATCGGCCTCATCGTCTGGATCGCCTATCTCATCGCCGACCTGGATGTGCTGGCCTGGATCGCCCTCGTCCTGCTGGTGCCCGTCGCCCTGCTCGGGTTCGTCATGCTGAGCCGGTGGATCCCGGTATACCGGGCCCGCGCCACCACCGCCCCGGCGGCAGGCGAGCAGACCGCCCCCGCCGAGCGGCATTTCCCGGTCGCCGTGGTCGGCGCACACGGGCTGTTCGCTGTCGTGACCGTAGTCCTGGTCCTGCTCTCCGCCCTGGGCGTCGGCGGCAGCTGACATTCCCCAGCGTTCCACGCCCTCCCCCAGTCGACGCCATCGGCCTCGCGGGTGGTCTCCTCGATCCAGCGGGAGGTCTCGCGCGGCTGCCCAGGTCACCCGCACGCCTCCGGCGCGCAGCGCGCACGCCGGAGGCCGGGACTGTGCTGGCGGTCAACTCGGGTTGAGATCGTTCTTCCAGATTTCCCGTTCGTCGCGGCGCGGGTCGTGGACGATGACGTTGTCCGGCTGGTTGTCGCGGTAGAAGGTCATCACCGGCCGTTCGGTGGTGTTGTAGGGGGGCCACTGGTCGAGGTCGCCGGTCTTGACGAACTCGACCCAGCGCCCGTGCAGGGCGTCCGCCAGTCCCTGCGGCGGGTTCGGGCCGGTGAACTCCGCGCTGTCAGGATTGTCGAGCGTGTCCCACACGAAGGGGAGCGGAAGGCTGTGACAGGCACCGAGCTTGACCCGGAGGGTGTTGGGCGTGGCGGGTGACCGCCAGCCGAACTCGAAGACGTGGGTGGTGGCAGGCGCGTCGCCGCGAGCCTCGGCGACGCGGTAGGTGGGGATGCGGAACATGCGGTCGGTCAGCGTCGCGCAGGCGATGCCGGAGGGGGCGTTGCGGACGTACGGCTCGACGCTGGAATCGGCGTAGCGGTCGTAGAAGCCGGCCGGGGCACCGTAGACCTCGGTCCTGGTCCTGAACGGCGCCGCTCCGGGCCAGCCCACCATGGCGGTGGGAACGACGAAGGTCCTGAACTCCTCGACCGTGGTGCCGATCAGCAGCGGCACGTCAGCGCCGCGGCCGTCGGCGATGGCGTCGATCGGCAGTCGCGGAACCACCTCGCCGTCGATCACCGGCATGAACGACATGCCGCACGAGGCGATGGTGCTCGCCCCGTACCGAACGGGGTCGGCGCCGGAAGTGACATCATCGCTCACCTCGGCCTGCGCCGTCATCAGGGCGGCGGTGTCCACTGCGGCGAGTGCCTGGGCGGTCGGCTCCACACCCAGCCGGGTGGCGACGGCGGCGGTGACAAGGGCGGCGTCCTGGAGGGTCTGGCCGATGTGCGCGGTGCCGCTTTCGACAATGGCCTGGTGGAACAGCTCCCGGTCGAGGGAGAGCAGGGTCAGCACGCTCATCGCGCCGGCGGACTCGCCTGCCACGGTGACGTTGCCGGGGTCGCCGCCGAAGCCGGCGATGTTGTCCCGCACCCACTCCAACGCGAAGATCTGGTCGAGCAGGCCGCGGTTGGCCGGGACGGCAGCGTCTTCGATGTAGGCGAAGCCGTCCACCCCGAGGCGATAGTTGATGGTGACGCAGACGACGCCGTCGCGGGCGAAGGTGGCGCCGTCGTAGGTCGTCACCGCGGAGGAGCCGGTGGTGAACGCGCCCCCGTGGATCCACACCAGCACCGGCATCGCGGCGTCGGAGCCGGCGGCGCTGGTCCACACGTTCAGGTTGAGGTAACCGTCCCCGGGGATGACCGGGTTGTGGAACAGCTCGCCGAGCTTGCCCTTGAGCGGCGGCTGCGGCGGGGTCGGTCCGAACTCGTGAGCGGGCAACGGCGCACTCCACGTATCGGGCGGCACAGGCGCGCCGAACCTGTTCGGCCCGACGGGAGCGGCGGCATAGGGGATCCCGCGGAAGGACGCGATCCCGTTTTCGATCAGCCCCGATACCGGGCCATAGGCGGTCGAGACCTCAACGGTGGTGGGTGACATGACACTCCTCGGCCGAGACAAGGCGATGCACACTCGCACAGGGCCGGCCGTCCCCCGGAGCACCGTCCAGGCCGCCAGCTGCGGCCCGTCACCATATCGTTACCCTAAGTGATGTCCTTTCATCTCATTGCCGGGTGACGGAGACCTCGTCGCTGCGGGCGGCGCCCTGTGGCCACCCCTCATCGGCCTGGGCTATTTGTCCAAATCGGACGTCTGGACAATGTTTGGACGGCTATCCGGCGGATGTCCGTTGCCGCCGTTCGAGGCGCCCGGCATAGTCGGAGCTGCTCTCGCCTCCCCCGCCTATCGGGAAGTCTCCCTCCTTCCAGAGATCATTTCTCGCGGAGAGATAAGGGCGAGAAATTGAGTTCATACCCCGGGCCTCTCACAAAGGAGTCGACCAATATGAAGATCCACGTAGCAGCGGCTGCGGTGTCCGTAGCGACGATTGGCACGCTCTTGCTGACCACGGGCCCAGCGAGTGCCCACACGTACGACGGAAAGGACCCTTACAGAAGCGGGTGCGCCAACAGCAAGGTCTACACCGGGAAGAAGGCCTCGCTGAGCAACGAGATCGATGACACCCTGGGCACGATCCGGCTGTATTACTCCCGTCGTTGCGGCACCAACTGGGGCGAGGTGACGGTGCCCAAGAACGCGACCGGCCACATCACCGTCTTCACCAGCCGCAAGAGCATCTCCTTCACCTACCGCGCCGGGAACGGCGGGCACCACTGGGGCGACATGGTCTACGCGCCAAGCGGCGTCTGCGCCCAGGCCACGGGCAGCGTGACGGCCGGGGTCGGCCGCGTCAACAAGGGCAGCGGCACCACTGCGAAGGCCTGCGGCTGATTTGTGATCGCCCCATCAGCCGCCTGCACCCTGGCGCAACGGCCGAGCTAGCTTGGGCGGCTTGGCATCCTACTCCCGAGCCGCGGCCAGGGTCGCTTGGTCCCGTCACCGCCCCACTCGCGCTCCATCGTGCCGCATGCCTCTCAGCACCTGACCACTCCCGCGCCGCCCAACGCCAACGACGCTGACCAGCACTCCGTCCCGGTGTTCGTCGGTGCGGAGAGACGAACCTAGTAAAGCCTCCGCTTTCGGTGGGGGTTATGCGGCGTGGCATGGGCACGCATCGGCGCTGGGATCGGGGCGCGGCGTGAGATGGTCAGAACCGCCAGGCTGCGCCAGCCCGGCAGGTGAGTGATCGTCTGCGCCTATCTCGGCCCACATGACCTTCCCGCCACACGGGGAGAGGTAGGTGCCCCAGCGGCGCGCCAGGGCGCCTACGGCGCTCATGTGGGGGTCCGGTGGGGTGGTGTCTGGCGGGGTGGGGTCGGTATCCCACACGTCGATGATCAGGGCGTCTGCGCGGCGGTGGACCCGGATACTCACGGCGGCGATGGTGGCGGGGTTGATGTCGGAGTATCGGGGATTGGGGTTGGGGTGGCCAGTGTTCTCGACGGCGCGGGCGAGCAGGTGGCCAGCGGTCCGTTCGGCAGGGCGTTCGAAGTAGGGCAGGCCCCACACTCGGGCGCTGATGCGGGCGACTTGCGCGCCGATGGTGATCGCGGTGTGCAGCGCCAACAGGGTGACCTCGGAGGCGCGCACGGTGGGCGGCACGGGCGCGAACCGGTCGCTCATGAGGCCCCGTGATCCTCGGTGGGCAATAGGAACGGTTCGGCGTCGCGGAGGTAGTGCGCGAGCGTCGGTTGGACAGTGCAGGCTCGCCGCGCCCCCCGGGGCCACCATCGCCGCAGGAATCCGGGGCGGCACAACCGGCACCTCCCGCGCGGGTCGACGCGGTGCCGGGCGTTGATCCCCAGCAAGGCACCGGCCAGCCGTAGGAGCCACCGTTCGGCGGTGGCTTGGTCCACAACGATCGCGGGAACCTCCGCCGCGATCACCTGACCGAGCAACTCTTTCAGCCGCCGGTCATGGACCTCATGGACAGGCGCCGGGGTCATTGCGTGGCCTCGGTGGTGTGGGACATCACCAAGACATCAGCGCCGGTCTCTATCTCGATCAGGGCGCGCATGGCCTGATAGATGCCGTCGAACTCCGACAGATGCTCCGGAGCGGGGATCACCACGGTGCTGATGTCGGGGCGGCACAGCGCTTGGAGAAGCTCACCAAACGCCGATCGCCGGTACGGGTGCGGGTGCTCGGTGTAGATGTCGACCAGGTCCAGCCCTGACCGCGCCGCGAACCCGCGCAGGCGCGCGGTGATCTGCTCGCTGGCGGCGGTGTCGGTGTCGGGTCGAAGCCGCACGTACCCCACCGCCCGGCGTCGTGCTGTTGGTGGGAGGGCCGATCCGGGCAGCGGTCCCGGATGCGTGACCGGACCGGCCCAGACGATGGGGCGGCCCGAGACCGCCAGGTAGTTCCAACCGATCACCGGCTCTGGTGCTGCGTGTTGTGTGGTCACGGTGTGCCTTTCGCGCTGGTCGGCTGGGGGTGCTCCCACAGTGACCAGCAGCCCGCACATGCGGCCATGACCAATAACGCATATGGATATGCGCCCCAGCGAATACCTGGATTCGCAACGTGATCGCGTGGTTACATTCGGGGTGCAGGGATCTCCGATGTGGCGGTGAGTCCAGATGACCGACACGCAGGCGCGGCGCTGCCGCTGCGGGACACGCCTAGCGCGCGACAACACCAGCGGCCGGTGCGCAGCATGCACCACGGGCGCACGTGAGGCGACTGGTACGCCCGCCGGGCCGCCGAGGGTGCCGCCGGAGTTCTGGACCCATCCCAGCATGCGCTCAGCGCTCGACCAGTGGCACATGGGCAAGGTCATCGCGGCCTATCGCGCCCACCCGCACCACGGCCGCCCCCTACGACAGGAAACGGTGGCGGCGTGGGTGGGCATCACCCAACCCCAGCTGTCCAGGATTGAGAACGGCCCGCCGATAACCGACTTGGGCAGGCTCACACAGTGGGCGCGACTGCTGCACATCCCGGCTGACCGGTTGTGGTTTCAGGTACCGCAGCAGCGCGCAGCGCGCCCACCAGTGCATGCCTCAGCCCCGGCCGCGGAACCGCCCCCGGTCCCTGTTCCGGTTTCGGCGCGGGCCACCGTCTCGGGGCAGGGTGAGGATGCGGCGGCGGCAGTGGCGGCGTGGCGGGCGGTGGACGCCCAAATTGGCGGCGCTCACCTGTACGCGACCGTCACCACCTACCTACGCGACCACCTCAGTCCCCGCATGTTCTGCGGTGAGGGGACGCAGGTGTTCACCGCGGCCGCAGCACTCACAGAAATGGCCGGGTGGATGGCGCATGACGCCGGAGACGACGACCGCGCCGGGCGGCATTTCGCGCGGGCGCGAGACCTGTCCGGCGTGGGCGACGACCCCCATTTGAGGGTTCACGTGCTCGCGAGCCTGGCCCACCTCGCGCACCATCGCGCCCACCCCGATGACGCTATCGGCTACGCCGCTCAGGGACAGCGCGAGTTGACGGCGGGACCGGCTCACCCCGAACTGGCGGCGCGGCTGTGGGCGTTGCAGGCTCGCGGGCACGCCGCCGCAGGACGATCACGGGAAACGCGCGCACTGTTGGGCCGCGCTGAGACCGTCCTGCAGGGCAGCCACAGCGCAGCCCCGTCGCCCTGGGTATCACCGTTTGATGCTGCGTCCCTCGCCGGAGACGCGGCCCGGTGCATGCGGCAGCTCGGCGACCTACTCGCAGCCCAGCGCCACGCCCAGCGAGTTCTAGAGCTGCGGCCAGCCGGCCGCACCCGCTCCCGCGCGTTCGGGCACCTCACCCTGGCCGGTGTGCTCATCGAACGCGGCGCGTTGGACCAGGCGTGTGCAGTCGCGACCGATGTTCTTCATACCACCGGGTCGCTAGGCTCGTATCTGGTGATTCAGCAACTACGCGATCTGCGCGACCAGCTCCAGCCGCACCGCGCCACCGCATGCGCGCGGGGCTTCCTCGACCACCTGGCTGAGGCGCTGCGGCAGCGTGAATGGCTCTACCAGCTCACCACCGACACCACACAGCCAAGGACCAGCCCAACCCCATGACCGAGCCCGACACCCGGCCGCTCTACGAACGCGATCCCGCCGCCTACCGCGCGCATCTGACCGAGGGCAACGCCCGCCAGGCCCGCAAGCGCGTGGGAGTAGACGCCCTCATTTGTGATGATCACGGCCGTGTGCTGCTCGTCGACCCCACCTACAAACCCAATTGGGATCTCCCCGGTGGCATGGCCGAAGCCAACGAACCACCGCTTGATGCCCTCCGCCGAGAACTGACCGAAGAACTCGGCCTCCACCTCCCGGAGGACATGGCGTTGGTGTGTGTGGACTGGGTGCCACCACACGGCCCATGGGACGACTCGGTGATGTTCATCTTCAACGCCGGAGTCCTCACCCCCGACCAAACCGCCGCGCTACGCCTTGCCGATACCGAGTTGGGCGCGTTCGAGTTCTGCACTCCCAACCAAGCGCGGAAGCGGCTCCGGCCGTACGTGTGGGCACGCCTACAGGCCGCGATCACCGCCGCTGACGCTGGCACCGTCGCGTACCTGCACAACGGCCACCCCGTCAGGCGTACGCTGCCCTCGTGACAGATGCGATTATTCCTGCTGTGGCTGAAGATTTTCGGTTGCCCTTTATTGGGCATTTGCCGGGTTATTTGGCGGAGAGTGAGGAGACAGCGCCAGGGCGGCCAGTGCAAGAGATCTACGACGCCGCTGTGATGGAGCAGTGGCGTTTGCTACTCGATAGCCCGGAGTCGCAGGATGAACGTTTGGTGCACGCTTTTTTGGAACGTCACCCGTCACTGTTGCCTGGCGCTTACAGCGTCGATGGGGATTCGGGTCATTCCGCATTCCCTTCGGCTGTGATCACCCGGCCGAAGTTGCCCGGTTTGAGCGATCGGGAACCCGACTTTATGTGGATCGCCACCGATAGCGGGTCGCTGTATCCGATCTTGATTGAAATTGAGACTCCTCACAAGAAGTGGTTCCATGGTGACCGCGCCGAGATTCACAGCGCTTTCACCCACGCCCAAGGGCAGCTCGCCGAATGGCGCCACTGGTTCAACATCGGACACAATCAGTCAGCGTTCTTGGAGCACTACGAGATACCGCCCGACCTGGCAAGACGGCGCCTTGAGCCCCGATACGTGCTGATCTATGGGCGGCGAGAGAACTACGCAAGATCTCGACGTCGACAGGGGAAGCGGGCTGAACTCGCCCGCGACGGCGAACGGCTCATGTCGTTTGACCGGCTCACCCCAGCCAAAAACAGTGTTCTGTTCTCGTGCGTGCGTAAGGAACAGGACGGATATCGGGTTGTGGCGGTCCCGCCCTGCTTGACGATTATCAACAACGGCGAGCGCTACCAACCCGTTTCCGGGTGGGATGAGGCGCTAGATGACTGCCATGACATGCCCCCCGCCCGGCGACAGTATCTCAAAGAACAACTCCACCTGCTGACCACCAACCCAGATGCCTACGTTCGCACCGATCGTGGGATGCGGGTTCGTAGACCGCAGTGGCTGTAACTCCAACGTCGACGCTCCTCCAGGGTTTCCGGTAGCGGACGCTTCTCGGCGAACAGAGTGTCGATCTTGGTGTGAATACCGCGTTTGCCGCTGTAGTACGGGCGGTCGTCGGCAAGGCGGTCCATGGGGATGAGGGTGCCATCGAGGATGGTGTAGGCCGATGGGATGCGCGCTCGGCGGCGGCGTGTACTCGTCGGCCAGGGCGGCCAGCAGGTCCACGGCTTCGCGGATGTAGCGCCAGGCGGTGGTGGTGCCGATGGCGAAGCCGGCGGCCAGGCGGGCCGTTCGACCGACCATCCCAAGATCACGAATGATCGAGGCTAGGAGGCAGATCGGCTGTCGGCAGGATGGGCCTGGGGTGACGCTCCAGAGACCGCGGCAGGAAAACGCCAGGGATCTTAAGCTCCTGTCTGATGCCCTCGTGAAGGGCGTTGAGCGCTCGGACATACGCCTGGTTGCATGCCTCCCACATCTCGTTGTTCGGCTGAAGCAGACCGCGAGCAATCCATTCGAGTCGCCAGACCTCCCGATTCAGATCCCTGACGGCTCCGACAACCGTCGCGTCCCCGACGAGAGCCACCATCTCGCTGGCAGTGGCCCTGCTATTCTCCGCATCGTCCAAAAGCGCGTGCGCTTTCTCTCGGCCCAACTTCAGGGCACGCCCATCACCGATGCCACGACTCGCGGCTATCCTACGAGATAACTGATTCATGTGCTTGATAGCGTTGAGGTATGCGCCATATACTTCTAGCTTCTTGTCAGTCCAGTGCCGTGCCTGCTCACGGCGAAATCGGGAGCGGTCACTTAAGGTCGTTACCGTGAACGACGTAATCGCGCCCACAATCACCGCAAGCAGGGTCGCAAGCTGATCGGCAAGAACCATCTGAACGGCGCCTCTTCCGTACCGCCTTGCCTTATCCTTCTCATTATGACGGACAACAATCCTCTGTCAAGGATCGAACGGTTGATCGATTACTTTCAGCCGTGCGTCGTGAATGTCGCGACGACATCCCTTCTCTCTATCCCGGCCGTCTCAGGCCGTGTCAGCCAATCGGGGGGCGTGTCATGGGTTCAAGGGAGCCGAACGAGGCGTGGGATGCCATTCCAAGGGAGGAGTTGGTCGCGTTTGACAGATATCTAGATCGCCTCCCTCGGAAAGTTTCCTTTCTGCGATTGCTGGCAGATGGGCACAGCGGAGCGTCCGTAATGGTTGTACGCGATCAATTGGATCGAGCCCCGCATCGACAGGTAATCCTAAAATTCTGTATAGATCCAAGCGAGCCAAGCAGAATATCAACTGCGTACAATGCGACTCCGCAGGAATACCGAATCAAACACATGGCCAAGTCCGGCGACACCGAAAGGCTAAAGAATTGGGCAGTAATCTTTATGGAGATCGCTGGCGGAGATATCGAAAACTATAGACCGATGGACGACTATGTACGTAATCCCGTCCTTGCTAATATCTGCGAGACAGTCACAGGATCCCTCCTGAACGACTGGAACAGGGATATCCTTGATTTCCGGTCCAACGTCAGCATCTCCGAGTTCCTCAGAGACTCCATTGGTGAGAAGCGATTGTGCGAGGACAGTCCCTTGATCCGCTACGCGAAAGATGCAGACATCAGCGTGCAGGACGTATGGCTTCGCCGCGAGGGTTGGGATCAGAAATTGGTCAACCCGCTCGCTCTTATGTCTTCTGATTCATACCTGGGGGCGCACCGCTTTGACGCGTTTATCGGCCGGGTGCATAGCGACTTCAACGTACGCAACATTCTTATACCGACCTATCTCAAAGTCTCGCCAGAAGACTACATATTTATCGATTATGGCGGGTTTAATGCAAACGGGCTGCTGACATGGGATCAAATGTACTTGCTGGTGTCGCTAGCCACGCGATGGCTCCGTGACATCGATCTCAGTTCATCCAAGGCCAGATCACTCATTCGGTGTCTGGCCAATCACCAGGCTGACAATGAAGACCCTGATTTCGAGAAAGAACATGAAGTTATCAGATCTGTCTTCCACGCTGGATATAAGTGGGCGGCGAGTAAGAGCTACGGAGACCGCTGGGTTCCCCAATGCCACCTCTCGCTCGCTGCAGCAGCATTGGTCTTCCTCGGCAGGGATATCCCTAACTTGCATGGGCCCATTGATGGCTGGCTCTTCGACCTTGCCGCTGTTGCGCTGACCGAGTATCTCCAGATCACCAACCTCGAATCGAATCAAGTATCAGATTTGAGCAATACCTTGGCAAAGGCGAGTCATGCTCAGCGTCGCCAAGAGTTGGAGGGGTCGATGCCTGTCGCGGGCGTGGGCATCGCTTCACAGACAGCGTCGCCGCCCTCGCTGGAACGACCCCCGGCTCCCACGTCTAGACCGTCAACCCACCTCATCTGGACCTGGACATCGCGAGCCTCTGCGCTTTGCCGTCATGCTGCGCTGCGTCTAGTTATTTTTTGCGGGATAGTTTTTCTACTAATTATAGTCAGTGGCGATTATTATCGCCCATCAACAGAGCATTTCATCCCGAACTCTAGAGGCTCGCTCGTGGCGACACCTTCCTCGCCTCCGCCTGAGACAATAAGTCATGCCACAGAATGTAGCGACCACCCGAGTGGTATGAGTTGCGATAACCAGGATCCAGTTGCTCAAGGCTGCACCGAAGATGCTGTCGTTGTTCCTGGGGGCGGCAACAGCGGGATGGCAAGCCAGGTACATCTTGAAGTCAAGCTGTGGTGGAGTTCACGCTGCCAAAGTTTCTGGGCAGCTGCACGCCCCAGAGAAAAGGTCTATTTCCAGTCCTATGTGGAACCAGACCGCCACAATGCCCAGCGTTTCTTTTCCACTCAACGGCTTCAAGCTGACTGGCTTGTCTCGCCGATGGCGCATAGTGACAGCTACAGGATCGGAGCTAAGGCGTGTGCTTTACTTTCAGGCAGTGTGCCGAAGTGGGTATGCACTCAGATGCTCTTGCCGGACGGGAAAACTCCAAGCTAGCAAATTCGGCAGAATATGGGAGAAAGGCTCACTGAGCTCTTTCCATCGTGACGGTCCTGGTCAGGATGGAAAGAGCTCCCTGTTGGAGCTGAGTGGGCTCGCTCCGGTTAGGGGACCGTTTGCGTCTGGAAGGCGCCCGAGCGATTAGCGAGGACCACGCTTGTGAAGGTGGGGGCGTGGGGGGCACTGCCCCCCACTGGGCGCAGCCCGGAGCCGACAGCGCGAAAGCGCCCTCAAAGCGAAGGCCCATGCTTGTTCAGCCGGTCAGCGGCCCGAACTCCTTGCGGGTGTCGATCACATGCCCGAACAGCTCCCACCTCTCGCCCTTGAACTTCATGAGTTGCATCGACTCGATCGGGAAGCCGTCATCGGCGGCGGTGTTCATCGTCACCCCGGGGAGCAGCATGTTGATCTGCACGTTGCTCAGGCTGCGCATCGCGTCGCGCAGCCCCTCGCGGGTCGGGCACTTCGCGGCCGACATCGTCTTGTTGAAGGAGTCGGCCACCGCCCAGCCGAAGGTGAAGAACGGCACGTTCGGGTCGGTGCCCGGCGCGTACTGCGCCATCTTCGCCTTGTAGAGCTTCATCTCCGCGTCGTCGTTCCACGTCGCGTCCCTGGGGTCCTTGTAGTAGGTGGAGGACACGACGCCTTGTACGTTCTCGAAGCCGACCGGCTTGAGCACGGTGATCGAGGCGGAGACGTTGTTGAGGATGTGCAGCGGGTTCCAGGTGGTGTTCTTGGCGTCGGCGGCCAGTGCCTGTGAGCCGAACTTGGGTGTGGTGATGTTGAGGAACACGTCGGCCTTGGAGCCGGCGAGGTTGCGCATCTGAGGGTCGACGCTCGGGTCGGTGACCTCGTAGCTCTGCTCGCCGACGACGGTGATCCCGCTGCCCTCGATGGCCCGCTTGAAGCCGCCGAACAGGTCCTTCCCGAAGTCGTCGTTCTGGTAGAGCACCGCGACCTTGGCGTTGGGTTTCTCCTTCTTGAGGTATTGGGCGTAGACGCGCGCCTCGGAGATGTAGTTGGGCTGCCAGCCGATGGTCCACGGGTGCTTGGTGTCGGTGCCCCACTTGGAAGCGCCGGTCGCGACGAAGATCTGCGGCACCTTCTGCTGGTTGGTGTAGTCCCAGGTCGCCGTCGTCGAGGGGGTGCCCAGCGTCTGGAACAGCGCGAACACCTGCTCCTGCTCGACGAGCCGGCGGGCCTCCTCGACCGCCTTGGGCGGCTGGTAGCCGTCGTCGCGGACCACGAACTCGACCTTGCGCCCGCCGATGCCGTTCTTCTCGGCGTTGATGTAGTCGAAGTACGCCTTGATGCCCTTGGGGATGTCACCGTAGGCGGAGGCGGGTCCCGACAGCGGGTAGATGCCGCCGAGCTTGATGGTCTTGTCGGTGATGCCGGTCGTCTGCTGGCCCTGGCACGGCCCCGACGCCGTGGTGCCCGGCTCGGTCCCGCCCCGCCCCCCGCAGGCCGCCACCGCGGCCAGGAGCATCGCCGTACAGCCGATAACGGATACGCGCATGCCTGTTACTCCTTCCGGAGGGACTTCTTGATCGAGTACGCCGCGCGGCCCGCCAGCCCGGCCAGGCCGGTCGGGGCGACGTACATCACCGCGATGATCAGCAGGCCGAAGACGACGCCGGGCGCGGCGTCGTTCACGCTCTGGGAGATGCTCGGTACGAACATGACGAACAGCCCGCCCAGCAGCGGCCCCCAGTACGAGCCGAGGCCGCCCACGACGAGGCCCGCCAGCAGCGTGATCGAGAGCGTGACGACGAACGAGTCCGGCGAGACGTACCCGATCACCCACGTGTAGAGGCAGCCCGCGATCCCGGCGAGCATCGCGCTCCAGGCGAAGGAGAGCGTCTTGTAGAACGACAGCCGCACGCCCATGACCTCGGCCGCCGCCTCGTTGTCCCGGATGGCGTGCAGCGCCCGGCCGACCCGCGAGCGCAGCACGCTGCGGGTCACCAGGAACGCCACGACTGCCACGGCCAGCGTGAGGAAGTACAGCCATTGGTCCTCGGCCAGTCCCGTCCACGCGGGCGGCGCCGGCTTGGCCAGCGTCAGCCCCATGGAGCCGCCGGTGACCGACTCGAACCGTTTGAGCAGCGGTACCAGGAAGATCGCGATGGTCAGGGTCACCAGGGCCAGGTAGAGGCCGCGCAGCCGGACGGCGGGCACGCCGAGCGCCAGTCCCAGCGTGAACGCCACCACGGCGGCGGCCGGCAGCGTGGCCGGGTACGGCACGTCCCAGCTGTGCAGCAGGATCGCCGTGGTGTAGGCGCCGACGGCGAAGAAGGCGCCGTGCCCGAGCGAGATCTGGCCCGCGTGCCCGACGAGCAGGTTCAGCCCGAGCAGCGCCACCGCGTAGATCAGCACCATGGTGAACTGGAAGACCCGGAACGGCACCAGTTGGAAGGGCGCGTAGCAGGCCAGCGCGAGCAGCAGCGCCACGACGATCCAGCGCCAGTTCGCGGGCACCCGCCACCGCCGGAAGACCCGCCCGCCAGGCCCCTTCGCGACCGGCGCACCGGTCGCCTCCGCCGACTCGCTCATACCCGCTCCACCACCGCTCGCCCGAACAGCCCTTGAGGCCGCAGCAGCAGGACGCCGAGGATGACGACCAGCGGCACCCCGATCTTGAGATCCGATCCGATGAAGCCGACGTACGCCCCGGCCAGCGTCTCGGCCACGCCGACGATCAGGCCGCCCACGACCGCGCCCAGCGGGCTGTCGAACCCGCCGAGCGTCGCCGCCGCGAACGCGTAGATGAGCACCCCGCCCATCAGGTTGGGGTCCAGGAAGAGCAGCGGCGCCACCAGCACGCCCGACACCGCGCCGACCGTGGCGGCCAGGCCCCAGCCGAGCGCGAGCGTCCAGCCCACCCGGATGCCGACGAGCCGGGCGGACTGCGGGCCGGCGGCCACCGCGCGCATGCCCAGGCCGATCTTGGTGTGCTGGAAGAGCAGGTACAGCAGGCCCATCACCACGGCGACGACGCCGAGGATGCCCAGCGTCGAGTACCCCACGCTGACGCTCCCTGCCGTGAGCGCGCCCTCGGGGAACGGGTTGGGGAAGTCCTTGATGGTGAACGACCAGATCCACCCGGCGGCGGCGTTCACGAAGATGAACAGCCCCACGGTGACGATCACGACGGTCAGCTCGGGGGCGCCTTCGACCGGGCGGATGATCACCCGCTCGATGAGCATGCCGCCCGCGAACGACACCACGAGCGTGCTGACCAGCGCCAGCCAGAACGGCAGCCCGGCGGCGGTGAACTGCCAGGCCAGGTAGGTGGAGAACATCGCCAGCTCGCCCTGGGCGAAGTTGACGATGCCGGTGAACTGGTAGATCAGCACCAGCGCGAGAGCCAGGCTGGCGTAGATGGCGCCCGCGCCGAGCCCCTCGACGACCTGCTGCAGGAAGCCGGCCATGGCTAGACCCGGTATCCGAGGTAGGACTGGGCGACCTGCTCGTCTGCCCTGATCCGCTCCGCCGTGCCCGACAGCACGATCCGGCCGGTCTCCAGGACATGCGCCTGCTGGGCGATGCCGAGGGCGAGATGGGCGTTCTGCTCGACGACGACCACGGTGGTCCGCTCCTGTTCGTTGATCGCCCGCACGATGCGGAACAGCTCCCGGGTGACCAGCGGCGCCAGGCCCAGCGACGGCTCGTCCAGCAGGAGCAGCCGGGGGCGCAGCATCAGCGCGCGGCCGATGGCCAGCATCTGCTGCTCGCCGCCGCTGAGGCTGCCCGCCGCCTGCCGCAGCCTGGGCTTCAACGCCGGGAAGTAGGTGTAGATGCGGTCGAGGTCGGCGTCCACGCCTGTTCTGCCCCGGCGTACGTAGGCGCCCAGGCGCAGGTTCTCCTCGACGGTGAGCGGCATGAACGTGCCGCGGCCCTCGGGCACGTGGGCGACGCCGCGCCGGGCTATGGCGTCCGGCGAGCGGCCGGTCAGCTCGGTGCCGCCGAGCCGGACGCTGCCGCGCCCACGGACCATGCCGGACAGCGCCCGCAACAGGGTCGTCTTGCCGGCTCCGTTCGGCCCGAGTATCGCGCAGATCTCCCCCGGACCGACCGACAGGCTCAGCCCGTGCAGCACCTTCGCGTCACCGTATCCGGCGACCAGGTCCGTCACCACCAGCTCGCTCATACGGCGGTCCCCAGGTACGCCTCGATGACCCCGGGATCGCGCTGAACCTCGGCCGGAGCTCCCTCGGCGATCTTGCGGCCGAAGTCCAGGCAGACGATCCGGTCGCAGATTCCCATGACGAAGCCCATGTGGTGCTCGACCACGACCATGGTCAGGTCGTACTCGTCGCGGATCGCGCGCAGGACGCCGGCGAACTCCTCGACCTCCGCCGAGCTGAGCCCGTTCACCGGCTCGTCGAGCAGCAGCAGCTCGGGGCGGCCGACCAGCGCCCTGGCCAGTTCCACCCGCTTGAGCGTGCCGAACGGGAGCCCGGCGGCCGGGTGGTCGGCGACCTCGGTCAGCGCCAGCCGGTCGAGCACCGCGTCGGCCTCGGCGCGCAGCCCGGCCTCCTCGCGGCGCACGCCGGGCAGGCGCAGGCCCGCGGTGAGGAAGCCGGCCCGGCCGCGGTGGTGCGCGCCGACCAGCGTGTTGTCGCGGACCGACATGCGCGGGAACAGGCCGAGGTTCTGGAAGGTCCTGGCGATGCCCAAGGCCGCGATCGCGTGCGGAGGTACGGCGAGCAGGTCCCGCCCCTCGTACTCGACCCGGCCCGCGTCGGCGTCGTGGCGGCGGGTCAGGCAGTTGAACAGCGTGGTCTTGCCCGCGCCGTTCGGCCCGATGAGCCCCACCATCTCGCCGCGCCGCACCGAGAAGCCCACGCCGTCGAGCGCCGTGATGCCACCGAATCGGACCGTGAGCTCGCTTACCTCCAGCACTCCGGCCTCCCGCTGACGGTGAGCGGCGAACAACGTGCTGAAAGCGTAGAAGTCACCCGTCCGACACCACATTGGGCACGGTCACCCAAGATGCGTGCCGGCTGTTGTCCGCCGGGCACAGGGTCTGTCTCGGACCGGTTACGACCTGTTGACCGCCCGGCAAAGTGCATGGATCATCCCGGCATGTCCGGTGGTTTCAGCACGGAAACGCTCACCGGTTCGGCGACGGTCCGCGTCCAGCGCACGCGCATCCTCTCCGAGCTCCTCGATCATCTAGCCGACCTCGCCGACACGGCCGTTCAGACGATGCGGGCCGAGATCCCCGCCTACGCGGCTCAGGACGAGAACTTCCTCGCCGACGTACGCGACCAGGTGGTCCGCCATTACCGCAGCAAGCTGGCCGTGATGCTCGAAGACCGCACGGTCACCGTCGACGACATCGCCTTCGCGCGCCGGGCCGCCATGCGGCGGGCCAGGGCCGGGCTCGCCCTGGCCGACTACATCAACGCCTTCCGCGTCGGCCAGCGGGTCTTCTGGGGGTCGGTGCTGGAGCGGGCCGGCCACTCGGCCGCCGGCCACGAGGCCGCCCTCTCTCTGGCGGGCCCGATCATGCGTTACTGCGACTTCGCCAGTACGCACGCGGCCAACGCGTACATGGAGTTCCAGCACTACGCCGCGGCGGAAGCCGTACACGAGAGCAGGGACCTGCTGGAGACCCTGCTGGCCGGCGGCGCGCCCACGCGCGGCGGGCAACTGGCCGCGGCCCAGGCGTACGGTCTGGGGTCCGACACCCGCTCGCCCCTGCTGGTGGTGATCGCGGTCCTGCTCGGGCCGCGCGCGCTCGTGATCGGCGGGAACCCGGACTCCGACCGCGGCGTGGACGCGCGGCACGCGGCCTGCGCGGCCCTGTCCAGGGCCGGGGCGAACGGCGCGCGGACGCTGTCGGTCGTGCGGCAGTCGGAGATCGTCGCCATCCCCGCGCTCGGCCCCGGCGGCGACCCGGAGGAGCTGTGCGAGCGGCTGCAGGCCGTGCGCGAGAGCCTCATGGGCGAGGGGATCGTGCTGGCGATGGGCGTCAGCACGGTCGTCGCCGGGACGGCCGGGATCCCGCAGGCGTACGACGAGGCCCGTACCGTGCTGGAGTTCCTGCCGGAGGACGGCGGTGTGGCGGCGCTCCCCCGGCTCTCGCCGTTCCAGTACTTGGCGCTGAGGGCCGACGACACCGCCCGCCATCTGGTGGATCCGCGGATCACCGCGCTCCTGTCCGAGGACCGGGCGCGCGGCGGCGTGCTCACCGCCACGATCCGCGCCTTCGCCGCCGCCGACCTCAACCTGCGCGCCTCGGCCGAGCGGCTGCAGATCCACCCCAACACCGCTCAGTACCGCCTGCGCCGCATCCAGGAGCGCACCGGTCGCAGTCTGCGCCGGATCAGCGACCTGCTCGACCTGCTCGTGGCCATCGCCCTCCACGACTCCCTGCCACTCACCCCCAAGCAGCCGCCCAACACCAACCACGGGGGGCAAAGACTGGCCACCGTGACCGATGAGCGACGTGGGAGCGGGGACGTACGGTCGTTCCATGAATCTCGCTGACCGGCTCCACACCGTCGCCGATCGGCTCGGCGGGAGGACGGTTGTCACGCTCGACGACGAGGCGCTCACCTACGGCGCGCTCGACCTGATGAGCGCCCGCGTCGCCGCCCTGCTGCGGCTGCGCGGGATCGGCGCAGGCGACCGGGTGGCGATCATGCTGCCGAACGTTCCGGAGTTCGCCGTCGTCTACTACGGGGTGCTGCGGATCGGGGCAGTCGTCGTTCCGCTGGATCCGCTGCTGCGCAGGAGGGAGATCGCGGCGTACGTCGGTGACTGCGGGGCCTGCCTGCTGATCGCCTGGCACGCCTTCGCGGAGACCGCCGAGGCGGGCACCGCCGGCACCCTGACCGACTGCTTCTTCGTCGTGCCGGGCGAGTTCCAGCGGCTGCTGCGCGGCCTGGCCGCCGAGCACGACGTCACCGCGCGCGCGGACGGCGAGACGGCGGTCATCCACTACACCTCCGGCACGACCGGCCGGGCCAAGGGCGTCGAGCTGACCCACGGCAACCTCGGCGGCAACGCCGCGGCCGTCGCCCGCATGCACGCGCTCGGGGTGGACGACGTCGTGCTCGGGGCACTGCCGCTCTACCACTCCTTCGGGCAGACCTGCTCGCTCAACGCCACCGTCCAGGCCGGCGCGCGCCTCACGCTGCTACCTCGCTTCGAGGCGGGCCGGGCGCTGGAGGTCATCCGGCGGGACGGCGTCACGGTCTTCCAAGGCGTGCCGACCATGTACATCGCGCTGCTCGACCATCCGGGCGCCTCCGACATGTCACTGCTGCGCATCCTGGTCTCCGGCGGGGCGGCGCTGCCGCTGGACGTGCTGCGGGCGTACGAGACGCGGTTCGGCTGCTCGATCGTGGAGGGCTACGGGCTCAGCGAGACCTCGCCCGTCGCCTCGTCCAACCGGGGCCGCAACGGCACCCGGCCGGGGTCGATCGGCCGCCCGATCAAGGACGTCCAGATGAAGGTGGTCGACGAGGACGGCGGCGAGGTGCCCACCGGCCACATCGGCGAGATCGTCGTCCGGGGCCCCAACGTGATGAAGGGCTACTGGAACAATCCGGCCGCCACCGCTGAGGCGATCCGCGACGGCTGGTTCCACACCGGCGACCTCGGCCGGGTCGACGAGGACGGGTTCTTCTTCCTGGTCGACCGCCGCCGCGACGTGATCATCCGGGGCGGCTACACCGTCTACCCGCGCGAGGTGGAGGAGGTCCTGTACGAGCATCCCGCCGTACGGCAGGCGGCGGTCATCGGGGTCCCCCACCCGGAGCTCGGGGAGGAGATCGCGGCCGTGGTGACGCTGCGCGCGCCGGTCGAGGCCGACGAGCTGCGGGCCTTCGTCAGGGAGCGGGTGGCGGCGTACAAGTATCCCCGGCACGTCACCTTCGCCGACGAGCTGCCCATGAGCCCCACCGGCAAGGTCCTCAAGCGCGCCATCGAGACGTTGACTCGCCACCGGTAGTAGAACTACGTTCTGGATACCGGCTGGTCGGTTAGGAAGGTGGCTTCATGCGGGTGCGGGACAAGGTCGTCGTCGTCACGGGGGCGGCGAGCGGGATCGGCCGGGCCATGGCGCTCAGGTTCGCCGCCGAGGGGGCGGCCGGAGTGGTGGTCGCCGATCTCGACGAGGCGGGCGCGGGCGCGGTGGCGAAGGAGATCGGCGACCGGGCCCTGGCCGTACGGACCGACGTGTCGGTGGAGGCCGAGGTGGCCGCGCTGGCGGAGACGCCCTTCGGCCCGCCCGATCTGTTCTGTTCCAACGCGGGCGTCATCGCCGGGCACGGGCTGGAGGCCACCGACCAGGAGTGGGACAGCCTGTGGTCGGTCAACCTGCGGGCCCACGTGTACGCCGCGCGAGCGGTCGTGCCCGGCATGGTCGAGCGGGGCGGTGGCTACCTGCTCAACACCTGCTCGGCGGCCGGACTGATCAGCTGCCCCGGCGACGCGCCCTACGCGGTGACCAAGGCGGCGGCCATCTCCTTCGCCGAGTGGGTCTCGATCCACTACGCGACCAAGGGCGTCAAGGTCAGCGTGCTGTGCCCGCAGGGCGTACGGACCGCCATGCTGGAGCGCGGCGTCGCGGAGGACCACCTGACGGCCCGCGCGGTCGGCGCGTCCGGGGCGATCCTCGACCCGGCCGACGTGGCAGGGACGGTGGTCGAGGGGCTGGCGGCGGAGCGGTTCCACATCTTCCCGCACCCCGAGGTGGCCGACTTCGCCCGCCGCAAAGCCGACGATCCCGACCGGTGGCTGGCCGGGATGGCGCGGTTCGTGGACTCACTGTCATGAAGGGGGACGCTGACATGAGGGCAGCGCGACAGGCTTGGCGGCGGCTGGAGCCGGTGCACGGCATGATCTACTTCGTCCCCGAGGGCCGGAAGCGGTACGCCGCGCTGGGGCTGAACGCCCGCTCCGGTTACTTCGCCTCGCGCGGGGCGGCGCTCGGCCGCGCCTCCGCCGAGCTGGTCATCGCGACCTTCTACAACTTCCACCCCGACCTCGTACGGAAGGCGCTGCCCGCCGCCTGGGACCTGGCGACGCCCGAGCAGGTGCTGGCCGCGCGGTACGAGGCGGCCGACGAGGCCCTGCGCCGGGCGGGCATCCACGAGCAGCCCGAACTGGACACGGTCCTCGAGCTGGCCCGGCGCGCCGCCGAGGCCGCCTGCGAGCATCCGCAGGGCCGCCCGCTGTTCGCCGCGCACGCCGCGCTGGCCTGGCCGGACGACCCGCTGCTCCAGCTGTGGCACGCGCAGACGCTGCTGCGCGAGTTCCGTGGCGACGGGCACATCAGCATGCTGGTCGCCGAGGGCGTCGGGCCGCTGGACGCGCTCGTGCTGCACGCCGCCAGCGGGGAGGTCCCGGTGGACTTCCTCAAGCTGAGCCGGGCCTGGCCGGAGCCGGAGTGGGCAGCGGCCGGGGAACGCCTGCGCGAACGCGGTCTCCTCGACGGCCACACGCTCAGCGCCGAGGGCAAGACGCTGCGCCAGCACATCGAGGCCCGCACCGACGCGCTGGCCCTGCCCGCCTACTCGGCGCTGGGCGAGGAGGGCTGCGAACGCCTCGCCGAGCTGGCCCGCCCCTTCGGCCGGGCCATCGTCGACGCGGGCCTCCTCACCCCGGCCTGACCTCATCACCCCTTGGGATCACCCCTTGGGCAGGCCGGTGGCCGGGTCGATCGTGGTGGTGAAGACGTCGCCGTTGCCCGGCGCCTCGCCGCCGGTCGGCGTGCCGTAGGTCAGGCCGGAGACGGCCACCTGCCCCGACGGGGTGGCGGCGGCGTACAGGTTGACCTCGGAGAACGGGTCGACGCCGTCGTCACGGGCGGTGCCGAGCTGGGCGGCGGCCTGCTGCTTCCCCTTACCGTCCAGCCGGACCGTCAGGACGTCGGCCGCGCCCGCCACCACGCCCACCCGGCCCCGGGTGTATCCGGCCAGCGCGACCGCGCCCCCGGTCAGCGGCACCACGGCGGCGCCCTCGTCGGCGGCCGGGGTGGCGACGGTGGCCTGCCAGCGCTGCTTGCCCGCGCCCGTGTACGCCGCCGCGACCAGATCACCGCCGACGCCCCCGGTGGCGACCGCGAGGCCCGCCGTGGTGATGGCTACCGCGTTCAGCCGGTCGTCACCGGTGCCGCCCACCGCGGTGGCCCACTTCCGGGCCCCGTTCGGGTCGTAGGCGGCGAGCCAGCCGTCGAGCCCGCCGAGCGCGGTCGTCCCCGGCAAAGCCGAGGTCGCGCTGCCCGTCACGTACAGGTTCGTCCCGTCCGAAGCCACTCCGTACGCCTTGTCCTCGCCCACCCCACCGTACTGGCGGACCCAGGAGACCGCGCCGTCGGCGGACAGGCGGGCGACCAGCGCGTCCTTGTCCCCGCTGTTGGCCCCGTCGAGGGCGCCCTTGGTGTAGCCGGCCACGTAGGCGCCGCCGCCAGGGGCGGCGGCCAGGCCGTAGAGGCGGTCGGCCACGCCGGGCGCGCCGAACTGGGTGAGCCAGCGGACCGCGCCCTTCGCGTCGAGCCGGACCACGAACGCGTCGTCCGTGGCGTTGCCCACGTGGTGACCGTCCAGGTCGCCCTTGGTGTAGCCGGCCGCGAGGACGCCGCCGTCGGGCAGCGCCGCGACTCCGTACAACCGCTCGTCGGCGGCGCTGCCGAGCTGCCTGGTCCAGCCGTCCGCGCCGCCGCGGACCAGCACCGCGTCGAGGCGGCCCGCGTACGGCTGGCCGCCGACGGGTCCGCTCGCCGCGAACCCGGTGGTCAGCGAGCCGTCGGCGTGGGCCGCGACGCCACCGGCCCAGTCCGGGGCGGCCGTGCCGTACAGCGGGGCGGGCAGCCCGGCCGGCGGCGTGACGCTCAGCCCCGGGCCGAGCTCGGCCATCGCCTGCTCGAACGCGGGCGCCCAGACGGTCCAGTCGTGGCCGCCGTCGAGCACGCGCAGCTGCGCCGAGATCGCGGGCGAGCGCCGGGCCGCGTTGTAGAGCGCGGCGGACTCGAAGTCGAGGTCGTGCTGGGCGTCGGCGGGGTCGGGGTTGGCGTACTCGTCGTCGCCGACGGCCACGAACAGCCGTACGGGCAGGTCCTGGTCGAGCTTGGGGAGCAGGGCGGGGTAGTTCGACTCCCGGTACACCGCGTCGGCGAACTTGTCGCCGCCCTGGCCGTAGGCGCCGTAGTCACGCGTGGAGGAGTCGGCCGGCGGCAGCGGCGTATAAACGGCCGGGCTGAGCACGATGGCGCTGCCGAACAGGTCCTGGTGGGCCAGCGCGAAGCGCAGCGCGCCCGAGCCGCCCATGGAGTAGCCGCCGACCATGCGGGCCTGGCGGATCGGCGCCGTGCGGTACGTCGCGTCCACGTGGGCGACCAGGTCGCGGGTCAGCGCGGTCTCGACCGGCCGTCCTGGCAGGTCGGAGCCGGTGTAGCGGGAGTCCACGTACCAGCTGCCGCGCTCGCTCCACGGCGCGTCGGGCATGACGGCGATGAGCGGCGGTATCCGCCGGGTCCGGATCATCGCGTCGAGCGTGTCCTTGACCCGGGTCCACGCCTGCATCGTGTCGCCGCGCCCGTGCAGCAGGTACAGCACCGGGTAACGATCGGCGCCCTTGGCGTAGCCGTACGGCAGATACAGGTTGTAGGCGATGTTCTCCCCCAGCGCCGCCGAGGGCGCGGCGGCCGCGGTGATCGTCCCGGTCCGGTCGGCCCGCACGCGTGCCTCTCCCGGTACGGCCAGCAGGACGACGAGGGCGAGGGCTATGAGCGCACCGACACCGCTCCATCGAGATAAGGGCATCGGTCGCTCCCTGTAAACGTTTACCGAACAATCTGTCCGGTGGTGCAGGAGAGTTTCCTGGTGGCCTTTGATCCGTGTCAAGTATTCAAATGATCACATGTCGTAATTCTTGCGATTTGCCAGTGAAATGACCTCTAGGCTGAGCCGAGATAAGCCCTCCATTACCGCGACGACCTGGGGACCCCTGATGACCGAGGACGCGAACGACGACGTCATGGAACAGCTCAGCCGCATAGACACCTCGGTGGCTCATCCGGCGCGCGTCTTCGACTACTGGCTGGGCGGCAAGGACCACTACGCCGCCGACCGCGAGACGGGCGAGCAGATCCTCCAGGTCATGCCGGAGCTGGCCATCATCGCCCGCGCCGAGCGGGAGTTCCTGGCCCGCGTGGTGCGGCACCTGGTCGTGGAGGAGGGGGTTCGCCAGTTCCTCGACATCGGTACCGGCATCCCGTCGGCCGACAACACCCACGAGGTGGCCCAGGCCGCCGCGCCCGAGGCGCGCATCGTGTACGTCGACAACGACCCGATCGTCCTGGCCCACGCCCGCGCGCTGCTGCGCGGCACCGACGAGGGCCTGACCACGTACATTGACGCCGACCTGCGCGACCCGGAGACGATCCTGGAACACGCGGCCAAGGCCCTGGACTTCACGCAGCCCGTCGGCCTGATGCTGCTGGGCGTGGTGGAGTTCGTGCCGGACGACGAGCAGGCGTACACGGTCGTCGCCGAGCTGATGCGGGCGCTCCCTTCGGGCAGCTATCTGACCATCGCCTCCAGCGTGAGCAGCCCGGCCATGGACCGCGCCGCGGCCATCTGGAACGACAGCGGCGCCACGCCCATCACGATCCGTACAACCGAGCAGCTCATGGAGTTCTACAAGGGGATGGAACTGGTCGAGCCGGGCATGGTGTCGCTGCCGAAGTGGCGCCCCGAGCCGACCACCCAATATCGCGGCCAGGAAGTGTCGCAATATGGCGCTGTCGGCCGCAAATCCTGACCTTCCACCAAGCCTTTCAGACAGTTGCTTGACCGACACTCGGCGATCAGCATGATGAGCTCGCACGCTTGACTATTCTCCTGGTGAAGCTTTGACAACTGCAGGATCAGAACCAGGGGTGAACATGAGTGACGCAGCGGGGGCCTCACGTTCGTCCGGACGTCCCAAGCGGGCACGTGACGTCGGCGAGGTCGGCGAGCCGGAGCTCCGGCAGCTGCTGGCCGGCCTGACCGCGGTCCGCGACGGCGACTTCGGCACCCGGCTGCCGGACGACGCCGACGGGCTGCTCGGGGAGATCGCCTCCGTCTTCAACGGCATGGTCGACCAGCTCTCGCTGTTCACCTCCGAGGTGACCCGCGTCTCCCGCGAAGTCGGCACCGAGGGGCGGCTCGGCGGGCAGGCCGAGGTGCCGGCCGTGTCCGGCACCTGGAAGGACCTGACGGAGTCCGTCAACGCCATGGCGGGCAACCTCACCGACCAGGTACGCAGCATCGCCCAGGTGACCACGGCCGTGGCCAGGGGCGACCTGTCGCAGAAGATCACCGTGGCGGCTCGCGGCGAGATCCTGGAGCTGAAGAACACCGTCAACACGATGGTCGACCAGCTGTCCTCCTTCGCCGACGAGGTCACCAGGGTGGCCCGCGAGGTCGGCACCGAGGGCGAGCTGGGCGGCCAGGCCGACGTCAAGGGCGTGGCGGGCACCTGGCGGGACCTGACCGACTCGGTGAACTTCATGGCCGGCAACCTCACCGCCCAGGTCCGCAACATCTCGCAGGTGGCCACCGCCGTGGCGCGCGGCGACCTGTCGCAGAAGATCACCGTCGCCGCCCGAGGCGAGATCCTGGAGCTCAAGAACACCCTCAACACCATGGTCGACCAGCTGTCCTCCTTCGCCGACGAGGTCACCAGGGTGGCCCGCGAGGTCGGCACCGACGGACGGCTCGGCGGGCAGGCCGACGTCAAGGGCGTCTCCGGCACCTGGAAGGACCTGACGGAGTCGGTCAACGTCATGGCCGACAACCTCACCGCCCAGGTACGCAGCATCGCCGAGGTCACCACCGCCGTGGCCAAGGGCGACCTGTCGCAGAAGATCCGGGTGGACGCCCGAGGCGAGATCCTGGAGCTGAAGGAGACCATCAACACGATGGTCGACCAGCTGTCCGCGTTCGCCGACGAGGTCACCAGGGTGGCCCGCGAGGTCGGCACCGAGGGCAACCTGGGCGGCCAGGGCACGGTGCGCGGTGTGTCGGGCACCTGGAAGGACCTGACCGACAACGTCAACGTCATGGCCTCCAACCTGACCAACCAGGTACGCAGCATCGCCCAGGTCGCCACCGCCGTGGCCAAGGGCGACCTGTCGCAGAAGATCACCGTCGAGGCCAAGGGCGAGGTCGCCGCGCTCGCCGAGACCATCAACACGATGGTGGACACCCTGTCCGCCTTCGCCGACGAGGTCACGCGCGTCGCCCGCGAGGTCGGCACCGAAGGCCAGCTCGGCGGCCAGGCCCGGGTCCCGAACGTGGCGGGCACCTGGAAGAACCTCACCGACAACGTCAACTCGATGGCCGACAACCTGACCAACCAGGTACGCAGCATCGCCCAGGTGACCACGGCGGTGGCCAAGGGCGACCTGACCCGCAAGATCGACGTCGACGCCCGCGGCGAGATCCTGGAGCTCAAGACCACCATCAACACGATGGTCGACCAGCTGTCCTCCTTCGCCGCGGAGGTCACCAGGGTGGCCCGCGAGGTCGGCAGCGAAGGGCGATTGGGCGGCCAGGCCGAGGTCGAAGGGGTCTCCGGCACCTGGAAGCGGCTGACGGAGAACGTCAACGAGCTGGCCGGCAACCTCACCCGCCAGGTCCGCGCCATCGCCGCGGTGACCAGCGCGGTCACCTCGGGCGACCTGACGCGCTCCATCACCGTCGACGCGGAAGGCGAGCTCGCCGACCTCAAGGACAACATCAACTCGATGGTGGAGTCGCTGCGCGAGACCACCCGGGCCAACGAGGAGCAGGACTGGCTCAAGTCCAACCTGGCCCGCATGTCCGGGCTGATGCAGGGCCATCGCGACCTGGCCACGGTCGCCGAGCTGGTGATGGACGAGCTGGCACCTCTGGTCTCGGCTCAATACGGCGCCTTCTTCCTGGCCGAGGAGACCGAGCTGCAGCTCATCAGCGCGTACGGCTTCGCCGCCGACCCCGAGCGGCCGATCCGGTTCCGCATCGGTGAGGCGCTGGTCGGCCAGGCGGCGCGTACCCACAAGACCATCGCCATGACCGACATCCCGGCCGACTACATCACTGTCTCCTCCGGGCTCGGCCGCACGGCCCCCGTCTCGGTGATCGTGCTGCCGATCGTGGCCGAGGAGCAGGTGCTCGGCGTCATCGAGCTGGCCTCGGTCTACGCCTTCACCCCGGTCCACCGCGCGTTCCTCGACCAGCTGATGGAGACCATCGGCGTCAACCTCAACACCATCGTGGCCAACGCCCGTACCGACGAGCTGCTGGTGGAGTCGCAGCGGCTCACCGTCGAGCTGCAGACCCGCTCGGCGGAGCTGCAGAACCAGCAGGAGGAGCTCCAGCGCTCCAACGCGGAGCTGGAGGAGAAGGCGACGCTGCTGGCCACCCAGAACCGCGACATCGAGACCAAGAACCTGGAGATCGAGCAGGCCAGGCAGGAGCTGGAGGAGCGGGCCCAGCAGCTCTCGCTGGCCTCCAAGTACAAGAGTGAGTTCCTGGCCAACATGAGCCACGAGCTGCGCACCCCGCTCAACTCCCTACTCATCCTGGCCCAGCTGCTCGCCCAGAACCACACCCGCAACCTCACGGCCAAGCAGGTCGAATACGCGGGCATCATCCATTCGGCCGGCTCCGACCTGCTGCAACTGATCAACGACATCCTCGACCTGTCCAAGGTCGAGGCCGGCAAGATGGACATCAACCCCGAACGCGTGTCGCTGCGCCAGCTGCTCGACTACGTCGAGGCCACCTTCCGGCCGATGACCACGCAGAAGAGCCTGGACTTCCTGATCACCACCATGCCGGGCGTGCCGACCGAGCTGCTCACCGACGACTCGCGGCTGCGCCAGGTGCTGCGCAACCTGCTCTCCAACGCGGTCAAGTTCACCGAGACGGGCAGCGTCGAGCTACGGATCGAACCGGCCAGCCCGGCCGAGCTGCCCGTTCCCGCGCGCCCGCACGGCGCGGCCGTGGCCCTGCGGGTCATCGACACCGGCATCGGCATCCCCGAGCAGCAGCTGGAGGTGATCTTCGGCGCGTTCCAGCAGGCCGACGGCACCACCAGCCGCAAGTACGGCGGCACCGGGCTGGGCCTGTCGATCAGCCGCGAGATCGCCTACCTGCTCGGCGGCGGCATCACCGCGCAGAGCACTCCGGGACAGGGCAGCGTCTTCACGCTCTACCTGCCGATCGCGCGCCCCGACTTCGAGGACTACTCCACCCCCGAGGCCAAGCCGCTGCCGTCCGCCGCCAAGCAGAGCCTGCCCGCCGCGCCCGTGGTGCCGCAGCAACGGCGGCTCCTGATCATCGAGGAGCGGCAGCGCGGGCTGCTGTCCCTGGTCGCCGAGAGCGTCGTGACCGACCTGGCCAACACCCGCGACCTGGCCCACCTCCACGGGACCGTCGAGGTGGTCACCGCCGCGGGTGCGGAGGAGGCCGCCGCCACGCTCGCCGCCGAGCCGTGCCACTGCATCGTCCTCGACATCGACATGCCCGATATGGCGGCGTACGGCCTGCTGGAGGCCATGGACGGCGACCCCGCGCTCCAGCAGGTGCCGGTCCTGGCCTACAACAACTGGCGCACCAACCCGCAGCAGGAGGCGACCCTTCAGGCCCGCGCCAGCAACCGGCCGCTGGAGCTGCTCTCCAGCCTCGACGAGCTGCGCGAGCGCATCGCCCTGCACCTGACCGCCGACCAGCCGAGCGACGTGCTCCCCCTGGTCCGCCCGGCCAACGTGGGCGTGCCCGCCGGGCGGGAGGTCGACGACACGCTGGCCGGGCGTACGGTGCTGGTGGTCGACGACGACGCCAGGAACCTGTTCGCGCTCACCAGCATGCTGGAGATTCACGGCATGAACGTGCTGCACGCGGAGAACGGCCGCAAGGGCATCGACATGCTCATCGCCCACCCGGAGACCGACCTCATCCTGATGGACGTGATGATGCCGGAGATGGATGGCTATGCCGCCACGGAGGCGATCCGGGCCATGCCTCAATACGTCGGCCTGCCCATCATCGCGGTGACGGCCAAGGCCATGCCGGGCGACCAGGAGAAGTCGCTCGCGGCGGGAGCGAGCGACTACGTCACCAAGCCGGTCGACTCCGACCATCTCATCGAGGTGATCCAGCGCTGGATGACCTCCTAGCGCAGTCCCCCGGGCAAGCCCGTGTCCATCCCCAGGAGTCCCACCTTGCAACCAGCACAGCAGCCCGGCACCGCCCATGCGGAGGCTTCAGTCGATGACGCGAACGTCGGGCGGCTGGCCGCCACGATCGAACGGCTGCGCAAGGAGATCCAGGACGCCCACCTGGCCGCCGACGGACGCGCCCTGATCGAGCTGGCCAAGGGCGTCCTGGTCGAGCGGCTGCGCTGCGGCCCTGCCCAAGCCGCCCGCCAGCTCACCACGCTCGCCGAGCAGGCCGGGATGTCGCAGCTGGAGCTGGCCTCGGTCATCATCGATCAGGCGGCGCAGGACCGCATCAGCGAGACGGCCGGCGAGTTCCTGCGCTTGGCGACGACGGACCACGACCGTGCGCGCCACTCCGTCTCCCTGCGGCTGCGCGCCGCCGAGAGCGGCGCGCTCGGCGCGAGCGACACCCAGGCGGTCGCCGAGTCGCTCCTGGAGCACGCGCTGGTGCCGCTCGGCGCGACGACGGTCGCCGTGTGGGCCGCCGGTCCCGACGCCTCGCTCAGCCTGGCCGGCTACGCGGGGCTCAGCGCCGAGGAGGCCATGCGGTGGCGGTACGTCCCTCCGGGGGTGGCCACCCCGGCTCGTCAGGCTCTCTCGGAGCGCCGGACCGTCTGGTTCCCGGCCCTGCGCGAGGCCGGGCTGCCCACCATCGGGCACCGGCCGACGGCCGAGGGCGGGCGGGTGACGGTGCCCGCCGGTACGGGCGGCCGCATCCTGGGTGTCCTGGAGATCGGCTGGCCGCATGACCTGGAGCCGCAGCCGCCGCAGATAGAGCGGCAGATCGAGGCGCTGGCGGACCTGTGCGCCCATACCCTGGACACGTTCGCGCCGGACGGGCCCGTGTCGCCCGACCCGGCCTTCTCCGAGCTCGTCGACCTGGCCGACGGACTGCACGATCCCGCCCTGGTGCTCTGCCCGCACCTCGACAGCCGCGGCAGACTGACCGATTTCCGCATCGTGCACGCCAACGGCCGGTTCGCCGACCCGGCCGGGCGCCCGCACCACCGGGTCACCGGGGCGCTGCTGCTGGAGGCGTACCCGCTGGCGGCCGAGAACGGCGGCCTGTTCGCCAAGGTCGAGCACGTACACGCGACCGGCGAGCCGTTCCGCACCGACCGCATGACCCTCGACACCCTGGTGGACCAGGTACGGCTGAGCACCGAGGCCGGCGTCAGCGCCACCCGCCACGGCGACTGCGTGCTGCTCATCTGGCGGCCGCAGGACGAACGGGCGCGGCTGGCCGGCATCCTGCAGCACGCCCAGCGCCTGGGCCGCATCGGCGGCTTCGAGGAGAACGCGCTCACCGGCCGGGTCACCTGGAACGACCAGCTCTTCGCCCTGTACGGCCTGTCTCCCGGCGACGAGCCGATCCCCCTCGAACGGCTGCGCGAGCACGCCCATCCCGACGACGAGACCGGTATCGGCCGGTTCCTGCGCACCGTGCTGCACCATCGGCGCTCGGCTTCGACGGCGTTCCGGCTTCAGCGGCCCGACGGGATCGCCCGGCACATCCGCGTGGTGGCGGAGCCGGTTTTCGGAGCCGACGACCGGTTGCTGGCCGTACGCGGTGCTTATCAGGACATTTCCTCACAGCACTGGACCGAGGTGGCGCTCGCCGCGACCCGCGACCAGCTCGCCCACAGCGAGCAGCAGACCGCCGAGCGCAACCGCCTCGCCCTGCAACTGCAGCGGGCCATCATGCCGTCGACGCACGCGACGACGGACGCCTTCGGGCTGCGGATCGCCGTCCGCTACCGGCCCGCCGAGGAGGAACACCTGGTCGGCGGCGACTGGTACGACGCCGTCGTACTGCCGTCCAAGCACGTGCTCCTGTCCGTGGGCGACGTGGCCGGACACGGCATCCAGGCGGCCACCGGCATGGTCGTGCTGCGCAACGCCCTGCGCGGCCTGGCCGCCACCGGCGCGGGGCCCGGTCAGCTGCTGACCTGGCTCAACCTGGTCGCCCACCACCTCACCGACAGCGTGACCGCGACCGCGATCTGCGGCCTGTACGACCCGCGGACCAAGGTCCTGCGCTGGGCCCGCGCCGGGCACCTGCCGCCGCTCCTGGTCCGAGGGACCAACGCGTCGGAGCTGCCGATGGTCCAGGGACTGCTGCTCGGCGCGGTGTCGGAGGCGGCGTACGAGGAGGGGCAACTGCAGCTCGAAGCCGGCGACACCCTGATGATGTACACGGACGGGCTCATCGAACGCCGGGACCGCGCCCTGCAGCACGCCCAGAACCACCTGCTGGTCATCGCCGGGCAGCCGGCTCGTACCCTCGACCTGCGGCTGGACCACCTGCTGACGCACTGCAACTCCGACACCGACGACGACACGTGCCTGATCGGTGTCGAGTTGCGGTGACGCCTGTTGTGGCGCCTGTGGTGACGCCGCTTCGGCCGGCGCGATGTGGCGCCGGCCGAAGCGGTGCGGCCGCGGACCTCAGTCCGACAGGCCCTTGCGCAGGTCGTCGAGGACCTTGCGCAGGATGCGCGAGACGTGCATCTGCGAGATCCCGAACTCCGCGGCGATCTCGGCCTGCGTCATGTTGCCGTAGAAGCGCAGCAACAGGATCTTCTTCTCCCGTACGGGCAGCGCGTCGATGAGCGGCTTGACGGCGTGCTTGTCGACCAGGGAGTCGAGCGATTCGTCGTGTTCGGGGATGACGTCGCCGAGGGAGGCGGAGTCGTCGTCGACACCCGTCGGGGCGTCGAGCGAGAGCGTGCTGTAGGCCGCCGAGGCGTCCATCGTGAGCAGCACGTCCTCCTGGGAGATCTTCATCTTCTCGGCCAGCTCGGCGACCGTGGGGGCGCGCCCGAGGGTCTGGCTGAGGTCGGAGACGAGCTTGTTGAGCTCGGAGCGGCGCTCCTGGTAGACGCGCGGCACCCGGATGGCCCAGGTACGGTCCCGGAAGTGGCGCTTGACCTCGCCGGTCATGGTGACGACCGCGTAGCCCCTGAAGTCGTGGCCGAGCTCGGCGTCGAAGCCGTTGATCGCCTTCATGAGGCCGACGTAGGCGGCCTGGCGCAGGTCTTCGATGGGCTCGCCGCGGTAGCGGTAGCGGCGGGTGATGTCGTTGGCCAGCCACTCGTGCATTGCTACGAGACGCTCGCGGATCCGTACCCTGTCGAGCTCGGAGGTCTCCGGCTTGACCATTTCGACCAGGAGTTGTTCGGCGGTCATCTCGTCGAGCACGAGTGCCTGAGGCTGAGCGTGAGCCTGCTGGACGGTCATTCCTGCTCCTCATATCTACTGCAGGCGGTCCCGTCCAAAGACAAAAGCCCAGACAGAGACACGCCTCGATAACACGAGACGAAGCCCTCTGCTGGACTTCGCTTTCATTATCTCCTATTTTCCGGAGATGTCACGCCCGCGGGATCACAAAAAGGTCACGCATCCCGCGGGCGGCCCCTCAGCCGCGCTCCCAGAAGGCCTCCGGCAGCGCCTCGATCTCGACCACGGCCTGTTCGAGGTTCGCGGCGAACGGCAGTAGCGCCTGGTAGACCGGCTCACCGCCCTCGGCGAGCCGGCGGATGACCTCGGCGTTCATCCGCGCCCGGTCGACCACCTCGGAGCGGAACGCCGTACGGTCGCCCTCGTAGCCGTAGGCGTCGAGCAGCAGGTGCAGCCGCCGGGAGCGATCCTCGAACGCCGTGAACCCCTGCTCCGTGACGACCCGCCGAGCGTGCAGCGGAACCCACGTCAACGCGCTGTAGGCCAGATCGCGCTCCCGCGAGGACGGCCCGGCCGTGTCCCAGTCGACGAACCCGACCAGGTCGTCCTCCTGCCATACCGCGTTGTAAGGAGAGGCGTCGTGGTGCCCGATGACCAGCCCCGGCCGCCAGGGACGCCCGGTGAACCAGACTGCGTCCGGCTCGGGCACGAACGTCGCCGTCGCGTCGTGCAGCCGCCGCATCCAGGCCCCGACCTGCTTGAGCGCGCTGTCCGACCAGGGCCACGCGGGCCAGGGAGCCTGCTCCCCGATCGTGTCGCCCTGGAGGTAGGTCAGCACCTCGCGCCCTCGCTCGTCGAACCCGAGGACCCGCGGCGCCCCCTCGAACCCGGCCGCCTCCAGATGGTTCAGCACGGTGTGGACGGTGCGCGTCCACGGGTTGGCGGGCCGATGGACGGTATCGCCGATGCGTACGCCGCCGACATGCCTGCCACCCGGCAGGGGCTGCTCGTCCATGACGCCGTTTCTACCCCCGGCCCGCCGGTCGCCGCACCTGGTTTTCCGGCCTGGCCGGGGACGAGCCTGGTCAACTGGTCCGCGTATCTCGACCCAGCTCGTCATGACAGGGACCATAGAGATCACTACCGACACAAACCCCCCACCCCGCGGAAACGGGGGCTCGCGCGGACAATGACCATGATCGTGGTAAAAATGTCCCGTGTCGTCCGATAAACCTTTATCCATGGCCAGTCAACCGCCCGGCAACCTTTCGCCGACCACCTCTCCGGGCTCGCCGGCGTTCGGGACGCCCGGCCCCTCGCCGTCGCTGGTAAGCCCGTGTCCGCACGTCCCCGCGTGCCCGCCGCCCCTGTGCCTCCCGTCGCGGCTACGCGCGCAGCCGGTGCAGGCCTCACTGGCCAAGTCCGCGCCACTGCTCGAGGACACCGACGGCCCCGCGAAAGGCTACGAGACCGACGCGGGGTACGTGCGGAAGTTCGCCGGCACCATGGACGACTCGGCCACCGGCGTGGACACCGTCAAGCAGTGGACTCCTCGCTTCGAGGGCTGGAATCTGGCCCCCATGGCCGGAGTGCCCATTGTCGGGCTGATGTTCGTCAACCGGTTGAACACCATCGCCGACACCTGGCGGGACAGCGCGGGCATCCTCTCCGAAGTGCTGCGCACCGACAGCGGCAAGATTGACAAAGCCGCGGACAACTACGTCGCCGCCGCGCGGGCCAGCACCGCCGAGTGAGGAGAGATTCGCGATGTCGACTCCGTCTGGAGAACCGCCGAAGCTGATCGTGCCGGGCAGCACCACCCCTGTGGCCAATCAGCAGCTCTATATCTCCAACGCCAGCGGCACCGTACAGCGGACCGTCACAGTCGCTCCCAAGCCGCGCACCGACCCCGGCTTCTACAAGCGGCTGATCACGGAGCTGAATCCGCTGCGCCAGTCCAACAGGGCCGCGATGGCTGTTTCGGGGCTCGGCATCGCCGCGCTCGCGCTGGACGTGGCGGCCACCCTCAACCTGGGCAACCCGTTCCTGTTCTACGATCGGCGTGAGCAGTGGAAGAGCATGGCCGGACTGCTGGAAGGCAGCCGGTCCGACTTGTGGCGTGCCTTTTTTGATGACATCTCCCCCAACTGGAAGGGTCAAGCGAGGGATACGCTCCAGCAGTACGTCCGCTTTAACGTCAACGGCTTGTACGGCCAGCTTGGCAAGATCACTGACGAGATGAGCGGCGCCATGCACGGCCAGTACAAAGAGGTACTGGAGTACGACCTGTCGGTGTTCGGGCTCTACGCCACTTCGGCCCCCATACTGCGCGCCGTCGCCGCCATGAGCGCACACCCGGTGGGGAGGGTCGCCCTGATGACCCAGGTCGGCCTGTTCATGAGCGCGGCAGGAAATCTGGTCAAGCAGTTCGCCGACGTGTACAACTCCTACGAGGGCACCCTCAACAAGCTCGAACTCAAGCTCAACGATCTGAGGGGCGCCTTCTACCGGTCCGGCAACCCGGCGCTGGGGCCACGCGATCTCCACCTCACTCCTGCGATCGCGGACCCCACCCAGCTGGAAAACTACTGGGTTCCCATGTCGAAGGAAGCCTCATGAGGCGTGTCGAGGCGTTCGCCGGGGGTCGGCAGGACGACGTCGACGGACTGCTGCGCGAGACGGACGGCTGGGCGCGCACCCTGGCCGGGGCGCTGGGCGAGTTGGAGGAGGAACGGCTGGCGGGGGCCGACCCGTCCGAGGTCGTCCGCGCGGAGGTGTCCGGCACTGGCCGCCTGCGCGGGTTGTCCATCGACCCGCGCGGGCTGGGCGGCCTGGACCACGTCCAGCTCGCCCAGGCCGTTTGTGAGGCGATCGCCGCGGCCCACCTCGCGATGGGGGAGCGGCTGACTCAGGTCGTCCAGGATCTGACGGGACAAGCGCCTGACACCGCGAGCGCAGAGGGCGCCGCCGACCCGCTCGACGGCCACATCCGCAACGTGCTGCGAGGAGAGTGAGCGATGGAGGGCATGGAGGAGGCGCAGGCGCGGCTGGAGGCGTTGATCGCCGCCGCCGAGCAGGCGGAGGCGAGGGTGGAGGAGTGGAGTGCCGCCGAGTTCGCCGGCGTGGCCGACGAGGGTGGGATTGTGGCCGTCACCGACGCGCTCGGCACCATCACGCGGTTGGAGATCTCCCCGCGGAGCAGGAGGCGACTGGACGCGACGGGCTTGGCCGCCGCCATCCTCGCGGCGATCACGACAGCCGAGGAGGCCGCGGCGGCCTCCAGGGACGCGCTGCTAGGGAGTTTGCCCGCCGCTTCGGGCACGATCGCCTAGCCCTTCACCTGCGCTTTGAGATTGTTGAGCTTGCGCCGGCTCGCCGTCCTGCGGGGGCGGCCTACGCCGTCCCCGCCAGGAGCCGCCGGGTGCGGGCCGGCGCCGAAGGGGGCAGCTCGGCGAGGATGTCGGCGAGGGTGACCCCGGCAAGGCTGCCTCGCCATGCCTCGTGCGCGTCGGCCATCTTCTCGGCGAGGACGCAGGTGCGGCGGCAGTCCTCGGCAGGCAGCGCGCCCCGTCCTCGTTGGCGGATCTCACGGCACTCGTACGGAGGGGACGTGCCGTCGACGGCCTCGACGATCCGCAGGAGCGTAATCTCGGAAGGGGGCAGCGCGAGCCGGAACCCGCCTCGCGGACCTGTGGTCGCGCCCAGCAGGCCGGCCCTGACAAGTGCCTTCAGCTGCTTGGTGAGATAGGGCGCCGGAAGGTCGTAGTACTGCGCGAGCTGTGCCGCCGACGCACTGGCTCCCGCATCGAGCTGCGCCAGCGTCGTGGCGCAGTGCAGAACCCATTCAGTGCTCACCGGCAGCTTCACGCCTCCGAGCCTATCGCAGATATTATGGACCTGTTTAGTCCGTGATAGCGTTCTCGCGGGTCAGCCAGAGAAAGAGAGATCATCATGCGGATCGCGATCGCCGGTGCGACCGGGAACATCGGAGCCCTCACCGTCGCCGCCCTCGAACGCGGCGGGCACGAGGTCGTCCGGATCAGCCGCTCGCTGGGCGTGGACCTGGTGACCGGTGACGGACTCGACGACGCGCTGGCCGGCGTCGAGGCGGTCATCGACGCCACCAACGGACCGGCGACCAACGAGGCCGAGACGGTGGCCTACTTCGGCGCCGCCACGCGAAACCTGCTCGCCGCCGAGGAACGAGCCGGCGTCCGTCACCATGTGCTGCTCTCGATCGTCGGGATCCATGGCATCGAGGGCAACGCTCACTACGCCGGCAAGCGGGAGCAGGAGCGCCTCGTGTCCGAGGGAGCGGTGCCGTGGACGATCGTCCCGGCCACGCAGTTTCACGACTTCGCCGCGCTGCTGACGAGCTGGACCGAGCAGGACGGTGTCGCGACGATCCCGCCGCTGCTCGTACAGCCGATCGCGCCCGCGGACGTGGCCGACATCCTCGCCGAGATCGCGGTGGGCGAGCCGCGGGGTCGTTACGTCGACGTCGCCGGTCCCGACCCACAGGACCTGGTGGACATGGCCCGGCGCACCAACAAGGCGCGCGGCCGTACGGTGAAGCTCGTGCCCACGTGGTCGGCGGCACTCGGCCCGGAGGCGGCCGGCAACGCGCTGCTGCCCGGCAAGGACGCCCGCATCGCGCCGACCACCTTCGACGAGTGGCTCGCGCAACAGCGCTAGCCCGGCGGGGCAAGACGGATGATCTGGTCGCGGAGGGCATCATCAAGGGCCGCATTGAGAAACCCGTTGTCGATGCCATGATCACAGCCCAGCACGATCGACACCCGGACAGGTGGCCCTTCCGCGTATCCGAACAGGAGATCGAACCAGTCGGCCGGGTTGCAGCTGATCTCATTAAGGATCTCCTTCCCCCCAGCGTCCAGGGCGTTCAGCGTTTCCGCCAGAGGTCCTGCCGTCCGACTGCCGTGCTCACGCCGCGGATCCCTCTCACCAGCCCTGGTCGCACGCCTGCACACCAGAACGGAGATGGGCTCGTCGGGCACCATCCGCTCGTCCTGGCCCCGGCGCTCGCCGGGCATCTGGCAGGGGTCGTCGGGGTGTACGAGCCGCCATGTTCCGGTCCGGTAGGCGGCGGTGAGGCTCCGGCCTACGTACGAGCGGGATTGGACCGTGCCGTTCGTGGTCCGGACGCAGCCGTTGGCCTCCTCGGCGCTGCCCACCCAGAGCCCTCCGCCGCCAGGGTAGGCGAACCGGATGAGGTAGTTGGTCATCGGGCCGCCCATCAGCGTGCATATGACATCGCGCTCCTCCGTGCTGACCGGAAGGTAGCCGAGGTCGCGGGCCATGGCCTCGGCGTCCCCGGTCAGGGTCCGCGTTCCGGCCAGCCGCTCGCCGCCCATGCGGGTGTTGTCGCCCGGGTACGCGCAGATCATCGCGGTGACCGGCCTGCCGGGTACGAGGTAGTCTCCGGCCCCGTCGATCTGCCCGGCGGCAGGCACCCAGCCACCGGCGTGGTGGCCTCCCCACTGTCGCGGGCACGACGTCGGGACGGTTGGCGGGCTGCTCGCCGAGGATGTTGTCAGGACGGTGACCGCGCAGATCGCTGTGACGACGACGGCCACGTGACGGAGATTCACAAAGGTGAGACGTCACCTGCCCGCCGACCGGTTCAGGCGTTACCAGGGTGCCACTCCGGCGGGGTCGAAGAACGCGCCGGTGGGCCCGTCGGCGCCGAGCAGCGCGGCTCGTACGATCGGGGCCGCGCCTTCCTGGACGGTCTGGGTCCCACTGAAGCCGTTGAGATCGGTGGCGGTGTAGCCGGGGTCGACCACGTTGACCCGCAGCTCGGGGCAGAGCCTCGCGTACTGGACGGTCAGCATGGCGAGCGCGGCCTTGGAGGCGGTGTAGGCCAAGGCGGGCACCTTGGACTCGATGCGCTCGGGGTCGTGGACCCGGGAGAACGAACCGAGGCCGCTGCCGACGTTGACCACGACTCCATGCCCGCCGCGCAGCAGCAGCGGCAGGAACGCGTGGGTCACCCGGACGACGCCCACGACATTGGTGTTCAGGACGGTCTCCAGGTCCGCCCCGGTGAACTCGCTCGCCGGAGGCGCACCACCGGCGATGCCCGCATTGTTGACCAGGACGTCCAGGCCGCCCTGCTCCTTGTCCACGAGTTCCGCGGCCGCCTGGACCGACGCCTCGTCGGTGACGTCGATGAGCAGCGGCAACGCGCCCAGCTCCTTCGCCGCCCGCCGGGCGTTGTCCTCGTTGCGTGCGCCGATGTAGACGGTATGGCCCGCTGCGACGAGTTGGCGGGCGGTCTCGAAGCCGAGGCCCTTGTTGGCCCCGGTGATCACTGTTGTTGTCATGACTCCAGCCTCACACCGTCGTCGCAGGTCGTACCAGCGAAGGGTCTTCCTGGGAACACCCGTACCAGGCACGAGCGGCGGGGTGGTGCGACGATGAGGGGGTGAGTGGCAACGGCGAACTGGCGACGATCCTGCGAGTCTGGCGCGAGCGACTGCCCCCCGCACAGGCGGGCCTGCCCGCCAACGGACAACGGCGCACGCGGGGCCTGCGGCGCGAGGAGCTCGCGATGCTGGCGGGCGTGTCGGCCGACTACATCGTGCGCCTTGAGCAGGGCCGCGCCTCGACGCCGTCGGCGCAGGTGTGCGCCGCGCTGGCGCGGGCGCTGCAACTGGACGACGCCGAACAGACCCATCTCTTCCTGCTGGCCGGCCACGCGGTCGGCAGCGGGCGGATCGGCCAGTTGATCCCGGCGAGCGTACGCAGGCTGCTGAACCGGCTCGATGACCACCCGATCGCCGTGTACGACGCGATGTGGACGCTCATCCTCTGGAACCGGCCCTGGGCGGCGCTGATGGGCGACCCGTCGGCCCTCGACGAGCAGGAACGCCATGTGCTCTGGCTCGCCTTCACCGGCCAGCCGCACCGGATCATCATGACACCCGCCGAGTGGACGGACTTCGGGCGCTCGATGGTCGCCGACCTCCGGCGGACCGCCGCCCGCTATCCCGACGACCCGCGGCTGCACGCGTTCGTCCAGCAGCTCCGCGAACACAGCGACTCCTTCCGCACGCTGTGGGACGCCCATCTGGTCTCCGACCGCCACCAGGCAACCAAGAGCGTCGACCACCCCGACGTGGGCAGAATCGACCTGGACTGCGACATCCTCACCAGCCAGCACGGCGACCTGCGGATCGTGATCTACACGGCGCAGCCGGGCAGCGAATCGGAGACCAAACTCGCCCTGCTCGGCGCCATCGGCACCCAGACCATGACCCCCGGCTAGCCTCTTACCCTCCTCCTCCAGGACAGGACGGGCCCACTCCGCAAGGATCTTGACCCGTGGTCATGGCCGCGGACAAGATGCGCGACGCCCACGCAAGGAGGCTAAACGACCGAACTCGGGGCCGAATCGGATCACAATCGATTTGATCAATGAAACGCCTATATACCGGTAATTCGATACTCTCGCTCTCCGCCGGAACCGTCGAAGGTGTGGAGTGACGTGGAAGAGCAGATTTCCGAGGTGCCGACCTGCTACAGGCACTCCAAGAGCGAGACCTATGTCCGCTGCACGCGCTGCGACCGCTACATTTGCCCTGACTGTATGCGGGACGCGGCCGTGGGTCATCAGTGCGTCGAATGCGTACGTGAGGGCAACAAGTCGGTACGGCAGGCCAGGACCGTCTTCGGTGGCAAAGTGTCCGCCGTTCCGGTGGTCACCTACGCTCTGATCGTCATCATCGTCCTGGCCTACGCCGGGGAAATCGCCATGCCCTCGCTCGTGGACCGGCTGGACGGCCTGGGCATCGGACTACTGGGTGCGGACGGACAGTACTACGTTTACGAGAGCGACACCGGCCTGACGCCCATTGGTGTGGCCGCCGGCGAGTGGTATCGGCTCATCACGGCCAATTTCCTGCACCTGCAACCCACTGAGGGCGGTTTCGGCATCCTGCACATCGTCTTCAACCTGTACTGGTTGTGGACCCTGGGCCGGGCGGTCGAGGAGATGCTGGGCAGGCTGCGCTTCGTCGGGCTCTACCTGCTGGCGGCCGTGGGCAGTTCGGTCTTTGAGTACCTCATCTCCCCTGACACGGAAGCGGTCGGCGCGTCGGGAGCGATCTTCGGGTTGGCGGCTGCGTACTTCGTTTTCAGCCGGCGGCTTGGCCACGACCCGCTCGGGGGCGGTCGGCTCATGATGTTCTTCCTGATCTGGCTGGTGATCTCGGCCGGGTTCACCTCCTGGGAGGGACATCTCGGTGGGCTCATCGTGGGTGGCGCCACCGCGCTCGCTCTGGCTTATCTGCCGCGCAAATACCACCTTGCCGCGATGGGTGCGATGCTCGTTTTGCTCGCTGTCTTGGTGGCGGTGAAGACCCACGACCTCGGCTTGTTCTGGCCCAGCGGTAGTTCGTTGAATCAAGGCGATGTGGAAGCGTATGTGCGGGGGCTTCCAGGTGAAGTAGCCAGGCAATGACGAAGTCCAAGCCGTGCCCACAAGGGGCCCACCCGACCGGGCAGGCCCCCGCCGGTCCGACTAGAAGTCGAACTCTCCCTTGGACATCCCATCCCGGAAGGCATCCCATTCAGCCTGCGTGTAGACCAGGACAGGACCTTCCGGATGCCGACTGTGCCGCACTCCCACACGTCCGTCGCTGAGCGGGGCAACCTCCACGCAGTTGCCCCCATTTCCGCTACTGGCCGTCGCCTTCCGCCAGGCAGCGGTGGCGAACTCCTTATCGATCATGACTCCATCACCTTCCGAATGATCTTTTCGGTTTCGTAGGTGGGCTGGGCAAGGGCGGACAGTAGTTCCCACCGCTCGCGTAGCTTCCGGACCATGTCTGTGTGGTGCGTGATCTCTCCGGTATCGGCACTTTCGATGTAGCCAATCTGCGTGCCATCGCCAGTTTCGGCGATCGCAAATGCGCCACCCAGCCCAGCCGTAGACCCAGAGGACAGGGGGACAACCCGAACGGTAATGCATGGACGGGCCATCAGAGCAAGCAGATTTGCTAGCTGTGCCCGCATCACCTCCTGTCCACCGATCTTCCGCCATAGGGCGCCCTCATCCAGGATGAGGGAGAGCGTGGGCGGAGTGTGTCGGGACAGGATGGTCTGTCGCTGAAGCCGGACTTTTACGTCCTCATCTACTTCGTCCGGAAGCGCGCCTGGCTCGCCTTGAAAGATCGCCCTCGCATAGTCAGGAGTTTGGAGGAGACCGGGGATCAGCGCCACCTCGTAGAGCCGGATGGATCGCGCGGCCTGCTCGGCCGCCGGCCATTTCCTGAACCACTTCGGACCCAAGCCTCTGATCGGGGGCAGCAGCTCCAGCAGCTCGCCATGCAGCCCCAATGCCTTTTCGAGCTGCCGGGTGAACGGTTCGGTGGGCAGCCGGGTGCCTCGCTCAACCGCGCCTATCAAACTCTCACTGCAGGGAAGGAGCGGTGCGAGACGGGCGTGAGTGATATCCTTTGCTGTTCGATACTTCAGCATTCGTGCCCGGTATTCCTCGCTGGCGTTTCTCGCAGCTTTATTCCCATCTTCCGACATATCACACCCTTTCACCGCCGCGTGCACACCCGTACGCACAAAGACAACCACAGGTTGTGAAGCTTTTGGAGGGGGATTCCGGAAGACATCCGCATTGACCATGGCCATGCTTGGGATCTGCAACCGCACAATCGCAAGAGATCCGTACGTTCCGAGGTGGCCATGCGAGCAGCTGTGTCTAACCCCCCGTACGCAGGTGTCAAGGTATGGACGACGGGCGAGACGGAATCCCGCCGGATTCCCTCGTTGGCCCGCCGAGAACTCGTGGAATGGGTGGGCCCGGACCATCCCACCCTTCTCGACCTTCAGGAAATAGCCTCAGAACTGCTCACCAACGCCATCATTCACGCGAACGCCATATGGGTCCGAATGCACCTAACCCCCGAGTCGGGGTTTTGGCGATTGACCATCACCGACCCCGGCAACTCCGGCGAAACTCCACGCGCGCGCCGGCCTCGACCGAACGAGACCGGAGGCCGCGGACTCCTGGTCGTGGACGCCCTCACCAACGGCCAATGGGATACCCACCGCAGTCCGGTTGGCGAGCGCGTCGTGTGGGCGCTGCTGCCTCGCTAGACCTCCCCACGGTCGGTACGACGGTGCCTCTACCTGCCGTGGGGTGCAGACCTCCCTTGCCCCCAGGGAGGAGAAGGCCCCCAGACGCGCATCCGCCGCAGCGTTCCGTCTGGGGGCCTTTCCCAGCCGCCCGCGTCGTAACTCGAGGACGGAGCCCCCATTTTGACCTTGACCCCCAGGTCAGCCTTTAGCGTCGCGGTCACTCACCTGTGGACAGAGAGGACACTCATGGACGGCCTGGCAGGCAAGGGCGTGGTCATCACCGGAGGCGGCACGGGGATCGGCCGTGCCACGGCTCACCAGTTCGCCGCCGAGGGCGCGCGAGTGCTCGTGGTCGGTCGCACCGCCGCGCGTCTGGAGGAGACCGCTGCCGCGTACCCCTCGATCAGTACCTTCGTCGCGGACGGCGCGGCAGCCGATGGGCCCGAGCGCATCGTCGCGGCGGCGGTGGAGCGCCTGGGCAGGATCGATGTCCTGGTCAACAATGCCGCGATCACTCGGCCCGCCGCGCTCGGGACGATCGATCGCCACACCGCTGAAGAGCAGATCGCCACGAACCTCCTCACGCCCCTCTTCCTGGCCCAGGCCGCCCTGCCGTACCTGGCCGCCGCGAAGGGGACGATCGTGAATGTGTCCTCCAACCCGCCCTCGTACGGCTGGCCGGACAACTCCGTCTACGGATCGACCAAGGTCGCCCTCGACTTCCTGACGGCCACCTGGGCGGTCGAGCTCGCGCCCAAGGGTGTGCGGGTCGTGTCCGTGGCGCCCGGCATCACCGCCACACCCGTGATGGCGCACGCCGGATTCACTCAGGAGCAGATCGCCGCCGCGGGCAAGGGACTCGTCGGACGCATTCCGCTCGGTCGCATCGCCCAGCCCGGTGAGATCGCCTGGTGGATCGTGAACGTGACGCGGCCCGAGGCCGGGTACCTCACCGGCACGGTGGTTCGCGTCGACGGCGGCCTCTCCGTGGCAGCGGGAGCATAAGGCATAAGCTGCAGTAGTGCTGATCGGGGAGCTGGCGCGCGCGAGCGGCGTCACCGTCCGGGCCTTGCGCTATTACGAGCAGCAGGGCCTGCTTGAGCCGGAACGGGCCGTCAACGGGTACCGGCATTACGACGGCAGCGCGGTGGCCAAGGTCCGCAACATTCAGCTCCTGTTGTCGAACGGCTTCACCGCCCAGGACGTACGCGGCTTCCTGCCCTGCCTGGACGACGGCGAGGTGTCGCTGGGACCGGCCTGTCCGCCCAGTGTGGAAGCGGTGAGCAGGAAAGTCGCGGCTCTGGAGGAGCGGATCGCCGAGCTGAGCGCCGTACGAGATCGGCTCGTGCAGGCTCTGACCGGCAACGCGACGCCTCGGCAAGCGGCTCTGAACGGCAACGCGACGACGCGGCAACCCGGCACCATCGCTCGCCACCCCGCCTACACCCGCCGCACTCACGATCAGGAGACCAGCTGAGGTGACGGGCGGTCGGCGCCTTGGCCGCAGTGGCGGCACTGGCCCCGGCGGCGCAGGTGGTAGGCGAGGGCCGCCGCTGCCAGCGCTCCTCCCCAGACCGGCCACAACGTCTCCGGCAGCCAGGCGCCCCACTCCGACATGGAGAACCGGCCCGCGATCGCCCCACGGATGTACGTCATGCCGGCCACCGTGATGATGATCGCGACCAGCGTCGCCGGGATGATGGCGAGCAGCGGCGGCACACGCCTGCCCCTCAGGCCGAGGATCCAGCGCGGGAAGACCTCGCCCCAGCGCTGCGCCAGCCCGAGAGTGAGCAGGCCGCCGCCGGCGCCAAAGGTGGCGAGGTAGGCACCGGCCAGCCAGATGCCGGGAGCATCGCGCGCGCCCTCGACGAGAAACTCCTTGCTCACCCCCAGCGGGACGCCGAGCGCCCAGCACCACCGGGTCGCGCAGTAGACCAGCGGCACCGTAGCGGCGATGGAGACGGCCCGGCGTCCCCACCGAGCCGCCGCCTCGGGCGCGGTCCAGCCGTCCTGGCCGGTACGCCCGCACGTACGGCAGGCGTCACGGCGACGCCGCTGATAGGCGAGCGCCGCGGCGGCCAGCAGCAGTCCGCCCAGCACGCACACGAGCTGGTTGACCACCGGCCACGGCCAGGCATCGGCCAGGGTGGTGCCGCCCACGTTCAGGTCGAAGAGCGGCGCGGCAACCAGCAGCGGTGAATAGGCCACGCCCATCATGAGGCGGGAGTCGGGGATCACGACGATCAGTACTGCCGCCATGGGCCAGGCCAGGAGCAGGGGTGTGAGAGAGGCCGGACCGCGTCCGCGTCCGGTACGGGTCAGTGTCAGTGCGAGGATCGCGCCGAGCGCGCCGAACGCGGCGATCCACCAGCCGCCGGGCCGTGGGGTGGCGCCGGCGAGGATGGACAGCTTCCCGTCGAGATCGGGGTCGGAGGCGCCCCAGGGGAAGCCGGGCGCGCCGAGCGCCCAGGCCGCGCCGAGCAGGCCGTAGCTCAGAGACCACAGGGCCGCCGCGTAGGCCGACCACGCGGGCCAGCGCGAGATCAGGGATCGTGGGGTTGTCGTTGCCATACGACCAGCCTGCTGGCCTGGGTCGACGCGGCCCATGTGCCGTTCGGCCGATCTTTGCCCTGTTCGGGGGTTGCGGGTATGCCATTCGGCAGAGGCGGGCGCCGTAATGCCCAGAACCGCCATCGTACAGAGGCTGGTGGAGCTCGTGTTCAGGCCCTCGACGCGTAGTGAGCGTCGAATCCGATGTCGGTAACCCTTTCGCCTGGACCGACGTGGATGCTTTCCCCCTCACATCCGCTTTCTCGCCAAATGTTGTGTGCGAACAATGTGTTGTTGATCACCGATCTGGCGGCGAATGAGCTACCGAGGCAAAGGTGAAGTGGAACTGACCGATTAACATCCAAAGTTCCGTTGAAGTCGGTGTCGTCGTAGAAGCACAGCCTGGACTGGGGACATGCTGCAGCGGTACGCGGCGAGGGGGCCGCCGTTGACACCGCCGAAGCGGACGACGTGATGCAGAGCCCGCCGAGCATGGTGACGACGGGCAGGAGCACCAACATCGTGGATCTGCGCATCTTGCTCTCCAATGCAGTCCCGGGGGTCATCCGCCGAACTGGCGGTGATCCGCCCTGTCAGCCCCCACAGTCACCCGGACAGCGTGCGCGACGGCATCCCCAAACCTCGGGGTTGCCGCGGAAGACCCCAACCGCGGTTCAGCGGCGGTCTCGGCGCATTTCGTGGCGTTGCCGCAGATAGAGGCCGAGCAGCAGCCCCACCCCGACCGCCACCACGGCCACCGTCAAGCCGTAGATCCCCCAGTATCGGCCGGCGAACATCGACACCCGCGCATCCACCTCATGCGCGTTCACCCCGAAAAAGGTGAGCACCAGGGTCACCGGTATCGCCACCGTGGACACGAACCCGACCGCCACCGTCCACCGCAGCCGCCGGTCCTCGTCCGCCCGCCGCTCCAGGCTCTCGATCGAGGTCAGCTCGGCCCTGATCGCCCGGGCGAGCCGTTCGAGCATGCGTGCCACGTTCTCCGCCTTGCCCACCAGCCCCATCGTCGCGTACAGGGCCTCGTGGTAGCCCGCCACCCGCAACGACGGCACCATCATCCCGAGGTCGGCCGTCGCCTCGACGCTGTAGCTGAGGTCCAGCTCCAGGTCGCCGAGCTGGTCGGTCAGTGACTCCAGGCTCCGCCGCCGCTCCCGCGTGTCCTGCCAGCCCCGGTCGCGGCCGCGGAACGCCTCGACCGCCTGGTAGGCCACCGACCGGATCTCCCGCAGCCGCGCCGCGCTCGCCACGCCCTGCACGGCGGAGAGGAAGATGCCGTCCTCCACGTACTTCGGCTGACCGCAGAGCACGCTGACGTACGGGCCCACGGCGGCGGTCGTCTCCGGGCGCCGGTTCAGCTCGCTCGGGTACGTGATCGTGCTGAACTCTTCGCGCTCCGGGAGATCACCACGGTAGATCACCCGCTTGACCAGGTCGTCGGACGTCTCGGGCGGAAGCTGGGAGCTGAAGGCGAGCTGGTGGCGTTCGGGGAAGAACCCGCCGGTGCCGCCCGCCAGCTCCGCGGCCACCTCCTCCAGCGAGCGGCCGTCGATCTTCAGGTCGGCGTAGAAGCAGTCCTCCAGCAGATCGACCGTGTCGGCCAGCTCGTCCTCGACGTCCAGGGTCAGCACGGCCACGATCTGCGTGGACGGCACCGCGAACAGCCACAACCGGGCACTCGCGAGCGGCCGGTCCCAGCTCTCGAACTCGACCTTGTGATGGTCGAGAGCCAGCTTGTGCAGGACCTGAGGGGTCGCCGAGCCGGTGAAGTAGGTTTCCGGCCGCCCGAGCCGTGGCCGCTCGCCCGCCGACGCCACCTTCCCGCCGTCCGTCACGTGCCAGGGTGTGGCGAAGATGTTGGTGAGTCGTACGCCCTGTTCTGGACGGATGCCGAACAACGTCACGATCTCGAGGGTATCGCGGGGTTCAGCCGCCCCCCACGACAGCCGCGCGACAGGGGCGCGACAGGGGCCGCTTGTTATCCTCAACGAGCCACAAACCCCCCGTCTCCCCAGGAGTAGCACCATGGACGTGTTGCGGGTTGTCTCGCTGATGGCCGCCACGATGACGATGGGGCTGGTGGCCGGTGTCTTCGGCCTTTACGCGCACACCGTCATGCCCGGCCTGGCCAAGACCGACGACCGCACCTTCGTCGGCGCGTTCCAGGCCATGGACCGGGCCATCATCAACCCGTGGTTCATGGGCGGCGGCTTCCTGGGCGCGCTGATCTTCACCGTGGTCGCCACGATCACCCACATCGGGCGGCCCGAGCTGCCGTGGGTCGCGGTCGCGCTCGTCCTCTACATCGTCACGTTCGTCATCACGATCGCGATCAACGTGCCGCTCAACGACGCGCTCAAGGCGGCCGGCGACCCCGACTCCATCGCCGACCTCGCCGCGGTCCGCGCGCGGTTCGACGAGGCCCGGTGGGTGGGCTGGAACCTCGTCCGCGTTCTCGGCTCCACGACCGCCTTCGGCCTGCTGGCCTGGGCGCTCGTCGTACACGGCAAGTCGAGCTGATCAAAGCGGAATCCGCCCTGAGCGGCGGCGCCCGAGAGTAATCTTCCGGCAACAGCCAGTTGCCAGGAGGCCCCCACCGTGTACTCCTCCCCCGCCCGGCAGCCGTTGACCGACGAGTCGATCGATCGGCTTCTCGAGGGCGTGGCCGAGATCGCCGAGCATGCCGTGACCGACCACGCCACCGCGGAAAAGCACTACCGCGACTCCTACAGCCTCGCCGAACGGGTGCGCCAGCAAGACTCCTCGTCCGGCCGGGTGGTCGGCGGGACGAGGCTCGAACCGCTGGTGTCGCTCATCGTCCAACGGGTGCTCCTCGCCGAGAGCATGGTCGACGAGCACGAGGAGGCCGCCCAGAAGTTCATCGCCTGGTGGGTCGACCTCGCGGTCTGCGCGGTGATGGCGCTGCTCACCGGCGTTCCGCTGACCCGTGGACGCGCGGCGGCCGGCGATCCGAGCTCGTGCATGTGCCCGGCCGAACTCGCCTGTCTGCCCCCCATACCCGAAGACGACCGCCGGCTGGCCGAGCTCGCCGGCAGCATGGATCAGTGCTGGACGCCGGAGGGCATCCCGGTCGGCGGCAAGGCGTTCGCGGCGGAGCTCGGGCTGATCCTCCAGCGTGACCATGAGGGCAATCCGATGCTCGTCGAGGACGGGACTCCGGAGGGGCGGCGGCAGCGCCTGTGGGGCGAGATGTGGCGTAAGCACCGGATGCCGCTCCTGCCGGAGAGCGACGACCTCGTCCAGGCCCTGACCGCCGCCGGTGTCGCTCCGCCCATGGTGGACAACGTCCGCTTCGCCTCCAGGGCCGTGGAGATCGCCGTCGCGGCCAAGGAACGCGCCTGGGAGCTGTCCGATGAATGGGACGGTGCGCAATCGTCAGAAGAGAGCGACCTCGTCGACTCCCTGTGGGAGCAGGCGGATGAATTGCCCCATCTGCTCACCGCCTACGCCCGCGTCCTGACCGGGCTCCTGCCCACGCTCCGCGCGCTCGGAAACGTGCCCGAAGAGCGCCACGACTGACCGAAGAAGGGGCGGGCGGGTGCTACGTGTGCGGGCGAGTGCTACCCGCGAAGGACGGCGGCCAGTTCCGGGATGCGGGCCCGGTAGCCGTCGAGCAGCTTGCGCGCCGTCCCGACCGAGTCGACCAGGGGGTGCAGGGCGAACGCCTCGACGGCCAGGCGGGACGAGCCCGACAGGGCGGCCTCGATGGTCGTCTGCTCGACCGCCTTCACCTGCTGGACGAGCCCGAGGAAACGGCCGGGCAGCGGGCGGGTGGCCAGGGGCCGGACTCCGGAGCCGTCCACCGCGCAGGGGATCTCGACGACCGCCTCCGCGGGCAGCCCGGCCACCGCGCCGCCATTGCGGACGTTGAGGATCATGGTGGAGGGCTCGCCACGCGCGATGGCGCCCACCAGGGCGAGCGCGATGCCTTCGTAGCCGCCCGCCTCCAGGTCGACGGCGTCGCGCTCACCGGCGTCGGTGATCTCCCGCGTATCCGCCATGTACGACTCGTCGCGCTCCTTGCGTGTCCTGCCCCACTCGGCGAGGGCCTGCTCGGGCCGGGCGCGTACGGCCTCGTAGAAGCGATCCTGCTGCCCGAGCAGAGACTCGCCACGGGTCTGCCCGGACATGGCGGCGACGGATTCGCGGGTGAAGTAGTAGTAGTACAGATACTCGTTGGGCAGCGCCTCCAAGGTCCGTACCCAGTCGCCGCCGAAGATCCGGGCCTCCTCGACCCGCCCCAGCGCCGCGTCGTCGGCGAGCAGCTCGGGCAGCACGTCACGGCCCTGGTAGGTGAGCCCGCGCAGCCAGCCGAGGTGGTTCAGCCCTACATAGTCGGGCGACACGCGGGACGGGTCGAGCCCGAGGGCGGCGGCGGCCCGGCGGACCAGCCCGATGGGCGAGTCGCAGATGCCGATCACGCGGTCGCCGAGCACGCTCCGCATGGCTTCGGTGATCATGCCGGCCGGGTTGGTGAAGTTGATCACCCATGCCTGGGGCGCGAGGGCGGCCACCCGTTCGGCCACGCGTACGGCGACCGGAATCGTGCGCAGGCCGTAGGCGATGCCGCCGGGCCCGGTCGTCTCCTGACCGAGCAGGCCCAGCTCCAGGGCCACCCGCTCATCCGCGGTGCGGCCCGCCAGCCCGCCGACGCGCATCGCCGAGAAGACGAAGGTGGAATCGCGCAGCGCGGTGTCCAGGTCTGTAGTGGTCAGCACCTCGGGCGGGTCGTCGTGCCCGGCGCCGAGCTGTTGGAGCACGTGCCGGATGGCCGCCAGGCGGTCGGCCGACACGTCGTACAGCATCACCTGCTCCACGCGCGGCTTCGCGGTGTCGCGCAGCAGCGCGCCGTAGACCAGCGGGACCCGGAAGCCGCCACCACCGAGCACGGTCAGTCTCATGGAAACCCCTTCACACGACCTGCACTTCGGCACCCGCGGCCGCGCAGTTGCGCAGCGTCGTCTCGTCGGCGCCCGCGTTCGTGACCAGCACGTCGATGTCCTCCGGACCGCACACCCGCAGCGCGCCGGTGCCGGGGAACTTGTGCCGGTCCACGAGTAACACCACCTGGCCCGCAGCCGCGATCATGGCGCGCTTCAGCGGCACCTCGGCGAGCGTGGTGTCGACGAGCTGGCCGTCCGGACGTACGCCGCTCACGCCCAGGAACACCCGGTCGGCGCACACCTGGCGCAGCGCCTCCTCGGTCAGCACGCCCACCAGCGAGTGGTACGGCCGGCGGACCATGCCGCCGAGCAGCAGCAGCTCGACCGCCGGGTCGGCGCGGAGGACGTCGAGGACGGCGAGGCTGGAGGTGACCACGGTGACGCGGCGGCCACGCAGCCGGCGGGCCAGTTGCATGGTCGTCGTCCCGATGTCGAGCAGGACCACGTCGCCGTCGCGGACGAGCTGCGCGGCGCGCCCGGCCACCGCCTCCTTGTCCCGCTCGTCGACCACCGCCACCTCGGCGAAGGGCCGGTCGGCGTCGGCGTCGACCTCGGCGAGAGCGCCGCCGCGCACCCGCCGCAGCGTGCCGTCGCGGTCGAGCACCTCAAGGTCGCGGCGGATGGTCGACGGGCTCACGCCGAGCTGGCTGGCCAGATCGCTCACGCTCGTGGCGCCTGAGAGGCGGACCCGGCGCATGATCTCGGCATGCCTGAGGCGCTGAAGCACGCGGGAATCGTATCAGTCATATCTGTTCATGTGTGAGCATCATTGACCAAAACCTCGCGCAAAACACTTGAAGTGCGCGAGCAAACATGCAAGATTGCGCACATCTCGCTCTGCCGAGGAGGACTTGTTCTGTGTCTGCCCAGGCGTATGACCCTCTAGCCGATCAGCGAACCCCGGAGGGGCCGCAGTTCGACGTCTTCTTAGCGGGCACGGTCTTCCTCGACATCGTGTTCACCGGGCTGCCCGCCATGCCCGCGGCCGGCACGGAGATCTGGGCCGACGGCATGGGTTCATGTCCGGGTGGCATCGCCAACCTGGCCATCGCGACCAGCCGGCTGGGCCTGCGCACCTCGCTGGCCGCCGCGTTCGGGGACGACGACTACGCCGACTTCTGCTGGCGTACGCTCGCGGAGCAAGAATCGGTCGACCTGTCCAGGTCCCGGCGCTTCGAGAACTGGCACTCGCCGGTGACGGTCTCCATGGCCGTCGACCGCGACCGCAGCATGGTGACCCACGGCCACTCCGCTCCCATGGCCGCCTCGGACATGATCGGCGCCCCGCCCCGCTCCAGGGCGGCGATCGTGACGCTGTCGGCCGAGGAGCCGCTCGGCATGCCCGGCAAGTGCAACTGGGCCGAGAAGGCGCAGCTCGACGGCGCCCTCATCTTCGCCGACGTGGGCTGGGATCCGTCCGGCACCTGGTCGGCCGCCCTGCTGGAGCAGCTCGCGGTCTGTCACGCGTTCATGCCCAACGCGGTCGAGGCCATGGCCTACACCGGCACCGACAGCCCGCGGGACGCGCTGTACGCGATCGCCGACCGGGTCCCCCTCGCCGTGGTCACCGACGGGGCGAACGGCGCCATGGCCATCGACTCCCTGACGGGTGAGGAGGCGTTCGTCCCGGCTCCGCGGGTGACCGCGCTGGACCCGACCGGCGCGGGAGACGTCTTCGGCGCGGGCCTCGTGCTCGGCACCCTGTGCGGCTGGCCGCTGGCCGACCGGCTGGCGTTCGCCGGGGTCTGCTCGGCGCTGGCCGTACAGCAGTTCGGCGGCTCGCTGGCCGCGCCCGGCTGGGGGGACATCGCCGACTGGTGGCACGAGGTGCGGGCGGCGGCCGGCCACAGCGGCGCCTACGGCGACTCGCTGGCCCGCCGCTACGGCTTCCTCGACAAGCTGGTGCCCACCGACCCGGTGGGCGCGGTACGCCGGGCGGCCGCCACCATCGCCCGGCAGGCCGACGTGGGAATGGCGCCGCGGACGCCGGGTAAGCCACCGGCCAGGACCGCCGCCGAGGCGTCCGGCGGGCCTGAGGGCGCCACGGCCGACGGTCCACCCGACGAGCCCGAGGGTCCGAGCACGTCCCGCGTGCCTGCGCAAAAGGAGTAACGCCATGATCCCCCCAACGCCTCGCACGCGTGCCGTACTCGCCGCCACCGCCGTGGCTCTCGCCGCGAGCGCGTGCGCGCCCGGCTCCTCAGCACCACCGCCGGCGGCCTCGTCGGCCGCGCCCAGCGCGGTGCGCACCGACGCCGCGGCGCTCGGCAACGTGACGCTCACCATCTGGGACCAGGAGGTACGCGGGGGGCAGGCCGCCCAGATGAAGCAGCTCAACGCCGCGTTCGAGGCGAAATATCCCAACATCAAGCTCAAGCGGGTCTCCCGCTCCTTCGACGACCTCAACACCACCCTGCGGCTGGCGCTGAGCGGCAACGAACCGCCGGACGTGGTGGAGGCCAACAACGGCCGGTCCTCGATGGGCGCGTTCGTCAAGGCCGGCCAGCTCCTTCCGCTGAACGGCTACGCCGAGGCGTACGGCTGGAAGAAGCGCTATCCGGACTCCGTCCTGCGCTATTCGAGCTACAGCGCCGACGGCAAGGTGTTCGGCGAGGGCAACCTGTACGGCCTGCCGCAGGTCGGCGAGGTCGTCGGCATCTACTACAACGCCGCCAAGCTGACCAGCCTGGGCCTGCAGCCGCCGAAGACCTGGGAGGAGTTCCAGGCCGCGCTGGCCAAGGCCAAGGGCGCCGGCGAGGTGCCCATGCAGCTGGGCAACCTCGACAAGTGGCCGGCCATCCACGTGTTCGGCACCGTGCAGGGCCGTAACGTTCCGGCCGCCCAGATCAGCACGCTGGCCTTCGGCCGCAAGGGCGCCTCCTGGAACACCCCCGAGAACACCAAGGCCGCCCAGCAACTCGTCGACTGGGTCGACAAGGGCTACTTCAACAAGGGCTTCAACGGCCAGGGCTACGACCCGGCGTGGCAGGCGTTCAGCAAGGGGACGGGCGTCTTCCTGATCGGCGGCACCTGGCTGATGGCCGACATGGAGAAGGTCCTGGGCAAGAACCTCGGGTTCATCCTGCCGCCCGGCGCCACGCCCGACGCGCCGCCCGTCGCGACCGGCGGCACGGGCCTGCCGTTCGCCATCACCGCCAAGAGCCCCAACCCCGACGCGGCCGCCGCGTACATCGACTTCATCACCAACGCCGACGCCATGAAGGTGCTCACCGCCACCGGCAACCTGCCAGTGGCCGACACGGACCAGCAGAGCGTGCCGGCGGGTGCGCAGCAGGACGTCTTCAAGGCGTTCGGCACGGCGACCAAGAACGACGGCCTGGTGCCCTACCTCGACTACGCGACGCCGACCTTCGCCGACACGCTGGGCGCGGCGCTGCAGGACCTGCTGGCCAAGAAGGCGACGCCGCAGGAGTTCCTGGCCACGCTGGAGAAGGACTACAAGACCTTCGCGGAGAGCAACGGGTGAGCGTGGGCCGACCTCCCGGGGAGCCCAGACGCGTCGCCTACCTTTACATACTTCCGGCATTCGTCATCTACGCGGCGTTCCTCCTTTATCCAATCGGCCGGGCGGTACAGCTGTCGCTGTACAACTGGGACGGGCTGTCCGTCGGCACGTGGGCGGGGCTGTCCAACTACGCGGCGATCGTCGCGGACGAAGGGCTCCGCGACGCCTTCGTCCACGCCCTGGTCCTCGTCGGGTTCTACGCCCTGGCGCCGCTGGCCATCGGGCTGATGCTGGCCGCGATACTCAACCACGCCAAGGTGCGCGGGCTCGGGTTCTTCCGGACGGTGGTGTTCCTGCCGCAGGTGGTCGCCATGGTCGTGGTGGCCGTCGCCTGGCGGCGCGTGTACGCCCCGGACGGCACACTCAACGGCCTGCTCGGCGCGCTCGGGCTCGACTCGCTCACCAGGGGCTGGCTGGGCGACTACACCTTCGCGCTGCCGGCGGTCGGCGTGGTCGGCACGTGGTTCGAGACCGGCCTGGTGACCGTGCTGCTGCTGGCCGGGATGAGCCGCATCCCTTCGGAGCTGTACGAGGCGGCGCGGCTCGACGGGGCCGGGGCGGTCAAGGAGTTCTTCGCGGTCACGCTGCCCTCGGTGCGCGGGGAGATCGCGGTCGCGCTGACGCTGACCGTGATCGCCGCGCTGCGGACCTTCGACCTGGTCTACATCACCACGCGCGGCGGGCCCGGCACCTCGACGTCGGTGCCGTCGTACGAGGTCTACCACCGCGCCTTCGGGCTCAGCCAGATCGGCTCGGCGGCGGCGATCGGGGTCACCCTGACGGTCGTCATCTTCGCGATCTCGTTCATGATCAACCGCTTCGCGGACAGGGGGGCCTCGTGATCTCGCGCGGGGAGCGGCTGGCCAACTACGTCATCCTGTCGGCGTTTGCCGCGTTCGCGCTCTTCCCCATCCTGTCGATCCTGTTCGCCGCGCTCGGCCCCGACGACAGCGCCGACGCCACCGGGCAGGGGCTCAGCGTGGCGGGGTTGCACGTGGGCAACTTCTCGGCGGCGTGGGAGATCGGGCGGTTCGGCACTTACCTGCGTACCAGCCTGATGGTGTCGGCGTTCGTCGTGGTCGTCAGCGTCGTGCTGTCCATCATGAGCGGGTACGCCTTCGGCACCATGCGCTTCCGCGGTCAGTCGGTGCTCTTCTACCTGTTCATGCTCGGGATCATGATGCCGAGTGAGGCCATCGCGGTGCCGCTCTACTTCGACCTGCGTTCGCTCGGCCTCATCGACACCTTCTGGTCGGTCGCGCTGCCGCAGGTCGCGCTGTCGGTGGCGTTCGGCACGTTCTGGATGCGGGCCTACTTCCGCGCCAGCAGCCGGGCGATCGTCGAGGCCGCCCGCATCGACGGCGCCTCGACCTGGCGCATCCTGTGGCAGGTGCTGGTGCCCCCGGCCCGGCCCGCCGTCGTGACCCTGACCGTCCTGGTCTTCATGTGGACGTGGAACGAGTTCCTCATCCCGTTGATCATGGTGACCAGCGAGTCGCTGCGGACCGCGCCGCTGGGGCTGGCCTTCTTCCAGGGCCAGTACACCTCCGGCTTCACCCTCCTCGCCGCCGGGTCGGTCATCGTCGCGACCCCGGTCGTGATCTTCTACCTGTTCCTCCAGCGTCACTTCGTCCGCGGACTGCTCCAGGGGGCGGTCCGCGAATAACCCCCCGGAGGTTCCCTTGAAGAGGTCGCTCTACGCGCTGGTAGCGGTGGCCGCCGCGCTGGCTTTCGTACCGGCGGCGCCCGCGCTGGCCGAACATGCCCCCGCTCCCCCGATTGACCTCGACGCGCTGTTCGTCGGCGCCCATCCCGACGACGAGGCGTTCAGCCTGTCCACGCTCGGCCAGTGGAACGAGGACCACCGGGTCCGCACCGGCGTCGTCACCGTCACCCGGGGCGAGGGCGGCGGCAACGCCGTCGGGCCGGAGGAAGGCCCGGCGCTCGGCCTGCTGCGGGAGGCCGAGGAGCGGACCGCGGTCGGCAAGGCCGGTGTGCGGGAGGTGTTCAACCTCGACGACGTCGACTTCTACTACACGGTCAGCGCCCCGCTCACCGACCAGATCTGGGGGGACGACACCCTGGAGAAGGTCGTACGGGTCGTCCGCCAGACCCGGCCCGAGGTCATGCTGACCATGGACCCCGCCCCCTCCCCCGGCAACCACGGCAACCACCAGCAGGCCGCCCGGCTGGCCGTCGAGGCGTTCTACGCGGCGGCCGACCCGAAGGCGTTCCCCGAGCAGCTCACCCGTGAGGGGCTGCGGCCCTTCGCACCCGCCCGGCTGTTCCTCGGCGGCGGGCGCGGCACCTCCCAGATCGGTCCGGCCTGCGCCGCGACGTTCCGCCCCACCAACCCGGCCCAGAACGTGTACGGCGTGTGGAGCGGACGCCCCTCCCAGAGCCAGGGCGGCAAGACCTGGGCCACCATCGAGCGCGAGGCCCAGCGCTCGTACGCCTCCCAGGGCTGGGCCGTCTTCCCCGACGTGCCGTCCGACCCGGCCCAGCTGGGCTGCGACTTCTTCACCCAGGTGGACTCGCGGGTACCCTTCCCCGAGCCGGGGAGCGCGGCGGCGGCCGCGCCGACGGCGATCCTCGACGGGGCGCTGACCCGCGCGGCCGGCACCGTGCCGCTCGGCACCCTGCTCGACCTGCGGCCCAGTACGTTCGACGTCCGCCCGCGAACGGCCTTCACCGTCAAGGTCACCGCGACCGCCCCATCCGGCGAACCGCTCGGCCGATCGTCCGCCGCGCTGCGCGCCCCCCAGGGCTGGGTGGTCAGCGGCTCCGGTGACCTCGGCAGGATCGCCCAGGGGCGTACCGGATCCGCGACCTTCACGGTGACGCCGCCCCAGGGCGTGAGCGCCGGTGACCGGGTTCGCCTGGCGGCCACGCTGACCACCGAGCATGGACGCGGTTACACCGACCGGCAGGTCGAGGTCAGCCCGGCCGTACGAGGTGGGCAGCAATTGCTCCCCCAGGTCGCCCAGTACGAGAAGTGGACCGCCGAACTCGGCGTACCGCAGCTGCGTGGCCTGGTCACGCCCGTGCTCACCCTCCCGTCCGGCGGCTCCCGCCAAGTGGGCGTCGTGGTCACCAACGTGAGCGGCACCACCCAGTCCGGCACCGTACGGCTGGACCTGCCCGCGGGCTTCACCGCCGACCGAGCCGAGGCGCCCTACAGCGGGCTGGCGGCCGGGGCCTCGACGACGGTGCCGTTCACCGTCACCAACTCCGACCCCGCGCTGAAGACCTCGAACCAGGGCGGCGACTACGCGTACACCATCACCACCACCAGCGCGGACGGATCGTCGGTGAGCAAGCCCGCGCTCGAACTGGTCCCGGCGGCGGCCATCCCGCAGGCCACGGCGGCGCCGGCCGTCGACGGCGTGGAGGGCGACGGCGAATACGCCGGCCCCGCCCTCGACATCTCCCGCCTGTGGGAGGGCACCGCGTGCTCGTCGGCCGCGGACTGCTCCGGCACGGCCAAGGTGACCTGGCGGGACGACACGCTGTTCCTGATGGTCCACGTGAAGGACGACGTCGTCGGCACCCGCCTGCCCGCCTCCGACTGCAAGCGGCACTGGCGTACCGACTCGGTGGAGGTGACCCTCGACCCGCGCGGCACGTCGGAGAACACCTCCACGACGTTCAAGGCCGCGGTGCTGCCGGTGACGGCCGAGGGCCCGCCCTGCGCGCTGCGCGACGCCGACAACCACCAGGGACCCGCCACCGGCATGCGAGTGGCCTCGAAGGTCTCCGCCGGGGCGTACGACGTGGAGATGGCCATCCCGATGGAGACCCTGCCGGGTGCGGTCGATCCCGCGCATCTCGGGCTCAACATCCTGGTGTACGACTCCGACACCCAGGACAAGACCGGCCAGACCCGGATCGGCTGGTCGACCTGGGGCGGCGTCCAGGGTGACCCGTACCGGTGGGGCGTCGCGACACTGCCCGGCTACCAGCCGCCGGCCGATCGGCCGACCACCCCACCAGACCCGGTGATCCCCGACACCGGGCTGTCCAGCCTGGACTCGCCGCAGTCACTGGAGCAGGCGGTCCGCGTCCACCTCCCGCTCGCCGGCGGTCCCGCGGCGAAGGAGTCGGAGAGCGGCCGGGTGGTCTCCGCCACGAGCGGACGGAACGCGGTGAAGGTGACGCTGCGCGCCAACGCCGCCGGCAAGGCGCACCTGTTCGTCCGCGACGACCAGGGCACGGCGGGCGGCCGCGTCGTCACCGTCTCCGGTAAGGGCACCACGACCGTGACCGTACCCCTGACCCGTGCGACGGGCGGCCACCCGACAGTGGTGGCGGGATGGCAGGCCACGAGCGGCGGCACGCTGGCCTCACAGGTCCGCGTGCGCTGACGACTCCGGCGTCCGCATCGTCGAACCCCTCGTCTCGACGATGCGGACGCCGGGCTTCGGGACGGTCCTCTGCCCCTTTAGATGTCGTCTAGATGTCGTCGGCCTTCCAGTGGGTCAGGCCGTAGGTTTCCGCGATGGGGCGCCACGCCTCGACGAATCGGGCCTTCGCCGTCTGGGCGTCGCCCGATTTGTCGAGTCCGCGCTGGTAGTCGGGATCCGCGGCGATGGGTCCTGTGCAGCCCTTCGCCAGGTGGCGCCGGGACCAGGTGAGGAAGGCGGCGTCGGCGGAGTAGGAGGCGTGGAGCGCGGCGACGAGGGACTCCTTGAGCGCCGGTCCCTCCGGCAGGGCGGTCAGGTCGAGTGCCTGGGCCATGGTCAGCTGGTCGCGCCGGTTGACGGTGATGTTCTGGATGGCGTTCACGCCGCTCCGCTCGCATTTGCTCGCGCGGGCGATGGCGCCCGACAGGCTGGCGCGGGTCGAGTGGCTGTTGGTCAGCAGATCATCCAGACCGGTGGCCTGCCGGGCGGCCTGGTCGGTGTCGGCCGCCGGTGCTCCGGTGTCGGTCGCCGGTGCTGAGGTCGCGCCGGTGGCATCGGTGAGCACGGGCACCTCGTCCTGCCGCGCCTGGGTGTCTCCTTCACCGGAGGGCCAGGGGAGGCCGGAGGCGAGCCACCAGACCAGCCCGAGGGCGAGCGCCGGCAGGATCAAGCCGAGGAAGACCAGCGACGTCCAGGGCCGCGGCCGATCCCAGGGGTCCCATTCCCCACCGTCCGCTGGCGCCGGTGGCTCCGCGAGGGCCGCTCCACACCTCGGGCACCGGTCGAGGTTCCCGGCGTCGGCCCCGCATCGCCCACAAAGGCGGCCGGAGCCCGATTCATCCACCAATGCACCTCTCCCTAATTAATCCCGAAAAACCAGGACAAATGCTTTATTGCTGATTCGTCGTGTCGACAGCCGCCCGCATTACCGAAAGAAGACTATTTGATAACGAGCCACTCTTGAGATATTCGCCCACTATAGGCTCACCGCCACGCACGAATGAGCGGGAGGCGGCCACGATGCTCAACAGCTCCGGAACGGATTCCCCGCACACGCGGACCGCGAATGTGAAAACGTCTCGCATGGGCAATGTGACGCGTTACCTTTGCGGCGCCGCCTACCTGGATAGTGGCTTCCGCGACAAAGTTCTGGCCGAGCTGCTGTTCGACCAGTATCGGGCGATCCCTCCCTCTTACGGGGGTTTCGACCTGATGCCGGTGATCTATCACTGCCGACGATCCCGGACGATGCTCGTGGTCCGCGACGCCCTGATCACCGGGTTTTTCGCCATCGGCTGTTTCATCGCCCCTTTGAGCACATTCGCATGGGTGACGGCCCTCATCCCGTTCGCCCTTCTCACCGTGGACGGGATCCGGCGCGGGCCGCTGTACTTGCGGGCGCTGATCTGGCTCTGGGCCGGCTACTCGGCCTTCTCGCTGCTCTTTCTAGCGATCTTCAGCGCGCTCTTCTCCGCGGCTACGGGGTTGCTCACCTCACGCCGCTCATCATTTCCCGATATATACGGAATTGAGCCTGCTGCTCCGGATGTCGTGAGCGACAGCACCGGCTCCCTGTTGCAGGCGCTCATGGTTCCGGCCGTCACGCTCGGCGTCGCGCTCGTGTACCGGATCGCGATCTACCTGACCCTCGTCGGGAGCCTCAAGCCGGGCGCGCCGGAACCCATCATCAGAACCACGCACCCCAAGCTGGCCCGCCGCCTCGACTACATCCGCGGCGCGCAGTGGGGAAACATCACCATGTACGCGAACGAGGACGCGTTCCTCGGCGCCGGGACGATCCAGCGGAACTGGTCCATCGCCGTCGAACTCGACCGCGTACGCGAGAATCACCGGCCGGCACGACGGGCGGACCCCGTCGACATCGACCCGGTCGAGCTGCACGGCTTCGTCCGCAGCCGCCTCATCGACATGCGTGACCGCGTACTCCGGCCCAACGAGGGCATCCAGCGGCTCGACATCGGAGACCACGTGGTGACGCGCGGGATCTTCACCGTCGCCGACGGGCAGCGCGACCGCGCGGCCGGGCCGCATCCGATGATCGACCGCAACGGCCTGCCCCGCTACCTGGCCACCCCCGAGGAGATCGCGGCAATCGCCCGCCATCCGCAGGGCGGCGTTCGGTACTACCAGCGCGTCACCATCAACAACGCCGGCCAGGAGATCCGCGACCTCAACGGCAACCTGGTCGCGCCGGCCGAGGACCAGGAGGCGCTGACATCCGCGTTCATCTACCTCGCCGTCGAAGGCCGAATGCTCTACACGGAGTTCGTGGTCACCGTGCTCCCGCCGGCCCACGACCTCTATCACGTAGTCGACAGCCTGCCCGCCATGACCAGCGGGCGGATCACCTGGGAGGCGGTCAAGGTCCTGAAGCTCCAGCTGCTGCGCGACGTGCTGGCGGCTCCGGTCCGGGTCGTCCGGACGATCGTGCAGAGCGTACGGCAGAGCTCGATGACGCCGAACCCCCGCGACCACATCGTCTATCCGTACGGGGCCCGCTTCAGCGTCCGCGAACTGGGCGCCAGCGAGCGCCTCCAGACCCACATCCAGGTGCTCGACGTCACGAAGTACATCAAGATGATCGAGCAGCGGCTCACCGAGGCGGTCCTCGACTTCCTGGAGGAGCGGAAGGTGGAGACCGGCGCCTACCGGCTGCAGGCGGCCAGCGTGACCTCGTACTCGATGTCGGTGGGGCCCGGCGGCACGGTGAACGGGCCGATCGCGTTCGGCGAGCACGCGTCGGCGACCTACGGCCAGACACGTGACTAGCGGGGAGGATTCGATGGGAACGGAATACGGCCTGCACATCACCGGTGGGCAGGTCAATGGGCCCATCGCGATGGGCGCGCACGCCCGCGCCACCGTCAACCACCTGGGCTCTTCGGGGACTGGTACGGCCGAGATGCTGCTGGATCAGTTGGAGAGGCTGCTCGGGGAGCACGAGTCGGTCGTGGACGAGCCGGGAAAGGCGCGGCGGGACGCGGCTGACGTCCGGCGGGAGCTGGCCGAGGCCGAGCCGGACCGGTCGCGCATCCTCGACGCCCTGAAGCGGCTCTCGCTCAGGGCTGGCGAGGTGTCGGTCATCGTCGAGGTCATCGGCAAGATCCGCGAGCTGTTCTCCTAGGACCCCGGCTGTCTCGTCATCCGACCGTCTCGATCCGTGTGACGGTCCGTGGTGGCTGGGGTCCTTTGAGAGATACCCCCTTCGGGGGAGAGAAAAGGGAAGCGGTCTGACGTGGGTCAGAAGTCGTCCGGGGTGCGGATTCGGTCGCGGACCCACACGCCGGCCGCCTTGAGGCGAGAAGTGCCGGTGAAGGGGCCGTTGGGGCAGGTGCCTTCGGTGAAGACGGCGCCGGAGCGTTCGTCGTCCGAGTAGTTCCAGTTCGTCCAGCTGATCTTCTTCTGGGCCATCAGGTCGAGGTACTGCTGCGACCTCGTGAAGTTGTTCGACCCGTCGCCGGAGGAGGTCTGGGTGCCGAACTCCGTGACGAACATCGGGAGCTTGTCGGCGGCCCTCGACAGGGTGTTGAGGTATTCGGTGCCGTGGGAGGCCGCGTAGAAGTGGAAGGTGTACATGATGTTGGTCGCGTTGACCGGGTTGTTGACGACCTCGGTCTCGCTCGCGCCGTCGGAGACGCCGAGGGAGGACCAGGCGCGGGTGCCGACCAGGATCGGGGTTTCGGGGTCGTACTGCCTGATGACGGGGATGAGTTGCTGGGCGTAGTTCCTGATCGTGGACCAGGAGACGCCGCTGGGCTCGTTGGCGATCTCGTAGAGCAGGTTGTTCTTGCCGTTGTGCCGCTGGGCGATCTCGGTGAAGAACGTCTTGGCGCGGGCCAGGTTGTAGTTGGGGTCGCCGGGGGTGAGCATGTGCCAGTCGACGATCGCGTACATGCCTCTGGCCGTCGCCTGCTCGATCAGGTTGTGCACCCGGTCGGTGAACAGGCGGGGGTTGGTCTCGTAGCCGTCCTCCTGGATGTACATGGAGATGCGCAGCACGTCGGCCTTCCAGTCGTCGGCCAGCGCGTTCAGTGACGCGGTGTTGAGGCACTGGTAGTACCACTGCAGGCCGTGCGAGCTCATGCCGCGGAGCTGGATCTCCTTGCCGTGCTCGTTGCAGAGCCTGACCCCGCAGACGTGCAGTTGGCCGTTGGCCGCGACGGGGGTGCCGGTGCCGCCCGCCTGGGTGGTGGCCGTGACGGCGGCGCTGCGGTCCGACTCGTTGTCCGACGGGTCGCGGGCGGTGACCGTATAGGTGTGCGTGCTGCTGGGCGCCAGTCCGGTGATCTGGGCGGTGGCGGCCGTGACGGTGGCCACGACGGTATCGCCCTCGCGTACGCGGTAGTCCTTGATGGTGCCGCTGTTGTCCGTGGCGGCGTCCCAGGCGAGCGTGATGGAGGCGGACGTGGTGCCCGTGGCGCGCGGGTTGCCCGGCACGGACGGCTTCTCGGTGTCAGGTGGTCCGATGACTGAGGCGCTCAACCGGTCGAGGTTCGGGCCGCCGTTCGCGGTGGTGGACGTGGCGCGGACGGTGTTGGCGCCCGCGCTCAACGCGGCCGCGACCGTGACCTCCTGCCAGGTCGTCCAGTCACCGGTGCTCGGGAAGTCCCGGTTCACGGTCGTGCCGTTGACCGCGATGGCCATCGGGCGGTTGACCGTGGTGCCGTTGGCGAAACGCAGGGCCAGTGTGGCGTTGCCGGCGGTGGCCGCGTTCACGGTGAACTCGACGTACGAGCCGACGACGTTGTCGAGGTTGACGAAGCCCGTGCCGGTGTAGCCGGCGTGGTTCGACTCGACCACGCCCTGCGAGATCGTGGCGTTCTCCGCCTGGTAGTCGTTCGACGGCGCGGCCACGTCGGCGTCGATGTAGTCGAGGTTGGGCCCGCCGTTGGCGGTCGTCGCCGTGGCCCTGACGGTGTTGGCGCCCGCGTTGACCGGCGCCGTGATCGTGACGTCCTGCCAGGTCGTCCAGTCACCGGTGCTCGGGAAGTCCCGGTTGACCGTGGTGCCGTTGACCGCGATGGCCATCGGGCGGTTGGCCGTGGTGCCGTTGGCGAAACGCAGCGTGATCGAGGCGGTGCCCGCGCTCGGGGCGTTGATCGTGGTCTCGACGTAGCTGCCGGTCAGGTTGTCGTAGTTGACGAATCCTGTCCCACTGAATCCGGCATGGTTGGACTCGACCACGCCCTGCGAGATCGTGGCGCTCTCCGCCTCGTATCGGGAGGGGGCGACGGCTCGGGTGGTGGGGGCGGCCTGGGCGGGGGCGACGGGTAAGAGGGCGGCGACGAGCGCGGCCAGCGCGACAAGCCGGATGGATCGGTGCATCGGGGGGTGCTCCTACTCGTTTTATTAGGAAAGTTAACTAACGAGTAATCTGGAGCGTAGATCGGAGGTCTTCCGGCGAGCAAGACCCAAATCTGACCGCCCCAGTCAGACTCGGGTCTTGCTCACCGAGGACCGCGTGCGGTGTCCCCGTCCAGGGCCACCGCCGGGCCCCTGCGGTGCGGCCACCGAGGGCCGCACCGGCTCAGCCGCCGAGAGCCGCGTCCTGGCCGATGGGTGCGATGCGGTGGCCAGGACGCGGTCCCTGTCACCAGGGGGCGGTGCAGATGGCCCGGCTGCCGGGCACGCCCCTCGGTGCCCCGCAGGCGCGGAACTGCAGGTTCGGGTCGCTCGAGGTGCGCGCGGCGGGAGTGGTCACGATGTCCCCGTCCCAACGGGCCTCGAACGGACCGCAGTAGCCCCAGGTACGGCCCCCGTCGCTGGTCACGTCAAGGGTGACCCAGTCGCCCTGCTTGGCGCCGGACAACTGGGCCCAGCCGTGCTGGATGCCCTGGATCTTGCCGTACATGAGGTTGAACTGCGGGCGTCCGTTGGTGCCGCCCCAGCGGACCATACGGGCGGACTTCGGGTCGTTGCCCGTGAAGTGCCACCATCCACTGCAGTCGATGGGATCGGCCGCAGCCACCGCCGGACGCGCCGCCGCCGCCGCTGCCACCGCTGCGTCGCCCGCCGGACGTGCCATCGCGGACACAGACGCTGCCCCCGCCGGACGTGCCGTCACGGACGCGGGCGCCGCCGACGCGCTCGGCGCGGACACAACGGCGCCGGCGAGTAGAATGGCCGACACCGCAGCCACCCCGAGATGTCTTTTCTGCATGTTTCTCCCCCTGGTCTACGTGAAATTCCTGACCCCTTGTCGTCATCACGGTAAACAGCTGCCCTGTCAAAAGGCTGACGTCATCCTTTCGGCAACCTGTCGCCCCAGCGCGGGGCGGCCGTATTAAGGATGGCTACGAAGTAGAACTCCGGACAGGATGTATTCCGGGACACGCGGAAACCGTCCTTCCTTGCTGCATGGTGGAGAGTGCGAACAGGTGATCGTGTCATTGGGGATGGCGCGCACACCGACGGGAGATCGCGGAAAGGTCCACGGATGGAAACGGGTACGGGGATCCGGTTCAGTGTGCTGGGACCACTGGAGATAACACGCGGCGGCCGGCCGGTACGGCTCTCGGCGGCCAAGCAGCGCATCGCGCTGGCGACATTGCTGGTGAACGCCAACCACCACGTACCGCCCGACAAACTCATCGAGTACGTGTGGGGCGACGATGTGCCCAAGCAGGCGCGCGCGGCCCTGCACACCCAGATGACCAGGCTGCGCCGGGCACTGGACGACGGCGCCGACGGGCGGCCGCTGATCGAGACCATGGGGGCGGGATACATCCTGCGGGCCGACGCCGACACCCTCGATGTCGAGCGGTTCCGCGAGCTGGCCGGACAGGCGACGCTGGCGGCCGGGGCGGGCGACCAGGCGGGAGAGTCCGGTCTGCTGCGCGAGGCGCTCGCGTTGTGGCGGGGCCCGGTGCTGGTCGACGTGGTGTCGGAGTCGCTGCACCGCGACGAGGTGCCCCGGCTGGGAGAGGAGCGGATGCGGCTGCTGGAGCGCTGGTTCGACCTCGGGCTGCGGACCGGCCGCCACGAGGAGATCATCGCGGACCTCAAGGCCGCCACCGCCGAGCACCCGCTGCGCGAGCGGCTCTGGGAACAACTGGTGCTGGCCCTCCATCTCGCCGAGCGCCGGGCCGAGGCGCTTGAGGTCTACCGCCACGTCGCCGCCCTGCTGCGCGAGGAGCTCGGCATCGATCCCGGCAGTGAGCTGCGGCGTCTCCAGCAGGCCGTGCTGAACGGCATTCCCCTGACGACGACGGAGTCGGCGCCCGCCGAGCCCGCGACCTATCCCCCGGCCCCGGTGCCGCGCCAGCTGCCGTCCGATCTCGCCCGGTTCACCGGCCGCCACACGGACCTGGCGAAGCTGTACGACTTACTTCCGGAAGAAGGGGAGCATCGGCCCATCGTCATCGCGGCGATCGGTGGCGCGGGCGGGGTCGGAAAGACCGCGCTGGCCGTGCACTGGGCCCACCAGGTGCGGGAGCGCTTCCCCGACGGGCAACTGCACATCGACCTGCGCGGGTTCGGCCCCGGCGAGCCGATGGCGCCCGCCACCGCCCTGGAGATGATGCTGCGGTCCCTGAACGTACCCGCCGACCAGATCCCCACGGCGGTCGAGGCCCGCTCCGCGCTGCTGCGCAGCACGCTGGCCGGTCGGCGGGTGCTGGTGCTGCTGGACAATGCCCGCAACACCGCCCAGGTACGACCCCTGCTCCCCGGGTCTGACTGCCTGGTGCTGGTGACCAGCCGCACCCGCCTGGCCGGGCTGGCCGTACACGATGACGCGCGGCACGTCTTCCTCAGCAGGCTGCCTGAGGCGGAGTCGTACACGCTCCTGGGCAAGATCCTCGGCGCCGGGCGCGTGTCCGCCGAGGCCGAGGCCGCGGCCGAGCTGGCCCGGCTGTGCGCCCACCTTCCGCTGGCGCTGGCGATCAGCGCCGAGCACGTGACCCGGCGGTCCGGCGCGCGGCTGGCGGACCTGGTCGCCCAGTTGCGCGACGAGCGGTCCCGCCTCGACCTGCTCGACGTGGACGACGATCCGCAGATGAGCCTGCGGGCGGTGTTCTCGTGGTCGTACCAGGCGCTCGATCCGCGGGCCGCGCGGGCGTTCCGGCTGCTCGGGCTGCACAGCGGGACGGAGTTCGGGGTCGGCGCCGCCGCGGCGCTGATCGGGGTCCCGCCCGCCGAGGCACGGCGGCTGGCCGAGATCCTGACCGACCGGTGCCTGCTGGAGACGGGCGGCGTCGAGCGGTATCGCATGCACGACCTGATGCGCGTCTACGCCGGCGAACGGGTCGAGGCCGAGGAGTCCGACGCCGACCGGCTGGCCGCGGTCAAGCGCCTGCTGTCGTGGTACCTCCACACCGTCGACCAGGCCGATCAGGTGCTCAACCCCCAGCATCAGGGCCTTCCGCTCCCGCCGCTGGAGCCGTCGTGCGAGCTGTACACCTTCTCCGGCTACGACGCCGCGCTGTGCTGGCTCCAGACCGAGCACGCCAACCTCATGGCCGCCGTACGGCGGGCCTTCACGCTCGGCCAGTACGGCGTGGCATGGCAGCTGCCGTGCGCGCTGTGGAGCTTCTTCAACCTGCGCAAGCACTGGGACTCCTGGATCTCCAGCAACGAGATCGGCCTGGAGGCCGCGCTGCTGCTGGGCGACGCGCACGCCGAAGCCACGATCCGCACCAGCCTCGCGCTGGCTCACTGGGACCGCCGGCAGTTCAAGGACGCGCTCCCGCACGCCGAGATCGCGCTGGCGCTCCAGCGTGATCTCGGCGACCGCTGGGGCCAGGGCAACGCGCTGAACACGCTCGGCCTGGTGCACCGGGACCTGGACGCGGCGGAGGCGGCCGTCGTGTGCCACCGGGAGGCGCTGGCCATCTTCACCGACCTCGGCTATCACTGGGGTCAGGCCATCGCCTCGGCCGGGCTCGGCCGGGCGCTGCTCGCTCTCGGCCAGCCGCGTACAGCACTCCAGCACCATCTGTCCGCGCTCGCCGCCTTCCGCGCGATCGACAATCTCTGGGGCGAGGGCATCGCGCTGACCGACATGTGCATCACGTACGCCGCGCTGGGCGACCACGAGGAGACGATCCGCTGGTGCTTCCGCTCGCTGGACCGCAGCCGTGAGATCGGCGACTGCAACACCGAGGCCCGCACCCTGCACATCCTCGGCCAGGCCCTGGCGGCGACCGGCTGCCCGGTGCTGGCCGTCGAGACCTGGCGGCGGTCCCTGACCATCTTCGACCACCTGGCCGACAGCGAGGCGGCACAGGTGCGCGCCGACATCGCCGAGGTGGAGGCGGAGACCGGCTTCTCCACGGAATCCATGCTCGAACCGGAGAAAGCCTGGCTCTCGGACATCGTCGCCTCATCCCGCGTCATCTCATCCCGCTGAGTCCTGCGGGCTCCACCGGCTCAGTACGGATCGCGCGAAGCCGGTGAGGAGATGGGTCTCGCCATAGATCCGGGCCGCGTCCTCGGCCGCTCGCGCGCAGCGCCGCACCGCGGCTTCGGGGTCGCCGAGCCTGCCGAGCTGGTGCGCGAGGATGACCTCCCCTGCGAGGACATGCGCGTCACCGGCGCCGAACACGCTCCGGCCCACCTCCAGGGCCCATTCGGCGATCTCTCTCGCCCGCTCGTGATCTCCCGCCCCGTCCATCCGGCCGCCCACCCACCAGGCCAGGTTGGTGAACAGCGTCATGGCGCCCCAGCCGTCCAGCGCCCCCTCCTGGAGCACACGTTCACCCAGTTCGTCGAGCCAGGCGACGGCATCCGCGTCAAGCCGCGGGTCGCCGACCTCCTCAAGGGCGGCCTCGATGTTGTCCAGGCTGTCGGCGATCTCGCTGTCACCGATCGCGACCTTGTCGGCGGCGAGCTCCTGCCAGAGCTCGACCGCCCGGCGGGGATTCCCGCCCCACCGGGTCCAGATCGCGATCTCGAACCGTCCACCGAACACGATGCCGCTGTCCGCCCCGTGCACCCGCGTACCGACCTCGACCAGCTCCTCCGCCAGCGCGAGCGCCTCTTCCGTGCGGCCCACCGCGCCGACCTGGCGGGCCAGCGTCAGGCGGCACGCCAACGTCTGCGCGTGCTCCGCGCCCAGGAGGCGTTCGCTCTCTTCCGCGGCCGCCCGCGCCAGGTCGAGCGCCCGGGCGGGATCTCCGCTCTGGTGAAAGCGCGCCCCGATCCACCAGGCCACCCGGTCTCGGAGGGCGATCACCTCCTCCGGCGGGGCGCCGCTCTCGGCCGCCCTGGCCAGGGCTCGTTCCAGCCAGCTCACCACGTCCTCATCGCGGCCGGCCGAACTCATCATGTGGGCGAAGTCCAGCGCCGCCTCGAGAAGCCCCGCGTCGAACGCCTGGTCAAGGGCACGCTCGGCGATATCCGTACGGTTCCGGAAATATGCCGACCAGCCGACCTCCACGACATCACTCGCGGTGACGAAGGAGACGACCGCCTCCCAGGTCTGTCCCGGCACCTCGGGCAGGCCCTGGGCCTCGTCCAGAGCGTCGGCCAGATAGTCGAACGCCACATACTGCTCGTCCTCGGCCGGAACGAGCAGGCTGCTGGTCGAGTGCAGCGGTTGGGTCGCCCAGTCCAGTGCCTGCTCCCACGATTCCGGGCGAACACCGGGCCGCAGGTAGCCCTCGTGTAACTCGCGCAGCAACGACAGCGGCACCGGCCGCTGCACCCCCGCCCGCCGTACATCGACCGCCGCGCTCACCAGCGCGGCGCCGCGCGGCCGGCCCTCCGGCCAGGAGCCCTGAGCGTCCAGCCATTCCTGGAACAGCTGCGGGCCGGCGGCCAGATACTGGCTCACGCCGTACTGGTCGCCATGCTCGAGCGCCTGGCGGATCCGATGATCGTCGACGTCGGCCGCCGCCCGCCGCTCGTCCGGCGACCACAGGCGCTCGATCCGGATCTCCAGCGCCTGCTTCAGCACGGCTCCCGCCAACCGGTGCGCCTGCCGGTCGCTGTCGCTCAGACCCGAGCTCGCCCGAGGGCTGTAGCGAGCCCGCTCGTGCGACCTCATCGTGGCCAGGACCACGCAATGACGGTCCGGGGCGGCGATCAGTGGGCTGATCATCTCCGCCGTCAGGCCGTCCACGCCCAGGTACAGGTCCAGGTCGTCCAGCCAGACGACGCTCTTGCTCCGGCGCCGCGCCAGGTCCAGGGCCTGCGGCAGGTCCGGCTTGCCCACCGGGCGGATGAACGTGTGGTCCGGCAGGCACGCGCGCATCGCCTCGTAGGCGGCTCTGGTCTTGCCGGCCGTCGACTCGCCCACGACCAGGACGAACCTGCTCACGGCCAGCGCCCGCTCCAGGTCGTCGCTCCGGTCGCGGCGGGTGTACGGCGGGCATCGGTCGATCGTGCCGTCGGGCCCGGTCAGCGGGGGCGCCAGGTGGACCCCGAGGCTGAGCGGGTCTTCGATGTCGCGCACCTGGAGCGGCTTTCGGCGTTCGCCGGTGTAGAGCTGCGGCTGCGTGGCCGCGTTCCGGTCGATCGCGCGCTCGGCTCGTACGGTGAGGACCGCGGCCCCGCCGCTGACCGCCCCCACCAGCACGGAGCCGACCAGCGCGGGCATGGACGAAGCCAGGAGGGAGACGACCGCGCTGGCCGTCGCCGCGATCACCAAGAGCCACCAGCCGCGCAGCCGCCTCACGTATCCGCCGCCCTCCGTCGCCCCATATGCAGCAGAGTATGACTCAGATGTACATGATCTTGCATGGGAATCGGCGCGATATTCGACGGCGAACGCCTCCCGGCTACGGCGTTCCATTCCGTTCCACTCAGTTCCATTGTCGGGACGAATATCGACCGCGCGGCCCCGCCACCAGGCAATACGCATAATTGTCCGCGCCATAAAGAATATGCGCCCTTTTACCTGTCCCGGGACCGTGCGCATACCCTCTAATTGCGGCACATCCCCTTCAGAGAGGTGTGCACCACACATGAGAAAGATTCTGTCCATCCTGGCGTTGGCCGCGACCATGGCCGGTGTTCAAGCGGTCTTCGCCTTACCGTCCCGCGCGGACACGTTGGCGGCCCTCTTCGGTAACAACCTCCAAGTGGTGGCGGCCCAGGGCAAGGTGAACAACATCACCGTCTCCACCGACGCCTCCGGCAACGTACTGGTCTCCGACACCGGCGACGTGGTCCGCGCCGACGGCGGCGCCTGCTCGCAGGTCACGGCCAACCAGGTACGGTGCCAGGGCGTCATCGTCATCCGGATCTTCGCCGGCGACCTGGACGACACCATCACCAACAACTCCGCGGTGACCACGCAGCAGTTCGGCGAGGCCGGCCGGGACACCCTCAGGGGCGGCAGCGCGGGCGACACCCTCTCCGGCGGCCTGGGCGACGACACCGCGTTCGGCAACGGCGGTGACGACATCTATCAGGCCGACAGCATCGATGGCCGGGACAGCTTCTCCGGCGGTCCCGGATCGGACCTGGCGGCGTACAACAACCGGGGCGCCGCCCAGACCATCACCCTGGACGGGGTGGCCAACGACGGCACGGCCGGCGAGGGCGACAACGTCGGCGGCGACGTGGAGCGGGTGTTCGGCGGCGCGGGCGCCGACCGGATCACCGGCAACGCCGCGGCCAACGAGATCCGGGGCGGCAACGGCGACGACGTCATCAGCACCGTCGACGGGATCGGCGGCAACGACACCATCAGCGCCGACGGCGGCACCGACACGTGCGACTCCGACAGAGGCGACACCGAGCTCAACTGCGAGATCTGACGAAAGGTGCCCGGGCGGCGCGGTCACACCGCCGCCGCCTGGGCACTCGGGTCAGGTGGTCGGGCTGAAGGAGCCGTCGCCAGGTCAGGCGGTCGGCTTGAAGGAGCTGTCGCCGCGGAACAGCGTCGTGTCCTCTGCCTTGTCCAGGCGGAGGGCATCATCGCGGTGGCGGACGAACCGACCGGGGTAGTTGGCCGACTCCAGCCGCACCGAGCCGTCCACCGTGCCCTGGCGAGCGTGGAAGGTCGCGTCACGCTTGAACAGCGCGGTGCCGTCGTTGATGTCGAATCGGACCAGGAAGTCCTTGTGCCGCAGGTATCGGCCCGCGGAGTCGACGAAGGAGTATCCCTTGGCGTCGGACAGGCCGGGCACGATGCGCAGCGCGAGCGCGGTCGCCCCGATGTGGCCCACGGCACCCGCGGCCTGGATGTACGCCTTCGGGCGATTGACCGACTGGAAGGCCCGCGAGACGCCCGTCGGCAGCAGCCCGCCCCCGCCCGCGGCCGTGGCCCTGGTGAAGGTCAGCGTGCCGAAGCCGAGGTTGTCATACTTGCTGCCGCCGTAGTCCCCGCCTCCCCCTTCGGGGGCGAGCCGCTTGCCGTACGCCTCGATGTGGGGCACCGGCAGGCCCCGGCGGACCCCGTAGTGGTTGTAGAGCACCGCCCAGACCGGGTCGTTCATGCCGCGCCCCGCCGCGCTGACCTCCGTCTGCTCACGGGGTGCGCAGTTCTGTCCGGTCCCCCACTTGTACGTGGTGAACGGCACGCTCTCGCCGAGGTTGTATTTGGCGAAATACTGGGCGCCCTTCATGAACCGGTCGTCGGCGTAGCCGTACAGGTCGATGCCCTGGTTCCAGGCCATCTCGCACAGCACGCCCATCAGCCCGATGCCCAGGCTGGCATGGCCCTGGTCGCGGCCGCTCTCCTGCCACTGGCCGAGGCCGCCGGGGTGGAGGAACGGCACCGCGTTCATGATGGCGCCGTTGCCCTTGCCGTGCTTGAAGTACTCCACGGCCTGGTCGACCTTGGCCTGGTCGTCGCAGAGAATGCCGATGGCCAGGATGGAGGCCATGGCGCACAGGTCCCAGTTGGCCCAGTAGTTGGTGATGCAGGCGTCGTTGTGCCCCCGCAGGAACCGGTCGTTCAGCGGGTAGAAGACGGTGAGCATCATCTTCTTGAAGCGGTCGAGGTCGAAACCCGGGTAGCCGCGCATGATCTCGCCGACGTTGGCCAGTTGCCAGCCCTGGATGCCCGCCGCGAGGAAACGGTCGGCGTTGCCCGTCACCGCCTTCAGCGCGGCCGACCAGGCGTTGAGGATGTCGCGGGCGGCGTCGCCGTGGGCCTTGTCGCCGCTGATCTTCCAGCGCAGCGCGTTCTGGTAGGCGGCGGCCACGTCGATGGCGAGCTGCACGTGGTTCGCCCCCGTACCGCCTCTGACGACCGTCTCCACCGGGCGAGCCTTCCAGGTGCTCTTGGAGCGGCTGTTGGCCACCAGCTTGTCCCAGCCCGCCTTCCACGGCTGGGCTCCGGCGTTCACCTGGGCCCGCATCCGGTCGAAATCCGGCTGCGTGTGCAGCATGCCGGGGTGCCTGAGCGCCGCGGCCGAGGCGCCGGCGGGCAGGGCGGGGAGTACGGCGGCGCCCGCGCCCACGGTCACGGCCGCCTTCAGCAGGCTCCGGCGGGAGGGCTGCGTGGTCATGGAAGTCCTTTCCCAGGGGTCACTCTTGTCACAGGAGACGGAGCCGCCTGCCGCTGATAACAGAAATTTCAGGATGAGACCCGACTGCGCTGGGGCACCGTCGCGGGGTCGGCGGGCCGCGCCCTGGTGACGTACTGCGGGACGGGGGCACGGTCGTCACCGGTGTCGCGAGTCAGGCCGTAACGGACGATTCCCCTGGCGGGGTCGAGCCCGGTGGAGATGTCCCGCCAGACCTCGCTCCAGGTCCGGGGCGCCACGTTGAGGTCGATGTCCGTGCCGCTCTCGTTGTTGTGGATGGTGACCCGGCCGTCCAGGTAGTAGAACTCGTTCTGCCACATCTGCTGCTGACCGGGAGGCAGCCGGACGAAGCCGGTCTCGGGAGCGCCCATCCAGGTGACGCCCGGCGCCTGCTCGTCGTCCATCCGCCGCCCACCGCCAGACGCGACGTGGAACAGTTTGCCCTTCAGCCCGGTCCAGGTGGCGGCCCGGAAGTCGCCGAGCCGGCTGCGGTAGAGGATGCCCCAGCGGACCTCGAAGTAGCCCTTGCCGGTGATGGTGATGTAGTCGCCCCGGTGCGTTATCTGGGGGGCGCCGCCATACCTCGAGTAGCCGTGTTTCCCGCCGATGGCCAGCGTGCCCGCGGCGCGCCGGGGCAGCGGGGCGGGACGCCGAGCCTTGGGCGGCGCCTGGTCCACCGTGTCGACGGTGCGCCCGTACAGGCCCGCCGGACGGCTCCGCGTCGGCGTCGGCTTCGGCGTCGGCTTCGGTGTCGGCTTCGACTTCCGCAAGGGGCGCGGGGAGGAGGCGGAGACGGAGGTCGCGATCACCGGCGCGGCCTGCCGGGGCGGCGGCTCGGGCTGGAGGTTCTGGACGATCACCGCACCACCGGCGATCAGCGCGGTGCCGACCGCCGCGATCGCGACGGGCTTGGCCGCCAGCGAGGAACCCACCGCGCCGGCCGCCACCTTCCCCTTCGCCACCAGGCCGCCCTTCAGCACTGGTACGGCTGCCGTCCGCGCCATCTCCAGCAGGCCCACCGCGAACCCCGCCGGGACGGCCACCAGGCCCAGCCCCGCCAGCAGCCGGTCGGCCGGAACCAGGTCTGACAGACGATCCGCGCAGATCCGGCACTCGCGTACATGCCGCGACAGCCGCTTGCGCCACAGGGGTGACGGCGTGCCCGTCCAGCCATCGGCCACGTACGCCAGCCCGGCGCAGGGGGGACGGGCCGAGAGGGCCCGCACCACCGCGCGGGCCGACTCCAGCCGCCGCTTGACCCGCTGCACGCGGACGGCCGCGTGTCTCTCCTTCAGGTCCAGGCCGGCTGCCAGCTCCGCCCGGGTGATCTCGTTCGCGGCCTCCAGCCACCACAGCGTGAGCACCTCACGGTCGTCGGCGTCGAGCCAGCGACTGGCCTCCACCGTCTCCTTGCGCTGCCCGGAAAGGCCGAGCCGGGTGACGGTGAGACCGGCGAAGTCGGCACTGGCGTCCGCCATGCCCAGCGCCTCGTCGAGGGCGGCGGTGTTGGTGGTGGCGGCGGCGGCCCGCCGCCACTCCCGCACCTGGTTCAGGGCGATGGCGACCAGCCAGGATCGGAAGCTCCTGGGATCGCGCAGTCCGGACAACCCGGTCACGACCCTGGCCATGGTCTCCTGCACGACGTCGTCCACGTCCGGGTGGCCGTTCATGGCGCGGCCGGCGATGTTGTACACGAGCTGCAGATGGCTCCTCACCAGCTCGTCGACCGCTCCGTGGTCGCCCGCCCCGGCCGCCAGCACCGTTTCGACCTCGTACGTCGAGCGCGCGTACATCCATCACCCCGATCCGGAACTCCGATGCTCCGACCAGGAGACGGGAACATCACCACTGAGATAACACAAAACACAAATTTGTCGCTTATATGCCTGTTGGTGGCGTGGTGCGCACGATGAGGTCGTGGACATGCGACGAGGTGAGTGGTGGTGTGGGTGCCGCCGGGCAGCGCTGTCGTGCTCGGACAGGAGCGTCGTGGGTCAGTTGCCGGCGCGGATGAGGCCGTGTTCGTAGGCGTACACGACGGCCTGGACGCGGTCGCGGAGGGCGAGTTTGGTGAGCATCCGGGCGACGTGGGTCTTGACGGTGGCTTCGCTGACGTACAGACGGGCCCCGATCTCCGCGTTGGACAGGCCGCGCGCGACCAGGTGCAGGACCTCGAGCTCGCGTGCGGTCAAGCTGGCGACCTGCGGTGGCGGCGGGAGTGGTGCGGGGGTGCGGGCGAACTCCTCGATCACCCGCCGGGTGACGGCCGGGTCGAGCAACCCCGCGCCGGAGGCGACGACGCGGATGGCGTGGACGAGGTCTTCCGGGGGCGCGTTCTTGAGCAGGAAGCCACTCGCCCCCGCCCGAAGCGCCTCGTAGACGTACGAGTCGATGTCGAACGTGGTCAGGACGATGACGCGGGTCGGCGGCGGGGTGTCGGCGAAGAGGCGTTGGGTGGCTTGGATGCCGTCCAGCCTGGGCATGCGGATGTCCATGAGTGTCACGTCCGGGCGGAGCCTGCGTGCTGCGGTCACCGCGCCGAGCCCGTCACCGGCCTCGCCCACCACCTGGATGTCGGGCTCCGCCGAGATGATCAGGCGCAGCCCGGCGCGGATCATCTGCTGGTCGTCGGCCAGAAGCACGCGGATCGTCATGAGCCCTGCCCGGACTGCCTGGACTGCCCGGACTGACCGGTCAGCCGGAGGACGGCGGTGACACGGTAGCCGCAGCCCGGCTGCGGACCGGCCTCCAGTGTCCCGTCGTAGAGCGCGACCCGTTCGCGCATCCCGACAAGTCCGTGGCCGCTCCAAGGCGTCGGCCCGTCGGCTGGTGGTGACCTGCCGTCCGTCCGTGCTGACCTGCCGTCAGTCCGTGGTGACCCACCGTCCGCCTGCGGTGGCCTGCCGTCGTCGAGGACATCGAGGCGTAGCGTCTTGTCGCCGTAGTGGATCACGCAGTCGATCCGGGTGGCGTCGGCATGCTTGCCCACGTTGGTGATTGCCTCCTGCAAGATCCGGTACGCCGACAGGTCGATGCTGGGCGGCAGCGGTAAGGGAGTGCCCTCAACCCGCAGCTCGGCCCTCAGGCCGCCCGCCCGGAGCGGTTCGAGCAGGTCACCGGCGTCGGCCAGCCGTGGCAGGGAGGTGTGCGACACGGGTGCGTCCGGTTCGCGGAGCAGGGCGAGGAGCCGGTGCATCTCGGTCAGCGCTTGACGCCCGGTCTGCTCGGCCACCAGGAGCGCCTCCCGCTCGGCCTGCTGTTCGGGCCGCAGGAGCCGGCGGATCCCGCCGACGTGCAGCGCCATCGCCGCCATGCTGTTGGCCACCACGTCGTGTAGCTCGCGGGCGATCCGGGCGCGCTCCTGGTTGACCGCGGCCGCCGCCTGCCAGTCGGCTTCGCGCTTGATCTGCGCGGCCCGCTGTTCGGACAGCTCGGCGCGGATTTGTCTGATGCTCACCGCGTGACCGGCCAGCCACACACCGGTCACGAACACACCCGCGTAGAGCAGGTCGGCGGGCGAGGGTCCCTTCTCGATCAGCACCGCCACCGCGGCCAGGCCCAGTGACACGGGCAGGACCGCCATGAGGTGCCGCGCGTGGAAGGCCGCCGAGAAGACCGCGATGACCAGGGCGAACAGCGTCGAGAAGCCGCTGTTGGAGTCCACGCCGAGCGAGGCCTGAACGATCTGGCCGCCGAACACGATCACCAGCACCACCGTCGGGGCCCGTCTGCTCCATGCCAGTGCCAGGCCCGTCACCAGCACGGTGGCGGCCACCGCCGGCCGGGAGCCGCCCACGACGGCGCCGGACCACACCTCCGCCTGGGCGAGGCCGGCGATGCCCAGCGCCAGGAGCACGTCGCGCCGGTGCGGCGATGCGGTAAGCCTGACCATGGGTTGACGATAAGCCTGCGGGGAGCTGCGGCGAGTCAGCCTGGGGGACGACGTTTTCAGGTGCTGCCGTCATCCCGTGGGCGGACCCGGATCGAGCCGTACTACTGACGACCGCGGTGGCGTCCCGGCAGGACATTGAGGCGTCGGCCGCCATCGAGGCGGTCGCGACCACGGGAGGGACATCATGTCCGCTTTCTCCGACGCCCGGCGTCTCCGCCGCATCGCGGCGGGGCTCAGCCTGATCGGGCTCGGCACGCTGCTGGTAGCCCAAGACCCACTCGACCCGACCGGCGGAACCGGTTTCTACGGCGCCGCGGTCGGCCGACCGGGACTGATGACCGCCTCGGCGCTGACACTGCTGGCATCGGCGGTGCTCACCGTGCCCGCGATCGGCGGCATCGTCCACCAGGCTCGCGACCGCGGCTCACTGCTCGCCCACCTGGGAGGACTGTGCACCCTGCTCGGCGCGCTGGGACACATGGGACTCGCCACGGTGTACCTCGTCATGCGGTCACTGGCCGGCGGCGATCCGGCGCAGATGCGGGCCTTCGAGGACAGGCTCAACGCCGACCCGGCGCTCGTGACCTTCTTCGTCCTGCTGACCAGCTTCGGCATCGGCATAGCGCTGCTGACCTGGGCGGCCTGGCGAGCCGGGCTGATCGGCTGGTGGGCCCCGGCGCTGATCACCGCCGTCGTGATCGTACACAACGTGTTACCCGATGACCCGCCGGCCGCGGTGGAGCTCGCCGCGCTCGGCGCGATCGCGGTGGTGTTCGGCCGGCTGGGCGTACGCACGCTCAGGCTGTCCGACACCGACTGGGACGTCACCGCCACGCCCGCACCACGGCCGGCCACGACGGCCCCCACCGTCCCCCGAACGTCCGAAGCCTGAGCGCCTTGGGCGAAGGAGGGCTCCCCGGGACAGTGACAACCGGGCACCCTTGGTTTCGGCCTGCGGCAAGGACACCGCGGAACCCGCTAATCTGCTGCTCGCGTGTCATCAGAACCGAGCGCTGGGCAGGGAGGACGATGACACAGAGAACCCCGCTGGATTGGCCCGAGGCGGAAGATCATCTCCCACCGGACTCGTGGGGGCGCAGACCCGCCCATGAGTCGTGGCTGCCGTGGTCGTTCGTCGGCCTGGTCGCGCTGCTGGTGGCGGGCCGGTTCCTGCTGGCGCCCTACCTCACGGCTCCTGTGCTGCAGACATGGGCCACCATCTTCGTGGCAGTGTGTGTGCAGGCGCTGCCGTTCCTGGTGTTCGGGGTGGCGTTGTCGGCGGCCATCACCGCGTTCGTGCCCGCCTCGTTCTGGACCAGGGCCCTGCCGCGTCAGACCTACGCGGCGGTGCCGGTGGCCGGGGTGGCGGGCGCGGTGCTGCCCGGGTGCGAATGCGCCTCGGTGCCGGTGGCCTCGGGGCTGATGGCGCGTGGTGTGGCGCCCGCCGCGGCGCTGGCGTTCCTGCTCGCCTCGCCGGCGATCAACCCGGTTGTGCTGGTGGCCACGGCGGTGGCCTTTCCCGGCGACCCGGCGATGGTGGTCGCGCGGTTCGGCGCCTCGCTGGCCGTGGCCGTGCTGGCCGGCTGGATCTGGGCGCGGTTCGGGCGCACCGAGTGGCTGCCGGTGCCCCGCCGTACCGCGGCGCCGGGGCATGGCAAGTGGGGCGCGTTCGTGGACGCGATGTGCCACGACCTGCTGCATACCGGCGGGTTCCTGGTCGTCGGCGGGCTGACCGCGGCGACGCTCAACGTGGTGGTCCCCCGCTCGTGGCTCACCTCCGTGGCCGGGATTCCAGTGCTGTCCGTGCTGGTGCTGGCGCTGCTGGCGGTGCTGTTGTCGATCTGCTCGGAGGCCGACGCGTTCGTGGCCGCCTCCCTGACCGCCTTCTCGCCCACGGCCAAGCTCGCCTTCCTGGTGGTGGGGCCGATGGTCGACCTGAAACTGATCGCGTTGCAGGCGGGTACGTTCGGGCGGCCCTTCGCCTGGCGCTTCGTGCCACTCACGCTGACGCTGGCGATCGGCGTCAGCTTCGTCACCGGATGGGTGCTGCTGTGAAACGCCAGACGCAGAGTCTGATGCTGCTGATCCTCGGCGGGGCGCTGCTGAACATCTCCGCCTTCTCCACTACGTACGTCAACTACGTCAAACCGGGTTTCCGGCCGTTACTCGTCGGAGCCGGGGTGGTGCTGGCGATCCTCGCCCTGGTGTCCCTGGTCAGGCAGTGGCGCGGGCAGGGTGATGGGCACGACCACGGTCACGACCACGGGTCACGGGTGGCGTGGCTGCTGGCCGTGCCGGTGTTCGCCATCGTGCTGATCGCACCTCCCGCGCTGGGCTCGTTCGCGGCAGGCGGCGAGGACGACGCGCCCGCGCCGCGCCCGCCCGCCCCCGCGGCCTTTCGTAAGCTCTCCGACGGCGCGCCCCAGCTGGCGCTCGGCGAGTTCATCGGGCGCGCCTACGACCCCGCCGGCACGTCGCTCGCGGGCCGGCAGGTCAAGCTGACCGGCTTCGTGGTGCCGTCGAAGAAGAAGAATCTCTGGTACGTCACCAGGATGCAGATGAGTTGCTGCGCCGCCGACGCCCTCGCCTTGAAGGTGGCGGTCCGGGGCGTACCGGCTCCGAGGGAGAACTCCTGGGTACAGGTCACCGGCTCATGGATCCCGTGGAAAGGCAAGATCCCCAACGGCTACGTAATCCCTGACATGACCGCTACCGACGTAGTGAAGATCGATCAGCCGGCCGAGCCGTACGAATAGCCAAATTGCCCGCCGGATTATGGCAACTCAGTGGGGTTCTCGGCCGGGTGATCGCTGGTTACACTCCGGTCGGTACCGAGCCGCCCCACCGGGCGACTCATACGGCTTGTCACCCACCGGGGAGGGTTCAGTGATCTCTCCGGTGTGCCTCGACGCAGGGTGACCTGACGCCTCCTTGGCGCGTGGTGAGTCCATGCAGCCTCGACGAGGAGGAACTTGTGTTATCCAGTCCCCGCTTATCCCGTGCGCGGCGGCTCGCGTCGGTGGTCATCGGCCTGAGCATGGTGGCGGTGATGAGCCCGGCAGCGGCGCGGGCCACCCCCACCCCCTCTCCCGCGAACGGGAAGTGGCAGGCCACCCCCGTCACCGGCGCCCAGCTCGTCGAGGGCGCCAAGTCCCCGACGGGCAAGCTCGCCAAGAGTGACCAGGCGCTGTTACGGACCACGTCGCCGGCGCCGATCAACATCATGGTCAAGCTGGACTACGACTCGCTCGCCGCCTATCGGGGCGGGCTGCCCGGTCTGCCGGGCACCAGTCCCGCCGTCACCGGCAAGGCACTCGACACCAGGAGTGCCGAGGCCAAGAAGTACGGCCAGCACATCGAGAGCGTGGAGAAGGCGTTCCTCGACCAGCTGGCCGGCAAGGTCCCAGGGGCCGTGGTGGGCCAGCGGGTCAGGACCGTCTATGGCGGCATCGCGCTCCGGATCCCGGGCAACAAGGCGGCCGAGGTGTTGAAGCTGCCCGGCGCCGTCGCCGTACAGGAGGACAAGCCCCAGCAGCTCCTCACCGACTCCAGCCCGGAGTTCATCGGCGCCAACACCATCTACAACCAGCTCGGGGGCAGCAACTCCGCGGGCAAGGGCGTGATCGTGGGCGTGCTGGACTCAGGCGCCTGGCCCGAGCACCCCCAGTTCGCCGCCCCGACCGGCCTGCCCGCGCCCGGTCCGACCAAGGACGGCACGCCCCGGGTCTGCGACTTCGGCGACAACCCGCTGACCCCGGCCAACGATCCCTTCACCTGCAACAACAAGCTGATCGGCGGGCAGCCGTTCCTGGAGACCTACAACGCGGTCTTCGGTGGCGAGGTCTACCCCGACAGCGCCCGTGACTCCAACGGGCACGGCACCCACACCGCCACCACGTCGGCCGGCGGCCCGGTGGCCGACGCGAACCCGATGGGGATCAGCCGCGGCCCGATCCACGGCATCGCGCCCGCCGCCGAGGTCTCGGTCTACAAGGTGTGCGGCGCGCAGGGCTGCTTCCCGTCCGACTCAGCGCAGGCGGTGGCACGTGCCATTCTGGACGGCGTCCGGGTCATCAACTTCTCGATCTCCGGTGGCTCCGACCCCTACAGCGACCCGGTCGAGCTGGCCTTCCTCGACGCGTACGCGGCGGGCGTGCTGGTCTCGGCGTCGGCGGGCAACTCGGGGCCCGGCGCCAACACCACCGACCACCGCAGCCCGTGGGTGACCACGGTGGCCGCGTCCACGCAGACCAGAACGTTCCAGTCCGCGATCACGCTGTCCGGCGGTGGCGCCACGGCGACGATCAAGGGCGCGTCCGTCACCTCCGGGCTCGCCTCGCCGCTGCCGGTGGTGCTGGCGTCCGCTCCGCCGTACTCCAACTCCTTGTGTGACACCCCGGCGCCGGCCGGGATCTTCACCGGGAAGATCGTCGCCTGCGAGCGCGGCCCGAACCGGGTGCTGAAGAGCTTCAACGTCAAGCAGGGCGGCGCGGCGGGGATGATCCTCTACAACGCCTTCCCGTTCGACGTCTTCACCGACGCCCACTGGGTCCCGTCGGTGCACGTCAACAAGCCCGAGACCGACGTACTCATGAGCTTCCTGTCCGCGCATCCGGGCGCGACGGCGTCGTTCACCCAGGGGGTCAAGGCCAGCTGGCAGGGCGACGTGATGACCTACTTCTCCTCGCGCGGTCCCGGCGGGGACTTCCTCAAGCCCGACGTCACCGGGCCCGGCCTGCACATCCTGGCGGGCATGACCCCGACTCCCGAGTCACCGCTCGAAGGGCCGCCCGGCAACCTGTACCAGGTCATCCAGGGCACGTCCATGTCGGCGCCGCACGTGACCGGCTCGGCCGCGCTCGTGTTCGCCCTGCATCCGACCTGGACACCGGGACAGGTGAAGTCGGCTCTGGAGACCACGGCCAAGACCGCGGTCACCAAGCAGGACCGCGTCACCCCCGCGGACCCGTTCGACATGGGCGGCGGGCGCATCGACCTGACCAAGGCCGGTGACCCCGGACTGACCCTGGACGAGAGCGCGGCCAACTTCATCGCCTCGGCCACCGACCCGCTCAACAGGATCGACCTCAACCTGCCCTCGGTGAACGCGCCGACCATGCCCGGTCTCATCACCGCCAAGCGCACGGTCACGAACACCACCAGCAAGTCGCTCACCTTCTCCGCCTCGGCCACGACCGTCAGCGGCGCCAACATCACGGTGCTGCCGGCGCGCTTCACCGTCGCACCGGGCAAGAGCACGAAGCTGACGGTGGTCATCACCGCGCCGGACCTGCCCGACGGGCAGTACTTCGGCCAGGTGAACCTCAAGCAGGTCGGCGGCTCGCGGGCACTGCACCTGCCGGTGGCCTTCTTCCGCCAGGAAGGCATCGTGCCGGTCGACCAGACCTGCGCGCCGGCCACCATCCCGAGGAACACCGGTGAGTCCACCTGCACGGTCACCGTGCAGAACAACAGCCTGTCCAGCACCGAGGTGACCGCGCTGAGCACACTCGACGCACGCCTGCGGCTGAACAGCGTGACCGGGGCCACCAAGATCGGGACCCAGATCGCGACGGCCAAGGCGACACTGCCCGGCCGCCAGCCCGACAAGCCGACCATCGCGCCGGGTGCGGGTCCTGCCGGATATCTTCCGCTGGACGCCTTCGGCATCACACCGACGCCGATCGGGGACGAGCAGGCGCTGAACTTCACGGTGCCCGCCTTTACCTTCGCCGGTAAGACCTACACCAGGATCGGCGTGGTCTCCAACGGCTACAGCGTCGCCGGCGGAACCAACGGCGCCGACGACATCGCCTTCCTCCCGCAGACACTGCCCGACCCGGCGCGGCCGAACGCCGTGCTCGCCTCCTACTGGACCGACCTCGACGGCACCGGCGCCCCCGGCGTCTTCGCCGGGACGCTGACCGACGGCGTCAGCCGCTGGCTGGTGCTGGAATGGCGGGTCCACACCTTCGGTACGAGCAGCCTCAAGGTGTTCCAGCAGTGGATCGGGCTCAACGGCGTGGAGGACATCAGCTACGCCTACGACCCGGCCAACCTGCCGGGCGACGCCCCCGCGGGCGCGGGACTGACCGTGGGCGCGGAGAACGACGAGGGTACGGCGGGCGACCAGATCTCCGGGCCGCCCACCCAGGACCTCGTGGTCACGAGCACACCCGGCGCGCCCGGCGGTGCCCTGACCTACTCGATGAAGATCAAGGGGGTCAGCCCGGGCGTCGGCAACGTGACGACGGCCACCTCGACCCCGCAGGTCAAGGGGATCACCGTCGAAGTGGACAAGATCACCGTCCAGTGATCCGGTAGCGCCGCGGGCGGCTCGCCCGCCCGCGGCGTCACCGCCCGAGGCGTCACCCTCCGGTGGTCCTATCGGTCATATCGGGTAGCGAACGGCCGCGGATCCGCTCAGGAGGCCTGCCTCAGACGGGCCTGGCCTCAAGGAGGCTCGCTCCCGCACCCAGCTCGATGACCTCCGCCAACTCCAGGTCGGCCTGCTCGAACAGTGTCGCGTACTCCTCCCGGCTGCGCTCAAGGCCGCCGTTGAAGATGGCCAGCATGCGCAGATCGAGATCCTTGCCCAGATGCGGCGCCTCGTCGTCGGGCAGTGCCACCTCCAGCACCAGCACCCGCCCGCCGGGGTTCATCGCGCGGCGGACATTGCGCAGAATCCGCAGGGCGTCGCCGTCGTCCCAGTTGTGCAGGATGCTCGCCAGTAGATAGGCGTCCGCGCCCGCCGGAACCGAGGCGAAGAAGTCGCCGGCCACGACCTCGTACCGATCGGCCAGGCCCTCGGTGGCCAGCAGGTTCCTGGCCCGGGCCGCCACCTGGTCGAGATCGAAGAGGATGCCGCGCATGCCCGGATTGGCGTGCAGGACCGTGGCCATAATGTGGCCACTGCCCCCGGCGACGTCCACCATGGTCTCGATGCCCGCGAAGTCGTACCGCTTGACCAGGCCGTCCGTGAACGTGATCGCCCTGGTGGCCATGTAGTCGTCGAATATGCGGCCCACATCAGGATTTTTCGCCAGATGCTCGTACAACTTCCCGTACTTCGCGACGAATGCTGAGCTGCCCTGGCGCACCGTGTCCGGCAGCTTGCCCATCGCGTACCAGAAGCCTTCCTCGCCCAGCGCGCGGATCGAGGAACGGATCGAGCCGGGGACGTCGGAGCGGAGCGTGGTGCCCATGTCGGTCAGGCCGTAGATGTCGGCGCCGACTGTGTGGACGACCCCCATGCTCGCCAGCTCACGCAGGACCCGGCGGAGCGAGGGGGCGTGCGCCCCGCACCTCTTGGCCAGTTCATCGGTGTCGAGCGGGCCGTCCGCCAAATGGTCGGCGACGCCCAGCTCCGCCATGGTCAACAAAGCCGCGAATCGCGAAATTTCGGAAACAGATCTCCAGAGGAGGCTGTCAGAGTGTGGCATGTGTCCCTTCCAAAAGGTTCCAAGGGGTTCCAAGAGAGGTCATGGCGTCTGGGTGGCCTGCCTGTGCCAGACCAGCACCCGGCGCTCCGCCACCACGAAAAGCGCGTTCACGATGAAGCCGAGCATCCCCAGCAGCGCGATCGTCGCCCACACCGCGGGTGTGTCGAAGCTGCGCTGTGCCGTCAGCAGCTGGTAGCCGATGCCGTCCGTGCTGCCGAACACCTCAGAGATCACCATGAGGATCAGCGCGAGCGACAGGCTCAGCCGCAGGCCCGCGAAGATCTTGGGTGAGGCGGCGGGGATGACGATCCGGCCCAGGCGCTGCGCCCTCGACAGCCCGAAGACGGTGGCGGTCTCGGTGTAGGTCCGGTCCACCGACCTGGCCCCGTCCATCGAGTTGAGCAGCACCGGCCAGATCACACCGGACACGATCACGGCGAGCTGTATCCGCAGGCCCGCCTGGAACAACACGATGAACAGCGGCAGCAGCAACGGCGGCGGAATGGCACGGCCGAACTCGATCAGCACGCTCACGTAGTCGGTCGCCACCCGCGAGCGCCCCAGGAGCACTCCCAGCACCACTCCGATGAGCGAGGCCAGGATCCACCCGGAGAACATGCGTCCCAGGCTGGGCAGGATGTTGCCCAAGGCGTCGTCTGTGAGGAACAGCCGGGCGGCCGGGCCGGAGAACCACAGCTCGTACATGCGGGAGACGATCGTGGTGGGCGGCGGGAAGTCCGTGTCCTCGAGCCGCCGCGCGACGAGCTCCCAGAAGACGATGACGGCGAGGATCACCCAGGACCTGGCGAGCGACTTCACGACACCGCCCCCGTCCGCACCAGGCGCCAGCGGAACAGGCGGCGCTCCGCCGCCTGTAACGCCACGTTGGCCAGCAGGCCGAACGCGCCGGCCCAGAACGTGGCCGCCATGATGAGGTCGGTCCTGTTCCCGCTTCCCGCCTGGACCACGAAGACCCCCAGGCCCGCGACGCCTCCGGCGAGCAGCTCGGCGCTGACGGCGATGATCAGCGCGATCCCGGCGGCGATCCGGATGCCGGTGGCGACGAAGGGCGCGGCACTGGGCAGGCTCACCCTGCCGAGCACGGCCAGCCTCCCGAATCCGAAGCTGCGCAGGGACTCCTTGGCCAGCGGGTCGACGTCGTGCATGCCGTACAACGTGTTGATCAGTATCGGCCAGACGGACGCGTAGACGATGACGGAGACCTTCATCAGCTCGTCCTCCGGGATCAGCAGGATCGCCAGCGGAATGATCGCGACAGAGGGGATGGGTCGCAGGAACTCCAGCAGCGGCCGGAGGGCGCGCTCCATCGGGGTCAGCGCGCCGAGCAGGACGCCCGCCGGGACGGCCACCGCCACCGCGACCAGCAGGCCGAGCGCCCAGTTCGTGAGCGTCGTGAGCGCTCCCGTCAGGAAGTCTCGGTCGGCCAGGAGGAGCACCGCCTCGTACAGGATGGCCGAAGGCGGCGGGAAGACCAGGTCGCGGCTCAGCCCGAACCGGATGACCAGCTCGCCGACGGCGAGAAAGCCCGCGGCGCCCACGACGCCGCGGAGCAGTTGTGCACGGGTCATCCGCTCGACGGTGCCGCGATGATCGACTTCACGTCGAAAGCACTGGTGAGGTACTTGTAGTCGAGCATGAGATCGGCCACTTTCTGCAGTCGGGTGGCGCTCAGCTCGCTCGGAAAAGTGCCCAGCGTGATGACCGAGGCGGTCTTCGCGTCGATCTTCGTGTACGTGGGCAGTATCGCTTCGATCTCCTTGCGGTTACTCGACGCGAGACTCTGAGCCTTGCCGATCGCCCGTTGGAAGGCGGCCAGCGTCTTCGGGTTCTTCTTCGCCCACTCGTCGGTGGCCATCCAGCCCGCGATCGGCAGGTCCTCGGTCTCGCCCGTCATGGTGTCGGCCAGCTTGCGGAAGCCCAGCTTGCTCTGGTTGGCGGTGATGAACGGCTCGGTGATCCAGCAGGCGTCAGCCTGCCCGCTGGTAATCGCGTTGCCCATGTCGGGGAACGGCTTCTCGGCGAACTTGACGTCGTTCTCGGTAAGTCCCGCCACCTTGAGTTGCGTAGTCACAGCCAGCGTGGCGATGTTCCGGAGATTGTTGACCAGGACGGTCTTTCCCTTGAGGTCAGCGACCGTTTTGATCGGTGAATCCTTCGGAACCATGATGTTGAAGGTGTTCGGACCGGCCTGGTACGCGTCCGCGACCAGCTTGAGCTTCTCACCCTTACTGACGGCCAGGAAGGTCGAGGCGTAGTTGGTTTGAGAGATGTCCAGTGCGCCGCTCTTGACCTGCGGAATCGCCGCCGCTCCGCCAGTGATGGTGACCGGCTGGACCGTCAGGCCCTCTTCCTTGAAAAAGCCCTTGGCGTTGGCGATATAGAGCGACACAGCGTCAGGAATCGGTAGCGCACCGACCTTGATGGTGGTCTTCTCCAAGCCGTTGCTATTGGCCGACGCGCCAGGAGAGTCGCTGTTCCCACCACAGGCGGTAAGGGTGAGAGCGACTGCGGCGCCGAGAAAAAGGGCGCGACAGCGCAGTGTGCGGGTCATCGGGGGGTCTCCTACCAGGGGAAGCAGCGTCTGGCGATCCGACATCGAGAACGCCGAGCGTGAAGCGTAGCGGAGGGAAGATCAAACCTGAAGCGCCATGCCACGCATATCCAAATATTTCAATGAAACGCAATATATGTGGAGATATAGACTCTATGTACTTAGAGTACTGTTGATGATCACATGCCCGGATTGGCATGATTTTTCAGATATATGCACTGTAATGTAAAATATGATTAAAGTATCAACAAAAAAATATCGCGTTGGACCCGTTGAAACTTCCGAGGAGTTGGCTAACCTCTCGACTTCGTGATCAACTTGCCTGCACTAACTCGACAGTGTGACGAATTCCGTGACGAATTCCCTGTAGCAGGCCACGCGAGAGGTTGCCACCAGTGAGGACAACGACGACCAAACACGGACGCGTCGGGGCCCCCGCTCTGCCGGGACATTCAGTAGCGAATTCGAAGTCAACCGACTCGGCGCCCGCCCGCGGTAGCGCAATGGCCTTGCGCAATTGGCGGGTGCGAACCCGCCTCATTTCTCTCATTGCCATTCCCACCCTGGTAGCCGTTATGCTGGGCGGGCTACGCGTCGCCACCTCGATCAGCAGCGCACAGCAGTATCAGCACATCAGCAACGTGAGTTCCCTCGTCGCGCAACTCGGCGAGCTGTCCCGCGAGATGGCCCTCGAACGTGACCTCTCGGCGCAGTTCGTCGCCTCCAACAGGGCATCGGCCGAGAAGGAGCAGCTCGCGGCCCAGCAGGGGATCGTGAACGCCAGCGTGGCGCGCACGAACGCGGCCGCCGCGACGGCCGAGGACTCGCTGTCCGATCTCGGCCGCAGGAAGCTGGCCACCATACGCACCAGGCTGACCCAGCTCGCCTCGCTGCGAGCCACCGTGGCCGGCACACTGCTGCCGCCGCTCCCGACGATGGAGAAGTATTCCGAGGCCATCGCCGAGATGCTGCAACTCTACGACGAGGTCACACAGGGCTCGACAGACGAGCAGCTCATCTCCACGACCGCGGCCCTGCGAGCCATCGCCCGCTATGAGGAGGAGACCTCCAAACTGCGAGGCCTGCTGATGATCGCGCTGGTCAGAGGGTCGTTCGAAGAACCCGAGTACAAAGCGTTCCTCGATGCCCGCTCCAGGCGTGAGAGCGAACGCACCTCGTTCCGCACCGTGGCCACCGTCGCCCAGCGGCAGTTCTTCGACAACACGGTCGCCAGCGTGAAGGTCGGCCGGGGCGAGTTCTACATGAACAGGGCCGTGTTCCTCACCAACACGGGCCTGTCCCTGCGGCGGCTCGACACCTCGACCACCGACGACGTCGCCCGCTGGTTCGAGTCCATCAGCGACACCGTCGACAGCGCGCACACCGTGCAGAAGGCGATGTCGCAGCAGGTCGCCACCATCAGCGCCGACGTCCAGGGCAACGACCAGTACGTGGCCGGGCTCAACATCGCCCTCGTCATCACCCTGATCATCCTGGTCCTCGCCGTCACCGCCGTCATGGCCCGCTCGCTCGTCCGGCCGCTCAGGCGGTTGCGCGGAGACGCGCTCAAGGTCGCCGGCCAAACGCTGCCTGAGCTCGTTCGGCAGCTCCGCACCAGCGAGGTCAGCGCGGACGATGCCCAGGTGCCGCCGATCGCCATCTCGTCGACGGACGAGATCGGTGAAGTCGCGCGGGCGTTCGACGAGGTACACCGGGAAGCCGTCCGGCTGGCCGGTGAGGAGTCCCGACTCCGAAGCAACGTCAACGCGATGTTCGTCAACCTCTCGCGCAGAAGCCAGACGCTGGTCGAGCGGCAGATCACCCTCATCGACGGGCTGGAGCAGGGCGAGCAGGACGAGAGCCGGTTGGCGAACCTGTTCAAGCTGGACCACCTGGCCACCCGTATGCGCCGTAACAGCGAGAACCTGCTGGTCCTCGCCGGTCAGGACCCGCCGCGCCGCTGGAGCCAGCCGGTCAAGCTGGTCGACGTGGCCCGCGCCTCCCTGTCGGAGGTCGAGAACTACGAGCGGGTCGTCCTGCAGGTGCCCGACGGCGTTGCCGTCGCCGGTCAGGCCGTCAACGACGTCATCCACCTGCTGGCCGAGCTGGTGGAGAACGCGCTGTCGTTCTCGCCCCGCGAGACTCGCGTGACGGTCTCCGGCAGCCGCATTGACGGAGGCGGCGTGATGGTGTCGATCACCGACTCCGGCATCGGCATGACCCAGGACGAACTGGCCCAGGCCAACGACCGCCTTACCAACGCGCCCATCGTGGACGTCTCGGTGTCGCGCCGCATGGGCCTGTTCGTGGTCGCCAGGCTGGCGCACCGGCACGGCATCCGCGTACAGCTGCGCCCGCACGGCTCCGGCGGTCTCACCGCCATGGTGCTGATTCCGGAGGCGCTGCTGGGCATGCCTTCGCCCGCCTACGCCGGCATGCCCGTCGGGGGCCGCGAGGAGGCCTATTCCACGCCGCCGCCGTTGCCGGCGGCCACGTACCAGATGGGCCCGGGACACCCGTCGTATCCCTCCAATCCTCCGGGCTCGGCAGGCGCCTGGCCCTCGCCGCCCCCGCGGCCTGCCGAGACCGGTCGGCCGGCCGTGCCGCGCGCGAGCTTCGGCTCCTACGACACCGGCGACATCTGGACGCCGTCGAGAACGCCGGTCGGCTGGTCCGGCGATAACGACCCGCCGAAATGGCCCACTGGCGACCAGCCGCCGAGCAGGAGCCTCGGCGACCGCGTGGACGGCCCGGCGCGGGCCGGATACGACTTCCCCGAGACCGAGTCGGCCGCCACCGGCCCGATCCCGGCCGTGCGGCCGGCCTCCGGGGGTGATGAGTACCTGCCGATCTACGAGTCGATCGAGTCGGCCTGGTTCGAGCGTGGTGAAAGCGGCGCGAACTGGAGTTCCGCCCAGGCGGATGCCGGCTGGCACGCCGCGGCGGCCGCGGTCGAGCCGGTACGTGACGGCGCGACGGCCGCCGGGCTGCCCAGACGGGTGCCCAAGGCCAACCTCGTGCCGGGTTCGGCCGGCGCGTCCACCGCGCCGAAGGACGTCCCGCCGGCGCCGCCGATCTCACCCGACCGGGCGCGCAACCGCCTGGCGAGTTTCCAGAAGGGCCTCCGGGCCGCGCGCGAGGACATCAGTCAGGGCAGGGCCCCTTCTACTGGCCCCATGAACAGGGAACTGGGTGCATGAACGACCTGACTTACGTGGGGCATGGGCTCGACTGGCTGGTCACTGAATTCGTCAGCACCGTCCCAGGCGTCGCCCACGCGATCGTCGTCTCATCCGATGGACTGCCCCTCGCGGTCTCGGCGGCCTTTCCCGCCGACCGGGCCGAGCAACTGGCCACGATCGCCGCGGGGCTGGTGAGTTTGACGCTGGGAGCGGCCAGGGTCTTCGAGGCCGGCACCGTCACCCAGTCCGTGGTGGAGATGCAGCATGGGCTGCTGCTGACGATGTCGATCAGCGACGGCTCATGCCTGGCCGTTCTCGTCGCGCCTGACTGCGACATGGCGCTCGTGGCGTACCACATGACGCTCATGGTGGAACGGGCCGGCCAGGTGCTGACCCCCGCCGTACGCGCACACCTACGTACCAGCCTGACCAGGTGATTTCCGAAACTTTCAAGAATCCGAGCCTGGGTTAAGCAGATTCCCCAGGTCACTCGAATGCCGGGCATGGCGGCCCACTTGGGTCCTTGTCTCTCGAAAAGTTTTTAAGAATACTCCGAATATTTCGGGGTCGCATCGAGAGAGGGGCAGCGGATGAGGATGACCACCAGAGTGCTCGGCGCCTTGATCGCCGCCGCGATGTTCGTCATCGCGTGGCTGACCATGGCGCCGCCGGCCTCGCCGGCCTCGCTCACCGAGGTGACCAACTTCGGCACCAACCCCAGCGGGCTGCGGATGTACGTGTACGTACCGAACAACGTCGCGGCCCGGCCGCCGATCCTGGTGGCCGTGCACTACTGCACGGGCTCCGGCCCGGCCTTCTACTCCGGGACCGAGTTCGCCTCGCTGGCGGACAGGTACGGATTCATCGTCATCTACCCCTCCGCCACCAGGAGCGGATCCTGCTTCGACGTCTCCTCGCCACAGGCGCTCAAGCACGACGGCGGCAGCGACCCGGTGGGGATCGTGTCCATGGTCAAGTATGTCGAGCAGCACAACAACGGCGACGCCTCCCGGGTCTACGTGACCGGCGCGTCCTCGGGCGGCATGATGACGAACGTGCTGCTGGGCGACTATCCCGACGTCTTCAAGGCCGGGGCGGCGTTCATGGGCGTGCCGTTCGGCTGCTTCGCCACCACCGACGGCTCCAGCTGGAACAGCGCCTGCGCCAACGGCACCATCATCAAGACCCCGCAGCAGTGGGGCGACCTCGTACGCGGCGCCTTCCCCGGCTACACCGGGGCGCGTCCGCGCATGCAACTGTGGCACGGCACCGAGGACGCCACGCTCCGCTACCCGAACTTCCAGGAAGAGATCAAGCAGTGGACCGACGTCCACGGCCTCAGCCAGACGCCCACGTTCACCGACCACCCGCAGGCGTCCTGGACCCGGACCCGTTACGGCGGCACCGGCACCATGGTCGCCGTCGAGGGCGTCAGCATCCAAGGGATCGGGCACAGCCTTCCGCAGGGCGGCATGGCCGCCGGGGTCATCCAGTTCTTCGGCCTGGACGGCGGGTCCACCGGCCCTTCGCCGACACCCACCCCGACACCCACCCCGACTCCCACGCCGACGCCCGGCGGACCCTGCGGCGTCACCTACACCATGAACAGCTGGAACACCGGATTCACCGCATCCGTCACCATCACCAACACCAGCGCGTCCCCGATCAACACCTGGGCCCTGACCTTCACCCTCCCCGGCGGGCAGACGGTCACCTCCGCCTGGAACGCCACCGTCTCCCCCTCCAGCGGTCAGGTCACGGCCAGGAACGTCAGCTACAACGCCACCATCGCGCCCGGAGCCTCCACCAACTTCGGCTTCCAGGCCACTCACACCGGTAACACCGGCAAACCCACCTCCTTCACCCTGGGCGGCACGACCTGCACCATCGCCTGACCAGGTGGCTCCGGGCGGCGGCCCGCCCGCCGCCCGGATTTAGAGCATCGACAGAAGTGCTAGCGATGCTAGAGTTGTCGGCATGTCGATTCAGGAGCGCAAGGAACGCGAGCGGGCGGAGCGGGAACGGTTGATCATCACAGCGGCCCGGACGCTGGCCGAGGCCGAGGGCTGGGAGGCGGTGACGACGCGCCGCCTGGCCGAACAGGTCGAATACAGCCAGCCGGTGCTCTACAGCCACTTCAAGGGCAAGGACGCCATCATGGCGGCGGTCGCGGTGGAGGGCTGCGCCGACCTGGCCGTCGACCTGCGCGCGGCCCGTACTTCGACAGACGACCCCCGGCAGGCCCTCGCCGCCGTCGGCGCCGCCTACGCGGACTTCGCCGAACGGCGGCCCGCACTGTACGACGTGATCTTCAATCTGGCCGTCGACCTGCCCTTCGCCACCCCCGAGGCACCGGCTCCCCTGCAGGCGGCCTTCGGCGAGCTGAGCCAGGCGCTGGAATCGCAGGTCGGCGACGACGACCTCGGCCTGCTCACCGAAACCTTCTGGAGCGGCCTGCACGGGCTGGTGACGCTCATGCGCGGCGGCAGGCTCCCCCGCGAGTTCCACGACCAGCGGCTGGCCATCCTGGTCGACCGTTTCTCCCACCGCCCCTGATCCAGCTTCAGGCCGGGCAGTGGGGAGCGCAGAGCAGGAAGATGGGCGCCCCGCTGTGCACCAGCAGCGACTCGGCGTCCTGGTTGGCGTTCAGCGGCGCCCACAGCGTCAGGACGGCCAGGGCGGCGAGCACGGCCACGAGCACGGGCCGGCGCCGTGGCCGGGGGCTGAGCAGGGAGCGCACTCGCTCGGGTACGTCCGACGAGTGGTAGCCCATCGCCGGGGCCGCGGGAGAAGACGATGCGGCCAGCGAGGCGAGGGCGGCGCGAGCCAGCGCCCGGGCGGCGAGCGCGCGATCACCGACGGCGCTCGCGGCTTCTTCGTCGGCCCAGCGTTCGGTGGCGTAGCCGACGGCCCGGGGAAGGCGATACAGGAGGGGATTGACCGCGGCGGCCGCGTCGGCGAGCGCCCGGCACAGGTGGTGGCGGTGGGCCAGGTGGGCGTTCTCATGGGCCAGCAGGACGTGTCGCTCGTCCGGACTCAGGGCGTTCAGCATGCCGGTGGAGACCACCACCCGCCCGCCACGCCGGGCGGGCAGGGCGAACGCCTCGGGGCGGACCTCGTCGATCACGACCAGGTCGCCCGGTCCGCCGTCCAACTCGTCGGCGACACGGCGGACCTCGGCCATGGCCCGGCGATGCCGGAAGATGGTGCGGGTCAGCCGGATCGCGGCGACACCTAGAGCGAGCGCCGCGCCCAAGGCGACCGGGGTGGGCACGGGATCGGCATCGTCCCAGGACTGCAGGGACCAACCGCCGAGCCAGGCCACCAGCCGGATCTGGGCCAGCAGGGTCCAGGTGAGCAGCGCGAGCGCGTACGCGGTGCTGACCGCCGATACCAGCGCGGCGGCCACCAGGGCACGGCCGGCGGTGGACGGTGGCAGCCAGCGCGCCAGCGGCGCGGCGACCAGGCCGAGCAGCAGCGAGATGAGCAGCGGCAGGTAGACGTCGACGCGCATGTCAGGTGCCGCCGCTCTCGCGCAGGAGCCGCTGCAGCAACGCCTCGTCCTGCTCGGACAGCTCCCCGACGAACTGGGCCAGCACTCGAGCCCGGTCCTGGCCCTCACCGAGCAGGCTGCGCATCTGCGCCGCCCGCCGGGCTGCCTCGTCGCGCTGGATGGAGTAGGCGTAGGCGCGGCCGGTGCGGACCCGGCTGACGGCGCCCTTGTCGTGCAGGCGGCTGAGCACCGTCATGACCGTGGTGTAGGCCAGCGGGGATGCGAGCCGCTGGGCCACCTCACCGGGGGTCAGCGGACCAGGGGTGCCGGCCAGGATGGCCAGCACCTCACTCTCCAGGCCGCCCCGGTCCCGGCGTTGGCGCGATGGTGAGGTCATAAGCGCTCACTCTCTACTTACAGCTTGTGTAGCAGGGTAGCTGTAGTGCCTGGGCGATTCACCCCCTTCAACTACTACAAACTATGTAGTAGAAAGGTAGGGGGGTTCTGACATGTCCTTCTCGTGACGATCATCCAGGTAGGGGGCGGCTGAGGTGTACGAGCGATCGCGAAATTGGCTGCTGGGGTCAGGGGCACGCTGGGTGCGATGGACGGCCCTGTGGCTGCTCCGGCTGGCGGACCTGCGGCGGGCCCGCACGGCACCCGCGCCCGATGCCGGCACGGTGCGCATCCTGTTGTTCCACGCGTACGGCATGGGTGGCACCATCCGCACGGTGCTCAACCTCGCCGGATACCTGGCGCGCGACCACGACGTCGAGATCGTCAGCCTGATCCGCGAGCGGAACCAGCCGTTCTTCCCGCTCCCCTCCGGTGTGCGGATCTCGGTTCTCGATGACCGTACGCGCGACAAAGGCAGGCTGCGCCGATGGCTGTCGCGGCTGCCCAGCGTGCTGGTGCCCCCGACCGAGCCCTCCTACCGGCGCTGCTCGCTGCTGACCGATCTGGTGCTGCTGCGCTACCTGCGCTCGCTGCGCGGCGGGGTGCTGATCACCACCAGGCCGAGCCTCAACCTGTTCGCCGCCGGTTTCGCGCCGCCCGGGGTCATCACCATCGGCCAGGAACACCGCAACCTGGCCGCGCACAAGCCCGAGCTGCGCAAGGTCATCAAGCGCCGGTACGGCAAGCTGGACGCGCTGGTCACACTGACCCGTGCCGATCTGGAGCGCTACACCAGGGCGGTGCCCCAGCTCCATCTGACCTGCATCCCCAATGCCCTGCCACCCCTGGGCGGCGGCGACGCCTCGCTGGACGGCACGACCGCCGTCGCGGTGGGGCGGCTGGATCGGGTCAAGGGCTTCGACCTGCTCCTGGCGGCCTGGCGGCTGGTCGGCGAGCGGCACCCGGAGTGGACGCTGCGCGTCTACGGGTCGGGGCCGTGGCGCGAGCGGCTGAGGGCCCAGATCGAGGAGTCGGGGCTGGACGGACGCGCCTTCCTCATGGGGCGTACCGATCAGGTCGGAGAGGAGCTGGCGAAGGCGGGGATGTTCCTGCTCAGCTCACGCTCCGAGGGGATGCCGATGGCGTTGATCGAGGCGATGAGCAAGGGCCTGCCCGCCGTCGCCTTCGACTGCCCCACCGGTCCGGCCGAGGTCATCACCGACGGTCTCGACGGCCGCCTGGTCGAGCCGGGCGACGTCGGCGCCTTCGCCGAGACGATCTGCGAGCTCATCGAGAACGAGGACCTGCGCCGCAAGTTCGGCGCCGCCGCGAAGCGCACCGCCAGGGCCTATGACCTGCGGGAGATCGGCGCCCGCTGGGACAGCCTGCTGGCCGAGATCACGGAGCCTCGGCGGCCGTCCCGGCCCGGGACGGCCGTGGAGATCACGGAGCGGCCCGCGCATACTGGGCCACGCCGTCGCCGAACGACCAGTCGAGCGGCTCGTTCTCGGTGACCGTGACGAACACGTTCCGCGGCTCGGTCCCCGCGTAGTCCTGGGCGAGCTCGGCGATCCTGCGGTAGAGAGCCTGCTTCTGGTCCGCGGTGCGCCCGGAGCGCATCGTGATGGCCACGAACACGAGGTCGTCGTCCCGGTGGATGCCGAGGTAGTTGTCGTCGTAGCTGACCATCCGCCGCGTTCCGTCATGGCCGGTGATCACCTGGAACCTGTCGTCCGGCGGGATGCCGATGGCGTCGACCAGGGCATCGTGCACGGCCCGGCCCAGGGCCGCCAGCCGCTTCTCGTCTGCACGAACCGCATCAATGCGTACAAATGGCATTACTTCTTCCTTTCAACGATCCGGTTCAGTGGGCAGCGAGCAGGCCGAGCGCGCCGTCCACGGCCTGTGCGTAGACGTCCGCGTCGCCGGCCGCGCGGGCCAGCACATACGCGCCCTGCAGCACCGCGACGAGCGCGGCGGCGGTGGCCGCCGGGTCGAGCGCGGTGGCCAGCTCACCGGCCGCCCGCGCTTCGGTGAGGACCCCGGCGAGCCGGTCGCGCAGCCAGGCGAAGGTCTCCTCGATCGGCCGGCGCAACGTGGGATCGGCCATGACGTCCGAGTCCTGGGTGAGCCGGCCCACCGGGCAGCCCCGGAGAGCCTCGCGCTCCCGGCGCAGGTAGGTGGCGATCCGCTGGACCGGTGTGCCCGAGCCGCCGAGCTCCGCCTCAGCGCGATCACGCAGCTCCTCGGCGCTACGGGTGATCGCGGCCAGCGCCAGGTCGGACTTCCCGCGGAAGTGGTGGTACATGCTGCCCTGGCCGGCCCCGGATCGCCGCTGGATCGCCTTCGGCGAGGTGCCTACGTAGCCGCACTCCCACAGCAGCTCCCGGGTGCTCTCGATCAGCCGTTCCCTCGTGTCCACGGCACTGACCGTACATACTAGTAGGTACAGAACGCAAGACCAGAGCTCGGTCAGTGCTTGGGATCGCGCGCCAGCCCGAGCTTCCCGGCCACTTGGTCCAGCCGGTAGTACAGCCGCGGCGGGATGTGCGGGAGCAGCACCGAGTGCCGCTGGCCGAGCAGCGCGAACAGCTGCCAAGGCGGCAGGTTGATGTAGCGGGGCAGGCTCTCGTACCACCGCGCGCTGTAGCGGGCCGCCCGCTGGGTGGCCCGGATGACCGCCCGGCGTTCCCGCTCGTAGCGGGCGAGGGCGGGCTTGAGCGCCGTCTCCTCGTGCAGCGCGTTGACCAGGAATGCGGCGTCCCCCAGCGCGAGGGCGGTGCCCGCGCCGATGGAGTAGTGCGTGGTGTGCGCGGCGTCCCCGACCAGGACGAGGTTGCCGTGGTACCACTTCCGGTTGGTCAGTGTGCGGAAGTTCAGCCAGTGCGCCCGGCCGTCGGGGTGCGCCCGGCCGATCAGGGGGTGCCCGTCCAGGATTTGGGCGAAGAGCTTCTCCAGGAGGGCCAGGCCGTCGGCCTCGTTCGCCTGGTCGAGCCCGAGTCCCCGCCAGGTCTCAGGGGCGCATTCGATGACGCAGGTGCTGTGGTCCTTGCCGAATCCGTAGCCGTAGTACCAGATCCAGCCGTGCTCGGTCTCCACGAAGGCGAAGGTGAACGATTCGAAGATCTTGGTGGTGCCGAGCCAGATGTAGACGTTCCGGCCGACCGCGACCTGGGTCCCGAAATGGTCGGAGTGGCGCTCGCGCAGCACGCTGTTGACCCCGTCACCGGCGACGACGAGGTCGGCGTCGGCCAGTTCCTCCTCCTCGGCGATCTCGCGCTCGTACTCGATGCGCACACCGAGGGAGCGGGCCCGCTCGGTGAGGATGTCGAGCAATCGATGCCGGCCGATGCCGAAACCCTCGTCCCCGTGATCCACGGTCACCGTGGCGCGGTCGCAAACGTGCATGACCCAGCCGTCCCAGCGGACCGAGCTCTCGATGATGGCACGCGCGGACTCGGGGTCGACGCCGTGGAGACTGTGGAGCAGTTCGTAGATATATGTCACGCCCCAGCCATAGGTCGACCCGGCCGGATTTCGCTCATAGACGGTGATGTCGTGGGACGGGTCCACCCGCTTCATCAGGATCGAGAAGTACAGGCTGGCGGGCCCTCCGCCGACGCAGGCGACCTTCACGCTAACTCCCCATAACTACGCAACGTCATCAACTCATCTCATAGCGTAGCAATGAGGTATGTATTCCTGCGGTCTCCTCCGGCTGAACCACCAGTCACAAAATGCCCAATAATCGGCACAGCTCCCACCTCCTCAGGGTGGCCAAGTGCGTTCCCGTGCAGGTGGGACAATGGGGGTGTTCATTCCGTGCTCCCCCCTTGGCGACAATTTCAGGAAGGGGGCGGCCATGGCGACCATCGCTCATCACCCGGCGACAGAAGCGGCGCCCGGCGCCCTGCGGCTCGGCGCGGCGCTCATGGCACTGGCCGGCCTGACATTCATGGGTTACGCGGTGATCTTCTTCATCCGCAACTTCACCGGCGGGTTCCTGGAGCTCGGCATCGGTCCGCACGAGGTCGATGTCAGCCGGGCGCAGGTCCAGTCGTTCAGTCCCGACCTGTTCAGGTACATCGCGCACCTGCACATCGCGCTGTCAGGGTTCCTCGCCTCGACCGGGCTGGCCACCGCGGCACTCGCCTGGTTCGGGGTCAGGCACGGGCTCTGGTGGGCGTACGTGACGTCGATCGTGGTCCCAGTGCTGGGCCTGGTCGTCGCCCTGCCCGCGCACTACCCGTACCATTTCGCCACTCTCGGCCACCTCGGGCTCATCTACCTGGCCACCGCGATATTCGCCGTAGGCGCACTGGTGGCGCTGAAACCGATGCTGCACGCGCGGCACACCTGATCGCGTCAGGCGAACCAGGAGCGGCTGTCTCCACATCCGCTCCTGGCGCGTGATCGTCAGGCGGACGGAGAGACATGGTGACCTTGCGGCACGAGTTGTCCGTACGGACACGGATGACGCTGCTGGCCGGTGCCGTCATGGCGGCGTTGTGCGTGGTCTTCTGCGTGTTCATCCTGCTGGCCGCCCACGACCGCGCCATGGACGACCGGACCGACGTGATCCTCCAGTCCGAGCTGCACGTGGCCCGGCACATCTCGCGCGACCAGCTCCCTTCCCTGCTCCCCGACCATGGAATCGCCGCTCTCCAGGTGGTGGACGCCCACGGCAAGCTCGTGGCGGCGAACCTGCGGATGCTCGGCCAACCACGCATGGCCTCCTTCGCCCCACCGGATGACAACCTGATCAAGGACCGGATCGTCTGCACCGTGCCGAGCTTCGGGGACACGTGCATGATCGTCGTGGCCATACGGGTCGCCGGGGCCGGAGGCGACTGGATCGTCTACGGCGCCGATTTCGTCATCCCCGGGTACATCGATCGCTCGGTCGTCATCACCCTGCTCGTCGGGTCCGCGCTGCTGATCAGTGCCACGGCGATCGGCGCCTACCGTACCGTCAGCAAGACCCTCGACCCCGTCGACGACATCGTCGCCGAGCTGGCCGAGATCACCTCGACCGACCTCGGCCGCCGGGTGCCCGTGCCCGACCACCACGACGAGATCCGGAAGCTGGCCGAGACCGCGAACCTGACCTTGGAGCGGCTGGAGGCGGCGGTCGAGCAGCAGCGGCGCTTCGCCTCCGACGCCTCGCACGACCTGCGCAGTCCCATCACCGCCATACGCACCCAGGTGGAAGCGGCCATGCTGCACCCGGACGAGGCGGACTGGCCCGCGATGGCGCAAGCCCTGCTGGCCAGCCTCGACCGGCTGGAGGCGATCGTCGTCGACCTGCTGGTGCTGGCCCGGCTCGACGCCGGCGCCCACTGCGACGGCGACCGCGTGGACCTGCGCGAGCTGGTCAAGTCCGAGCTCGAACGCCGGGCCCCCAAAGCACGCGTCGTGACCGACCTCGGGCCCGACGCGGTCGTGAACGGAGACCGGCTCCAGCTCGGCCGCCTGCTCACCAACCTCCTGGACAACGCCGCGCGGCACGCCGACTCCACCGTGGCGATCTCGGTCCGCCGCAAGGGTGACGATGCGGTGCTCGAGGTGAACGACGACGGCCCCGGCATCTCCCCTGACCAGCGGGAATTCGTCTTCCAGCGCTTCACCCGGCTGGATGCCGCCCGAAGCAAGGACATGGGGGGTACGGGACTCGGCCTGGCGATCGCCAGGGAGATCGCCGAGCGTCACGGCGGGTCGCTGACCATCGAGGATTCGGAGAAGGGCGCGCGATTCGTGCTGAAAATCCCTGTCGCCCCTGCCGACCCAGCACGTTGAGAAGGGTTGACAGAGCCAGTCATCGGGATAGATCTTCTCATTCATCAGATGAATTGCCTCATCAGTCCCCCCAGTGGAGGCACTATGTCGGAAAATCCATCCTCGCGACGAACATTCCTCGGAGGTCTTGCCTTAGGCGGAGCCGCTGCCGTGGTCGCCACCTCCCCCACCGCGTGGGCGCAGGCCGTACCGGAGAAGACGGACGCGTACGGGGACGTCCTGCGTGACGCCGCCATGATCTGGAAGCGGCTGCCCAGCGGCTGGCAGAACGGGCCGTTCCTGGGCAACGGGTTTCTCGGCGTGCACGTCTACAACAAGGGCGGTGAGGGGAACGTCCTGCGGTTCATGCTCAGCCACTCCCTCGTGCAGGACCAGCGAGGGCAGTGGGAGGCGGCGATCGGCTACTCGCGGCTGCCCATCGGCTATCTGACGCTGACCTTCGCCGGGACCGTCACCGCGGTGGACTGGCGGCTGGACCTCGAACGCGCCGAGCTCACCGGGACCGTGACGACCACCCAGGGCGGCGTCCGGTTCAGCGCGCTCGTGCTCAACCAGCGCGGCGTGCTGCTGGTGTCCATGACGCCGACCCCGGGAGAGGAGGCGGCGGCGTGGGGCTTCACGCCCCTGCCCTCCCATACGACCAGGACGATCCGGCTCCCGCCCGAGTACACCGGCAATCCCGAACCGGTGGTCGCCGAGGGGCACGTCGAGCAGCCCATGCACGCCGGAGGCGGGTACACGACGGCTTGGCGCGAGGTCCGGCACGGCACCGGGCGGGTGTTCGCGGCCACGATCGCCTATGGATACCCGGACTCGACCGGGGTCGAGGAGGCCGTACGGACCGTGCGCCAGGTGCTCGACGGGAACCCGGAGGCGCAGGTCGTGGCCCACCGGCTCTGGTGGCAGCGGTTCTACCGGCGCAGCCTGCTGTCGGTCCCGGACAAGCGGCTGCAGCGGTTCTACTGGATCCAGCTCTACAAGATGGCCTCGGCCACCAGGGACGGCGCGCCCGTGGTGACCGAGTGGGGGCCGTGGTTCCCCGAGGCGGGCAACAGCTGGACCAACATCTGGTGGAACCTGAACGTCCAGGTCAGCTATCCGATGATCAACGGCTCGAACCACCCGGAGCTGGACGCGGTGACCACAACGTTCCGGAAATATCGCGAAAATCTGGAGCTTAATGTGAATCCGGGTTATCGCGATGGGAAGTCGTACGCGCTGTGCCATCCGGGCGATCGCATGCTCAGGCCCGGCCCGCGATACGTCGGCGTGCCCGGCGTGAGTCCCAACGACCACACCGGCAACCTCACCTGGGGCATGCACAACGTCTGGCTCGCCTACCGCCACTCCATGGACGACGGCGTGCTGCGCGACGTGCTCCACCCGATCCTCACCGGCGCGATCACGTACTACGAGCGCTTCCTGGTCGAGGGCGCCGACGGGCGGCTGCACCTGCCCGAGACCCGCTCACCCGAGTACGCCAACGCCTCCGACGCCACCTACGACCTCTCGCTCATCCGCTGGGGCTGCCGCACCCTCCTCGACAGCGCCGAGCGGCTACGCCTCGACGACCCGCGCAAGTCCCGCTGGCAGGAGATCCTCGCGCGGCTGGTGCCGTACCACCAGAACGAGGACGGGGTGATGATCGGCGCGGACGTGCCGCTGGCCGAGTCGCACCGCCACTACTCGCACCTGCTCTGGATGTATCCGCTGCAGGAGTCGCTCGACCGGCGCAGCTTCGAGCACTGGACCGGCATGCGCGAGCGGTGGCACGGCTACAGCTTCGCGGCGGCCTCCTCGATGGAGACGCTGTTCGGCAACCCGGAGGAGGCGCTGGCCCAGCTGCGCTTCTTCATCGACGGCAACGTCGTGGACAACTGCGCGATCACCCCGAACACCATGTACAGGGAGGGCGCCAACTTCGCCATCGAGAGCCCGCTGGCCGCCGCCCAGTCGATGCTCGACATGCTGATCCAGAGCCATGGCGGGGTGGTCAAGGTGTTCCCCGCGGTCTCCGCCACCTGGGCCGACGTGTCGGTCGAGCGGCTGCGTACGCAGGGCGCGTTCCTGGTGGACGCCTCGCGGAGCCAGGGGCGTACGGACTGGATCAGGGTGCACAGCGAGGCGGGCGAGCCGCTGCGGCTCCGGCACGGCATCGAGGGCCCGGTCGAGGTCCGCGACGAGCACGGCAGACCGCTCCCCCACCGCGGTACGGACACGCTCGAGATCCCGCTGCGCAGAGGCAGGACGGCCGTCATCAGCCGGCCAGGTCAGCACCCTTCTCGGCCGCGCGATGTCCCGGGCGATGACAGTGCGCCCGCGTGGGGACTGCCCTAGCGGCTGCCAGATCGAAGACCGTCGACGGACTCCGGTGAGTCCGTCGGCGGTCTTGCGTGTGTTCGGCCCGGGCTTGGACCGGAGAGCGATGTAAAACTTTCTAGACATGAAGTCAAAGATTTGCTACTTTCGAGATGTCAAAGATTCTGTACATCAGGGAGCTGTCATGACACTCGAAGAGAGACGGGCGTGGATCCGGCTGATCGTCTCCGTCGCCGCGTACGGCGGGTACGCGTTCGTGGTCTTAGGCCGGACCGGCGAGCGCCCGCTGGCCGAAGTGCCCTATGGCGCGGCGCTGCTGTGGAGCGTGGCAGCGGCCATCCTCGGCACGATCGCGCTCGAGATCGTGGTCGCCGCGGCCAGGCCGGCGTCCCTGGTCAAGGACGAGAGGGACCGGGAGATCGGGCGGCTGGGCGACCACGTCGGCCAGGCGTTCGTGGTGATCGGCGCGGTCGCGGCGATGCTCATGGCGATCGCCGACTGGGACCGCTTCTGGATCGCCAACGTGATCTACGTGTGCTTCGCCCTGTCGTCGGTCCTCGGCAATGTCGCCAAGGTCATCGTCTACCGCAGGAGCCTGCCTCAATGGTGAAACCGACCCGTGTGACCAACCGCATCCGTGCCCTGCGCTTCGAGCACGACGAGATGACGCAGGCCGAGCTGGCCGACCGCATCTCCGTGACCCGCCAGACCGTCATCGCCATCGAGCAGGGCCGCTACTCGCCGTCCCTGGAGATGGCCTTCCAGATAGCCCATGTGTTCAAGGTCCCGCTCGACGAGGTGTTCCAATACCCCGACTCCCAGGAGGAGACACCATGAAAGCGATCGCTCAGGACGTGTACGGCTCGGCCGATGTCCTCCGGTTACGCGAGATGGACCGGCCGTCGATCGGCGACGACGAGGTGCTGGTCCAGGTACACGCCGCCGGGGTGGACCCGGGCGTGTGGGTCTGCATGACCGGCCGGCCGTACGGGGCGCGTGCCTGGTTCGGCCTGACCAGGCCCAGGGTGTCCGTACGCGGCCGGGCCCTGGCCGGGGTGGTCGTGGCGGTCGGCTCCGGCGTTCAGCGGTTCAAACCCGGTGACGAGGTGTACGGCACCAGCCCGCGCAGCGGCACGTTCGCCGAATACGCGGCCGCCCCCGCCAAGCGGCTCGCGCCCAAACCCCCCAGGCTGTCGTTCGAGCAGGCCGCCGCGGTGCCCATCTCGGCGGTGACCGCGCTGGAGTGCGTCCGCGACGGCGGGCAGGTACACGCCGGGCAGAGAGTGATGGTCATCGGCGCGGCCGGCGGCATCGGATCGTTCGCGGTGCAGCTCGCCAAGGCGTCCGGCGCGAAGGTCACCGCCGTGTGCGGCACCGGCAAGGCCGATCTGGTGCGGTCACTCGGCGCCGACGAGGTGATCGACTACACCCGGGAGGAGGTCGACCGCGACGGGCCGAGCTACGACGTGATCATCGACCTCGCTGGCTGCCGCCCACTGGCGCTGCTGCGGCGCGCCCTGACCCCGCGCGGGACCCTGGTGCTGGCCGGCGGCGGACATGACGCCGGCGGGCTGCTCGGTGGCTACACCCGCCAGATGCGCGCGCCCTTCGTCTCGATGTTCACCAGCCAGCGGCTCCGTGGCCTGACCTCCAAGGAACGCGCCCAAGAGCTGGAGGAGCTGGCAGAGCTGATCGAATCGGGCGCGGTCACCCCGGTCATCGACCGCACCTACCCCCTCGCCGACGCACCCGACGCCATCCGCTACCTCGCCGAGGGCCATCCCGCCGGGAAAGTCGTCATCACCGTCGGAACAGGTCCGTCGGCTGACGCTCCATGACCTCCACTCCCGCCCGCCGCTCATCAGAGCCTGATGGCAAGAGGAGAGCGACGGCCCCGCTGGTCAGGGGCCGTCGCTCTCCCGTTTCGCCCACCGGACGCTTGTGGGTCATTCGCCGCGTTTGGCGGCAAAGCTAATTTTCAAGAAAAATGTCCCGGACTGCTTTCGTGAACTCGTCTCTTGGAAACGCCTGTCGCCGAGTGGTGTAGGCAGGCAAGTCCAGGGCCCCCAGAGCGCGTTCGGTTTGGCGTTCCGTCCGCAGCGCCAGGACGAGGGTGACCGTCGGATCACCGGAAGCCTCGCTCCGGTGCACTACATCTGCGGGCATCGTATAGACGCTCCTCGCGAAATGGCGCGTCTTCCGCTCGGCCTCGATCCTCACCAGGGTTTTGGTGGGCACCACGCGGTCGACCACGCCCTCGCCGTAGATCGTGAACACCCGGAAATCAGCATCGGACGGCTCGTCCACCTCAACGACACTTACCTCGACGTTTTCCAGGGCGCCGTGGGCGATATAGCTGACGAGGTCCCATGTGTGATCGTGCATGGGAGACACCTCGTCGGCCGTCAGGTGCCGACGCCGTGCCACCGGCGGCCACAGATGCAGGCGCAGAGTGGCGTGTGGCCAGCGGGCGAGCGGGGCGTAGACGAACCCGAGAGGGTGCAGCAACGGCTCCACGGGATGGCGATCGCGGGCGACGGCGTCGAGCAGTCTGGCGCACGGCTCTTCGAGAAGGCGAGGGTCCTGCTTGCGAAGCAGGTCGCCGATCTCCGCAAGATCGGGTCGGTCGCCCATCGGGGACACGGCTCTCCCTGAGGTGTTACATGCTGGTGCGAGCTGCGCATCCGAAGATCGCTAGAGGCTTACCCTAGGACATGCGGGCATGCCAGACGCCCCGAACACGCGGAGCCTTGACGAGGCGGCCTCCGGCCTCCGGAGCCACGGAACGAGGTCAGTCGCCGTAGGGGTTGGTGGGGGTCAGCGCCTGCTGGCGGATGTGTGCGATGTCGTGATCCGTATAGGAGTGCAATGGAAGATGGAGCTGGTCGAAAAGCTGTCTGATCTCCGCGGTGGACGGTATTTCGGCTAATACGCTGTCACCGAGGCCGCTCAGGCGCACCGCCCGAGCTTGCCGGAAGCTGACCGACAGGTGGGTCGAATAGTCCGCGTAGAGCTTCGCATTGCTACGGATCCGGTAGGCGGGCCAACCTTTGTCCCGCACGGTTATGAGCAGATGGTCGTTGTAGCGGTCGAAGCGCTGATTGGACCATACCGAGGAGAGGGAGAGCTCGATATCCAACGGAGATCGCTGATTATACCGGAAAGCGGAAAGAACAGTCGCGAAACAATTGAGCTGAATACGCTTCCCGACTCCTTCGCCGTTGTCCTGCGGCCATAGTTCGTGCGCTATCTGCTGCTGATATCTGGCATAGGCGTCGCACAGCTCGAAATCGGCCGGATCCAGGATGTCAACGCGAATACGTATGGGCCGGTTCCGCAGTCGCGACAGCCGGGCGAGCTCTGGCAACGTCTTGGCCCGAAGGTATGTGCCCGTGCCTCCCTTGAACTCCCAGAAGTCGCAGGATCGACGAGCCTCGGAGAATGCCCGGCTGATCGCCGGGCCCGCTAAAACCTCGACTTCGGCCAGGCCGCGAAGCAGCCCGTACACGGGCGCCATCTCACCACCCAGCTGCCTCACCTCTCGAAGCTCGTACAGCGAATCATCCAGATCACCAATGAGCTCCGAAAACCTGCGCAGCGCCGTCTCACCGGTCTCCTGCTTCCGCCAGCGATCCCGCAGGAGAGAGAAGGCCAGCACCGCCAGAGTCACCAGGATCGTATTGTTGATCACGTCACCCGGGACCGCTTCCAGCACACCGAGAACACTGAACACAACAGCCAGAATGAGTGCGATTACGGCGTCGGCCTGGTCCTTTATCCGAGCAAGCCATCGCCGCATGGCTACCACCTTGGGAAATAAATCGGAGCAAACCTCTCTGGAGAACTTCTACCCTCAGGCGCCATCGGTCAGTCATAAAGGACTATTCGCATTACCGGCTCCACTCGCATTACCAGCTCCACCCGCGGCTCGACCACCCGCGCCGCGGCGCAGCTCATGCAGGCGCTGCGAGAATGGTCGGCAACTGCCAGGGGGTTCGCGTCCGGACGGCGCGGTAGGCGAAGGAGGCGTGTGGACGAGAGCGTGTCGTTGGCTCAGCTGGCCCATCGGCTGGAAGAGGTGGTGGGCGAGCTGCGCGGCATCCCCGTCGACGTCGAACGGCTGGAGGACCGCGAGCTCGTACGGCAGCAGATCGCGCAGGCCGCCGCCTCGGCCGGGGAGCTGCGCGCCATGCATCCGGTGGGCTCGTCGGAGAAGGGCCGCGAGGAGCAGAGGAGCCGGGTCGACGTGCTCGACGCCCTGCGGGACGGCATGACGATGCGCACGATCATCCACGCGAGCGTGCTGGACGACCCCCGCAAAGCGGCCCGGCTCAGGGAGTTGCACGCGGCCGGTGACCTGCACCGGGTCGTCGACGAGCCGATCCAGCAGTTGCTCATCTTCGACCGGACCATAGCGTTCGTCCGCATCACCCCCGTCGCCTACTCGCCGGGCGCGCTGGTGATCCGGCAGCAGAGTCTGATCGCCACCCTCATCGATCTGTTCGAGCAGACCTGGTCCAGGGCCAGGGAGGTCACTGAGGCTGCTCACCAGCTGACCCCGCGCGAGCGCGAGGTGCTGGCGCTGATCGCCGAAGGGCGCTCCAACAAGGCCGTCGCCCGCACCCTGTCCATCACGGAGGCGGCCGTGGGCAAGCACGTGGCCGGCGTGTTCGCCAAGCTGGAGCTACCTGCTTCCGATGACGACAACCGGCGGGTGCTGGCCGTGCTGGCTTACCTGCGCGGCGCAGTCAGGTAGTGCCCAGTCCCGCCTCTCTGCCGCCGCGCGGCGCGGTAGTGCCAGACCTACCTCGTCCTCGGCCCAGCCCCACTGCGGCCCCCACCCGATATGGAGTTCGATAAGATCATGCAGCGAATGACTGGATTGCTGGTTGGCGCGGTCTTCGGCGCCGTCTTCGTCGTCGTCAACGCGCAGAGCCCGCTCAACACCGTGACCGTGAACCTCTTGCGGGTGGCCGCGTGCCTGGCGGCCGCGAGTGTCCTGGCCCTGTGGTTCGTCACCGCCCGCAAGGAGCGGTCCGCCGCGGGCCCGCAGCGGAACATGTTCAGCCGCGGCTACCTGATCATCGTCGCCGCCGAGGCGATTCTGCTCTTCGGTGGCCTCCGGGTGCTGGCCGCCTGGGAACGCCCTGTTGAGACCAATGTGGCCTGGGTGGCGTTCGTGGTCGGTGTGCACTTCATCGCGTTGGCGCCCATATGGAAGGACTGGAGCATTGCCGTGCCCGGTGTGGTGCTCACCCTGCTGGGCGTCGCCGGTCTCGTTCTGGCGTCCACGGCGGCCGTGGCCTGGGTGCCGCTCATCAGTGGCGTGCTGTCCGGCCTGGTGCTTCTGGTCGGCTCCATCACCTTCGGGTGGCGGACGGTGGCGGCTCGGACGGCTTAGCTCACGGGCCGGATCGCCGGTCCTTGCCGGGCGTACGGAGGGCCACGTACGGACACGGAGCGGAACCATGCAGTTTCTGTATGTTTTCTGTACGGATTTTTCCCACCCTGGGCCCTAGCAAGACATACACGGTGCGGAAGGGGTCCAGTTGAAACTCCGAGCAATCGCGATCGCGGGCTTAGCCCTGTTCCTGAGTGTCGCCGCCGCCGACCCAGGCGAGGAGAGCGGTGGCGACCCGCCCAACCAGGTGACGGCGGACGCGAGCATCATGGCCACCAACTTCCAGCTGCCCTTCCCCTGCGGGCAGGCGTGGACCGGCAACTCCAACGGAAGCAGCGCCCACCTGTCGTGGGAGATCGACTTCAACAGGGGCAGCACGGCCGACGCCGACCTGGGCGACCCCGTGGTGGCCGCGGCCGCGGGCACGGTGGTCATCTCCGCCCACCAGGGCTCGACCAACGGCTACGGCAACCTCGTCAAGATCGACCATGGCGGCGGCTGGGCGACCTATTACGCGCACCTGAACACTCGCTCGGTCAGCGAGGGAGCCACCGTCTCCCAGGGACAGAAGATCGGCACGGTCGGCAACACCAGCAAGCCAGGTAACAACATCTCCCCCCACCTCCACTACGAGGTACGGCTGGGCACCGACTACCCCTCCAACATCCAGAAGGCCGTCTTCAACGGCACGACCTTCGGCTACCCCAACCAGACGGTGACCTCCAAGAACTGCGGCAACACCACCAACCCGTACACCCCGCAGGAGGTCTGCGGCGCCGGCTACGACGTGATCGACTCGGCGGCGCTCGGCACCTCCGGCACGGTCTACCTGCTCTACAACAGCGGCAACGGCAACAACTGCGTCACCACCCTGAAGCGAACCTCCCTCGGCACCGCCACGGCGACGAGCGCCTACCTGGAAGTGCAGGGAAGTAGCAGGGTCACCGACTCAGGCAACTTCGCGTACTACGCGGGGCCGGTACGCGCCGCGGCGGCGGACAAGTGCGTGAGGTGGGGCGGCAAGGCAGGCTCCTCCACCTACGACAGCATCTTCGAACACTGCAGCTGACCATCAAGCGTTGACAGGGCCTCCACGGCGCGGTGGAGGCCCTGTTCCATGCGACCTTGTGGACGGTGGCCAGATGCTCTATAAGGGGTAGTACTACTTCTCGTAGAGTTGAAGTGGAGGCCGCCGGTGCGGGTGCTTGTGGCAGGAGCGGGGATCAGCGGGCTCGCGGCGGCACGGGGATTGATCGGCGCGGGCCACGAGGTGGTCGTGCTGGAGCAGGCACCGGAGCCGCGCGTCCAGGGCGGGGCCATCACGCTGTGGCACAACGGCACGGCCATCCTCGGGGACCTGGGCGTCGATCTGGAAGGGACCGGACAACCGCTGACGACGTTATGCCTGCGGACCGCACGCGGGCGCCGGGTGCTGGAGTTCGACCTGGCGGCGCTGGCCGAACGGTTCGGGTCGGTGGCGCGGGTGATCCCGCGCGGGTCGCTGATCACCCTCCTGGAGAGCGGCCTGCCGCAGGGGACCGTACGGTTCGGCGCACGGGTCGCGGAGCTGCGGGCCGACGGCGGCGGCGTACAGGTGCGGACTCAGACAGGTCAGGAGTACGCCGGTGACGTCCTGGTCGGAGCCGACGGGGTGCGCTCGCGGGTGCGTACCCTCGTCCTGGGCGACGGCCCGGCGGCCCAGACCGGTGTGGCGACCTGGCAGGGCCTGACGCCGGCCCCGTTCGATCCCGGGTCGGCCACGACGATGATGGTCGGCCGGCGGGGTGACTTCGGGTACATGGGGGCGGGTGACGGGCTCATGCAGTGGTTCTTCGACGTGCCGTGGTCGCCGGGCGCGCCGCCGGAGGACAAGCCGCTGGAGATGTTGCGCCGGCGGTTCGGGGGGTGGGGCTCGCCGGTCGAGCGGGTGCTGGCGTCGCTGGGTGAGGGCGACGCCGAGGTGTTCCCGCACACCCGGCACAGGGTGCCGCGCCGTTGGGGTGGCGGGCGGTGCGTGCTGCTCGGGGACGCGGCGCACGGGATGCCGCCCGTCATGGCGCAGGGCACGAACCAGGCGTTAGAGGACGTGGCGACGCTGGTGGACTGCCTGGGCGCCGTGCCCGACCCGGCCTCCGTCGTAGAGGTGTACTCGGCCAGGCGGAGGCGGCAGGCGGCCCTGGCCTCCACGATCGCCACGCGCAGCCTCGCGGTGTCCGGCCCGAGGACGCTGCTGCAAGGCGAATACCTCCTGCGCATGAACGGAGCCGCCCCGCCGCGTCTCGCCACTCGCGGGTTCGGCGCACTGCTGCGCACCCTCAGCGACCGGATCTGACGCCAGAGGGGTTCGGCCCTGAAATACGGCTGCTTCCCAGGCGACCATGCCACGACATGACCGCCTGGGAAGCGAACCGTCAGGGACGGGCCTCGGCCAGGAGAGGGTCGGCTTGGGTCGCGATGCGGCGCAGACCCCGTTCGGCGGCGCGGGTCATCTCGGTCGGCACCCCGAGATCGTCCAGGTACGCCCCGGTGTCGTGCATTTCCTGTGCCCGCCGTACGGCATGCGTACGCGTGCCGGTCAGGAACCGGTCGATGACCGCCTGCCCGTCACCGGCGAGCTGCCTGGCGACCTCGGCCCGGATCCAGTCCTTGTCACCCGCCGCCTCTCCCGCTGTGACGGCTTCGCAGACCACCAAGGCCAGCCCCTTCATGAACACACTGCGCAGGAGCTTGCGGGCCATCGCCGCGCCGGGCGGCGCGTCGAGCACTTCCACAGGGGTACCGAGCGGGCTCACGAGCCGGGAGACCGCCGCCGCGCCCGGCCCGCTGACGAGGAGCGGCACCTTGTGCCCATGCAGCGGCACGGGGCCGAGAATGGCCACGTCCGCGAAGCCGTCGATGGTCCCGCCGAGCCGCTCCATGACCAAGGGGGGCGCGGAGGTGAAGTCGGCGTAGCAGGCGCCTTCGGCAAGAAGGGGCGCACATTCCGCCGCGACGGCGGGGGCGGCGGACGCAGCGGTCAGAACCAGGACGTACGCGGCTCCCTCGACGCACTCCCGCAGCGTCGCGGTCCTGGTGACACCTTCAGGCGTGGGGGTGTTGGCGGGGTCGTACCCGAGCACCTCGTGCCCGGACGCGGCGAGTGCGGCGGCGAAGACGCCGCCCGCCTCTCCCAGGCCGATGACGGCACAACGCATTTTCATCAATCCTTGCTCAAAGAAGTGGAGAGGTTAACGAAAGGAGATCGTCAAAGGTCACGCGCGCGGCCGAGCGCGGCGGCGGCGCGGAGCAGTTCGGGCACGATGCTCAGCATTTCGCTCTCGGGGTGGCGTTCGGCGGGGCCGGAGATGCCCACCGTGGCCATGACCTGGCCGTCCGGGCGCGGCACGGGCGCGCTCACGCCCGAGGAGCCCACCACGCGCTCGTCGGCGGAGACGTGGTAGCCGCGCTCCCTGATCAGCGCCAGTTCGGCACGCAGGTCCGCCTCGCTCACGGACTTGCCGCCCGCGGTGCTCAGGTCGCGTACCGCTGACATCAGGGCCTCGAGCTCTTCCTCGGGCATGGCCGCCGCGAGCACCTTGCCCGCGCCGAGATGCAGCGGGAGCCGCTGGCCGATGGGGAGCTGGTAACGCAGCGGATCGGCGCCGTCGACCCGGGCGATGACGATGCGCTCCAGGCCCGATCTGATGTGCAGGGTCGCGGTAAGGCCGGTGGTGGCGGCCAGTTCCTGCAGCACCGGGGTGGCGGCGCGGCTCAGGCTGTCGGTGACGAGGAAGCTGTGGGCGGCCGCGAGCGTGGCCGGGCCGAGGTGGTAGGCCTGCTGCTCGGCGACCACGAACCCGCGGCGCTGGAGCACCCCGAGCAGGCGCAGGGTGGTGGCCGGGGACAGACCGGCCCGCCGCGCGACGTCCGATAGCCGCATCGGCTTGTCGCTCTGCTCCAGCACCTCGATCACGTCGAACGCGCGCTCGACCGAGCGCATGGACGGCTGTGGCTGCCCAGCGGCCATCGGTGGAACTCCCTCGCCCTAGGAGAACGGTTGTCACGCGGATTCGCTGTCACTCGGATTCGCTGTCACTCGGATCCAAGGATGGCAGCCCGTTTGCCCTCCTCGAGGCTGAAGACCGCCTCCGCCGCCTGCGCGACCCGCTCGGCCTCGGCGAGCGGAACCACCACCACACCGTCGGCGTCCCCGAGGATCAGGTCTCCCGGTGCGACGGCGACGCCGCCGACCGCGATCGTGCGGCCGAGATGACCAGGTCCGTTCTTGTACGGCCCCGCGGGCGTCACCGCTCGCGCGAAGACCGGCATGCCCATCTCGCCAAGCCCTTCGGCGTCCCTGACGGCTCCGTCGATAACGAATCCGGCCACGCCGCTGTTCTTGGCGCGCTGGCCGATCAGCTCGCCGATCAGCGCCCTGGACTCGTCGCCACCGCCGTTGACCACGATGACGTCGCCCGCCCCGACGACCTCGAGCGCCTGGTGGATGAGCGCGTTGTCGCCCGACCGGGTCCATATGGTGAAGGCGCGCCCGGCCACGCGGGCGCCGGGCCAGACCGGGCGGATCCGGGAGTCGAGGATGCCGAGGCGGTCCATCGCATCGCCGATGTTGGCGGTGGGCAGAGCGGCGAGCCTGTTCAGCACGGAGGGTTCAGTCATGTTCGTTGCCTCTCAGCCTTTTTCAAATCAGCCTTTGTCATTACGGACGAGGGGAAGGGTCTGCTTGATGGTGGTTTCCTGCTCGGTCCAGTACGTGGCGTACTCCTGACCGGACTTGTAGACGGTGCCCAGGCCGAGATCCTTCATCTTGGCGACGACCGCCGGATCCTCGATGGCCTTCTTCAACGCCGCCTCGATCTTGGTACGCACCTCGGCGGGCACCCCTGTCGGAGCCGCGTAGCCGCGGGCGGTCGCCTGCTCGATCTGGTACCCCTGCTCGGCGAAGGTGGGCACATCCGGCAGGAACGGACTGCGCTGCCCCGACATGACCCCGAGCACCTTGATCTTGCCCTGGGCGACGAGGGGCTTGACGTCGCTGACGTTGCCGACGTACGCGCCGACGTGCTTGCCGAGGAAGGCGGCGATGGCCGACGCGGCGCCCTCCGAGAAGTGCACGGGCGCGAACTGCGCCCCCGTCTTCTGCTGGATGTCGGCCAGCGCGAAGTGCTCGCCGGTCTGCACGCCCGTGGTGGTGACGGTGATGCTCTTCGGCTTGGCCTTGACCGCCTCGATCAGGTCCTTCAGGGTCTTGTACGGACTGCTGGGGTCGACCCCGACGAGCATCGGGTCGAGGACCTGCATGCCGAGCGGCTGGAAGCTCTGCCGTGTGTAGGTGGCGCCCCGGCTCGGGTCGAGGGGCGAGACGACGATGGACGGCGAGCCGGTGGCGCCGATGGTGTAGCCGTCCGCCTTGGCCTTGCTGAGCGCGGTGTAGCCGATCTGGCCGCCGGCGCCCGGCCGGTTGAGCACCTCGACGTTCGTACCCAGCTCCTTCTCCAGCATGGGCGCGACCACGCGGGCCGCCGCGTCGACGGCCGCGCCGGGCGCGAAGGAGACGATCAGCGTGATCGGCTTCCCCTTGCGCGGCCAGGCGCCCGGGGCCCCGCCGGCCTGCTGGGCACCGCACGCGGCGAGCGCTGTCGTCACGGCCACGGCCATGACTGCGATCTTGAGTCTCACGATGGCTCCTCTTTCTTGGGGGGTGACGTTCTGGTCAGGCTTCGGGATCTTCGGCCAGCGCGGCGGGCTTGCGCAGCCGCAGCAGCGGGCTCGCCGCGATGACGAGCGCGACCACCAGCAGCACGACGCTGATCGGACGGGTGAGGAAGACGGTGAAGTCGCCCTGGGACAGCTCCAGCGACTCGCGCAGGGAACGTTCCATGAGGGGCCCGAGCACGAGGGTCAGCACCAGGGGCGCGAGAGGGATGTCCAGGCGGCGCAGCGCGAGGCCGAGCAGCCCGAAGGCGACCATCACGAAGACGTCGAAGACGGTGAAGTTGATCGTGTAGGCGCCCACCACCATGAAGGTGAGGATCATCGCGGTCAGCACCGGATACGGAATGCGCAGAATGGACGTCCACACCCCGACCAGCGGCACGTTCAGCACCAGCAGGATGACGTTGCCGACGAACAGGCTGGCGATGATCCCCCAGGCGACGTCCGCGTGCTCGGCGAACAACGTGGGACCCGGCGTCAGCCCTTGTTGCAGGAAGGCACCCATGAGCACGGCGATCGTCGGCGAGGCCGGGATGCCGAGCGTGAACAGCGGCACGAGCGCGCCGTTCGCGTGGGCGTTGTTCGCCGTCTCCGGGCCCGCGACGCCCTCCACCGCGCCCGACCCCAGCTCGGCGCGGTGCCTGCCGAACTTCCGCTCCGCGCCGTAGGCGAGCAGCGAGGAGACCGAGCCGGTCATCCCCGGGATCAGCCCGAGCGCGAACCCGATGCCGGTACCCCTGGCAATCGCGGGCACGCTGCGCCGCAGGTCCGTGCGGCCGGGCAGGAGCGCCCGCAGCCCTGGCGCCACCGCCTGCGCGGTGCCGCCCTTGGCCGCGCCGAGGATCTCCGACAGTCCGAAGAGCCCGATGATGACGGCGACGAAGTTGATGCCGTCGAGCAGCCGATCGCTGCCGAAGGTGAACCTGGGCGCCCCGCCCACGGGGTCGATGCCGACCATGGAGATCAGCAGGCCGAGCACGCCGGAGATGAGCGCCTTGGTCATGGAGCGGCCCGCGAGCGCGACCAGCAGCGAGATGCCGAGCACCATGAGGGCGAAGAACTCCGGCGGCCCGATCCGCAGGCCCAGGTCGCCGAGCGGCTTGGCCGCGACGACGAGCCCCGCCGTGGCGACGGTGCCGCCCACGAACGAGCCGAGCGCGGCGATGGTGAGCGCGACTCCCGCGCGGCCCTGCCTGGTCATGGCGTAGCCGTCGATCGTGGTGATCGCGGAGGCAGCCTCGCCCGGTGTGTTGAGCAGGACGCTGGTGATCGTGCCGCCGTACTGGGTGCCGTAGAAGATGGCGGCCAGCATGATGATGGCGCTGGTCGGGTCCAGGTTGAGGGTGAGCGGGATGAGCAGCGCCACCCCGGCGACGGGGCCGATGCCGGGCAGTACCCCGATCAGGGTGCCGAGTGTGCAGCCGATGAACGCGTACAGGAGGTTCTGCGGCGACAGCGCCGTCGACAGACCGCCGAGCAGGTCGGACAGGACATCCATCACAGACCCCATCCGGCGAGGAACGGGATCGCCGACGGCGGCAGCTGCACCATCAGGCCGTGCTCGAAGCCGTAGAAGACGCCCGCGCTGCCCACCAGGGCGAGCACCAGCGACAGCGCCCAGCTTCGTCCCGCCCGCCATTTGAGGTGGAACATGAGGAACAGGAACATGCTGATCTGGTAGCCGAGCAGGTCCATGACCGCCGCCAGGACCACGAGGCTGACCAGCACGGTGACGGCGTGCCGGACGTCGGTCCGGTCGCCCGGCGCGGCGTCGGCGCGCCCCTCGCGGATCGACTGGAAGAACCACGCGACGCTCAGCGCCCCGAGCGCCACACCCAGCACGAACGGGAAGAACCCCGCCCCAGGGCCGAACGAGGACCACAGACCCAGGCTCAGGGACTCGATCGCGACATAGACCGAGAGGGCCACGAGGGCGGCCTGCGCCCCGGTTCTCAGCCGGGCGTCAGCGGACGGCGCCGCTGGTGCCGGATGGTCGGGAGGGTGCTGGGCGAGCGCGGGTTCGTGGCTCATGGGGGTGTGGCCGCCTTCCAATGCTTTTCACTGTGTGAAAAGTCTTTTCATTTCCCGACAAGCGTGCTGGGTGGCGGGTTGGCATGTCAAGGGTTGCGCGGAGGTTTCCGGCTTTGGACCGCTATGTGACATCACTCGCAGGGGCGGCCATCCGCCCAGGTCAACCGGCTGATCTACCGATTCAGGGTTAACGAGACAGCCCAGGGAAACGGACAATAGAGACAAATCACTCGGACGCTGAAGGAACGCCAATGGCTGACATCGATGTTCCGATCTGGGCCGCCCGCCTGAGGGTCCTGCGCCGTGGACGGCTGTGGAGCCGCGACGAGCTCGGGAGACGGCTGGCCGACGCGGCGGACGAGACGACGCGTGATCAGCTCCCCGAACCGGAGGCGCTCAGCTCGATGATCCGGCTGTGGGAGACCGGAGAGCGGCGGCTCGACGAGTCGCACGCGGAGTTGCTCTGCCGGGCGTTCGGCGTGGACGAGGCGGACCTGTTCGTCGGGGACGCGGCCGGCACCACCCGGTGGCACTACGTCACGAACATCCCGTTGCAGTCGGGGATGTTCAGCGCCGAAGAGGAGGAGCGTACCGGCCGGGCGATCGAGGCGCCCCAGCGCGCCGATGACGGGACGGTCCGTTACTTCAGGACCCTCCTCGACGCCTACTCCCGGACCGACCTCCGCCCCGCCGACCTGATCAACGCGCTGCGGCCGGTCTTCGCCGGGATCGAGGAGTTCCACCGCGACGCCAGTACGCCGGTCAGGCGCGCCTTCCTGGCGCTCGCCGCGGAGAACGCCGAGCTGATCAGCCGCATGCACCACGAGGCCGGCGACCCCGACGGGGCGCTGACCTGGTCGGACGAGGCCATCAGCGATGCCCGTGGAACGGCGGACGCGCTGCTGGAGGCGTACACGCTCGCCCAGCGGGGCGGTCTTTCCGACACCACCGGCGATCCCAGCCGGCTCGTGGACCTGGCCATCGCGGCCCGCGAACGCGCCGAACTGCCGCCACGGATGGACGCTTTGTGCCGGCATCACGAAGCGCAGGGCCACGCCCTCGCCGGGGACGTGGACATGTGCCATCGCCGCCTGGAGGAGTCGGCGCAGTCGCTGGAGGAACCGGACGAGGACCCGCCCTACCGGTTCGACTGCTCGGCCGAGGCGCACAACGCGCTGTGCGCCGGGTGCCTCATCGACCTCGGTCAGGCCGGTGGCGCGATCGAGATCCTGGAGCTGGGACCGCCGAAGGCGCAGCCGACGTACGCCGTCGCCTACGCCCTGGCCCGCATGGCCCACGCGTACGCCGACGCCCATGACAAGGAGCGCTCGGCCGAGCTGGCCCGTCAGGCGCTCGCCCTGGCCAGGCGGAGCGGCGCGTCGCGCGCCCTCCGCGAGCTCGCCAGGGTCCAGCGCCCTCGCCAGTACGCGCGGCACCGCCGCATCCTGCTGTAACCGCTGTAGTCGCTCAACCGCCGCCGCTGTGGCGCTCAGCGGCGCGGTGGTTGGCGGATGCGAGTAATGAGTTCTTTTCTCTTTACTAGTTTCGAACCAGTGAATTCCCAGGCTTTGCTGGAAGGGTGTTCTCGGGGGCGCTACGACCGAGAGCGACTGCCGCCTGAGACACCTTTCAGGGGGTCGTCATGGCTAGTTCTCGAATCGTTTTCTCGCTCTCGCTGGTCGCGGCGATCGCGCTGGTGGCGCTGGTACTCGGGGTGGTGGGAGGCCGGGCGACAAGTACGGCCGGACACGCCGCGGGCGGCGGCGCGGGCGGGCTGGCGAGCGGCAAGAAAATCGATGTGATCATCAAGGCGAGCGACTCCTCGTTCTGGCAGACGATGATCGCCGGGGCGAAGCAGTCGGGCGGGGATTTCGGGCTCAACGTGAGCACGTTCGGCCCGACTTCCGAGACGAACATCGACCAGCAGGTACAACTGGTCGAGAACGCCATCTCCCGGGGCGTCGACGGGCTGGTCATCGCGCCCAACTCCTCCAGCGCCCTGAACTCGGCGATCGACCGGGCGCGCAAGGCGGGTCTCAAGGTCATCACCGTGGACAGCCGCGTGACCACCGCCTCAGAGGGGTTCATCGGCACCGACAACGTCAAGGCCGGGACCCAGGCGGGCAAGCGCATGTGCGAGCTGCTCAAGGCGCAGAACAAGACGAGCGGCACTGTCATGATCGAGTCCTCGGTGGCCGGCATCCAGTCACTCGTCGCTCGGGACGCCGGCTTCAAGCAGGGCATCGCGAACAACTGCCCGCAGGTCAAGGTGGGGCTGCAGCGCTTCAACAACAACGACATCAACACCGCGGCGTCGCAGGTCAACGACGCGCTGACCGCCAATCCGAACCTGGCGGGGGTCTTCGCCGACAACAACACCTCGGGTGTCGGCGCGGCTCGGGCGATCCAGGACAACCACGCCGCCGCGACCGTCCCCGTCGTGGCGTTCGACTCCGACCCGCAGGAGAACGCCGCGCTCGTCGCCGGCACGATCGACGCGCTGGTGGTGCAGAACCCGTACTTCTTCGGATACCAGGGTGTCCTGGCGGCCGGGATGGCCACGGTCAAGCGCATCCCGCCGCGTGACATCGACCCCGGGGCGGTCGTGGCCGACAAGGGCAACATGACGGCGCCGGATGTGAAGCAGCTGCTCAACCCGCCGACGATGAAGGCGGAATGATGACCGCGCCGGTCGTCGAGCTGCACGGCGTCTCCAAGGCGTTCGGCCCCGTCCAGGCGCTCAGCGACGTCTCGCTCCGCCTGGTCCCCGGCCAGGTGAACTGCCTGGCCGGGGAGAACGGCGCGGGGAAGTCGACCCTGATCCGGGTGCTGACGGGTGCGCTGCGCCGCGACAGCGGCAGCTACGAGATCGACGGCCACCCGGTCACCGCGCCGACCCCGGCATCGGTACGCGCGGCCGGCGTGCAGGCCGTCTACCAGGAGCTCAGCCTGCTCCCCCACCTGTCGGTCGCGGAGAACCTGTTCATGGGCCGCCTTCCGGCACGGACCGGGATCATCGCCAGGAACCAGCTGGAGACCCGCGCCAGGAAGGCCCTCGACGAGGTCGGCCTGACGGAGCTCAGCCCGCACGCGATCGTGGAACGCCTTCCGGCGGCCACCCGCCAGCTCGTGGAGATCGCCAAGGTGCTGACCGCGGACTCCGTCAAGGTGATCGTCTTCGACGAGCCGACCACGGCGCTCACAGAGGCGGAGTCGGAGCGCCTCCTCCAGCACATCCTGCGGCTGCGCGAGCGCGGCATAGCGATGCTGTACGTGACGCACCGGCTGGAGGAGATGTTCGAGATCGGCGACTGGGTGACCGTCCTGCGGGACGGGGGCCTGTCCGAGGCCGGGCCGATCAGCGGGTACGACGAGGACCGGCTGATCACCGCGATGGTCGGCCGGGAGATCAGCTCGCTCTATCCGGAGACCCACCGGCACGCGGGAACGCCCGCGCTGCGGGTCCGGGGCCTGCGCCGGTTCGACCGCTCGCCGAGCATCGACCTGCACGTCGGGGAGGGCGAGATCCTCGGCATCGGCGGGCTGCTGGGGGCGGGGCGGAGCGGGTTGCTGCTGTCCATCTTCGGCGCCGCTCCCATCGTGGCCGGTGAGGTGGAGGTCAGGGGCAAGTCGGTGAAACCGTCCGGGCCGCGCACGATGATGACCGCCGGGGTAGGACTTCTTACCGAGGACCGCAAGGTGCTGGGGCTGCTGCCGGAGCTGTCGATCCGGGAGAACGTCACCATCGCGAGCTTGCGCAGCGGCTCTCGCCGGGGCCTCCTGCCCGGCCGCGAACAGACCGAGGAGGCGGACCGGCTGCTCGACAGCCTGCGGCTGCGCGCCGGTTCGTACGACCAGCCGGTCTCGACGCTGTCCGGCGGCAACCAGCAGAAGGTGCTGCTCGCCCGGTGGCTGCTCACCAAGCCGAAGGTACTGATGTTCGACGAGCCCACGAAGGGCATCGACGTGGGGGCCAAGGGCGAGCTCTACAACGTCATCGGTGACCTGGCGGGCGACGGGCTGGGGATCATCGTGGTCTCGTCGTACCTGCCGGAGTTGCTGGGGCTCGCCGATCGCATCCTCGTGCTGCGGGACGGTGCGGTCGCGGGCGAGCTTCCCGGAACCGCCACTGAGGAGGACGTACTCCGCCTGGCCAGCGGCGCCGGAGGCACTGACCTCCCGGACGGCGCGCTCCCGGACGGCGCGCTCCAGAGCGGCGAGCTTCCGAAGAGCGAGCTCCAGAGCGGCGGAGATGACCCAGGAGGGATGAGCCGAGATGCCTAAGCTGGTCTGGCGCGAGCCGATCGAGACCACGACGATCACCAACAGGCCGCCCGGCGGCGCGGCCGACGACACGGCGGCGCTGGAGACGGTGCCGCAGCCCAGGCAGGCGCCCGAGCCGACGGCCGAGCCGAAGCGGCGGGTCGTCACGCTGGGCGACATCGCCGGACGAGAGAGCGGCGGGCTCGTCGTCCTGCTCGTGGCGATCGGCGCACTCACGCTCGCCAGCGACGAGTTCCTCACCGGCAACAACCTGGCCAACCTCGCCCGTCAGGTCGCCATCTTCGGGATCATCGCGATCGGGCAGCTCCTGGTCATCCTGACCGCCGGGATCGACCTGTCGGTCGGCTCCATCCTCGGCCTGTCCGGCGCCTCCACCGCACAGTTCCTGGTCGCCGGTGTGCCGATCCTGCCGTCGATCCTGCTCGGCGTGGGAATCGGCACAGTGCTCGGGATCGTCAACGGCCTGCTGGTGACCAAGGCCCTGCTACCGCCGTTCATCGCGACGCTGGGCATGCTCGGCATCGCCCGCGGCCTGGTCCTGGTCACCACGGACGCCCAGACCATTCAGGGTGTGCCGGACGCGTTCCAGACCATCGCCAACGGCACGATCCTGGGGATCCCCAACCTGCTCATCATCGCCGCCGTGGTCACCGCCGTGATGTGGTTCGTCCTCGCGCGGACGGTCTTCGGCCGCTACATCTACGCCGTCGGCTCCAACCCCGAGTCGGCCCGCCTCGCGGGCGTCCCCGTCCGCCTGGTGACGATCTCCGTCTACATGATCTCGGGCCTGCTCGCCGGCCTCGGCGGGGTGCTGCTCGCCTCCCGTCTGGGAGCGGGCATCCCCACCGCAGGAACCGGCTTCGAGCTCAACGCGATCGCCGCCTGCGTCATCGGCGGCGCCAGCCTCTTCGGCGCGAAGGGCAGCGCGATCGGCGCCGCCACCGGCGCACTGATCATGGGCGTACTCAACAACGGCGGCAACCTCCTGGCGATCAACGCCTTCTACCTCCAGATCGCCATCGGCGTGCTCATCCTCGTCGCGGTGGGGTTCGACCAGCTGAACACCAGGCGATCGGCCGCCGGCGGCTGACACTGCCCAGAGGGCCGCCTTGAGGATCTTCGGACCTCCGCCATGAAGGACTGGGCCTGCTATTACCCACCAGAGGGGTACGACCTCTGGGTCCTCCTGCCCTGACCAAAGCTCGCCACAACCGAGAAACCTGTCAGGTCAGCAGGAGGGTCTTGCCCAGGGTGTCGCGGTTCTCGAGGGCGGTGTGCGCTTCGGCGGCGTGTTCCAGCGGGAACGTCTGGCCCATGAGCGGACGGATCCGGCCGGCTACCGCCTCCTTCAGCGCTCGCCGCGCCCACGTCATTCGATGCGGCTGGCCCTCGACAAGCTGCTCCATGCCGATCGCGGTCACCCCGCGGCGCGCCGCCTCGTCGCGGTCGATCTCGGTGAACCCGCCGCCACCGGAGAATCCGTAGTTGGAGTACGTGCCGCCCGGCTCCACCAGGTCGAAGACGGCCCGGCCGAGCTCCCCGCCGACGCCGTCGAAGACCACGTCCACCCTGCCGACCTGGTCGAGCCAACCGGGCGTGGTGTAGTCGACCACCACGTCGGCGCCGAGCTCCTTGACGGCCTTGAGCTTGCGGGAGCCACGGGCGGCGCCGATGACCCGGGCGCCGGCGGCGTGTGCGAGCTGCACCAGCCCGCTGCCCAGGCCGCCGGCGGCGGGTTGGACCAACACGGTCGCGCCGGGCCGCAGATCGACCCGGTCGAAGATCTGCATCGCCCCGGCGCCGTCGTGCAGCAACGCCAAGGCTTCCCGCGTCCCCAAGCCATCCGGGATCGGGATGAGGTTCTCCAGCGTTGTGCTGACCTGCTCGGCGTACGCGCCGTTCTCGACGTCGGCGAGGACCCGCCGGCCGATCCACTCCCGATCGACGCCCTCGCCGACCGCGCTGACCTGCCCCGCCGCGCCGACGCCCGGCACATAGGGCAACTCCACCGGGAAGATCTCACCGGCCAGCCCGCTGCGGATCACCGTGTCGATCGACAGGACTCCGGCGGCCTCGACGTCGACGACGACCTGGCCCGGCCCGGGGACCTGGTCCGGCACGGTCGCGATCTGAAGGACCTCCGGGCCGCCGAACTCCGCCACTCGTACAACTCGCACAACTGCTCACTTCCTCGCTTGACGACTACGAGCCCCAGTCTGGAACCTCAACTGCGGTAGAGGTCAAACGCAGCCATTCACCCCTGACTGATCAGAGCCAATAGTCACTACGCGCGCCGGTGAGCACCCGGCCGTCCATCCCCTGACATCTGGTCGGGAAAGTCTTGATTTGTAAGATAGATCGCTCGTAGAGTCGGAATAGTGTCCCGTTAACTACGGTTAAGTGATCCTGTGAGGTTCATCGTCCTGTCTGTGTGGCTTGTTGAGCGGCTGCACATCGATCTCTGTCGTCTGACCGGCTCCCTCTGTCGCTGACCGCGCTCTGACGAGCGCTGGATCCCCCGACCCCTCACCCGCCCCCCTTTCGCATGCCTTCTTAGGCATGCCGTCTTTCGGAGCCTTCCTCATCGTGAAGAGATTCTCTTTTTCCCTGCAGTTGCTGCTGGGCCTGGTCGTGGGCATCGCCCTCGGCTTCGCCGCCCGTATCTGGGACCTCGCCTGGCTGGCCACCACGCTCACCGAAGTCGGAAAACTCTTCGTTCAGCTGCTGAAGCTGGCAGTGCCGCCGCTGGTGTTCACCGCTGTGGTGGTCAGCGTCGCCAACCTCCGCAACGTCAACGGCGCGGCCCGGCTGGCCGGCAAGACGCTGTTCTGGTTCCTGGCCACCGCGCTGATCGCCGTCGTCATCGGCATCGGCCTCGGCCTGATCCTCAACCCGGGCCAGGGCATCACCCTGAACACGGCGGGCGCGAAGGCGCCCGAGAACGTCGGTACCTGGGTCGACTTCCTCACCGGCATCATCCCGACGAACATCGTGACGGCGTTCACCGAGCTCAACGTCCTCCAGATCGTCTTCCTGGGGATCGTCCTCGGCGCGGCGGCCATCGCGATCGGTGAGAAGGCCGAGCCGTTCCTCACCTTCAGCCGTTCCATCCTCGAGCTGGTCCAGAAGGCGCTGTGGTGGGTCATCCGCCTGGCCCCCATCGGGACCGCCGGCCTGATCGGCAAGTCGGTCGCCACGTACGGCTGGGACCTGATCGCGCCGCTGGCCAAGTTCAGTCTCGGCGTCTACGTCGGCTGCTTCATCGTCCTGCTGGCCGTCTACCCGACGCTGCTCGCGGTGGTCGGCAAGGTCAACCCCATCACGTTCTTCCGCAACGCGTGGCCCGCGATCGAGCTGGCCTTCGTCTCCCGCTCCTCGGTCGGCACGCTGCCGCTGACTCAGAAGGTCACCATCGAGCGCCTGGGCGTGGACCGCGACTACGCCTCCTTCGCCGTGCCGTTCGGCGCGACCACCAAGATGGACGGCTGCGCCTCGATCTACCCGGCGCTGGCGGCGATCTTCGTGGCGCAGGTGTTCAACGTCCCGCTGGGGATCGGCGAGTACCTGTTGATCGCGTTCGTCTCCGTGGTCGGCTCGGCCGCGACGGCCGGTCTGACCGGCGCGATCGTCATGCTCACGCTGACGCTGAGCACCCTGGGCCTGCCGCTTGAGGGCGTCGGCCTGCTGCTGGCCATCGACCCGATCCTCGACATGATCCGCACCGCGACCAACGTCGCGGGACAGATGGTGGTGCCGGTCCTCGTCGCCCGCGGCGAGAGCCGTCTCGACGAGGCGGTGCTCAACGCTCCCCCGCAGTCGCTCGACGAGGCTCCGGTGAGCGCGCCGCGCCCCTCGGGCGAACCGGCGATCGCCTGACGCCCTCCCCCTCCTGAAAAGACCGGGCGGCCCCGCACAGGGGCCGCCCGGTCTTGCTATTCGGTGGCGCGCAACCCTCGCATCATGGTGTCAAAGGCGTCGTCCCAGTGGCGGCGTGCCTCGTCGGCGCCACCAAGGGCGCCGCGCAGGTCGAGGCTGCACAGCCCGTGCGCGAGCGCGTTGATCCGCACGGCGAGGGCATAAGGCTCACCGGGCGCGAGTTCGCCTTCCTGTACGCAGCGGGCCACGGCGGCGACGAGAGTGTCGAAGGTCGGCTGGATCAGCGCGGCCGTGGCGGCGTCGGGCTGGAAGGCGGGGATCGGCCGGCCGAACATGAGCTCGTACAGGTGCGGGTTGGCCACGGCGTTGGCCCGGTAGGCGTGGCCGAGCGCGAGCAGGTCGGCGACCGGATCGCTGGTGCGGGGGACGGCGGCGAAGGCCTCGGCGAGGCGCTCGAAGCCGGCCAGGAACATCTCGCGGACGAGTCCGGCCTTGTCACCGAAGAGCTGGTAGACGGCCGTGGTGGACACGCCCGTCTCCTGTGCGACCCGGCGGGTGGTCAGCGCGGCCGGGCCCTCTGCGGCCAGGAGCCGACCGCCGGCATCGACGAGTTCGTGCCGAAGCTCGCCGTAGTCACGGTTTCTCGGTCTTGCCATGGGAGCAAGATTAGCATAACGTTGTTACATAACAACGGTTTGAAATCAGCTTCCGGGGGACTTTACTATGTCTGACCTGCACGTTGTCCTTGGCGCCACCGGCGGGGTCGGCTCGGCCGTCGTCGCCGAACTCACCGCCCGCGGCCACCGAGTCCGCGCCGTCAGCCGGGGCGCGGCCGTGGACCGGCACGACGTCACCACCTCTGAGGGCGCCATCGCCGCCTGCCAGGGCGCCGCGGTCGTCTACCAGTGCGCGCAGCCGAAGTACGAGCGCTGGGCCGAGGAGTTCCCCGGCCTCATCCGTACGATCCTGACCGGGGTGGAGGCTGCCGGGGCGAAGCTGGTCATGGCCGACAACTTGTACGTCTACGGACCCGTCGACGGCCACATGACCGAAGACCTCCCGCACGCCGCCACCACCCGCAAGGGCCGGGCCCGCGCCGAGGTCGACGAGTTGATCCTCGACGCCCACCGGTCCGGGCGGGTCCGCGCGACCATGGGGCGCGCCTCCGACTACTACGGCCCCGGAGGCGTCAACACCACCTACGGCCCGACCATCTTCGCCGCCGCCCTGGCCGGCAAGACCGCCCGCTGGGTCGGCGACCTCGACCAGCCGCACACCGTCGCGTACCTGCCGGACATCGCCGCCGGGCTGGTCACCCTCGGCGAGCGCGCCGACGCCGACGGCCGCTCCTGGCACCTGCCCGCCGCCGAGGCGATCACCGGCCGCCAGTTCCTCGACCTCGTGCGTGCCGCGGTGGGAGGCGAGCTGAAGACCGCCGGACTGGGCCGGGGTATGCAGCGCCTCATCGGCCTGTTCAACCCCACCGTGCGCGAACTCGGCGAAACCTGGTATCAGCGCGACCGCCCGTTCGTCGCCGACGACTCGGCCTTCCGTAAAGCGTTCGGACCGGTCGAGGTCACCCCGCACGCCGAGGGCATCGCCGCGACCCTCGACTGGTATCGCCGCAACGCCGGCTGATGATCGCTACTCAATACGTGCAGGCCGGTGCGATGCCAGGCTGGATGATGACGCTTGCCGACCGGCGAAATTCGGCAGGCACGCTCCCGCGGCCGACGCACAGCACTTTCGGGGTGCCCGATAGGTTGACCAGCACGGCCTGACAGCCGGGCAGCGGCTCGTTGACGAATGCGTCGATCTCGTACTGCCGCACCGGATACTGCCGCGGACTCTGGCAAGCGGAGTAGGCGATGGTGGCGGCACCTGTGCCGCTGATCAAGGTCAGCCGCCCGGTGGCCGCGTTCGCCGCACCCGCGGTGCCTGCCACTGCCACGCAGGCCAATGCCGACGCGGCGAGAAACGCCTTCACTGTCGATTTCATGGAGCCAGTGTCAATCGCGGTTGGCCGCCGATCCAGGGCATCTACCGGACATCGGCAATGCCCGGCCAGTCGATCATCCGGAGAAGGCGGCGCGCAGTCGGGACCCGTTGACGATGAAGGCGACCGCGGCGATGGCAAGGGCGCAGGTGGCCTGCAGCATGGCGAACCAAGCCGTGGTGACACCGGGGATCAGGTCGACGCCGATGATCGCGACCGGCATGACGATCGAGATGATGCGTACGCGGAGAAAGGCCCCTCGTGCTCCTCGTGCTCCTCGTGCGGCGAGGACGGTCAGCCAGTAGGTCACCGCCGCGCTCGCGAGCACTCCGGCTGATCGCCCCCACATGAACGAGGTCACCGTGTGCCCGGTGATCGCGAGGATGGCGACCGTGATGAGAACCGCGGCGCTGAGGGCTCCGTAGACCGCGACGAGGATCTTCGCCTTGCCGAAGGCCCGCTGGATGCCTGGATGGTTGATGGTTTCCATGTCTCTTCTTCTCTCGTGTCGACTGGAGCGGTGTCGACGTTAGGGAGCGCATGAGTGGCGCGGTATCGGCCTGGACGTACAGGTAGGTAGGGCTAGACCCACTCCACAGCCGATCTGGTGGGGACCAGGGGCGGGTGCGGTGCACAGTGGAGACACCAAGCCGTACTGGCCGGATCGGCGCAGGGTCATGAAGTGCGAAGGAAGAGTCATGCGACAGTGGGTGGCGAGCGCCTGCGTGGGGTTCGTGCGAGCGTGCGTCGTGGTGGTCGTCGCCACGCTGGTGCCGGCCGTGTGGGCCGCTGCCGTGGCGCTGTGGTTCTGGTGGTGGGGCGGAAACCCGTGGTCGGGGATAGCGCCGTTCATATGGGCGTGCATCGGCACGCTCGCCCTGTCCCGCCCGGTGTGCCGAATGGTCCGTTCCCTCGTCGCGAGGTGGACGGGCACCGACATTCCCGCCGGATATCGGCAGGCCGGGCCGGTGACGCAGATGGCGACCGGGCACTGGTGGAACGGCTACTCCTACGAGCGCACCAGCCGGGACGCCCGCATGGATCTGCAGTGGCGAACCCGGTGGCGCGATCCCGCCGTCTGGCGTGACCTGCGGTTCACGGCGATCGTACCGATCACCGCGGGCGTGATCTGCGCGATCCCACCGGCCGGAGTCGTGGCGGCGGTCCTCGGGTTGTCCCAGCCGGCGCTCTCCGCGCGCCTGGTCGGGGCGCTCGGCCTGGCCGTGGCGATCGGCGGCGCCCCGTACGCCTGGCGGTCCGTCGAGCCGGTGGCCGTCCGCTTCCTGCGCGCCTCCCCCGCGACGGCCCTGGCGGACCGGGTGGACGAGCTGACGGCCCAGCGCGCGGACATCACGATCGCCCAGGCCGCCGAGATCCGCCGGATCGAGCGGGACCTGCACGACGGAGCGCAGGCCCGCCTGGTCGCGCTCGGGCTCTCCTTGGCGACCGCGGAGAAGCTGATGGAAACCAACCCCGACCAGGCCAAGGCGCTGATGCGGGAAGCACGGGTCGGCGCCGCCACGTCACTGACCGAGCTCCGCGAGCTGGTCAAGGGAATCAACCCGCCGATACTGAACGAGCGCGGACTGGTCGATGCCGTACGCGCTCTCGCCCTGGACAGCCCGCTCGAAGCGACGGTCAGCACCGACCTTCAGCTACGCCTGGACCCGCCGATCGAGTCCGCCGTGTACTTCGGAGTCGCCGAACTGCTGACCAACGCCGTCAAACACGCCCATGCGACCCGGGCGCGCATCTCGATCGCCAGGAATGACACCGGCATCGTCGTTGACGTCGAAGACAACGGCCGAGGCGGGGCCGGCATGTCAGCCGACGGTGGACTCGCGGGGCTCCGCCGCCGCCTCGCGGCCTTCGACGGCGCTCTGCGGATCACCAGCCCGGTGGGCGGTCCGACCTGTGTGAGGATGGTGGTGCCATGCGAATCGTTGTAGCCGAAGACCTCTACCTCCTGCGCGATGGGATGGTCCGCCTCATCGAGGCGTACGGACACCAGGTCGTGGCGACGGCGACCACCGGGCCCGAGACGCTCGACGCGCTGCTGAAGTGGCGGCCTGATGTGTCCATCGTCGACGTCCGCATGCCGCCGACGCAGTCGGACGAGGGCCTGCGGGCGGCGCTCGCCGCCCGTCGCGAACTGCCCGGACTGCCGATCCTGATCCTCTCTCAGCACATCGAACAGCTGTACGCTCGCGAGCTCCTGGCCGACGGCGCCGGTGGCATCGGCTATCTCCTCAAAGACAGCGTGTTCGACGCCGACCAGTTCATCGACGCTCTGCACCGAGTCGCCGGTGGCGGGACCGCGATGGACCCGGCCGTCATCTCCAAGCTGCTGTCCAGCGGGTCCTCGACCCGGCGGCTCGGCGGACTCACCGAACGCGAACACTCCGTGCTCAGCCTCATGGCCGAAGGGCTGTCCAATCAGGCCATCGGCCAGCGGCTCTTCCTCAGTGAGAGCGCCATCAGCAAGTACACGACCTCCATGTTCGGCAAGCTCGGCATCGCCGATGACGACGGCAGCAACCGCCGCGTCCTCGCCGTCCTCACTTACCTCAACGAGCCCTGATTCGGCCTCACCTGGTGAAGAGGGCGCGGTGCAGCATGCCCCGCACCCGCCTGATGCGCCCCTCGCGGCGGACCAGGTCATCGCTGGCCACGACGCTCTCGCCCATCGAAATGGCCAGCATCAGGTCCTCGATGTCGATGACCGGGTGGACGATCCCGGCCGTACGACCTCGCTCAAGCAGCGGCTCGAAAGAGGCGGCGATGCGACTGTAGAGGTCGGTGAACCACTGCATGTCCACTCCGGCGAGAACCTGCGCGAGGCCGCGATTCTCCACCTGCATGTCCAGCACGAAGTCGAGCAGCTTCACCACACCGTCAGGCACCTCACGCAGCTCCGCCGCATAGCGCTCGATCTGGGCGGCGTTGTCCTCGAAGACCGTGGCCACGAGCTCTTCACGAGTCGCGAAATTTCGGTAGATGGTGGTGCGACTGACCCCGGCTACCCGCGCGACCTCTTCCAGCGCCACGTCATGACCATGCTCGGCGAACACCTGCCGGGCCGCCGACAGCAATCGGTCTCGGTTGCGGGCAGCGTCACGCCGCATCGTCGGTGGGCCGTCTTCACGCACGATCCAACCCTAGCGGGCATAAACGTACACAGGTGTACGGTTAGCTGATGTGTGGTCCCGCACCTGTGGGATCACGGCGACTTACATCACGTACACGACGCCAGAGCGTCGGATGGATCGGAGCACAACACAATGCGCGGTTTGCGGGAGAAGACGTTCATCGTGGCCGGCGGGGCGACCGGCATCGGCGCTGGTACCGCGGTCAGGCTCGCCGAGGAGGGCGCCAACGTCGTCGTCGGCGACATCAACCTGCCCGGGGCGGAGTCCACCGCCGCCAAGATCACCGAGGCGGGCGGCTCGGCGATCGCGGTGCACTTCGACCTCGCCGACGAGCCGTCCATCAACGCGATGGTGGCCAGGACGATGGAAGCGTTCGGCGCGGTGCACGGCCTGTTCAATGTCGGCGCTGATCTCTCGCCGGGCAATCTCGGGCGTGACAAGTCGCTGCTCGACACCGATCTCGACGTATGGGAGCGCACCATGGACGTCAACGTGGTCGGCTACGTACGGACCGTCCGCGCCGTTCTGCCCCACCTGCTCGCGAACGGCGGTGGCAGCATCGTCAACACGTCCTCGGGCACCGCCGTGAGCGGCGGCGACCGCAAGCGCCCCGCCTACGCGGCCTCGAAGTCGGCCATCAACGCGCTCACGCGTCACATCGCCGGGAACTGGGGCTCCGCGGGCGTGCGCTGCAACGGGGTGATGCCCGGCCTCGTCATGGGCGAGACGCAGAAGGAACAGAACGACGTCCAGCTGCAGAAGATGTTCCTGGAGATGGTCCCCACGACCCGCCTGGGCCGCCCGAGCGACCTGGCCGCGACCGTGGCCTTCCTGCTGTCGGACGACGCCGAGTGGATCAACGGCCAGGTGTGGGCCGTGGATGGCGGCGCCAACATGCGCGCCTGAACCGCCGTATTTCGCGCCCGACCCACCCCCTGCGGAGCTGAAGGGCGCGCCCGAACCACCGCCCGTGGAGTTGCGGCCAAGCGGTGGAGCCCAAGTCCTAACCCACCTGAGCGGGACGTCGCATCAGACGGCGGCCCGCCCAGATGAGGACCGCGAGCGCGAAGCCGTACACGGCGACCAGGCCGTGGCCGTTGTCCTGCAGGAACCACATGAGCAGCCCGAGCGCCGGGACGCCGGCCGCCAGGACCCGCTGCTTCACGGCCCTGGTGCGGGTCAGCAGGGCCAGGGCCAGGGAGACGCCGAGGAAGTAGGTGGCGCCCGAGCTGCCGGCGAAGTTACGGGGATCGGTGCTGGGACCGCCCATGCCGAGCAGGGCGTCGATGCGTTCCGGGAGGAGGACGCCGGCCAGGAAGAGGATGGCGCTCGTCCACGTGCCCCAGAGCCACTGGGCGAGCGCCGCCACGATGGTGAGGGTGGCGATGTTCCAGACGGCGCCGCCGACGCCGCCGTTCTGCAGGAAGACCGACGTGAACACCCGCCACCAGCCGCTCTTGGCGGGGTCGTGATCCAGCGCGGCCATGGCTCCCGGCCAGGACGACTGCAGCACGACTCCCGCCACGGCCAGCGTCGTCAGCACCACGGCGACCCACGGGACGGGACGCCCGCGCACCATGTCACGCACCGGCCCGCCCCCGAGCGCGCCGAGCCCGCAGTTGATCATCATCACCATCAACGCGGCCGTGGTCGCGAAGAACAGCAGCCCGTCCAAGGTGACCCACCTTTTCTAACAGTGTTTGAAACCGTACGGCTCACGCTAGCACACGATTCAAACACCGTTTGAAAACGGGATACGGTAGGCCCATGAAGCTCACGAAGGAGCGGATCGTCGAGGCCGCGATCGACGCGTTCGCCGAGGTCGGCTACCACGGCCTGTCCATGCGCCAGGTGGCCGAACGGCTCGGCGCGCACGCGGGCAGCCTGTACTACCACGTGCGCAACAAGAAGGACCTGCTGGCGTTGGTGGCCGACCGCGTCTGCGGGCAGGCCTACGACGCGGGCACCGCCGCCCTGACCGCGCTCCCGCCCGGCGCCACCTGGCAGGACGAGATCCAGGCCCAGGCCGGCGCGCTGCGCCACGTCATCCTGCGCCACCCCAGCGGCGCGATCCTGCTGGCCGACAGCCCCAAGATGCTCAGCCCCGGCGCCCTGTCCCTCATGGAACGCCTCCTGTCCACCCTGGAGGGGGCGGGCGTACCCGCCGGGCCCCGCATCGTCGCCGCCGACACCCTCCTCAGCCACGTCACGGGGTTCGTCCTGCAGGAGCAGGGCACTCCTCCGGTACGGGACCTCACCCCGAACGCCTACGCCGCCCTGCTCGAACGCTTCCCGCGCGTCTTCCAGGAGGCGCCCGGGATGAGCCAGGACGAGAAGTTCCTGCGGAGCGTCCGCCTTCTGTGCACGGCCTTCGAGACCCTCATCGAGAAGTGACCCGGCGAAGGCTCGACGCCGACGAAGTTCTGTTCGATCTCCGCCAAGGGGTAGAGATCGAGGATAATTACGCGATTCACCCCTTCGGCAATGAGGCAGACATGGGCTGGGACGAGGAACTGAGCGAGGCGTTCGGGCTCCTGCTGGGCAGGAGGCTCGACGACTACGACACGGCGGCGACGTACGCGGTCTACTACGGTGGCGACGTCCTCAACGAGATGGCGCCGCCCGCTGACTGCTCGACGGTCCGTTCTCCGGCGCTTTCGGGGACGACGTCCGCGCCGCCGCCGCCCTGGACGGCGTCGACCTGCTGATCCGTGGCGCGGACCTGTCTCCCCTCCTGAACCGCCACGGCATCGACCTGACCGCCGAGGACCTCGGCGACTTCCACTACTCGATCACCGCGACCCTGCGCCTGGCCACCGACGGCACCCTCCTGGACGCCCTGCGCGCCGCCACCTTCACCCACCGAGGCCCTGCCCACCTCATCCCCATGGGCGGCGACGGCGGGTACGTGGAAGAGGCCGAACCCCAATGGGAAAAGGCCCTTCGCCCCATCCAGAACCAGGCCCTGCGCGACCACCTCCGCTTCCACTGTGTGGGCGACGCGGACGCCGTCTCCGCGGGCGCCCAGTACCTCGCCACCACGGAATGGCCCCCCGGCAGCGGCGCCGTCGAAGACCTGGGCGCCACCCTCATCGCCGGCTGGAGCTTCGGCGAATATCAGCACGGAGCCGCGGTCGTCCGCCTACCTAGCTCCTGAAATGACCGGTGGGAGCCCGCCCAAGGGCTCCCCCCTCACGCGACGCGCTTACCACTTGCCGCCCGCCTGCTGGCGGGTCGGCGCGTTGAGGCGGTTGAAGGCGTTGGTGATGGCGATGTTGAGTACGAGTGCGGCGAGTTCCTTCTGGTCGAAGTGCTTGGCTGCCATGTCCCACACCTCGTTGGGCACCGGATCGGGCCGGTCGGCGAGCCGGGTGATGGCCTCGGTCAGGGCCAGCGCGGCGCGTTCCTCCTCGCTGAACCAGGGCGTCTCACGCCAGGCGACGACGGCGTGGGCCTGTTCGTCGGTGGCGCCGTGGTGGCGGAGCTGCTGGGCGCCACCGGCCACGCAGGGGCTGCAGCCATTGATCTGGCTGGCTCGCAGGTGGCACAGCGCCAGCAGCTTCCCGTCCACTCCGGCGCCCACGATGGCCTTGTTGACGGCCATCAGCGCCTGCATCGCCTCGGGGATCAGGGTCGCCGGGTTCGGCATACGTTCGGTGGGCATCGCTTTCTCCTTCGTGGTCATGTTCTGAGCGAGTGTTCTGAGCGAGTGTTCTGAGCGAGTGTTCTGACGGGTGTCGGCCCATGTGGTGACGGGTGTCCGTCGTGTTCCGACGGGAGTCATCTGACCACCGGCGCGTCCGGAACCGCCCCGTCCGTGGGACAGCGTGGGACACCCGGAATGCGGCCCAGCTGCGGAAACGACCCTCTGTTCCGTGGTCGCGGGCTGGGACGGGTACCGTGTGCGGGTGTCGAGCGCACCCGAACACCTGACCGCCCAGCTCACCCAGATCAAGGAGTTGAGCGGGCTCAGCGTGCGCGCTCTCGCCCGCCAGGCGGGCCTCAGCAGCTCCTCCCTGTCCCGGTACATGACCGGCCGGCTGGTGCCGCCGTGGGAAGCCGTCGTGGCACTGTGCCGGGTCGTCGCCCGCGATCCCCGTCCGCTGCGCACGATGTGGGTCGAGGCGTCCAAGGCCGGCGCGGCGCCCAGCCCGCGCCGGAACGACCTTCCGGCCGACCTCGCCGACTTCACCGGACGCGAGAGGGAGGCGGCGCTGGTCGAGGAGCTGCTGCGTACCACGGGCGCGGTCGCGATCGACGGCATGGCGGGTGTCGGGAAGACCAGCCTCTCCGTGCACGTGGCGCACCGGCTCGCGCCGTCCTTTCCTGACGGTGGGCTCTATCTCGACCTGCGCGGCTTCACTCCGGGCCAGGAACCGTTGGAGCCGTCGGCCGCGCTCGGCCGGCTCCTGGGCGCCCTGGGTGTCGCGCATCCCCCGGCCGACACGGTCGAACGCGCGGCGCTCTGGCGGTCGGAGCTGTCCCGGCGTCGGGCGCTCGTCCTGCTCGACAACGCGGTCGACGCGGAGCACGTACGTCCGCTCCTTCCTGGCGCGGGCAAGTCCGCGGTGCTGGTCACCAGCCGCAACCGGCTGGTGAGTCTGGACGGTGTGCCGCCGGTCTCCCTGGAGGCGCTCCCCCCGGCGGACGCGGCGTCGCTGTTCGGCCGGGCGGCCGGGGTGGACCTGACCGAGGAGGAGGCGGTCGCCCAGGTGCTGCGGCAGTGCGGCGGCCTGCCGTTGGCGCTGCGGATGGCGGGCGCGCGGCTACGGCACCGGCCGGGTTGGACGGTGGCGGTGCTGGCCGAGCGGCTGCGGGACAGCGCCAGTCGCTTCGACTCGGTGTTCGGCATGTCGCTGCAGCAGCTCGACGCGGGACAGCGCCGGGTGTTCCGGTTGCTGGGCGTGCTGCCCGGCGCCGACTTCGACGCGGCGGTGGCGGGCGCGCTCGCCGACATGACGCCGGACCGCGTCAACGCGGTGCTGGAAGAGCTGGTGGACGCGCATCTGGTCCAGGAGCCCTCGCCCGGACGGTATCGGCTGCACGACCTGATCCGGCGGTACGCGGCGGACCTCGCCGCCGATGAGGAGCCGCAGGCGGATGCCGCCGTACACCGTGTTCTGAGCCACTATCTGGCGCGGGCGACCGCCTACGATCGGACACTGCCCCTGCCCCACCGCAAGGAGGCCGTCCCGGGCGATCCGGCGAAGGCCATGGTCTGGTTCGACACCGAGTACGCCAACCTGATCGCCTGTTTCGACGCCGCTGTTCGGCTCGGCGCGGATGAGGTGGTGGCTGAGCTGCCGCCGGCCATGCGCGTCTGGTTCTTCCGGCATCGCGGAACCGACGACCAGATACGTCTGCTCGAGGCGGCCGCGGCCGCCGCGGGACGTCTCGGGCGCGACCAGCAGCGTGCCTCACTGCTCGTGGATCTCGGGTTCGCCCGCGCCGCCGCCGGACGTCTCACCGAGGCGCTCGCCGCGTACGAACTGGCCGAACAGTCCGGTGTGGCCGATGACGAGCTGGCCGGCGCGCTGGCGCTGCGTACCGGCTTCGTCCGCCGGGATCTCGGCGACTTCGAGGCGGCACAGGCGAAGTTCCGGCTGGCGCGCCTGTTGTTCGAGAAGACCGGGCATCGCTCCGGACGCTCCCAGGCGCTGGCCTTCGACGGATGGGTGACCCTCCACCTCGGACGGCACGGCGAAGCCGCCGAACTCGCCCGCGCGTCACTGGCTCTGGCCGATGGCCCCGCCCGGATGACCGGGCTGGTCACGCTCGGTGTCGCCCTGGCGCCGGACGACCCGGCGGAGTCGCTGCGAGCGCTGCATGAGGCGTTGGAGCTCGCCGAGGCTCAGCACAACAAGGCGTGGTGCCACAACTATCTCGGTGTCGCGCTGCGCGTCATGGGTTCGCTCGACGAGGCGCTCGAGCACCATCGACAGGCCTTCGAGCTGCTGGAACCGCTGGCCGAGGCCCAGCTGGAGATCGACTTCCTGCCCGCGTACGCCGAGACGTGCCGCGTGGCGGGCCGCCAAGACGAGGCGCTGGCGTTGCACGAGCGCACGATCGAGCTGGCGCGCAAGCTCGGGCGGCCGCACAACGAGAAGCTCGCGCGTGCGGCGTACCAAGCCACCGTGGGTGCCGTCCCAGCCCGCGAGCATGGAACGGAGCCTCGTTTCCGCAGCTAGGCCGCGTTCCCGATGTCCCACGGTGTCCCACGGACGGTGCGGGCCTTGACGCGTCGGTGGTCAGATAACTCCTGTCGGAACGCACCGACGAACTGCCACCCAGACGGAAGGACGCACGCCATGAGCGCCGCCAAGCAGCCCGCCAAGACCACCAAGACCGCCACCGAGGCCGACAAGAAGTACGACGGGTTCACCGACGAGGAGCGGAGCGCGATGAAGGAGCGCTCCAAGGAGCTGAAGGCCACCGCCCGGCGCGGCTCGCGCTCGGCCAAGGCCGACGGGGAGAGCGAGGTGCTCGCCAAGCTCGCCGAGATGTCGGAGCAGGACCGCGCCACCGGCGAACGGCTGCACGCCATCATCAAGGCCAACGCGCCGGAGCTGTCGCCGAAGCTGTGGTACGGAATGCCGGCCTACGCCAGGGACGGCAAGATCGTCTGCTTCTTCCAGCCCGCGCAGAAGTTCAAGACGCGGTACGCCACGCTCGGCTTCAACGACCAGGCGTACCTCGACGACGGCACCATGTGGCCGACCGCCTTCGCCCTGACGACGCTGACCGCCGAGGACGAGGCGCGGATCGGCGAGCTCGTGAAGCGGGCGGCGGGCTGAGGGACGCTCCGGCAGCCACCAAAAGGCCCTGCCCGCCGCCCGGGTCTCGGGTGACTACTTTCCCAAGCCCTGGAATCTGTTCTCGATGAAGTCGCCCCATGTCGCGTTCAGCGTCATCAGCTCGCCGTCCACCATCTTCCACTGCCGGGCCTTGTGCGGCGGGTAGGCGAAGAGCACGGACGACAGGCGCCGGTAGCCCGCGGGCATGGGCCGCGTGTGCACCCGATGCGTGGACGGCCGGAAACGTCCGTCGGAGGCGCTGGTCAGCATGCGGCCGATGTTGCACAGGACCACGTCGGTCTTGGCGATCACCGGCTCGACCCAGGTGCCGTCGTGCAGGACGTACTGGAGGCCCTGGTCGGAGGGGGGAAGCTGGAGGCCGAGCATCTGGATCCCCGAGTGCTCGTGCGCCAGCACGCGGCGGTCGCCGACGTCCCGGTAGTTGATCACCCGCAGGTTCGTCGCGTCACGCGACAGCTCCAGCTCCGGGGTGCCGTCCGGCAGCATGCCGCGTACGACCTCGCCGAAGCGGGAGATCAGCCGGAACGCGATGTCGAACACCTCGGTGGCGGCGGTGCCGAAGGCCGGGAAGGCGCGAATGAGGTCTCCGGCTCCGGGCGGCTGGTCGGAGATCATGGCTCCGCTGACGTGAATGAATTCCTTGGGATCCGGTACGCCGTTGGCCAGCCGGGGGATCTCCGAATTGTACGGGAAGAACCCGTGGGTGCCGCCGACGCCTAACTGCGGCACGGCGGTGTGCGTGTAATCGGAAAGACTCGGCTCGGTCGACGCGCAGGCCGCGGCGAATTCGTTCATCATGGTCTCGACGCGGGCGCCGATACCGGGCACCTCGGCGGCCATGAATCCCCATCCGGTCAGCTGTGACCTGATGGCTTCCGTGGCGGACGTCATGTCCGCCTCGATTTCCGCCGACCGTACCATGGGAACGCGACCACTGAGTTCCAGGGGCGGGATTTCCATTGTCACTCCATTTCTCGATGACCTTTTCCTGTTTGCGGCTCATACCTTTCATTGGGGGGCGGCCAAGAAAGACATATTTTTGGGCGCGAACAAAGCGGATCAATTCCGGTGATGCTTACATGGCCTTCGGCGGCGCGGAATCCAGCCCCAGCCGCTGGGCGACCAGAGCCACCTCCGTCCGGTTGGAGCAGTTGAACTTCACCAGCAGGTTCGAGACATGCCGTTTGACGCCGTGGACGGATATCCCCATGGCCCGGCCGATCTGGTGGTTGCTCATCCCCCGCAGCAGCAGGGCCAGCACGAAACGCTCCCGCTGGGTCAACTTCCCGTTCAGGTGCGTGTCGGGGCGATGCACCGTAGTGGGCACGTCGCCGCGGATCAGCCGGTCGAAGGTGCGGGCCAGGCTCGCGACATTGATCTCGTCCCAAAGGAGGCAGCCGGCCACGCCGTGCCGCCAGGCCAGGCGCGAGACGATCTCTCCTTGCTCCCGCACGAGGGCCAATATCCTCGGGCGGTTTCGCCGGGGACCGCCGTCCAGTACCTCCGGCAACATGGTGAGCGGTATCACCGCCACGTCGAAATCCTCGCCGGCGAGCCGCGATCTGGCCTCCGCCGCGCTCCGCCCGACCGCGGCCTTGGCGACGTTCGGCACCTTCATGAGCAGCAGCGGCAGCCCGTAATAGGAGACCTCGTCCATGGCGAGGCAGAAGACCGACAGCTTGGAGCACCCTGCCCGGTGGCCGGACAGGGAGGCTGGGAACGGCCTGGTGACCTCCAATGTTCTCGTACTCATCGCATGATCCTTTCTTCTTGATCCATGAACCGCGGATCCCGGATTAGGTCAGAGATTCGGTGGCTTATCCGGGGTTAGTGTGGTGAGGAAGTGCTGGTAGAACCGGTCGGCGTCGACCGCGCGTGCGCATCTGACAGGCCGCCCGTCAGGGAGCCGGACGATCCGTCCCTGGCTCTCTCCTTGGGTGATCACGTCGCAGCGCACTGTCTCGAACGTGCAGATGTCGGGTTCGGCCAGGTACGAGGTGGTCAGGCTGTCCCAGCAGCAGTACGGCAGGCCGGTGGTCTCCAAGGTGCCGAATGTCAGCGCGAGCAGCGATCCGGCGAGGTCGCTGACGTGCCACCCGTAGTGGCGGCCGAAGGCCCGGACGAAGTCGTGGGTCACCGGCACGAGGTTGGTCACGTCCAGGGGGAACATCGTGATGGGGACGGACGAGTCGAAGACCCGCTTGAGCGCGTCGGGGTCCCAGAAGACGTTCCATTCCGCGCTGCCGTCGTGATCCGGCTGTCTGACGTTGCCGGCGACGTCGAGCGCGCCGCCCATGAAGACCACCTCCTCGATGCGTGACTCGACCTGCGGGTGGTGATCGAGACACCAGGCGAGGTTGGTCAGCGGGCCGGTGGCGAGCACGGTGACCGGAGCCGGCGCCCGCATGAGCCAGGTGGCGAGCTGTTCGTGCGCGGGAAGCGCGTCCGCGTCGCCGGGGCGCTCATCCTTCTGATTGAGCACCGGTAACGCGTCCGCCCGCAGGGCGTCGATCCGCCAGGCGAGGGGGAACGGGTTGCGTCCGGGCAGCACGCCCACGGCCGTCGGCACGTCCCTGCCCACCAGGTCGAGGATCTTGTGGGTGGCCGACAGGGCCGGCCGGGGAAGGCAGTCGGCGGGGGTCACCGCGACTCCGCGCAGGTCGACGTTGTCGTACTGGGTCAGCAGGAGAAGCGACAGCAGGTCGTCCGGTGCGCCGTCCTGGTCGAACAGAACCTGACGGCGGCGCCTCAAGGTGTCAGTCACGGTGCCTCACCAGGTGGAAGGAGAAGTCGGTGCCCCGGTGGTAGTCCTGGGAGTACAGCAGCGGCCGGCCCGCACTGTCGTGGTGGGTCTGAATCAGCAGCAGCCACGCGCCGTCGGCTTCGAGGCTGCCGATGCGCTCCGCCTGCGCCTGGCTGAGGGTGACGGCGCGGACCTGGGTGATCGCGTACGCGATGTTGTGGCCGTACTCGGTGAGCAGCTGGAACAGCGACCCGGTCCAGTCCACCTCGTCCAGCGGCCGGCCGATGAGCGAGCGGGGGAACAGGTCGATCGAGTAGAGCAGCGCGTCGTCCTGGTAGCGGCGCAGGCGCTCCAGCCGGACGATGGCCTCGCTGCCAGGCAGCTGAAGCAGTTCGCGCTGGTTGCGGTCCGGTTCCGTCGCCGCGATGTCCAGCACCGTGTTGACGCCGGTGTAGCCGCGGCTGGCCAGCATCTCCGTCACGCCTTCGAGGCGGGTCAGCGGGCGGTCCAGGCTGGGCTGAGAGGTGAGATACCGGCCGTCGCCGTGGCGGGACTGGATGAGTCCTTCCTGCTCAAGGAGCTTGAACGCTTCTCGGATGCTGGTCCGGCCGACGTCGAAGAGGGTGATGAGCTCGTTCTCCGAGGGCAGTCTGTCCCCGGGGCGCAGCCCCTGTTCGACGATCAGCGCGTGGAGCCGATCGCGTACCTGAATCGCGAGGGTGGGGTGTCGTCGTGTCACGTGGTTCTCTCCTGCCCGGGCGCACCTTGGAGCGGCGCGACACCGAGCTCTGCGGCTGATGGGTAACTGGGAGCACAGAACCGGCGCGTGACGGAAACGGCTGCCACCCGGCAGGCGAGCCGGACTCCTTGCGCCAGGCTCGCGCCGGTGCAGAGGGCGGCCGCCAGGGCCCCGGTGAAGGCGTCACCCGCGCCGGTCGTATCCACAGCGTTCACGCTGGGTACGTCGATCAGCATAGTGCCGTGGTCGTCGGTGATCTCGGCCCCGTGCTCGCCGCGAGTGACGATCACCGTGCGCCCTCTGGTTCTGCGGCGCAGGCACTCCACCGCGTCGTGTGTGTCCGAAGCCAGCGCGGACAGCTCGCTCTCGTTGAGCACCAGCACATCGGCCCGGCTGAGCAGGTCCTCTCCGGTTTCGCTGAGGAATGGTCCGGCCGGGCTGGGGTTGAGCAGGACGCGCACGTCCGGCGAGGCAGCGGCGGCCGCCGCCGACGAGGTCGCCACGGGGATCTCACCTTGAAGGACGAGTACGGAAGTGCCCGGCAGTTCGGACACTGTGGCGGCCGCCCGGGAAGGGGGAAGCAGATTCGCCGCGCCCGGCCAGGTCATGACGATCTGCTGACCATGCGCGTCGACGTAGACGAAACTGCGCCCGGTCGCGATGCCGTCGGCAGTGGCGCAGTCGTCGACCTCGACGCCGTCGGCGGCCAGCGCGGCCAGCGCCGTCAGCCGGTCTGTGTCGTCTCCCAGGCAGCCGACGAAGCGGGTGGGCGCGCCCAGCCGAGCCGACGCGACCGCCACGTTCGCCGCCTTGCCGCCGTGCGCGGTGGCGTAGTCGACGGCGTCGACGCTCTCCCCCTTGGCCGGCAGGTGGTCGCCGAACATGTAGAGGTCCACGGTGTAGGCGCCGATGGCGAGGACGGTCATGAGCCGAGCCCCAACGCGCAAGGGGCGATGCTGTCGGCGTCCAGGCTCACGTGCACGTTGGGGTGGCGATGCGCGAGGGTGACCGGGAGCTGCACCTCGGGTTCGGTGGTGAGCAGGAGGACCCGCACGATGTAGCGCTTCCAGGCGCCTCCGTCGGTGATGAGGTGCAGCCGCCGGGCCGACAGGATCTCCGACATGCCCAGGGTGATGGCCATGCGGGGAATGGCCTGGGTGTAGCCGCCGGTCACCCGGTGGGAGTGGGCCATGATCGTGTCGTCGAGCAGCGGGACGATGCGCGTGGTCGAGGCGGCGAACTCCTCCAGGCCGTAGTGGTGCCAGCGCGTCGTCGGCGGCTCGTTGAAGGCCAGATGTCCCCGGTAGCCGAATCCCGCGAAGCAGGTGTCGGCGCCGCCCACCTGGCGCAGGCGCGCACCGTACGCGTCGGGGTCGAAAACGTCCGGGTAGATGATGTTGTCGGGGTGGGGCCGCAGATCGGGGTTGAGCAGCTGGTAGAGGTTGCGGTCGCAGTAGCCGCGGAAGCTGAAGGGGTGTGACGGGTCCACGGGCCGGCCCTGCCAGTCGAGGAACTCATCCATGTGGAAGGCGAACACCTCGGTCCAGCTGATGCGCTCCTGATTGCAGATGCGGGCGAGGATGGGATATTGCGCCTTGGGGCCGACGGGGAGGATCCAGCGGGTGGGTTCGCCGCGCATGTTGTTCGCGCGCAGCTCGTCGGCCATCTCGCGGGCCAGCCGGTGATAGAGCTCGGTGGTGTCCGCGTACACGGTCAGGGGGTGGCGGGCGATCGCCGCGAGGTCTTCGGCGGGCATGGACAACTGCTCATCGGTGAGGTCACTCGACTTGTCGGGATAGGGGTAACCAATGTGCCGCTCGCTGACGTTGGTCATGTCACTCCTCCTCACAGGGGCGGGGAGAGCAGGAATCTGGACAGGACATTCCGGGTGACGCGTCTGATGTCGCCGTCGCAGCAGGCGAGGCTGGCAACCCAGTTGATGGATCCGGCCGCGAACACCGCGCCGCCGTTGCCGAGGCGTCGCAGGGTCATGTCGGCGCGTACGGTATGCGCGCCCAGCGCGGCCTCCTCGGTGGCCGGCTGGTAATGGTGGCTGTGCCCGCCCGCGGATGTGGCCAGCAGCAGGGTGCCGGGCGGGGTGCCGAGCTCTGGTGCGGCGCGGTCGATCTCGTCTCCGGCCGCTCCGCCGAGCGCGAGCCCGCAGCGGCCCACGGTGTCCGTCTCGACACCGGCGAAGATCCAGGAGGCGTCGTCGCGGTAACTGTCGGGCAGGCGGGTGTAGCCGGGTGCCGGTCCCCAGCCTTGCGCGGCGAAGCCGACACCGAGGAGCTCCTGTGGTGCCAGGCCCCGGTGGCGCCAGAGCCCGCCGGGCTCGCCGGTGGAGGTGAGGACGTCCTCGCCCGGCTCGTTGTCCCACCAGTCGCCGGCGTGGCCGCGGCGGACCTCGATGGCGTGGGGGTGGCGGGGGTCGACGCCGGTCACCCAGTAGAACCCGTTGCCGCCGAGGTACATCAGCCGTCCGCCGCCGGACACGTACGCGCTCACGGCCGCGCGCTCCGGCGCGCTGATGTACTCGGGGTGGCTGCCGGTCATGACGACGCGGTAGCCGGCGAGCAGGCCGGCTCCGCCCTCGTGTACGTCCTCGTCCGTGAGGACGTCGAAGGCGAACCCCTCGGACCGCAGCCAGCGCAGGAGCAGGAGGTCGGCGGAGAAGTGCCGCGGCGCTCCGGTCATCCACCAGCGGTAGCCGGGGGCGAAGTTCAGCACGGGGCGGCGCCCGGAGGAGTAGTAGACGGGGCCGCCCTCCTGCCGCTGGTCGTACAGCGACAGGCCGAGCTCCCGGTGCTCGTTGAGGTAGGCGTCCGTCGGCGAGAGCGTGATCCCGTGGTCGGTGACCCGCGAGTAGTCCCCGAAGTACTCGGCCTCGCTGAGCTGGCGGTGGTTGGCATAGGCCAGGTAGGTGAAGGTGGGCAGGACGACCGCGACCGGGGCGCGACCCGGGCCGGCGGGACGGACGATCACCGGGATGACGCAGGACTGGCTCCGGGTCCGCAGGCGGACGCCGAGCACGGTGGAGGTCGTCTCCTCCGGGATGGTCAGCGCGCACGTCTCTTTCCATCGGGCGTCGTCGAGGTCTTCAGGACTCAGCTGTACGGCGGTGCGGTCCGTGCCGCTGCCCGGCCCGATCAGCCCGGCGAGTGGCCGGTTGACGGCGCGGGCGTGATGGCCGTTCCCGCTGATGTCGGTGACGAGGCAGGCGCCCGGATCGATGGAGGCGTCCCAGAGGGCCAAGACGTCCTCACCGAGGTGCTTGGCCAGCTCGGCACCGGTGGTCAGGTCGAGCAGCGGAGCGCACGTGGTGATCAGGCCGCTCGTCAGCATCGGCAGGGCGATCCGCCCCACGAAGGAGCCCGCTCCGAGCCGCACCTCTCCGGTCCCGTGCGGCAGCGCCAAGCCCGCGGCCTGCGCACTCACACCAGGAGCGCGGCCAACGGCCAACCGCACGGTGGTCGTCGACGGCGTCGCCTCCCAGGCCACCACCAGCAGCGACCAGGATCCCCGCTCAACGGCGGTGTGCCCATGGCAGGTCAGGAGTCCCGATGTCGTCTCCAGACTCGCCTCGGCCCGGTTCTCCTCGTCCAGCGCGAGCAGCAGTCGCCAGCCAGGTGTGCCCAGTTCCGCCACGACCTGGCGGGTGCCGAGCCGGTGCGGGCGAATCCACAGCGCGACGCTCCCTCTGGCGGGCACCGGGACGGAGGCTTCCAGGTGGGAGCCGGTCTTCAGAGGTTGTGACGCGAGGGAGATCGGTTCGGCCGGGGTGCGGCTGGCTTCGTCTATCAGGTCGACCAGGTCCACGGTCCCGGCTCCCGGCGGGCCTGCGGCGTACAAGGTCAGCTGTTGTCCGGGGACGGCGGACCAGCGGTCGGCGTACCCCATCAGACGCGGTTCCATCCGCTCACGCACCTCCTCGGCGGTACGGAATGCCGACACAGGCCGGCATGCGCAGCCGCTGGGCGACCGTGACCAGCACCAGCAGGGTGACGAGGTACGGCGTGGCGTAGATGAGCTGCGTGGGCACCGAATCGGTGCTCTGGAAGACCACGAAGGCGGCCGCGCCGAGCAGCGCCAGGGTCAAGGGCAGGCGGGGCCGCCGACGTACGAAGACGATCGCCGCCGTCCACAGCAGCACGGCGGCCAGGAGCAGCAGTACGTGTACCGCGCTCGGCTCCCGCAGTTGCAGGGCGTCGGCGTACCCGAACAGCAGGGCCCCACCCGCCGTGCCGACCGGGCGCCAGTTGCCGAAGATCATGGCGGCGAGCCCGATGAAGCCCCGGCCGCCGGTCTGGCCCTCCCGGTAGATGGTGGAGGAGACGGTGACCAGGTACGCCCCGCCGAGTCCGGCGAGCGCACCGGACACCAGCACCCCGTAGTACCTCATCCGCTGGACCGGGACGCCGAGCGAGTCCGCCGCGGCGGGGTGCTCGCCGACGGAGCGCAGGCGCAGCCCGAAGGCGGTCTTCCAGAGCACCACGAAGCTGACCGGGATCAGCGCGACGGCGAGCACGGTGAACCAGGAGACCTCGTGCAGGAATCCCCGCAGGATGCCGCTGACGTCGGCCAGGAGGAACCACCGGCTCCGCTCAAGCTGTCCGAGCAGGTCCGGCGTGCCCCAGCCGCCCGCCAGGAACGGCATGCTCACGGTGCCGATGGCACCCGTGACGGGAGGCGACTGGGTGGCTCCCGCCCCCGGCAGGCCGCTGAAGGCGATGACGGACAGGAAGCGGGCGACACCCACGGCCAGGATGTTGACGGCGATGCCGCAGACCACCTGGTCCACGCCGAATGTCACGGTGACGACCGCATGGAGCAGGCCGGCGATGACGCCGCCGAGCGCACCGGCGAGCACCCCGGCCCAGACACCGTAGAAGTGGCCGGCCCAGGCCCCGCACACGGTCCCGATGATCATCATGCCTTCAATGCCGAGGTTGACGACGCCCGCGCGTTCGCTCCACAGGCCGCTGAGGGCGGCCAGCCCGATAGGGACCGCCAGCCGAAGCGCGGCGCCCATCGCGCCGGAGCCGGTGAGGGCCTCGGCTCCGGTGAAGGTTCTGACGGCCGACATCGCGAGCAGGAGGATGAGTACGGCGAGCACCCAGCCGCGCGGATTCTTCATGGTCATGTCGCGGGCCTCACCGGCTCAGGCGTGATCACCGGGACGCTCTCCTCGCGCATGAGCCGGGCGGCGCGCCTGAGGTCCATGCGGCGCACCACTTCATGGGCGCCCACCACGCTGATCACGATGACGCCCTGCATGATCGTGACGATCTCCTTGGGCAGGCCCTGGATGTCGAGGATCAGCGCCGAGCGCTCCAGGAAGCCGAAGAGCAGCGCGGACAGCGCGATGCCGACCGGGGTGTTGCGGCCGAGCATGGCCACGGCGATCCCGGTGAATCCCGCCCCGGAGGGGAAGTCCACGCCGTAGCTGTAGGTGTTGCCCAGCAGGTCCGGCAGCCCGGCCAGGCCGGCCAGCCCACCCGAGACGAGCATCGTGAGGAGGATCATGCGGCGTGGCTCGATGCCGTGGACGTGGGCCGCCGCCGGGTTCAGCCCGCTGGCCTTCAGCTCGTAGCCGTACCGCGTGCGCGTGAGCAGCAGATGCACCGCCACCCCCAGCACGACCGCGCCCAGCGCGGCCCCTCCGAGGTGGGTGCCCGCGGGCAGCGAGAGCCCGAACAGCGACACCAGCCCGTCGAGTTCGGGCAGCCGGGCCGACGGCGGGAGCTCCGGCGTCGATCCGGAGGCGCTGCCGGCCGCGAAGAAGTCGGCCAGCAGGTAGGCGATGACGGCGGTGGCGACGTAGTTCAGCAGGAGCGTGGACAGCACTTCCGAGACCCCGCGCCACACCTTGAGCACCGCGGCGATCCCGGCCCAGAGGGCACCGGCGAGCACGGCGACCAGGCCGACGAGGGCCAGGTGCAGCGGACCTGGCAGGTTCACGGACGCGCCGACGACCGCGGCGAACAGCGCGGCGACGCGGTACTGGCCTTCGACCCCGATGTTGAACAGCTTCATGCGGAAGGCCACGGCCACGGCGAGACCGGCGAAGAAATAGATGGCCGACCTGTTGACCGCGGAGACGAGCGAGTCCGGCCGGAGCCCGAACTCCAGCATCGTCAGGTACGCCCGCCCCGGCGAGGCGCCCACCGCGGCGAGGAGCGCCGTGGTGACCGTGAGCGCGATCAGCAGCGCGAACGCAGGAGCAGTGAGCGCGCTCAACATCCGCCTGGTGAGTGAAGCTGCGCGGGGGGACATCGGGCCTCCTCTCTCTCCTCCTGGGTCGATCGGTCAGGGCACGACGGGGACGGTGATCCCGCCTGAGATGATCTTTTTGCGGATCTCCTCAAGACGCGGCTCGACGTCGGTGAGGCCGCCGCCGCTCGTGGCGTAGCCCACCCCGTCCTCCTTGAGCCCGAACTCGCGCAGCCCGGAGATCGTCTTGCCCCGCACCGCCTCCTGGATGATGCGCAGGACCGCGACGTCGAGCTTCTTGGTGGCGCTGGTGAGGATCACCTGGGAGAGCCCCTGGTCGACCGTCTTGCGCTGGTCGACGTCGACCCCGATCGCCCACTTGCCCGCGGCCTTGGCCGCCTGGAACACCCCGATCCCGGAGGCGCCGGCGGCGTGGTAGACGACGTCGGCGCCGCCGTCGTACATGCCGCGAGCCGCTTCCTGGGCCTTGTCCGGCGCGGAGAATCCGCTGAAGTCGGGCGGCTGGCTCATGAACACGCTGGAGAGCTGGATCTTGGGGTTGGTCGCTCGGGCGCCGGCCGCGTACCCGGCCAGGAACTTCTGCTGAGGCGGCGTCTGCACGCCCCCGATGAAGCCGATCCGCCCGGTGCGCGACTTGAGCGCCGCGGCCACGCCGACCAGGTAGCTGGCCTGCTCTTCCCGGAACACCACGTTGGTGACGTTCGGCAGCTTCACGGTCGCGTCGTCGATGATGACGAACTGCGTGTGGGGGAAGGCGGGCGCGATCTTCGTCAGTGGCTGGGCGTAGAAGAAGCCGACGGCCAGTACGGGGTTGTGGCCCGTCTCGGCCAGCAGCCGCAGGACCTCCTCCAGGTCCGACCCGGCCGAGTTGGGGCTGAGTTCCTTCACCGACACGCCCAGCTGCGCCTTGGCCTGGTCCACCGCGGACCCGACCGAGTCGTTGAAGGACTTGTCACCGCGTCCACCGCGGCTGTAGGCCACGCCGACCGCGATGGCGGAGTCAGCGGCCGCGCCGTTCCTGCCGGGAGCCGGGTTCACGGTGGCACAGGCCACGAGCGAACACAGCACAAGGCAGAGGGTGACTAATCGGGACATGCGCACCTCCGAGGGAATCCCGGCTCAGCGCCCATCGTGAATACTCATCAGACAAGTGTCAAGGGTTCTCAGATGAGTTGCTCCAGCCGCTTGGCGACCCCGTCGTCGTCGTTGGACGCGGTCACCTCGTCGGCCGCCGCGAGCACCGCCGCATGGGCGTTCGCGACGGCCACCGCCGTTCCCGCCCAGGTCAGCATGGGCAGATCGTTCGGCATGTCGCCGAACGCGATGACGTCCGCGCTGCCGAATCCGAGTCGCCCCGCCATCGACTCCAGGGCGGCCGCCTTGGTGACACCGGCGCGCATCACCTCGCAGAACACGTCCGCCGAGATGGTTACCTCGCACCCGGAAAGGAGCGCGCGCACGCCCTCGTAGTACTCGCGGGCGATCCCCTCCAACTGCACCATGAGCTTGCCGACCTCGTGCCGGGCAAGCGCCTCCTCCAGGCGTGGCACCCGCCGCGCGCTCCGTGACAGGGGGGCGGGCAGTTCGAAGGCGTCCTCCAGCAGCAGCTCCATCCGGCACTCCGCGCCCAGACGCACGCCGGGAAAGCGGTCGCGCAACACCGACAGCGCCGTCACCAGGCGCGTCTCGGCCAGCGGGCAGTAGTCGACCACCTCCTCCCGGGCGAAGTCGAAGGTGATGGAGCCGTTGCCGCAGACCGCGATGGGCGCGCCGCCGACCGCCGCCGCCACGTGCCGCGTGTCGCGGACCGGCCGGGCCGTCGCGATGACGAAGACGTGCCCCGCGTCCTGTACGCGGCGCACGGCCGCCCGCGTACGTTCCGACACCAGGCCACGGGAGTCCAGGAGGGTCCCGTCGAGGTCGCACACGATCATCCGGCGCTTCACAGTGGCTGCTCGGTCAGGTGCGGCGTCACCCATTTCGCGACCTGCGATTCGATGACGTCGAGAGCACCCGCCGTCAGGACGCCGTCGATGGTCTCGGCCAGGTTCCGCCGTGGCGCCAGCCCCTGGAGGACCACCAGGTCGGCGTCCGCGAGGCCGGTGCCGGCCCGCCAGGACGGCTCCGGCATGGATCTGGCCACGCGCGGCAGGTCGCGCGCGGAGGTGCGCACTGTCAGCAGCGCACATGCCGCGCCCGCGCCGACCGAACCCAGGAGCCGGGCGACCTTCTGAATTCTGGTCCGCCTGTCCGCGTCACGCCAGGCGGCCGGACTGGCGATGAGGTGGGGGACGCACGAACGTAGTGTGCAAATAATCCGCATATGGTGGTGCGCCATTGCCGAATCGGGTCCGTCGACGTCGATGACGGCATCGGCGAGTTCGGGAATCTTGGCCTCTCCGGCGCCGAAGGAATGAATCACCTCGGCCGGCAATGACCGGCTCTCGAAGAATTGCCGGGCGATTTTCGGATACTCGGTGACGACCCGGATTCCGGGCAGCAGATCGTCGGCGCTCTCCGCCGGATGATCGCCCGGAACGGCGAGCACCATCCGCCAGGGCGGATCCGCCCCCACGACGTGCGTGAACGCCTCCACGAACTCGACCTTCGCGCCGGTCTCCTCGATCCAGTCGGTGCCGGTCAGGCCGAGGTCGAAGGCGCCGCTCTCGACGACCAGCGGTATTTCGCGCGGTTTGTAGAAGGCCACTTTCAGGCGATCGCCGTACTCGATACTCGCCCGATAACTGCGGTCCGAGGTTCTGCGCACGTCGAGACCGGCGGCGGTGAAAAGGCTCAGGATCGGCCGCTCAAGATACGACCCCTTGGGCAGCGCGAGCGAGACCATGCAGTCCTCCTAAGCCTGTTTCATGAGAGCTCGCAGGGCGAGGTCGATCATGCCGGTGTCGGTGGCGGCCGACGCCATGCGCCGCAGCGTGGCCCGATCCATCCAGCGGGCCTCGACGAACTTGTCCTGCTCGATCCGGGGCCGGGTCAGGTCGCCCGCGACGGTGGCGAGCACGTCGATCTCGCGTCTGCGCGCTCCGTCGCCATCGCTCCAGTCGAAGACGTCCACCACGCCGTCCACCTCGACCAGTCGCCACCTCGTCTCCTCCTCGATCTCCCTCGCGAGTGCCCCGCACAGCGTCTCCCCCTCTTCGACGTGCCCTCCGACGATGTCCCAGCAGCCCGGAAACAGCCGCACGTGGGGCGCGCGCCGCTGCATGAACACCGCACCGGCCGAGTTGACGAGAACGGCGCCCACCACGCACCGCACGCCTTCCGCCGCCGCCTCCCGCTGGACGCGCTCGAACTCCACCGGATGCGGAGCACAGCCGCTCATACCGCCTCCTGGTGCGCGTAGTAGGTCGCGTACAGGGCGGCGAACGGGCCGTCGCGCCGCAATAGCTCGTCGAAGCGGCCCTCCTCGGCGACCTCGCCCTGGTCGAGGACCAGGACGCGATCGGCCCGCCGGATGGTCGAGAGCCGGTGGGCGATCACCAGCACCGTCCGGCCGGTGAACAGCCGGGACAACGCGTCCTGGATGCCCCGCTCGGTCAGCGGGTCGACGCTGGCCGTCGGCTCGTCCAAGAGCAGAATGTCCGGTTCGCGGAGGAACATCCGGGCCAGGGCGATGAGCTGCCGCTGCCCGACCGACACCCCCCGGCCGCCAGCGCTCAGGTGGTCGTCCAGGGACATCGGCATGCTCCGCGACCACACGTGGTGCCCCATGCGCTCGATGGCGCGTTCGGTGTCCGCGCGGCTCGCCCCTGGCCGGCCGTACGCGATGTTCTCCGCGAGCGTGCCCGCGAAGACGAACGGGTGCTGCGGGACGACACCCACCCGCTGCCGGTACGCCCGCAGGTCGAGCGAGCGGATGTCGCGGCCGTCGACCAGCAGCTCGCCGCCTTGGAACTCATAAGCCCTGGCGATCAGCTTGGCCAGCGTGGACTTGCCGCCGCCGGTGTGCCCGACCACGGCGACCGTCTCCCGTGCGGCGAGCCGTACCTCGAAATCCTCGAACACCGTGCTGCCTGGCCCATAACCGAAGCGCAGGCCGCGCGCCTCGATCTCACCGGCCAGGGCGGTCACCGGCTCGTTCCCGCGCTGGACGACGGCGTGCTCGCTGTCGATCAGCGCGAAGACCCGCTCGGCGGCCGCGAGCCCCTGCTGGAAGAGGCTCCAGAAGGCCGCCGCCTGCGTGACCGGCTGCCACAGCATGCCGAGCGCCTGCAGGGCGAAGTACCACTCCCCCGGCGAGAGCCCGCCGAGCACCGCGAACCGGCCGCCCTGGTAGAGCACCACGGCCGTGGCCAGACCGGCCAGCAGCGTCAGGACCGGGAGGATGACCGCGTAGATGAGGCCCTGCCTGACGTAGACCTGGTAGGACAGCCGGTTGACCGCGTCGAAGTCGCGATAGACCGTCTGTTCCCGGCCGAAGCTCTTGGCGACCGAGATGCCCATCATCGTCTCGTGCACGTTGGCGTTGACCCTGGCCATCACCCGGCGCGTGGCCGCCGCCGCCGTCCTGGCCACCCTGCGGAAGGCCAGGGCCGCGGCGAGCAGGATCGGCAGCGCCGCCAGGATGATCAGGCCGAGGTCGACGTCGATCCAGAACACCGCGCCGCCGAGCAGCAGCACCAGGAGCATCTGGCTGAGCAGGTTCAGGGCGAGGGTCATCACCGAGCCGAAGCCCTCGGTGTCGCCGGTGACGCGGCTCAGCACCTTCCCGACCGAGTTCTCGTCGTAGAACGCGACGTCCTTGGCCAGCGCGGCGTCGGCGGCCTCGCACTGCAGGCGGTAGACCATCCTGCCCACCAGCCGGGCGGTGATGGCCTGGCGGGCCCAGTTCATCGCCCAGGCCAGCGCCGCCGCGGCGACCACGAACACGCACAGCTGAAGGCCCAGCCCGGCTCCCCCGCCGATCTGGTCGATCATGCGGGAGATGACGATCGGCACCGAGGCGGTCAGCAGGACCGACCCCACGACAAGCACGGCCGAGCCGAGCATGGCGCCGTGCTGGGCCCGCAGATAGCGCAGGATTCGGGCCAGCAGCCGGCGGTTGCCGTAGACGCGGTCGTACTCGTCGGCGTGCAGGCCCGCGAAGAGGTCGCTCACGTGTAGATCTCCCGGTACAGCGCACAGCGCGCGATCAGTTCGTCGTGCGATCCCTGGTCGACGACCCGCCCGCCGTCCAGCAGCAGGATGACGTCGGCGCGCCGGATCTGGCCGGGGCGGTGCGAGACCAGCACGGTGGTACGGCCGGCCGCCGCGCGCTCGATCGCCTCGGTGATGGCCGTCTCGGTCCGGGCGTCGACCGCGCTGGTCGCGTCGTCCAGGGTGAGGACGCGCGGCTCGGTCAGCAGCGCCCTGGCGATGGCCAGCCGCTGCCGTTGCCCGCCGGACAGCGTCGTCCCGCCCTCGTTGAGGATGGTGGCGTAGCCGTGCTCCATCTCCTGTACGAACTCGTCCGCGCACGCCTGCTTGGCGACGCGCAGCACGTTCTCGTACTCGGCCTCGTCCGGCGAGCCGAAGGCGATGTTGTCCAGCACGCTCTTGGCGAACAGGAAGATCTCCTGGTCCACGTGGCCGATCTGGCGGCGCAGCGCGCCCGGTTCCCACTCGCGCACGTCCCGGCCGTCGATCAGCACCCGTCCCTCGGTGGCGTCGTACATCCGGTTGACCAGCTTGACGAGCATGCTCTTGCCGCTGCCGGTGGGTCCGACGACGGCGAGGGTGCGGCCGGCGGGCAGGTGGAAGGAGACGTCGCGCAGGATGTCCTTGCCTCCGTGACGGAAGGACACGTGGTCGAAGGTGATCGCGCCGTTGATCTCCGCCACCGTGCCCCGGGCGTCCTCACGCTCGGCGGGGTCGCCCTCGATGATCTGCCGCATCCGACCGGCGGCGACGAAGCCCTCCTGGATGACCGGAACGGCCTGCTCGGACATGGTGACCGGCTGCGCGAACAGCACCAGCCAGCCGAGATAGGTCACCACCTGGGCCAGGCCCAGCCCGCCTTGGGAGTAGAGGTAGAGGGAGTGGAGGGCGCCGATCGCCATCGCGAGCGCGAAGCTAAGCGCCGGCAGGTAGACGGCCTGCGCTCTGCCCCGCCTGACGAACGCGTCCCGGTAGGCGGCGGCGGTGTCCCTGAACGCTCGCCGTTCGAGGTCCTCCTGTGTGGACGCCTTGACGGTGGCGATGCCGGCGAGGGTGGCGGAGAAGCGTTCGTTGAGGTCGGCGAAGGTCTCGCGGGTACGGATGACCAGCGGGTTCAGTCGGCGCAGGTGGTAGTACAGCGCGTACGCGAACACCAGCACCAGCACGCCGGGAGCCAGGAGCAGCTGGGCGTTCAAGGTGGCGATGAACAGGATCGGGACCAGCAGCGCCAGAACGCCGTTGGCGGCGGTGGCGACCCCGGGGCTGAGCATGTAGTCGACGAGTCTGGCGTCGTTGATGGCCCGCGCCAGGATGTCGCCGATGCGCTGCTGGTCGTGGAAGGACATGCGTTTGGCCAGCAGGCTGCGGTACAGCTCGTCGCGTACATCCCGTTTGACCCGCTGGGCGATGATCTCCATCGAGCCGTTGGACATCAGGTCGGCGGCGAACCGGCCGGCCGCCAGCAGGCCGGCCGTGATCGCCGCCGCCCCGACCGCGGCGAGGTCGTGGCGGGCGCCGGTGGCCTCGGCGAACGCCGCGCCGATCTGTACGGGGATGAGCGTCGAACAGAGGTTGGCCGCCACCGCCGTGATCGCGAACAGCAGCAGGAGCATCCTGTGCCGCCGGAGATGACCGGCGACCCACCCCCCTATGCTCCGGGACGCGGCCGGTGGGGCACCACCGGCCGGCCGCGTCTCCTCAGCCATGTCTCACTCCGCTCACCGCGACTTCCGCCTACGCCCACGCCTGGACCGGATGCTTCAGCAGGCCGGAGCCGTTCTCCCCCGCCGCGTTCAGTTCCTCCATCGCCCGGTCGCAGAGCACGGACGCCGCCAGGGCATCGGTGATCGACGGTGCGTCCTTGGCGTGGCCGTTCGTCTGGTGCCCGTCCCGCGTCGCACGGCAGGCGTCGACGAAGGCCTGGAGCTCCGGTCCGAACCCGCTGCGCGCCCAGCCGTGGTCCAGGTTGCGCGTGCTGTGCAGTTCCTGGCCGTACGGCAGGCCGTCGGACAGTTCGAGCGTCACCCGCTCCAGGGAAGGGGCGCTGTAGCGGCTGCCGTCCATGCCCTGCACCTCGACGCCCACCAGGAAACGCTTGACATGGTTGCCCATGCGCAGCGTCGAGAGTGAGCCGTCGTCGTGACGCAGGAAGAGGTTCACCTGGAAGCGGTCGGGCGCGCCGGGGATGGCGTGCGCGTCCACCTGGACGACAGGCGAGGGCACGAACCAGCGGGCCAGGTCGAGGGCGTGCACCCCGTTGTGCCGGATCCACGCCTCCAGGGTCGTGTCCACCCCCCACTGCGGAGCGGACGGGTGGCGGCTGTAGAAGTCGATGGTCACCGAGCACGGACTGGACCGGATGTCGGTGCTCAACTCGTGCAGCCGCTGGAGGGTTTCGGCGTAGCGGAAGTTGAAGCCCACCTGAACGTGCCGGCCGCTGCGGCACACCACGCGCTCCAGATCCTGGAGCGCGTCGGTGGACGGCCCGGCCGGCTTCTCGACGAAGCAGTCGACGCCGCGTTCGGCCAGCTGCCGGGTGAGCCGGTAGGAAGGCTCCGGTGGCACGGCGAGGATCGCCGCGTCCACGGTCTTGAGGTCGATCGCTTCGATGGAGTCGGCGCAGACCGCGCCGCGGGCCAAGGCCTGGACCTCGGCGGCCAGCGACAGGTCAGGGTCGACGCAGGCCACGACCTGGTAGCCGCGGATCCGCTGCAGGAAGGGGAAGAGGTTCTGCTGCATCTGCCGGCCGCAGCCGACGAGCGCGAGGCGCAGGAGATCAGCCACGGTCGGCTCCGTTCCAGTCTTGGAAGGCGCGGCGCGCCCGGTCATGGAAGTCGCTCCAGTCGAGGTCACGATGGGCCAGGCTCACGAAGGACGGGTGCCCTTCGAGCAGGAGGATGCCGGCGCCGGTGAGAGCGCCGAGCAGCGCCTCACGCCGCTCCTTGTCGCCAAGGAGCGCTTCGTCGTGATAGACCAGCTCGAACATCCCGCCGCCGAGCACCGGGCGGGCGCCGAGCAGGTCCGCCACCCCCGCCTCCTTGGCGGCAGCGGAGAGAACGGCCGCCACCTCGGTGCCGATCCGGCCGACCTCGGCCCAGCCGTCCGGCGCGTCCTGGGTGGGCTTCTCCAGAATGTCCCTGGTCGCCAGTGCGGCGTAAATGGCGATCATCTCCTTGGAGAACGTGCCGCTGAGCCGGGCCCGCTCCGCGTGGGCGAGCAGGTCGGCGCCGCCCACCAGGATGCTCAGCGGCGCCCCGTTGGCCAGCGCCTTGCCGATCACGATCAGGTCCGAGCCGATGGCGTTGTCATGGTCATAGCCCAGCGCCGAGATCCGGCCGCCGGTCTTGGTCTCGTCGAAGACGGTCAGCAGGCCGGCCTCGCGGCACATCGCGACGGCCTGCCGCAGCACGTCAGGTGTGGTGAACGAGGCCAGGTAGGCGTCGAAGACGAAGCAGCCCAACCGGCCCCGGTGCCGCTCCAGCAGCTCTGACAGTGACTCCAGGCGAAGATCGACCCAGTTCAGTACGGGCTCGGACTCGCCGATCCCGCGCATCCCGTCGGTGTACCGGAGCTTCTCGCGCAGGGGCGAGTGCAGCGGCTCGTGCCACTTCAGGGAGTTGGCGATCTGGGAGTCGTGCCAGCCGACGTAGCCGCTGCGGACGATTCCGAGCCGGCCGGTCCGCATAGCGGCCAGCCGGAAAGCCGCGGTGACGGCCTCCGAGGCGGTCTTGAAGAACGCGCCCCTGTCTCCGGGCCGCTCGCCCAGCAGTCGTTCCAGATATTCCTGGTGGAACGTGGTGAACCCCGGCATCATGATGCCGTTGGCCAGATAGCCGCCGAGAATTTCGTTGAAGAGGTCGTCCGAGTGGCCGATTATCACTGGCCCATAACCCATGACGAAGTCGATGTACGGCACGCCGTTCGCGTCCGACACCTCGCCTCTCTTACCTCGCGAGAACAGGAGCTGTTGTCCTTCTGCCCTGAACTTTTTGGTGATCTTCGAGTGAGCGATCCGCTCATATTGCAACAATGATCCTCTCCTTCCGGGCCAGGCTTAATAAGATCGAAATGTAATTCCAGCGACAATACCTTCGCCCGGCCGGACTCCGTCAAGTACTCCTTTTTCCAGGGTCAACCGATATTCCGGGTTCCTCGCGCGATGAAAAGAAAAGAGATCACGCGGCGCCGATCACGCGCGGGCCAGGCGACTCGGCGGCGACATAGCAAGGCTTCGAGAGCGCCGTCAAGTGAACCTTTTTCCAGGGTTGACAAAACGGTCGCCGCATATCAAGTTGTGTGGGCCATTGTCGGCGGTGATGTGGAGGCGACGTGGACCACGAAGCGACCCGGGGAAGCCCGGATATCATCGGGCGCAGTAAGCGTCTGTGGTTACTGCCCGGCGGGCAGTGCCTCGTGCAGATAATCCCCAGCCTGCGCAGTTTCACCTACCAGCGTGATGAAATCGTCGAGCGCACCGGCCCGCTGCGGCTCGCTTTCTACGAAAGGGCCGCGGCCATGATCGAGGCCGCGGGGGTGCGGTGCGCGTTCAGGGAACGGGTCGCCGAGGACTCCTACCTCGCCGACTACTGCCCGGCGCCCCCCTTCGAAGTGATCGTGAAGAACAGGGCCACCGGATCGACCACCCGGAAGTACCCCGGCCTGTTCGAGGACGGCGCGCCGCTGCCCCGCCCGGTCGTGAAGTTCGACTACCGGATCGACCCCGAGGACCAGCCGATCGGCGAGGACTACCTGAGAGTCCTCGGGCTGCCGGTCGAGGAGATGCGCGAACGCGCGCTCGCCGTCAACGACGTGCTGCGATCGTGGCTGCGCCCGCTGGACGTGTGGGACTTCTGCCTCATCTTCGGGCAGGCGGGCAACGGCGAGCTGACCGTCATCTCCGAGATCTCCCAGGACTGCATCCGGCTGCGGCACGAGGACGGATCCCCCCTGGACAAGGACCTGTTCCGGGACGGTGTCGAAGGAGACGAGATCGTCAACCAGTGGAGTCGCGTCCTCGATGTCATCAAGTGACGCCCGGGTCGCGCTGGTCACCGGCACCAATCGCGGCAGCGGAAAGGCCATCGCCGGGGAACTACGCGACCGCGGCTACCGCCTGTTCTCCCTGAACCGGTCCTTGGCGAGGGAGGACTGGCTCGGGGAGCTCCGGTGCGATCTGGCCGACCCCGCGCAGATCAGGCGGGGGGTCGGCCAGGTGCTCGACGAGGCGGGCCGGATCGACGTCTGCGTGTCCAACGCGGTCGAGCGGGTTCTCGACCCGATAGCCGAGTTGACCGAGGCGGACTGGGAGCGGCTGGTCTCGATCAACCTCAGCGCCAGCTTCCACCTGGTCAAGGCCGTCCTGCCCGCGTTGCGGGCCGGCCGTGGCGTCTTCGTCGCGATGGGCAGCCACGCCGGCACCCGCTACTTCGAGGGCGGCGCCGCCTACAGCGCCACCAAGGCCGGGCTGAAGGCGCTGGTCGAGACGCTGCTGCTGGAGGAACGCCGCAACGGGGTCCGGGCCTGCCTCGTCTCTCCGGGAGCCATCGCCAACCTGGACGGCGATGACTCGGCGCACAAGATGAGCACGCGGTCCGTCGCCCGCTGCGTGGGCACCATCGTCGACTCCTGGCCGACGGACCTCGTGGTGGGAGAAATAGAGGTACGCCCGGCCGACCTCGCCGAACCGCCCATCACCGGCATCGACCGTCTTCTGCATGTGTAGTTTCCGAGGAGGAATCATGCTCTCCCTCGTACTGCCGAAGGGGTCGCTGGAGCGGCGGGCCCTGCAACTGTTCGCGGCCGCGGGGCTGCCCATCCGGCGGCCCTCCGAACGGTCGTACCGTGGCGTGATCGACTACACCGGCGTGACGCACGTCGCGTTCTACAAGCCGCGCGAGATCCCCTTGGCGGTCGAGAGCGGGACGTTCGACCTCGGACTGACCGGCGCCGACTGGATCGAGGAGACCGGCGCCAAGGTCGAGGTGGCGGAGTCCTTCGACTACTCCAGGAACACCGAGCGGCCATGGCGGCTGGTGCTCGCGGCCCCGGCCGACCACCCCGCCACCAGCGTGACCGATCTGCCCGACGGCGTCCGCGTGGCCACCGAATACCCGAACATCGGCCGCCGCTTCTTCCAGGCCGCCGGACGGCGGGCCGAGGTGGTCGTGTCCTACGGCGCGACGGAAGCCAAGATCCCGGAGCTGGCCGATGTGATGATGGACGTCGTGGAGACGGGCCATTCGCTCCGCCAGAACAACCTGCGGATCATCGAGACCATCCGGACCTGCGGCGCGCAACTGATCGCCAACCCGGCCGCGTACGCCGAGAAGAGCAAACGCGGCGTGATCCAGAACATCGCGCTGCTGCTGCGTGGCGCCTGGGTCGGCCCGTCCCACGTACTGCTGACGGTCCGGACGCTGGCCGAAAGCCTGCCCCAGGTGGTCACCGCGATGCCCGGCCGATCGTGGCGCGCCGGGTCGGACCTGGCGGACGAGAATGTGGTCGTGCTCCAGGGAGTGCTGCTGCGCGGGGACGTCCCTGAGATGATCGACGTCCTGCTGTCGGCCGGAGCGGTCGACGTCACCGAATCGGGAATCGGCCTCCTCGCCTCGAACGTGTCGCGATGCTGATCCGTACCACGAACAACCGGCTCGTCCCCGCGGACGGAGCCGGCTGGCGCGCGTCCTCCGGCCTGCTCGAACTGCGTCTGGCCACCCCCGTCTCCGCCGATTCCGTCGTGGCGGTCACCCGCGGCGTCCTGCTCGCCGTTGACATGGACGGCCGTTCCCGCGTGCTCGACGTCGACCTCATCGGGCTGCCCGCCGAACTGCTGGCGCCACTGAGCCGGTACGCCGTCCCTCCCCGCCCGACCACCGACAGCGGCCCCGTCGCCTTGGACCTGGACGCAGCCTGGTTGTGGATCCATGTCCAGGACGGTCACCGTGTGTCCCGCCATCGCCGGCCCGCCGACGTGCGCTTCTCCTTCGCCGGAGCCGGGCTGGTGGGCATCCAGGCGCGCCTGACCGCAGCGGCGGATGAACCAGATTAGATCGAAGGAGATTCATGGATCGCCAGCCAACGCCAGGCATCTCGGAGCCGGGCGAGCAATCGCCGCAGCGCTCCCAGTGGGTGCTGATCGCCCTCGTCTACCTCGGCGGGGTCGCCGCGGCGATGAGCCTCGGCAAGTTCGCCTCCGTCGGGCCGGCCGTGGCCGGTGAGCTCGGGCTGTCGCTGTCGGAACTGGGCTGGGTGATCTCGGCGGTCGTCGGCGTGGGCGCCGTCGTCGGCCTGCCCGCCGGATACCTGGTCCGCCGCTTCGGCACGGAGCGGTCGCTGATCGCCGGGCTGGTCCTGATCGCGGCGGCGAGCGCGGCGAGCGTGTGGGCGGGCGACTTCGGCTGGTTGCTGGCCGCCAGAGGCGTCGAAGGCACCGGATACGTCCTGGTCACCATCGCCTGCCCGGCGCTGATCCTCCGCCTGGCCGGCGAACGGGACCGCGGCACCGCCCTGTCGATCTGGGCCACGTTCGTCGCCGTGGGCATCGGACTGAGCACCCTTGGGGGCGGCGTGCTGGGCTCCGCTCTGGGCTGGCGGGGCTGGATCGGGCTGATCGCCGCACTGACGCTGGCGATGGCCCTGGTGGTCTGGGTACGGCTGCCGCGCGGGTCCGGCCGGCAGGCGGCGGCCGGACCCGTTCCCAAGATCGGGGCCCTGAAGTGGCCGGCGGCACTCGCCCTCGCCTTCTGCCTGGGCGCGCTGGTGACCATTCCGGTGATCGTCCTGCTGCCCACGCTCCTCATCGAGGAGTACGGCCGCACGGCCACCGCCGCCGGCGCGGTGACCTCGGTGATCTCCCTGCTCAGCGCGCTCGGCGGATTGGCCGTGGGAGTGCTGCTCCGCCGTGGCACGCCGGTCCGCGTGCTCGCGCTGGTCGGACTCCTCACCGTCCCGGCGGCCTGGCTCATGTACGGTGGCGCGGCCTCGCTGACGGCGGCGCAGGTCGGCGCGGCGATCATCTCGATGGAGAACGGCTTCCTGGGCGCCCTCGTCTTCGCCGCGCTCCCAATGGTGCTGGACCGTCTCGACCACGCCGATGTCGGCAACGGCGTCGTCGCTCAGGCGGGCAGCCTCGGATCGTTGCTCGGCCCGCCGATGTTCGGCCTGGTGGTCGCCGGGCCGGGCTTCCAGGCCCTCGTACCGGTCATCGCCGTCGGGATGGTCGCCGCCGTCGGCGCGCTGCTGCTGGTCGGCGGGCGAGCGGCCCGGTCGTCGGCTGAGCCCTTCAAAGCGCAACCCATGTAGCCATCGCAGACCGCCGGAGGGGGCGTCAGCATGCGTGGACAGAACCCGCTCGAAGACACCGAACAACGCCTCCTGCCCGCCCCGGCCTGGGGTCTGGTGATCGCGCTCACGCTGACCGCCGTGGCCGCCGTATCGCTCCTGATGGTCTTCGGCTGGGGTGTCCACCCGGTGGCGCGCGGGGTGGTGCCATCGCCGGCAGCGGAGGCGACGCCCATCCAGTCGATCCTGAGGTTGTTCCTCGCCGTGGCGGTCATCGGCGGACTGGCCTCGCTCGGCGGCATCGCGGCCCGTCGGATCGGCCAGCCCTCAGTGGTGGGACAGATAGTGGCCGGGCTGCTGCTGGGGCCGTCCGCGCTGGGCGCGCTGGCGCCGGCGGCGACCGAGCTGATCATGCCCGCCGCCGCCATGCAGCACTTGAACCTGCTCGCCCAGGCCGGGCTGGCGATCTTCATCTTCACCGTGGGAACGGAGTTCGACCACACCGCCCTGGGCAGGCAACGCATCGTCGTGGGCGTCGCCGCCCTGTCAATGGTGGCCGTCCCCTTCGCCCTGGGCACGGTCGCGGCGATCCCGTTCGCTTCCGCGCTCGCCGGCCCGACGGCGGGCAAGACGGAGTTCGTCCTGTTCATCGGGACCGCGCTGAGCGTCACCGCGTTACCCGTGCTGGCCAGGATCCTGCAGGAAGTCGGCCTGACCGGCACCCGGCTGGGCTCGCTGGCCATCCTGTGCGCCGGCATCGCCGACGTACTCGCGTGGTGTGCGCTCGCCGCGGTGATCGCGCTCGCGCACGCCCGCTCACCCGCCGGCGCGCTGACCACGATGCTGCTCTCCGCCATCCTGGTCCTCGTCGCGCTCCTCGTGCTCCGCCCCGCGCTCAAGACCCTGGCCGACAGGTACGCGGCGACCAGGTTGCCCGCGCCCGCCAGCCTCGTGCTCGTCCTGGGCCTGATCTTCTCCCTGGCGGCGGCGACGGACGTCATCGGCGCACACGCGATCTTCGGCGCCCTCCTGGCCGGCGTCGTGATCCCCCGTAACGCCCGCGTCCTGGGCACGGTGCCCGACCGGCTCGCCTCACTCAACCGCGCGCTGCTGCTGCCGGTGTTCTTCGCCTCGATCGGGCTGCAGGCCGACGTACGCATGGCCTTCGACGATCCGACGGTGCTGTTGGGCGGGGCGGTGCTGCTCGTGGCCGCGGTCCTCGGCAAACTCGGCACCGCCGCCGTGACCGCCTGGGCCGGCGGCATGCCGGGACGGCTCGCGCTCGGCCTCGGCGTCCTCATGAACGCGCGCGGCGTCACCGAGATCGTCGTGCTCAGCACGGGGCTCAGCATCGGCGTGATCGGAGCGGGCACGTTCACGGTGCTGATGCTCATGGCGCTGATCACCACCGTGATGACGGTGCCCGCGCTGCGCCTGCTGGGGCTGTGCCATCCGGAGCGGACATCGCCCGCCCCGATGCCACGACCAGCCGAAAAGGAGCGCCTTGCCTGAGCGTCTATGCGGTGTCAACGAATCGTGAATGGCCGCCCGGCAGAATTCGAGCGCGCCTGACGCATTGACCTCGAGTCGCCTCTAGGGTGCACAATCCCGCCCAACGCTCAATTTGGAAGGGATTCCCATGAGGTATCGCACGATCGGCAGTGATCCGAAGACCCGTCGTCAGGTCAGTGTGCTGAGTCTTGGCGCCATGCTGTTCGGCACCACCATCGACGAGGCGACGTCGTACGCCATCCTCGACCGCTTCGTCGAGGCCGGCGGCACTTTCCTCGACACCGCCAACAACTACGCCTATTGGGTCAACGGCACTCAGGGGGGTGAAAGCGAGGCGCTGCTCGGCCGCTGGCGACGCAGCCGCGGCATCACGGACGAGATCGTCATCGCCACCAAGCTCGGCGGGCGGCCGAACGTTCCATCGTCTGCCCTCAGCCATGACCTTGAGGGCTTGTCGGCCCGGGTGATCCGGGAATCCTCGGAGCGCAGCCGGGAGCGGCTTGGCGTAGACAAGCTGGATCTCCTGTACGCACACGCCTACCTCGAAGGTTGGAAGGTACCGCTGGAGGAGACGGTCGAGGGTTTCGCGGGTCTGGTCGAGGAAGGCACTGTCGGTCTACTTGGGGCGAGCAATCACTGGACGTGGCGACTCGAGCGGGCCCGGAACCTGGCGGCCGCGGCGGGGCTGCCCGGCTATGAGGTCGTGCAATATCACCACACGTACCTCCGTCAGCGCACCGATCTTCCGACGCTGCGCTCTCAGGACGGCAACCTCGGCGTGGTCGGCGGTGATCTGCTCAGCTACCTGCGAGCCGAGCCCGAACTCGCGCTGGTCGCCTACTCACCCTTGCTGAGCGGCGGTTACGTACGTGACGACAAGCCGCTCGGCGACGCGTTCGAGCACGCGGGCACCCCCCGGCGTCTCGCGGCGCTGCGGGAAGTGGCCCAGGAGACAGGAGCGACCGTCAACCAGGTGGTGCTCGCCTGGCTCATCGGCGGCGAGATCCCGGTGATCCCGCTGGTCGGCGCTTCCTCGGTCGAGCAGTTGGAGGAGAGCCTGGCCGCGGCGGACCTGGAGTTGACGGCGGAACAGCGAGCGAAACTCGACGCCGCCCACTGACCCGGATCGCCCGGCGGGCGGAACGGCTCGCCGGGCGATGCCGCGCGTCGTCAGACGACCCGGATGAACAGGCGGTCATAGCGGGTGAGGGGGAACGTGCCGTCGTCGGTGCCCTGGAGGATGATCGAGATGGTCTGGCCCGGTGTCGCGTCCGCCGGGACGGTGACGGCGGCCCGGCCGTGACCGCGGTCGGTGATGGTGACGGTGCCGGGGTAGCTGCCTTCTTCCCGGTACTGCGACCAGCGGAGCGCCACCGGGTCATTGTCAGGATCGGTGGCGCGGCCGGTGAGCGTGACGACCGAGCCGGGCCGGGCCCGGACGGTGTCGTTGCCATGGATGCCGACCGTGGGCGGGTGGTTGCCGTCGCGGTATTTGGGGGTCAGCGTCCACTGCATGCGGGCCGCGAAGTCGTTCTGCGCGGCTCCGGCCCACCGCAGCGTCGTGTAGTTCTTGACGTCGGCACCGGTTTCGTCCTTCTCCGCGCCCACCATGGTCCACAGGTTCGGCGTGGTGGTCGTCTGGGTCGCGCGGCCGCCCCAGCCGCCGAGCAGCGGGTTCTCCGGTTCCTGGATGCCGGTGTTGAGCAAGGGGTTGAAGGCCACGTTGTCGCCCTCGGAGAGGAAGTCGTACGGCGCCAGCGGCTTGCACCAGCCGCCAGCCGCACGCTCGGGGTCGCCGAAGATGTCGAGTTGGTCGCCCGGCATGGACTGGCCGTCCAGCCATGACCGGTAGAGCGAGCCCAGCGGCCCGATCTGGATGTTCTTCTTGATCCACGCGCCGCTGAAGTAGACGCGGTCAGCCGGTAGGCCTCGGACGTTGCCCTGCCCGCGCTCGCAGTTGTAGCCCCAGGTCGCGTAGCCTGCCGCCAGGTTCTCGACGCGGATCTCCGGCCAGACGGGAGCGATGTACTGCGCGTAGGTGTCGTCCTGGAAGCCGCTGGCCAGGATCACCGCCTTCTTCGAGACCGCGGCCTTGACGCGAGGCCATTGCCTCGTGCGGCCGAAGCGGTCCTCGATCGACTTGAGGGCCCGGGCGATCGTGTTGGTGCCGCCCCACGCCTGGAGGTACAGCGGCCGGGAATCGTGGTCCAGCAGCAGGTCGCGGATGAGGTCGGAGCCCTCGGTGTCCTTGGCCATCTCGTTCTCGAACTCGATGTTGCCGATCTTGACCTTGGACAGCAGCTCGCCCGGCGCGGGGTAGTGGGAGTCATGCCTGCGCAGATTGGGGTAGACCTCGGCGTACGCGCGCAGGGCCTGGTCCTGGATGGTCCGCGTCCCGGTCCATCGCCATGAGGTCTGCGGCGTGGTGTACTCCCGGCCGGGGAGGAAGAACGGCGTGCCCTTGCCATCTCCTGACCAGTGGAACCTGCCGCTGCTGTAGATGATCCCCTCGGTGTCGACCTCGTTGGTGTAGAGCAGATAACGGATGAGCGAGGCGTAGTCATCCTGCTCCATGTCGGTGGTGACGACCGTTCTGGGCAGGTTCCCTTCCGGGTGGATGCTGTCGGCCTCGGCCGCCGCGGGGAGCGTGGCGACAGTCATGCCGAGAGCCGCGATCATGCAGGTCAATGCCCGGATACGTCGCCTGCTCCGGGGGGCGGGGAGTCTGGAGGGGGGCACGGCAACTCCTTCTGCGAATACCTATTCACCGCTGAGTGGCGAAGGGCATGCGCAGTATTCATGCTGCTCCTGGATGTCGTCAAGGTTGCCGACGCATGACCAAGGGCACCCCATTGACACCTCTTTTCATCCTCCCGTAACTTGCTTGCATGTCTGATCGTGATCGCATAAACATTCAGCCCCACGATGAGCCGGTCTACGGGGCCGGCATCTGGCACTTCGCCACCTATGTCGACCGGTATGCGACCGACGGCTACGGCGAGCCGAAGACGGTCTTGGACTGCATCAAGCTTGCCGGGGCAGTGGGCGACCTGTCCGTGGTCGACCTGAACTGGCCGTTTCCGCCCGGCGGCATCAGCACCGCCGAGGTACGGGCGGCGCTCGACGAGCAGAACCTGCGCGCGATCGCGGTGACGCCCGAGTTCTACACGGGCAAGTTCGCCAAGGGCGGTTTCACCAACCCCGACCCCGCCGTACGCCAGGACGCCATCGACCTGGTGGCGGCCGCGGCCGAAGTCGGGCGTGAGCTGGGTGTCGACTACGTCAAGTTGTGGCCCGGGCAGGACGGTTACGACTATCCCTTCCAGGCCGACTACACCGACCTGTGGGACAAGTCGGTCGGCGCGGTCCGCGAGCTCGCGCAGGCGTTCCCCGACTTGAAGTTCGCGATCGAGTACAAGCCGCGCGAGCCGCGCAACCGGATGGTCTTCTCCTCCGTCGCGCGCACCCTGCTCGCGATCGAGGACATGGGCGTGGACAACGTCGGCATCCTGCTCGACTTCGGCCACTCCCTGTACGGCGGCGAGACACCGGCCGAGGCCGCCAAGATGGCGATGAGCCGCGGAAAACTCTTCGCGATCGACGTCAACGACAACTTCCGCGGCTGGGACGACGACATGGTCGTCGGCTCGGTGCACCTGCTGGAGACGTTCGAGTTCTTCTTCGCCCTGCGCGACGCCGGCTGGCAGGGCGTCTGGCAGCTCGACCAGTTCCCGTTCCGCGAGGACTCCGTCGAGGCGGCGCGGGCGGGCATCCGCACCATGCGCGCCTTCCACCACGCGCTGGGCTACCTCGACCGCGACGCGCTCGCCGCCGCCCAGTCGGCGCAGGACGCCCTCGGCGCCCAGCGCATCGCGAAGCGGGCGCTCTACCGGGCACTCGCCGAGAGCGAGTCCGCATGACCGCCGTGAAGATCGCGTCCAGGCCCCTCGAACTGGACGCGCCCGTCGCCAACGCCTACGTCGAGCGGAGTGCGCTCCTGCGCGCGGCCTCGCCCGCCGAGGCGGCCCCCGAGCTGGCCGGAATCGCCACCCGCATCCGGCGCGACATCCTCACGACCATCCAGGCGGCCCGGATGGGGCACGTCGGTGGCGACCTGTCGGTGACGGACCTGCTGGTGACCGCCATGTGGGGGACACTGCGGCTCGACCCGCACGACCCGGCCAACCCCCTGCGTGACCGGTTCGTGCTGAGCAAGGGTCACTGCGCCGCCGCGCTGTACTCGACGCTGGCCTCCTGCGGCTTCTTCCCCCAGGATCGGCTCGCCGAGTACATGGCGCCGCTGTCGCCGCTGAACGGCCACCCCAACCGGGTCAAGGTGCCCGGCGTGGAGACCAACACGGGCCCGCTCGGGCACGGCTTCCCGGTCGCCACCGGCTGCGCCCTCGGCGCCAAGCTGCGCGGCGAGACCTGGCGCACCATCGTCGTCCTCGGCGACGGCGAGATGCAGGAGGGCAGCAACTGGGAGGCGGCCATGACGGCCGCCCACTACGGCCTGGCGAACCTGACGGCCGTGGTCGACCGCAACCGGCTGCAGCAGGGCGCGCGTACCGAGGACACCAAGTCGCTGGAGCCGCTCGACCAGAAGTGGGCGAGCTTCGGCTGGGAGGTGCGCGTCATCGACGGCCACGACCACGCCGCGATCAAGCAGGCGTACGCGCCGTCGTCGACGGGCAGGCCCGTCGCCGTCATCGCCAACACCGTCAAGGGCAAGGGTGTCTCATTCATGGAAGACCGGGTCGAGTGGCACCACAAGGTGCCCACCGACGAGCAGGTCCAGCTCGCGCTCGAGGAGCTGAGCCGATGACCGCCCTCGCCGAGCAGGCCCCCACGTTCGACTGCCGCGTCGACTTCGGCGAGGAGCTGGCCGCCCTGGCCCGCGCCGACGAGCGGATCGTGGCGGTCTGCAATGACTCGGTCGGATCCAGCAACCTGGTCAAATTCCGCGAGGAGTTCCCCGACCGCCTGATCAACGTCGGCATCGCCGAACAGGACCTCGTCGGCGTGTCAGCCGGCCTGGCCAACGCCGGTTTCATCCCCTTCGTCTCCGCCGCGGCGCCGTTCCTCACCGGGCGCGCCCTGGAGCAGATCAAGGCGGACGTGGCCTACAGCGACCGGCACGTGGTGCTGTGCGGGCAGAGCCCGGGCATGGCGTACGGCGAGCTGGGACCCACCCACCACTCCATCGAGGATCTGTCCTGGATGCGCGCCGTCCCCGGGCTGCGCATCGTCGTCCCGGCCGACCCGTCGCAGACTCGCGACGCCGTCCGCTGGGCCGCGGCGTCCGGTCTCCCCTCCTATATCCGGATCCCCCGCTTCAAGGTCCCCGCGGTGACACCGGCGGGCACGCCCTTCGAGGCCGGCCGGGCGACGCGCCTGGCCGAAGGCGACGACGTGACCGTGATCGCGATCGGCACGATGGTCTCGCGGGCCCTCGACGCGGCCGCGCTCCTGCGCGCGGAGGGCCTCACCGCGCGGGTGGTCAACATGACCTTCGTCGAGCCGCTGGACGTGGCCGAGGTCGTCGCCGCCGCGGAGCAGACCGGCGCGATCATCACCGCGGAGGAGGGCCTGCTGTCCGGCGGTCTGGGCGCCGCCGTCGCCAAGGTCGTCGCGGAGCGCCATCCCGTGCCCGTACGCATGCTGGGCGTCCCGACGTTCGCACCGACGGGAAGCACGTCCTTCCTGCTCGACCACTTCGGCCTGAACGCCGAGGGCATCGTCAAGGCCGCCCGTGAGGCTTTGGGACGGGACTGATGGAACCGCTCGTCCTCGCCATCGATCAGGGCACCGGCTCCACCAAGGCCCTGCTGGTCGACGCCGCCGGCCAGGTCGTGGCCCGCGCCAGTGCGCCGTTGTCCCAGAGCCACCCGGCTCCGGGGCTGGCGGAGCAGGACGCCGAGGAACTGCTCGGCAGCGTCCGCGACGCCGTCGCCGCCTGCCTGCGGCAGGCCGATCCGCGGGCCGTACGCGGGATCGGGCTGAGCACCCAGCGCGAGTCGGTGGTCCTGTGGGACGCGGCGACCGGACGGCCGGTCGCGCCACTGGTCGGCTGGCAGGACCAGCGCGGCGCGGACCGAGCGGCCCAGCTCTTGGACGAAGGGTACGGCGACCTGGTCCGGAGTCGTACCGGGCTCCCGCTGGACCCGATGTTCTCGGCGCTGAAGATGGGCGCCCTGCTCGACCGGCACGACCCGGCGCGCGAGCGCAGCGGGCGCGGCGAGTTGCGCCTGGGCACCGTGGACGCGTGGCTGCTCGACGCGCTCACCGGCGAATTCGTCACCGAGGTGGGCAATGCCTCCCGCACTCAGCTGCTGAACCTCGCGACCGGTGACTGGGACGACGAACTGCTGGAGATCTTCGGCGTCCCCCGCGCGGCGCTGGGCCGCGTCGTCGCCTCCACCGGCCCCTTCGGCACGGTCCGCGACCTGGACCCGCTGCCCGCCGGGGTGCCCGTGCTCGCGGTGCTGGGCGATTCGCACGCCGCGCTGTTCGCGCACGCGGGCTGGCGGCCGGGCGTGGTCAAGGTGACCTACGGCACGGGATCGTCGGTGATGACGGTCGCGGAGTCGCCGGGCGGCCTGGGCGGTCCGGTCTGCGACACCATCGCCTGGTCCACCGGGCAGCCGACGTTCGCCAGGGAGGCGAACATCCGCTCCACCGGCCGGACCCTGACCTGGCTGGCGGACTTGCTCGGCATCTCCGCGGACCAGGTCGTCGACCTGGCGGCCGGCTCCGACGCGGGCGACGTCACCCTCGTACCGGCATTCGGCGGCCTGGGAGCGCCGTGGTGGGACCCCCGGGCGGTGCCGGTGCTGGCCGGGTTCGACCTCGGCACCGGGCGGGAGCAGCTCGCGCGGGCGGCCCTGGAGTCGGTGGCGCACCAGGTCGACGACGTCCTGACCGCCATGCCGGGCCTGCGCCGGATCGTCGCCGACGGCGGCCTCACCCGCAGCACCGCGCTCATGCGGCTGCAGGCCGGCCTCAGCGATGTCGAGGTGGCCCGCACCCGTCATCACGAGCTGTCGGCGGGCGGCGCGGCCGACCTGGCCGGTCTCGGACTGGGCCTGTGGACCACCGGCGACCTCGAACGCCGGGCCGACGGCGACGTGGAGATCTTCACCCCTGACTGGAGCGCGGAGCACCGCAGGGCAGCCGCGGCGAGATGGCACCAGCGCCTCACGGTCGCACGCGACCTCGGCGCACGCGCGAACGGGAGTACGTCATGACAGCAGTGCAATCCACCCGGCCCGGCTGGCTCACGCTGGGCCGCGGCAGCCTGATCGCGCTCGTGCTCGTGATCATCGCGATCATCGCCAGTACGACGTACCGCTCGGACACCGCGCCGCGCGCCGGCGAGCAGGCGAAATTCGACCCGGCCCGCTACGGCGCCGCGACCTACGGGCCGAAGGTCGTACCGGCGATCAAGAGCAAGGCCGTCGACATCGTCACGCTGAGCAAGGCGATCGCCGACGACACGGACGCGGCCGGCCAGAAGTACGGCCACCGCGCCGGCACCGGGCCGTACAGCTACGCCGTCACGCTGACCGGCACCGCCGGTTCGGCGAAGAGCGGCCTGCTGCCGGTCGAGGTGCCCGGCATCGGCAAGTCCAGGGTCCAGGTGCAGATCGGCCCGGCCATCAACGGCACGGCGCTGCGCGACGCGGTCGGTTTCATCGCGTTCGGCCAGTTCGTCAACCAGGTCGACTACGCCGACGCGGGCACCGCCCTGAACAACGAGGTCAAGGCGAAGGTGCTGTCGTCGCTCGATGTCCCGTCGCTCGACGGCAAGAAGGTCACCGTGGTCGGCGCGATGACGCCACTGACGGCCGACGTGCTGACCGTCACGCCGATCTCCGTCGAGGCGGCGTCATGACGGCGACCCCGGTGCTGCGGGCGGTCGACGTCACCAAGGTGTACGGCGGGACGCAGGCGCTCAAGGGCGTCTCGCTCGACATCGTCCCGGGGCGCGTGGTGGTGCTGTTCGGCGAGAACGGCGCCGGCAAGTCGACGCTGATGAAGATCCTCAGCGCGGTCGAGTCGCCCACCACCGGCCAGGTGGAGCTCGACGGGAAGGTCGTCGAGTTCGGCAGCGCCCGCGACGCGGCCGATCGCGGCATCTCGATCATCCATCAGGAACTCAGCCTGTGCTCGAACCTCAGCATCCAGGACAACCTGTTCCTCGGGCGGGAGCGGACTCGCGGCGGCGTCCTCGTCGACCGCGCGACCATGCGCTCGCTGGCGGCCGGCGTGCTCCGCCGTCTGGACGGGGCGCTGAACCCCGACCTGATGGTCGGCGACCTGCGGCTGGGCCAGCAGCAACTCGTCGAGATCGCCCGCGCGCTGCTGCAGGACGCCCGGATCCTGATCATGGACGAGCCGACGTCGGCGCTGAGCGCCCCGGAGGTGAAGGTCCTCTTCCAGGTCATCCGCGAGCTCACGGCCGAAGGCGTGGCGATCGTCTACATCTCCCACCACCTGGAAGAGGCGCTCGACATCGCCGACGACGTGGCCGTGCTCCGCGACGGCTCCATGGTCGCCACGGCCGCCGCCGACGACGTCGACCTCGCCTGGGTCGTACGCAAGATGGTCGGCCGCGACCAGGACGACCTCTTCCCGACCCGCGAGCCCAAACTCGGGCCGGTGGCGCTCGAGATGGTCGAACTGTCGGTCGCCGACCCCGCCAACCCCGACCGCCTGGCCGTCGACGGCGTCTCGCTCACCGTCCGCGCCGGCGAGACCGTCGGCATCTACGGGCTCATGGGCAGCGGCCGTACCGAACTCCTGGAGTGCCTGGCCGGCCGCCTGCACGCCGAATCGGGAGAGATCCGCCTGTACGGGGAGCCGGTCGTCGGCAACGTACGCAGCCGCATCCAGGCCGGGCTGGCTCTGGTCCCCGAGGACCGCCAGCGTGACGGGCTGGTCCAGACGATGAGCGTGGGCCAGAACCTGTCCCTGGCCGCGCTGACCGGTTTCGTGCGCCGCCTCTTCGTGAATCGCACGAAGGAACGCGCCGCCGTCCAGACGATGATCACCGATGTCACCGTCAAGACCAGCGGCCCCGACGCCCCGATCGGCTCGCTGAGCGGCGGCAACCAGCAGAAGGTCGTCATCGGCAAGGCCCTGATGACCGGCCCCCGCGTACTGCTGCTCGACGAACCGTCCCGCGGCGTGGACGTCGCCGCCAAGGCCGACGTCTTCGAACTGATGGCGCGGCAGGCCGAACGCGGCCTGGCGGTGCTGTTCACCACATCTGAGACCGAAGAGGCGCTGCACATACCCGATCGCCTGCTCGTCCTGGTCCGCGGCAGGCTGATCGCCGACCTCCGAGCCGGCGAGATCACCCGCGACCAGCTGATGAGCCTGGCCGACAGCGCCGACACCACCGAAGAGGTTAGCCATGGCTGACACCCTGACCAACGACCACGCAGCCGTGCTGCGGCAACGCCGCCGGGCGGCGGCGGAGGCGCGCCGCCTGAAGACGCTCAATTCGATCTTCGAGCTACGTGCGTTCATCGCGCTCGGTGTCCTGATCATCGTCTTCGCCCTGCTGTCCGATTCCTTCCTCACCGTCGACAACCTGATCACGATGATCAAGCATGTGGCCATTAACGCCGTCCTGGCGCTCGGCATGCTGCTGGTGATCCTCAAGGGCGGCATCGACCTGTCGGTCGGCTCCATCGTCGGGTTGTCGGGCGTGATCGCCGGCGAACTGCTCCAAGGCGTACATCTGAGCCTGTTCGGCGTCATCGCCTACCCGCCGGTGTGGGCGGTGGTCATCCTGTGCATCGCGGCCGGCACCGTGATGGGCAGCATCAACGGCCTGCTCATCACCAGACTGAACGTCGCGCCCTTCATCGCGACGCTGGGCATGCTGTACGTCGCGCGCGGCGCCGCGCTCCTGATCTCCGGCGGCACCACTTATCCCAAGCTCGGCGGCGACCCCAGCACCCACAACACCGGCTTCGACTGGATCGGCGGCGGCCGGCCGCTCGGCCTTCCGGTGGCGATCTGGATCATGATCATCCTCGCCGCCGTCGTCGCCGTACTCCTGCGCTCGACGCCCTTCGGCCGCTGGCTCTACGCCACGGGCGGCAACGAGCGGGCCACCGAACTCACCGGCGTCCCCGTCCAGCGCGTCAAGGTGATCGTCTACATGATCTCCGGCGCCTGCGCCGCGATGTCCGGCCTCATCATCGCCTCCGAGCTCACCTCGGCCGCGCCGCAGGCCGGCGACAGCTTCGAGCTCAACGCCATCGCGGCCGTCGTCATCGGCGGCGCCGCCCTGTCCGGCGGGCGCGGGAACGTACGCGGCACTCTCGTCGGCGCCCTGGTCATCGGCTTCCTCGCCGACGGCCTGGTCATCGTCGGCGTCTCGACGTTCTGGCAGATCTTCATCAAGGGCACCGTGATCATCGTCGCGGTCATCCTCGACCAGACCCAGCAGCGCTTCCAGCGCCGCGGCGCCGCCGCATCGGCGGTCGCGGTGGCGGTCGCCGACGAACCGGCGACCACCGACGACGAACCGGCTGCAACCGACAACGCCCCGGTCAGACCCGGCACCCCCGCCCGCTGACCCTCATCTTTTTCCAAGCGCCGACCCTCACCCCACCCCATTGCCAGATGCCAGACCGGAACGGTTTCAGAACCGGTCCCATCCCCCATCCCGCGTCCACGCCGGCGCGTCTTCCAGGAGGTAAACCATGTCCCACCCCAGCCGTCGCCTGGTCGTCCAGGCCGCGGCGGCCCTGACCACAGGGCTGCTGACGCTGACCGCATGCGGATCATCCGGCGAACCCGCGGCCTCGACGTCGTCGAGCGCCTCCTCGTCGTCGAGCGCCTCCGCGCCCAAGAGCAACCTGATCGCGATCATCACCCCCTCGCCGGACAACCCGTTCTTCAAGGCCGAGGCGGACGCGGCCAAGAAGAAGGCCGAGTCGCTCGGCTACCAGACCTCGGTGGACTCCCACGACGACGACCCGAACAAGCAGAGCGAGCTGATCGACTCGGCCATCTCGCGCAAGGCCGCGGCGATCATCCTCGACAACGCCGGCGCCGACGCCTCCATCGGCCCCGTGCAGAAGGCCACGACCGCCGGGATCCCGGTCTTCCTGATCGACCGGGAGATCAACCAGACCGGCATCGCCAAGGCCCAGATCGTCTCCAACAACGCCCAGGGAGCCCAGCTCGCCGCCCAGGAGTTCGTGAAGGGTATGAAGGAGAAGGGCAACTACGTCGAGCTGACCGGCAAGGAATCCGACACCAACGCCGGCGTGCGTTCCAAGGGCTTCGGCGACGTCATCTCGCAGTACCCGGACCTGAAGCGGGTCGCCCAGCAGACCGCGAACTGGGACCAGCAGGAGGCTTTCAGCAAGATGGAGACCATCCTCCAGCGCAACCCGGACATCCAAGGCGTGATCGCCGGCAACGACACGATGGCGCTCGGCGCCGTGGCGGCGTTGAAGGCCGCCAAGAAGACCGGCGTCATCGTCGTCGGCTTCGACGGCAGCCCGGACGCCATCGCGCAGATCAAGGCCGGAACCATGCTCGCGACGTCCCTGCAGCCGGCCGCGCTCGGCGCCACGACCGCGGTCGAGCAGGCCGACAAGTTCGTCAAGACCGGTGCGACCGGGCAGCCGGAGAAGCAGTCGATCGACTGCGAGATCATCACGAAGGACAACGCCGACCAGTACGGCGTCTTCGCGAAACTCTGAGGCGCCGGAGGCTAGGGGCGACGGCATCGCCTCTAGCCACTCCAACGTCTAGCATGCAGACCGGACGCTCCGGGCGACGCGCTCACCGGAGCGAGAAAGGACGGGGAACTCACGTGGTGATCGCTTCGACTCCCAGCCCCGACCACATGCGGCTACTGGTCAAGGTGGCCCGCATGTACCACGAGCGCGGGCTACGCCAGCCAGAGATCGCCGCCCATCTCAACATGTCGCAGCCGCGCGTCTCGCGCCTCCTCAAAGAGGCCGCCGACCGCGCTGTCGTACGCACCGTGGTCGTCTCCCCCGACGGCGTGCACGCCGAGCTCGAGGAAGCCCTCGTCGAGCAGTACGGGCTGCGCGACGCCGTCGTCGTCGAGACCGAGGGCGTGGGGCCTGACGTCATCCCGGCGCTCGCCGCCGCGACGGCCACCTACCTCGACGCCACGCTCAAAGGCGGCGACGTCATCGGCATCTCCTCCTGGAGCGCGACGCTCCTGGAGGCGATCAACGTCATGCGGGCCAAGACGACCCCCGTCGCCGAAGAGGTCGTCCAGATAGTCGGCGGCTCGGGCAGCCCCGAAGTGCAACTGCACGCGACCCGCCTCACCAGCCGCCTCGCCGAGCTGACCGGCGCACGGCCCGTCTTCGCGCCGTCGGCCGCGCTCGTCCACAGCCGCGAACTCCGCGACATGCTGTCGAAGGAGCCCGCCGTCGCCGAGGTCATGAAGTCATGGTCGCGCCTCACGCTGGCCCTCCTCGGCATCGGCACCCTCGAACCCTCCCCACTGCTCCGCCGCTCCGGCAACGCCATCGCCCCCGAGGACCAGCGCCAGCTCCAGGAGCTCGGCGCCGTGGGCGACGTCTGCACCCGCTACTTCGACGCCGACGGACGAGCCGTCGAAGCCGACTTCGACGACCGCATCATCGGCATCGCCCCCGACCAGCTGCGCGCGGTGGAGCGCCGCATCGGGGTCGCGGGCGGCGCGGCCAAGCTCGCCGCGATCCGAGGAGCGGTACGCGGGCGCTGGATCAACATCCTCATCACGGACGTCGACGTGGCCCGGGCCCTGCTGGGCCGCGCGTAGAGCACGTGTTCTTCTGTCAGCCGGTAGCGCCCAGGACCTCCCACTAGGGGCGGTCCTGAGCGCTTCCGGCTGCGAAGAAGTGGATCAGGAAGCGAATCCGAAGGCCGCGGGAGAGGCAGGCAGCCCCCATTGCTGGTCGGGGTGGAGGTGGCAGTCCCAGATCACGAGCGGGGTGCCATTGGCGGTGCTGCCGTTGTTGGCCAGACCGACACACTTGGCGGTGCTGGCAGCGAAGCTGCGGATGGAGTAGATGTTGGCGCCCAGGGCCGCGAACCTCCATTGCTGATCCGGGTGAAGATGGCAGTCCCAGATCACCAGCGGAGTGCCATTGGCGGTGCTCCCGTTGTTCGCCAGCCCCACACACTTGCCGCTGCCGGCGAGCGTACGGATGGAGCGGTCGTTGTTGCCCTGCCAGATCTGGTCGGGGTGGAAATGACAGTCCCAGATCACGAGCGGGGTGCCGTTGGCGGTGCTGCCGTTGTTCGCCAGGCCGATGCACTTGGCGGTGCCGGCGGCGTTGCTGCGCAAGGCGGTCGAGGAAAGAGCGCTCGCCTGGGCGGCGGCCGGGAGCCCGAGAGCCATGGCGAACATGACCAGGACGGTTAACACGCGGCGCTGGAAGCCAGTCTGGTGGCGCATGTGGTCTCCTTTCGAACGGTGACGGTTCTCCTCTCTAGGGCGTTCCACGGCCGTTCCACCGGGGTGGTGCGCTAGGGGCGATCGGACATCGGCCATAAAGAGCCGCAAGCCTGGAGTATCGCCGCATTTATCACGTAAGCCCTCTATCCCACAGAAACCATGGCTATGATCTTGGATCTGCGCGGATCTCTTGACTCCGATTCGCGAAGTCAGTCATGAACTTGAGAGGGCACACGTGCGCAAAATCGCTATTGGCACTTTGATCGGCCTAGCGGCAACTCTCGGCGCGACACCGTCCGCCAACGCCGGCACCCCGAGCCTCGCTGACCTGGTCCAACTCAAGGACATCCGGACGCACCAGTTGGCATTCCAGACGATCGCCAACAACAACGGCGGCAACCGGGCTTCGGGCGAGGTCGGATTCGAGAAGTCAGCGAATTACATTGTGGCCAAACTCACGCTGGCCGGTTACAAACCCACGATCCAGCGCTTCGCTTTTCCCTTCTATAAAGAGGTCACACCCTCGGTCTTCGCGCAGACCGCTCCGTCCCCGACCTCTTACACCCATGGCACCGACTACCGCACCCTCGACTACTCGGGCGCCGGCGACGTGACGGCAGCCGCGGTGGCCGTGGATCCCGACGCGGCCGGATTGGGCAGCGGCTGCGAGGCTGACGACTTCGCCGGTTTCACCACCGGCAGCATCGCGCTCATCCGCCGGGGCGGCTGTACCTTCGAGGTCAAGACGGACAACGCCCAGAAGGCCGGCGCGAGCGCGGTCGCCTACTATCAGCGGCCTGATGTCCCCGATGCGCCAGTGGAGGGTACGGCGCTGCGCCCGTTCACCATCCCGCTGATCGGCTTCACCAACAAGCTGGGCGTCGAACTGGTTCAGGCGGCCAAGGCGGGCGACCTGAAACTCCACATCAAGACCGACACCATCAGCGAACAGCGCACGACCTCCAACATCGTGGCCGAGACCGCATACGGCAACCCTGACCGCGTGGTCACCGTCGGCGCCCACCTCGACAGCGTGGCCGCGGGCCCCGGCATCAACGACAACGGCAGCGGCGCGGGGACGGTCCTCACCATCGCCCAGAAGATCGGCGAGATTCGCGGCCGGGTCAACAACCGGGTCCGCTTCACCTTCTGGGGCGCCGAGGAAGGCGGCGACCTCGGCTCCAAGTACTACGTGGCGAACCTCAGCGCCGAAGAGAAGGCGAAGATCGCGCTCTACCTGAACCTCGACATGATCGGCTCCCCCAACGGAGTCCGCGGTGTCCTGGACGGTGACGACTCACTCGGCACCAACAGCTCCAAGCCGCCGGCCGGCTCGGCCGCGATCGAGAAGACCTTCACCGACTACTACGCCGGGCGCAAGCTCCCGCTCAAGCAGGACGCGTTCACCGGTACCTCCGACTACCAGTCGTTCATGGACGCGGGCATCCCGGCGGGCGGCGTACGGTCCGGCACCGACACCGTCAAGACGGCTGAGGAGGCCGCTGTCTTCGGCGGCACGGCCGGGGTGGCCTATGACCCCTGCTACCACAAGGCCTGCGACACCTACAACAACGTCAACACGTCCCTCCTGAACGAGCTCGCGGACGGCGCGGCGTACGCGACTGAGACGTTCGCCAACAGCGTGCCGACGGTGAAGCGCGACAACGTACAGACACCTGGCAGCCAGACGGCCGACAAGACCAGCGAGGGCCACACCTCTGCCAGCTGATGCCGGGGGCAGCCCGGGGGCTTACCGCCGGGCTGCCATGGCCGTTCCTATGGATCGTTCGCTCAGCCGCCGGCGGCCGCCTGCTTGATCAGCGCGACGACGGCCTCCGGCTGGGAGATGTAGATAGCGTGGCTGCCCTCGGCTTCGACCACAGTGGCACCCGCCCGCGCGGACATCGCCCGCTGCGCGGCCGGCGGGATCGTCTGATCACCGGTGGCGACCAGGTACCAGGCCGGCTTGGTGCGCCAGGCGGGTTCGGTAACCGCGGCGCCGGCCGCGCCAACGCCCCACGGCACCTGCGAATCGGCCATGAACGCCGCCAACTCCGCCGGCAGATCGCCCGCGAACGCGCCGTGGAACTTGTCCCGCTCAATAGCGAGGAACCCACCCTCCAGGGGCACGATCGGCGGCGCCGGCGTACCCGGCGGCGAATCGGCGAGCAGCGACTCCACGCTCTCGCCCTTGTCGGGCGCGAACGCGGCGACGTAGACGAGCGCCGACACCCGCGGATGAGTACCGGCCTCGGTGATGACCGAGCCACCGTAGGAGTGCCCGACGAGCACGGTGGGACCGTCCTGGAGATCCAGCACCCGCCGCGTGACCTCGGCGTCCCCCTCCAGCGTCACCGTGGAGTTCTGGACGACGCTGACCCGGTAGCCATCCTGTTTGAGCAGGTTGTAGACACCCTGCCAGCCCGACCCGTCGACGAACGCGCCGTGCACGAGCACGACGTTGACCGCAGTGGAGCTCATGACGCCTTCTCCTCGCGTAGCGGTGGGATGCAGACGTGACTGGGGGTCAACAGCCACCCGTGCGCTCTGACGTCAAGCCCGGTCGGTTGCATCGCCTCGTCACTCACGTCCGAAGCGTAGGAGTGCGTACTTCCTAGTTTGTGAACGGCGAGTGGAACCAGCGCCCGCAGCACTGACCCGGCTGAAGGCACGCCCCGGTTTGGCGTTATGCGGAACGACCGTTGCCGTTGAGTGCTTCGCGGCGGTATTTGCGGCCGGTGGTCTCGTGCACCCCGAGCGTACGGGCGAGCGCGGCGCCGGTCATGTTGGGATCCTGAGCGAGCAAGGCCGCCACCCGCGCTCGCCGGTCGCTGTCCGCGCGGGTTTCGCCCGCCGATGCGTCTTGGTCTGCCCGTGTGGCAGCCGGTTCGGGCTCGGCGGGCGCTGACCGGCGCTCGCCTGTTTCTTGCATCGGCTCGCCCGGGTCGATCTGCGGCGTGACGTTCACCACTGGGCCGGGCTGCGGCACCCGCGGCGCCTGGTCTGAGTGACCGCTCGGGGCGCTCGGGGGTGCGGGCTCGGCGAGCACTCGCTCGGGCTGCCCCACGTCGTACGCGCGATCGGCAAGTTCGCGACCCGAGCGAACCACCCACATGATCAGCTCGTAGGAGATCACCAGCGCGATCGCCGGCCACGCGGCCAGCGCCGCGGCCAGGGGTCCCCGCTCAATCCCGTGCAAGATGTTCGCCGCCAGCGTCGCGGCGACTCCCAGCGCCAACGCCCAGCGAGCCAGCGACGGCACCTTCAGCCGGTAGCGGGCACACCACAGCAGCACCATCGAGGAGGCGTAGATCATGCCGTCCACGGTCGCCGGGACCAGATGCGCCGACATCTCGTCCTCGGCGCCGTACTTCTCGATCACCGCCACCGCATGCCAGTACGACACCCACGCGGCCACCGCCGCGACCGCCAACACCACAACCGTCATGGACACACGGATCAGCCGATCCCCGCCCCGAGGCACCTGCTTGACCCTATTCACACCAGAAATGGTGCCATGCCCGATGTATCACTATGTGCCCATCCGTCACTTCTGCCTCAGGCAGGCGGCGTGGATGAGGGCGACAGCCGATCTGCTGGGGTCGAACCTCGGTGGACATGCCAGCCGACACGGTCGAAGATTGGCGCGTGCCTCGAACCCCACCTGGGCGCGTGTTCAACCGAGCGATCGTCGCACTGGTCGCGGCCGCCGCCCTCACGGAGGGACGGGATCTCCCGTGGACCCCGATGCAGTGGAAATGGATTGAAGCAGCCGGGAGACTCGGTTCATGAAGATCACAAAGCCCGGGGCGCCTAATGAGGAGACCCGCCGGAGGAACCTAGGGGCGTTACTACGCCATCTCCACCTGAATGGCCCGACTTCGCGTGCTGTGCTCGGGGAGAAGTTGGGGCTGAACCGCACCACGATCATGGGGCTGACCGCCGAACTTGCCGCCCTGGGCATGGTCGAAGAAAAGCTTCCCCAGGACACCCACAGAGCGGGCAGACCGTCCCTGGTGGTCAGCCCAAACACTGATCGCGTATTCGTGCTCGCCTTTGACGTGGCAGTGGACCGCCTGCTGGCCGCGCGAGTGGGCCTGGGCGGCGTGATACTCGATCGCCGTGAGGCCGTACGCCAACGCAAGTACCCCGACCTGGACGATGTCGTTGGAACTCTCGCCGAGTTCGCCCGCCAACTGCTCCGCGACGTCCCAAGCGATGCCGTGTGCGTCGGCATTGGCGCGTCGTTCTGCGGCATGATCCGGCCGGCGGACGGCACCGTGCGATTCGGCCCCAACACCGGCTGGGTAGATCAGGCATTCGGGCCGGAACTCGAGCGCCGTTTGGCCCTGGGCCTGCCTGTGCGAGTTGGCAACGAAGCTCACCTGGGCGCAGTCGCGGAGAACCAGAGGGGCGCTGGGATCGGATTCCGGAATCTCATCTATCTGCACGGCGATGTTGGCGTGGGCGGCGGCATCATCGTCGACGGCAAGCGCCTGGACGGCAATGACGGCTACGCCGCCGAAGCCGGTCACATGATCGTGAACGCACACGACGGGCGGCCGTGCGGGTGCGGTTCGCGCGGCTGCCTGGAAGCGGAGGTCGGGGAGGACGCACTGCTCAGTGCGGCCAACTGGCCCCCTGGGTTGATCGGGCGGGACGCGGTGGCGTCCGTGGTACATGCCGCTGAGCGAGGCGACGAATCCGCCAAGGCGGCGCTGACCCATGTGGGAGATTGGCTGGGTGTCGGGGTTGCCAATCTGATCAACCTGTTCAACCCGGGTGTCGTGGTCTTCGGCGGGATACTGCGCGATATTTACCGAGGGGCCTCAGCACAGGTGCAGAGTCGTATCGCCGCCAACGTACTGCCAGTTTCACGCGAACGAGTGAAACTGCGGATCGCAGCGCTGGGAGATGACACCACCCTTGTCGGCGGCGCTGAGCTGGGGTTCGCCGAGCTGCTGGACAATCCGGTTGAGGTCGTCAGCAGGGGGTATCGTCGCCAGGCTGACGCCAACATGAAATCGCAGGCTACAGGCCTTGCTTAGTGTCTCCGCTCTACCCCGGACGAGAGGCTCCGTGAATGCAGAGCGTGATGCCTCCCGAAAGGGTTGCCTCTCAGTCGTGAGTGTCCCTGGCCAGCGCCCCCCGCAAATATTCCATGTCGGTACCAAGGGCCTTCCGGGTCGTCAGCCGTAACACCGGAACGAGCAGCGGACTGCGTAGATCCAGGTCGATGCGGTGGAGGATACGGCGCGATGGTCATCGCCTCATATCCCAGGCCGACCGGCGCGGTCGACAGCGGGACCACCTCCGCGATACTGCGGTCCCAGCGGGGCGCGGTCAGCGGATCACCGAGGAAGCGCCACACCTGCCGGATGTCCTGCGGGACGACGATGGACGAGTTGAGCTGCATCAGACGGCTGCTCCTTCACAGGATGGGGCGGAACACCGCGCAGCGCGACTGCCCGAGCCGCAATATCTGCTTGGCACAGAGGCTGCCGCACTCGATCCTGCACCGCCTGGCCGCCAGGTCGTGACCGGAACGGGGGCGGGTTGGCCGAAGTAGTTGGCGAGAACGAGCTTCTCCATGGCTATGAGCGGGTCACCTTCGAGTGGCAACGGGAGCGAGAGCCAGGCGGGCATGCGCACCGCTTCAGCCCAGGCGTCGCCTACTCTGGCCTACGCGATTATCGGCAACGGGGACGACACCGGCTCAGGCCGGGGCGGGCAGCTGGATCGAGGCGAGTTTGGCCGGGTCGACCACGATGTGGATGCCAGTGATCCGGCCTTCGGCGACGGTGAAAGCGATGACCGACAGCGGCGTTCCGTCCGAGCGCCAAGACATGTGCCCCGAGATGCCGTTGACCAGCACGGGTCGTTGGCGGGCGACCTCACCGGAGAACACGCGGGCACCGGCGGCGACCTCGGTGGCGCCGAGGGTGACGACCATGCCGTCGGGGGTGTCAACTGTCAGCTTCACGTTCGGATCGAGGACCCGCAGCAGCGCTTCGAAGTCGCCACTGACTGCGGCAGCACGGAATGCCTGGACGACCTGCTGGCGCTCGCGGCCGGGGCACGCCGGCCGGTCCGTGGCGTGGACCTTGCGGCGGGCGCGGCTGGCGGCGGCGGGTGAAATCACGTTCTTGCAAGATCTTCGTGTAGGGGTGAGCAGGAGTCCGGAAAGCCTCTCAGCTGGCCCGGCCCAAGGTCACGGTGCGGGTTCCGGGTGTGAAGTCGCCGAAGGACTGTTGCCAGGACTCACCGGGCCAGTAGTACGTCACAAGGCCCTCGGCGGGCCGGTAGTGGGCGGTGTAGAGCGTTACCGTCCCCTGCTCGTCGACGGATCGATACAGCGGCGGCTTGAGCATTGCCGCCACGTCCGTACCCGCGGCGCGGATGGCTCGCAGCCGTTCCTGCGTCCGCATGGCCCGCTCCTGCTCGTCGGTTACCGGCAGGTGCTGGTGATTGGCGGCGCAGGCGTCCGGTGCCACCGTCGGGGACATATCCGGTCCCACGAACACCGTCATCGCCTTGGTGGGATCGACAAGGGTGAGGTTCTGGGGGACGGCGACCGGCAGGGACCGCAGCCTGTCGACCGCCTCATCGACGGTGTCGCACGTCTCCAGCAAGTAGCGCACGAGGATGAGAATGGCGAAGCCGCGTCCGTAGACGGAACGTCCGCCCCAGGTGAGCGAGACCGCGAGACCGGCGTCGTTCATCCCGTCGAGTAAGCCCCACAGCAGGTCCTGCATCCCGATCACGGGGCGCAGGAAGCAGGAGGAGACGATGGTCCCCTCGCATTGATCGGGCCGTAGGTCATAGTTGCGCAGCAGAGTGCCGTTCTGGCCGATCTGGGTGCAGGCCTGGGAGAACGGCCGCAGTGCCGCGTGGGTGAGGAAGACTTCCGCCTCGGGCCGGTCGAGTTGGCCGGCCAGGCGGTCCAGAACCGGGACCAGTTCTGGCATGTGCGCACGGAACAGCACCCGAACGCGGTCCGCGCCCTCCGGAGTCCGGCCCTCCTCGGTCAGCAGGCGCTCCATGTCCTGCCACAGGGCCCGGGCGTAGGCGGCCCACCGCCCGTCGCCGCCGTCGCCGACCTCGATCGCCTGGAAGGTCTTGTGCTGTTGCCGCATGGCTGCCACTCCCCTGTGAGAATCGGACGAGGTGGGGGCAACCTAGCTAATTGGGCTGGTGTTCACCAGATGGCCGCCATCGGCGACGGCCAGGCGCTGGATCTGATGAAGCCGCTGAACGCGAGCGTGGCCGATTCCAAGTAGGCGATCATGTCCCGCGTTGGAGAAGCCGGGAGTCAAGGGCGAGAAACGACATGTCGAGCGGTCGAGGCTGAAGCGGATCGCCACGAGGGACTGGCTGAGCGAGAGCGAGCCGGGAGCCTTCGCCTTGACCCGGCAAGGGGTCCGGCAGCCAGGCATCATGATCGCAAGCGGCGAGGCTCTTCGCCGCGCTGGAGGGTGTCAACCACCCCCTGCAGAGAGAAGAGCCCGCATGTCACGCTACGCCGACCCGCCATCCTCGTAGGGGTTATCGAGGAGATCGAGGGGGTTGCCGCCTCCGCGAGCCTGTTCGCCGCGCCGGCGGACCCCGCCGGCGCGGCGATGACCCACGATGAGCTGGAGAATCTCCCCCCGGCCCTGATCGCAGGAGCGGCGATGGCGTTCTCCAGCGTGTTCGTGGTCAGCAACGGCCTTCGGCTGCGGAGTTTCAAGGAGAGCTGCGCAGTTTCAAGGAGAAGGGCCTTGGGCGGACTCGGCTCCGGTCCTCATTCTCTGGCTCGGCGCCCTCCAGCTCCCGCCTTGACTTATGGTGCTGCGCCCCCCACCGTAAGTCGTACATATCTGTTCGAGTTAACGAGAATCGAGGGTAATGGTGGTGGTGCTGAGCACGGAAGCCAAGCTGGTTCTCCTGGCGGCCGGACTGATCTTTCTGTTGGCGTTAGTGCTCGGCGTGTGGAAATACCGCCAGATGGCCGTCTCGGCCGAACACATGGCTCATCCCTACGTCGACATCGCGCATCGAGCCGCCTTGCTCTACTCGTTCGCTACGCTGCTGCTCGCAGTCTTTGTCGCCCTGAGCGGCTGGTCGGCGTGGGTGAACCTGGCTGCGGCGGGCATCGTGATCTTCTTCTTCGTAGCCGCAATCGGGACCTACGCTTACCACGGCTGGCGCCGTGACACTGACAACCAGTTGTGCCATCCGGTACGCGGCACAACCGCGTTCATGGTCTCGCTGATCGTCGGCGAGATCGGCGGCTTCGCCGTACTTCTGGCCGGTTTCGTGCAGGCACAACTGCTGTGACGCGGGCGGCGTTTAGAGATCATTCGTCGGGCAGCAGATAGCGCCAGGAGACCGCGAGCGAGGCACCCGACCGAGCACGGAACACCCGCCACCCGCCACGCTGGTCCGCGTCGCGCGGAATCAGTCGGATGGCGGCCATGGCGGCCTTCCCGGACAGGTCGCGGGTGCGAACGGGTGAGCCCGCGGCCCGTGGTTCAGGCACCCCCCTCGGCCAGGGTCGGGCCTTGCCACCCCTCAATGTCGTCTGCTCCGCGACCAGCCGTACGCGTCTGGACACGTAGTTCTGGCCCTTGGCCGTGATGCGCCGGGCGAGACGGTCGAAACGATCGCGTGCGTCGTACAGGGCCTTCGCGTAGGAGCCGCGCGTCACGTCAAGGGCCGGGATCCTCACCTCTCGCTTGCCTCCCGCCGTACGGACGCCCAACACCGTGGTGGGTGCGTCCATCACTACGGGAGCGCCGGGCCGGGGCGTGGCCGTCGCCGGCTGGCCCGACAGATCGCGATCAAGCGCCGCGAGCAGCTTGTTCAGATCGGCCTTCGCAAGCCGCAGGGTTCGGGCCGCATCCACGATCGCCCACCCGTCGGCGTACACGACGACCCGTGGCGGACGGATCGCGAGCAGTCCCGGGGGGAGGAAGCCGCCCTCCAGGCGCCACATGGCCACAGGCCCTTTGTCTGTCGCGACAGGTAACGCGGAATTCCATCCCGCAGGCGACGCCGAAGCGGTGGGGGTGTCGGTCCGGCCGCACGATGTGGTCACGAGCAAGGCGGCGAGGATCAGTGCCAGGGGCCTGTACCTCATACCGCCCATCATGCGAGCGACGGGCGCAAGGTTCAAGCCGATGCTGTGGCTGGCGGGTGCCCGTACGTTCCCCTCTGCCACAGCGGCTGAAGCGGACATGGTGCTCCGGCGATCGGCGGGCCAGGCGGCCACTGTCATGTCAGTCCGGCCATCGCGACGGCCCAGCAGTTGGGGAGAGATAGGGGCGTCGTCTCATCGATACATGCATATTGCAACTTCGACATGTCTTCCAGAGGGCAAGCCTGCTACGACAATCCGTCGTACAAGCTCACCCCTCAGAGACGAGATTCCGATGACGGTGAACCCGAGGCCATCAGCCCGCGTACCCAATAACACCCGCCTCCTCTAACGCCTGCGAGGTGCCCGCATTGGGACGGCGCCTGACGCGGGGTGAGGCGGAAGATTCCCGATCGGGAGGTGACATGAGCTGGACGGGCCGACGCTGGATGGTCTGGCTGCTGCTCGTCACACTCACCTCCGGCATCGTCGCCGGGCACGTTCTGGAATGCCAGGATCGGTCGGGGCACACGAGTTCGCAGCTTGTCGCATCTGGTTCTCCAGGCGATGGCGCCAGGGTGGCCTGCGCCCCATCTCACGGACCCGCGTCGATGTGCGTGGCCGTACTGACCACGGCGATCGCCTTTCTGCTGGCCCTGGCATTGCCGAGCGAGCGGCGCAGTGACGCCCGTGATGGTCGCGGCTGGAGGCTGGTACAGCGAGGGAGGGAGCCACCGGCGGCCGATCTGGCTTTTCTTTCGGTTCTGCGGATTTAGGAGGGTCGTTCCAATCCGACCCGTCCTATCCGATCCCCCATTTCCGAAGGAGAGATTCCCCATGACCGTCGCACACCGGATCACCATGCTCACCGTCGCCGGAATCGGCGCCGTCGCCCTGCTCACCGCCTGCGGCTCATCCACCCCCACGACCACCGCCGCCGGTGCGGGAGCCGCTCCGGCCGCCTCGTCGAACGACGGGGCCAGCGCAGATGTCACGAACATGGACGGCATGGACATGTCCTCGTCGAAGCCCAAGGCGGACTTCAACGATGGCGACGTGATGTTCGTCCAGATGATGCTCCCGCATCACCAGGAGGCCCTGCGGATGGCCAAGTGGGCCCAGACCAACGCCTCCAACGCCAAGGTCAAGGATCTCGCCATGAAGATGCAGATGGAGGCGCAGCCGCAGCTCAGCAAGCTCAACAACTGGCTCACCGCCTGGGATAAGGAGCCCATGGCCGACGACGACCCGATGATGACGTCGATGCCCGGCATGATGTCCTCCGCCGAGATGGCCAAGATGCGGCAGATGAAGGGTGGCATGTTCGACCGCATGTTCACCCAGATGATGATCAGCCACCATCAGGGCGCCATCAAGGTGACCCAGAACGAGATCGCCAGGGGCAGCAACGCCAAGACGAAGACGATGGCCAAGACCATCCAGACGAGCCTGCGCAGCGAGCTCGCTGAGCTGAAGCAGCTGCTCCCGACGCTCTAGCCGCGGCGGATCCCGTACGGCGCCCGGCCGTACGGGGCCGAGGCATGCCAGATTCAACCAGCGGCTTTGACCACGGAGGTCACGAAGCTGAGTTTCACTCCGCTGACCTGCCCAGTGACCTCCCAGAACCTTCCCTTCCGAAGAACGGACCGAGCGTCTGGCCAGAGGGCCGGGGAGCGCTCGGCAGCGTCACAGAACAGCCACCGGAGGTGGCGGCCGTGCGCGATGGGATCGTGGACGTGGACGACGTGGCTACAGGTGGCGCCGTTGTGGCCCGTGATGTGTGTCCGCGATGGACGAACAGCCCGCCGACAGCAGGGCAAGTTGAGCACCTGAACACTCCGGAGATGGCGCGCGTATCCATACATGGGCGGCGGCCTTCCGCTATGCCGGGTAGTACGTCCCGCCCTCGAGGCCAATCGACTCGAACAGGCTAATAAAACCCTTCACTTCGGTACTATTCGCCCAGATCTTGGATGTTTACGAGGAGGCATCGTAGTGGCTGCGCCGACAAGGCTTGGGCAGATGGCAGGGGCCACAGCGCTGGCATTGGTCACATTAGTCTCCGCCCCCGGCACCGCCGCCGCCGCGCCGTCACCCGCCAAGGCCAGGGCCAAGCTGGTGAAGCTGAACGAGCGGGCCGACAAGGTGGTCGAGCAGTACAACCAGGCCACCGAGGCGTACAAGAAGGCCAAGCAGAAGTACGACGCGGCCAACGCCGACCTCGGCCGCAAGGCGGTGCGCTCGGACGCCCTGCGCGCGGATCTCGTCACGGTGGCGGTCAACCAGTACCAGTACGGCGGCTTCGAGAACTGGCAGACCTACGCCGGCCAGGGCGAGACGCTGAGCAGCATGGCGGCACTGGGCCAGATCGCCACCGAGCGGTCGGCCAAACTACGGGCGTACGAGGACAGCATCAAGGACCTGCGCGACCGGCGCAACGAGGCCAAGAATGTCCTGGCCGAGGCCGACAAGGCGCGCGAGAAGGTGGACGACGACAAGACCGAGGTCGAGAAGCTGATCGCCCAGCAGACCAAGATCCTTCGCAAGCTCGGCGCCTTCAAGTCGGGCAATCCCAACAGCACGGGAATCAAGTACACCGGCCCGGCCTCGGGCAACGCCCGCATCGCGCTGCAGTTCGCGTTCGCGCAAGTGGGCAAGCCGTATGGGTACGGCGCCAATGGGCCGAACTCCTACGACTGCTCCAGCCTCACCCAGGCCTCCTGGCGTACCGCCGGGGTCGCCATTCCCCGCACGACGTACACACAGTGGGCCTGGGGCGCCAGTCGTCGCGTCTCGCTGGACGCCCTCCAGCCTGGGGACCTGCTGTTCAGCAAGGGCCTGGGACATATGGGCATGTACGCGGGCAACGGGAAGATGGTCCACGCGCCGCAGACCGGAGACGTGATCAAGGTCGTCGAGCTCGACGACTACTGGCGCAACCGCCTCCTCGGCGCAGTCCGCCCATAAAGCCGCCGCCGAGCCCCGCACGTCGAAATGGCGCTGGAAGTACTGGCAACGTGGAGCTATGTGCGTTGTCCACAAGGTTGCACACTGTGGCCCCGTATCAACGATCCCAAGTAGCATGAAAACAAATCGCGGCAGGAGGCCACAAGAAGATGCGGACGTTGGGCGACCTGGAGTCGGTGATCATGGACCGGATGTGGTCGTACCACCGCCCCGCCGCGGTGAGAGACGTGCTGAAGGATTTGCGACAGGATCGCGAGATCGCCTACACCACCGTGATGACCGTGATGGACAAGCTCTACAAAAAGGGCCTGCTGAAGCGCGAGCCGGTGGGTAAGGCGTACGTGTACAAGCCAGTCGGCACCAAGGAGTCCTACACCGCCGAGCTGATGCGCGAGACGCTGGCCAGCGGCGGTAACCAGGCGGCCACGCTGGTTCACTTCCTTGAGCGGCTGACCCCGGAGGAGGCTGCCGCGCTGGAATCCGCCCTTCAGGTGTTCCCGGCGCACACCCGTCGATCATGACGGTCGCCCTGGTCCTCGTCGTCTACGCCGTGGGTGCCGCCACGGTGTTGCCGCGACTGCTCGTCAAGGCCGCCTGGGCCGAGCGGGCCCCCCGATTGGCGATCTCCATGTGGCTGGCCGCGGACATCTCCGCGGTCCTCTCGGCGGTGATGGCCGCGCTGAGTGCCGCGATCCCCGGCGACGCGGTCGGGCACGGGTTGGCCAGGCTGTTCGAGGTGTGCAAGCAGTTTCTCGGCCACGGATCCGACGTCGACGTGGCCTCCGCCGGATTCCGGCTGGCCGTCCTGGTCAGCGGGTTCATCACCGCACGGACTGTGTTCTGCGTGATCAGGGTGCTGCTGACCTCACGGCGCGAGCGTGCCCGGCACTCGGAGATGCTGAGCCTGCTGGGCCGGCGTGACGGCGAGTTGGACGCGGTGGTCCTGGAGTACGACAAGCCGCTCGCGTACTGCCTGCCCGGCAGGGCGAACAAGGCCGTGATCACCACGGCGGCGCTCCACGCCCTGCCGCCCGAGCATGTGGCCGCGGTGCTGGCGCACGAGCGAGCCCATCTCCGAGGACGCCACCATCTTCTCCTTGCCCTGGCTGAAGGCCTGGCCAAGGCATTTCCTGCTCTCCCGCTGTTCGCAACGGCCAAAGCGGAGGTGGCCCGCCTGGTGGAGTTGCGGGCCGACGATGTGGCCGCGGGACAGCATCCGCGCCTGCACCTCGCCGCGGCTCTGGTCGGTCTGGCCACCGGGCGGGTGCCCGCGTTCGCTCTGGGCGCTGCAGGCGAGAACGCGTTGAGCAGGGTGCGCCGCATGCTCAATCCGGCCGCGCCGCTCCACCGCCGCGAGCGGCTGGTGGGCACGGTGGCCGTCACCTTGTTCCTCGCAGGACCGGCGGCTCTGGCGGTGTTTCCGGGGGTGAGCGCGCTGATCGCGCATCATTGCCACACGCTCTCGCTGCTCTGAGCTCAGGCGTACAGCAACTCCTGATCGATCACGACGGCCGCGGTGACGCCCTGACCGGCGGCGATGATCACCTGGCCAGCCGGGGAACGGCATGGACGCCCGCCTGGCCATGTCGCCGGCCGCGAAGACTCCCTTCACCGAGCTCTGCCCGAACTCGTTGACCTCCACCAAGCCGTCCTCCAACATGGCGCAGCCCAGTTGCTTCGGCAGGTTGCTGCGCTGGCGGACACCCGACCCGCAGCGACTGGTAGCCGCCACCGAGGACGGCACGGTCTATGGGTCCAAGAACGGCGGGCCGGACTTCACCGTCGCCTTCCGCCCTGCCAGATCATGAACCGCTACGCCATGATCGAACGGTGACGGCCGGCATACCGCTGCTGCCTGCCTCTGGCAGAGCTTCGACGTCTCACCTGCCTGACCACGACGGCAACGCAGAGCACGCCCGCGAACACGACCCCAGACACCGCGATGCTCTCCGTGGAGGCCGTCGGCAGGACGACATCGGTCTCCTGCGCCTTCCCCGCCGCCTGCACGACCCCTTTCCGGACCAGAGGCGTCCGCGGGTTGCCGCCCGTCAGGACGAACGTCTCACCCTCCCCGAACTTCTCCTTGACCTTGCGGGGAAGGCCGTAGCCGACGACCTTGCTCTGGTCCCTGTCCTTGCGCTTGAGCCACACCTTGTCGACGTTGGCCTCGATCGTGGAGATCTGGTCTCCCTGTACCTTCTCGACGATGCCCGCATGGTCGATCCGCTCCACATCGCGTGACCCGCTCCAGTCGTAAAAGACGATGGCGCCGGGCTCCGGCTTGTCACTCCAGGCGTCCTGCTCCTTGAACCACTTGGCGTGGTCGACGGTGTAGGCGAAATCCCCCACGTACTTCTCGACGCCCGCCTGGTTGGCGGCCCAGGTAATGAACATGTCGCACCATGGGGCGGTCTTGAAGTAGGGGTCGCTGTTGTCCACGTTGGCGTAGTACCAGTTACCGAACTTGCTGTAGCCGTCGGTTTTCTCGCGATAGCCGAGATTTTTCTGGGCAGCGTCGAGCAGCCCGTCCACAATGGATGGCATAGGTCCGGGGTTTGACCCTTTCTCCTTATGGCCTACCGGGTTAGCTGACGGGTTCGGGCCAGGAGATGACGCCCTACCGCCGCATCCGTGGCGGATTCACCCCATGCGTGGATCGCTCCAGGCTCTGGTTCCCCGGTTCCCGCGGCGCGGGCCTCGGCACCAGCCGGCCGCCTCCACCGCGAAGGCAAGTCACCGGCAAGTACGAAGGACTGTAGTAGGTAGAAAGGGTGGCTGGTTACCGAAATGAGATTTTTGGCATAAAAGATCTATCCAACGCAGACCGACCAATACCGTGCGCTACACGTTGTTATACGCAAGGCAAGCACCGCAGCGGGTCAACGCGTGATCACTCAATCACCCTCACCACGCCTGCGAGATTGCGCGTGTGGGCGGGCACCAGTTTGACGACGTCCCCCGCCTGCGGGGCTTGGATCATCTTTCCGTCGCCCCAGTAGATCGCGGCATGGGAAATGTAGCCCGGGTTGGTGGGGTCCAGCCGCCTGAAGATCAGGTCACCCGATCGCATCTGGGAAAACGGGACCCGGGGTCCACTGGCGAACTGCTGATGCGTCTCCCGCGGCAGCCGAATGCCCGCCCTGCCAAAGGCCCACTGGATCAGGCCGGAACAGTCGAAGGCGTCAGGTCCCTCGGCGCCCCAGACATACGGGGCGCCCAGTTTGCTCTTCGCCGCCGCGCACGGTCGGCTTGGGCGTGTAGGCCCGGAAGGTCGATGGTTCCACCCCCACCGTTCCCACCCTCCTACCGCCGAGCGGTATCGCCGCCGCATCGACGATCTCCATGGAGCTCACGCCTTTGCGTACTCGAACCCGCTCGATCATTTGTTCAGGCAGCGGACGATTCGCGACCACAAGCAGGTGTGGCTCCCGCAGACGGTCGAGGGCCGCCACAACAGGCGGTTCAGGCGCCGGCGAGCTTTGCCCGGCTTCCCGCGTCCAGCCCGAAGACGCCGGGGCGGCTTCGCCGGTCGCTCGTAGTCGACGAGGGCTAACATCCCCGCCACCAGCGTTGCAACCACGAGTCCGGCCACGAGGTACACCGCTCGGGGCAGCACGCTACTACGGTTCATAGTCACTGCGACATTATGCACAACCCGAACAGCGACACAGCGGCCCACCGCTCAGGCACGGCACCACGCCGTGGTAAAGGTAAAGGATTAATGGCTGAACCCTAGGCCACACAGGGCCTTCGGGTCGGCTTCCAAAGGTTTCGCTTGCGCTGGCCATTTGGCTTGCATACCTTTACAGGCCCAAGGCCGCAGCGTTCCGATGGTGGCCTGTACTGCCGAGACCGCGTCTCGTCTGCACCGGCGTTGTGTGCAGATCGCAGCCGCGGCCGCCGAGTCCGCTTTCTCGCGGAGCCGGGGATCCACTTTCTTGGGGTGAATCGGTGCGCCCGTCCCAACGGGGCTCCGTAGGGCACTTCCACGCCCGAACCCGTCAGCTAACCCGGTAGGCGGCATGGAAGCAAGGAGCCATTCCCCGCATGTCCAAACACCTCTTGCCGAGCTACGGCAGGTCCGCCCGTAAGCACGGCCTCACCCTCGCCGCAGCGGCCGTGGCCAGTGCACTCATCACCAGTACGCCCGCCTTCGCCAGCGACCACGCCAGCGAGACCCAAACTGGCGTCTCGCGGTCTGCGACTTCCTCCCAGCCCCAGCGCCAGGTCACAGCGGACGCCGTGCTGAAGCTGGCCCAGCAGCAGGTGGGGACGACGGAGAACGCCAGCGGCGGCGGCACCCGATTCCACAGCTGGTACATGACTTCCCCCAGGGCCCAGGAGACTCTGGCCCGCGACGGAGGAAGCCTTCAGGCCTACGCCAACGCTCCGTGGTGCGCCATGTTCGTCTCTTGGGTCGGTGAGCAGACCGGCGTTAGGCCGACGATGGGATGGGACGCCTATACGGTCACATGGGCGCGGTGGTTCAAGAACAACGGACGCTGGGGCACCCTTGCCAAGCCCGGAGCCGTCGTTTACTACGCATGGGGCGGCGACAAGAGCATTACTTCCATCGACCACATGGGCCTGGTGAAGAAGGACAACCGCGACGGCACCATCACCGCGATCGAAGGCAACACCGGCAATGGGAAGGTCGAGGAGCGGGTGCGACCCAAGTCCGACGTCGTCGGCTATGGCTATCCGCAGTACAAGTCCTGACATCAGGGAAGCCGTCGCTTCGGCAATTGCTGTAAGAGAGCTGCTATGCGGCTATCCGCGCATCAGCATTAGCGGCCGATCCTACTATGTCATATAGTGAAAAGTCGGCTGGCTGGTCCTCCCGGGAGGGGACAACCGCAGCCATCCGTTCGGACGTACTCGGCATTCGCCCCCGTGATGCCGGGCACGTCGTCCTAGGAGCAGTGGTCTCGCAGATGTCCGCGCAGTCCAGATCGCTGCGTATGCATTTGACCATTTCGGCCACCATGTCCTCACTCAGGCAGGCGTCCGCGCAGGCCGTACACGTTTGAGCGCACCGGAGACACTCTTCGATGCATTTCGTAAGCTTCGCCTGGTCGACATCACCAAGGTCCTTGGGGTAGGCGGAGAGCATCTCCCCGACTTGCAACGTCATCTCTCGTCCTCGCTTTCGCTGCACCGGCCACCGCGACGGCGGCTCAGACCTCCGTTACCCATCCCCCCGCGCACGTAACACCTCTCCCACTACACGAAGCAGTAGATAGTCGACCGCTCCGGACGGAGATGAATGCAGGGAGACGGGCCACATCCGAGCAGCAGTCTTCGCGCCGTCGCCAACCATCGCTACTATGATGGATAGGATTAGGAGGGGCGGAATGGCGCGCGGTCTTGGTGAGCTGGAGTCCGCTGTCATGGGCCACATCTGGTCATGCGACGGCCCTGTGTCTGTTCGTGAGGTGCTTCAGGCGCTGCAGCGCCGCCGGGTCCTTGCCTACACCACGGTGATGACGGTCATGGACAACCTCCACAAGAAGGGCTTGTTGCGCCGCCACCCATCCGGCCGGGCCTACCTGTACGAGCCCGTGATGAGCCACGAGGCTTACAGTGCCCAGATCATGCAGGAGGCCCTGGCCAAGGGCGGCAACCAGGCCATGACGCTCGTCCATTTCCTGGAGCGGCTCACCCCTGAGGAGCACGCTGCCCTCGATGCCGCCATTCACCGAAGCGACCAGCAGTGATCGTCGAGGGCGCCCTTGTTGCGCATGCGGCGATCACGGCATGGGGACTGCCACGACTAATCATGCGCAGCCAACGGCTTCGCGACTCTCCCCGGCTGTCGATCGCCGCGTGGCTGGCCGGCTGTGCATCGGTGATCGCGTCGGGAGCCTTGGCCGGGCTGCAGCTCGCCTTCCCCGCCCACGCCATCGGGGACGAGGTCGCCGCGCTGATCATGGCCTGTGGTGAGATGCTGTCGGGTCATGTTTCTCCGTTCACGGCCCGCCCGCTGGCCGCGCTGGCGGGCCTGTCCGTCGCCGGCGGCATCGCCATCAGGGTCGGCTGGGCCAGCCTGACCGTGCTCTGGACCGGACGGCGTTGCCGAATCAGGCACCGGAAGGCTGTCCGGCTGATCGGACGCGAGCGGCAAGAGCTCGGCGCGCTCGTCGTCCAGCACGACGAGCCCGCTGCCTATTGCGTCCCAGGCCGCCGCGCTGTGATCGTGATCACCAGTGGAGCACTCGCGGCGCTTGATCACCGTCAGGTGGCTGCGGTGCTCGCCCACGAACGGGCCCATGTGACCGGCCGTCATCACCTCCTGCTCACGGCCGCCCAGGTCGCCGCCAAGGCATTTCCCGGACTTCCCGTGTTCGCCGCGACGGGAACCGCGGTGCCCCACCTTGTGGAGCTGCTGGCCGATGACGTCGCCGCACGGAAGCATGCGCGCGGCGTAATCGCGTCGGCGCTGATAGCCGTCGCCAGGGCATCCACCCCCGCGGCCACCTTGGGAGCCGGCGGCGAGTCGACCGTCACCCGTGTCAAGCGCCTGCTCAGCCCCGTCACGCCGGCCTGCGGGCGCGACAGAGTGCTTGGCATTCTCGGTGTCAGCGGGCTGTTGGCGGCGCCGGGGTTCGCGCTGATCGTCCCCTCCTTGATCACCTTTCTGATTTCCTGCCCGGTCATCGGGTAGTCGAAAGGACCTCTCGCGATGCGTATCTGGACCAGGAGACAGTGGCTCGTTGGATTCGTGGCCGGGTGCGTCACCGCAGTGATCGTCGGCGTTCCCACCGGGATCATTCCCACCTCGTACTTTTCTCGCATGACGCCGGTGTTGTGGTGGAACTACCCGGTGTGGCTGGTCACCGCGATCCTGAGCGGTCTGATCGTCGCCACCTATGTCGCCCCGGTTCAGCCCCCGCCGAGCCAGCAGAAGAAGACGCTGAGCGGAGGGTTGCTCTCTGCCTTCGCCGTCGGCTGCCCCATATGCAACAAGCTCGTCGTCACCGCTCTCGGGACGAGCGGCGCACTCACCTACTTCGCTCCGGTGCAGCCTGTACTGGCGATCGCCTCGGTGTTCATGCTCGGCGAGGCGCTCCGCCGCCGGATGCGCGCCCTCAAGATTTGCCCTACCTACTATGAACATTAGTAGAGCGGGCTACACTCTTCCCATGCGCGATCCACGGCTAGGGGTGTCAGCCTACCGTCCCGCGACGCCATGAACCGCTCGACGAGCACCCAGCCAAGCCCGCCGGTGTCCCGGAGCGGCTCCCGGCGTGCCCTGCGGAGTCGGCGGGCCCGGTTGGCCGTCGTCGTGACCGCCGTCATCGCCGTTCCAGTGCTGGCTTACGCCCTGCCCGCCATCGCGCTTGCCGGAGAGGTTCCGCCGGGCACACGTGTCGACAACGTCGACATCGGCGGTCTGTCTCCGGCCGAAGCCCGCTCCCGCTTGGAGCGGGAGTTCGGCAAACGGACCGCGCTTCCGCTCGCGCTTGTCGCGGTCGGCAAGACCAGACGGGTGACTCCCACCGACCTGGGCCTGGCCTTCGATGCAGAAGCAACCGTACGGGCCGCCCTCGACGGCGCGACCACGCCGGCGGGCATCCTCCGATCACTCTTCGGCAGCCGTCAACTCCAGCCAACGGTCACCGTGGACGAGCAGCGCCTCACCACCAAGCTCGCCGACCTGGCCAAGAGCATCGATGCCACGCCCCGCGAGGGCACCGTACGGTACCGCGGGCTCGAACCTCAGGTCGTACGGCCCAAAGCCGGACGCGCTCTCGACCGTGAAGCCGCAGGGAGAGCCATACGCGCGGCCTTCACCAGCAAACGCCAGTCAGTCGACCTGCAAGTACGTGCGCTGCCCCCTCAACGCCCCAGGGACGCCTCGTTCAAGATCTCGAACGGCAAGCCGCAGCTCATCCACGCCCGCGTTGGACGCGGTATCGACGTCAACGCCCTTGGCACGGCGATCTCCGCCACTCTGGCGGCGGGCGGCCGACGTGTGGACGTGCCCGTCGCCCTGACACAACCTCGGGTGACCACCGAGGCGGCCAAGAAGCTCGGCATCAAGGAGAAGGTCAGCTCCTTCACCACCCGCCATCCCTGCTGCGCGCCACGCGTGACCAACATCCACCGCATCGCCGACATCGTCGATGGATACGTGGTCAAGCCCGGCGAGACGTTCTCGCTCAACGGCCTGGTCGGCAAGCGGGACAAGGCACGCGGCTTCGTCGAGGCACCCATGATCCTTAACAACCGGTTCGTCAACGACGTCGGCGGCGGCGTCTCGCAGTTCGCCACCACCATGTTCAACGCGGTGTTCTTCGGCGGCTTCCAAGACGTGCAGCACACTCCGCACCAGTACTACATCTCCCGATACCCGGCCGGACGTGAGTCCACGGTCTCCTTCCCCCAGCCCGATTTCCGCTGGCGCAACGACTCCCCGTACGGCGTGCTGATCAAAACCTCGTACACGGGCACCTCGATCACCGTCCAGTTCTGGAGCACCAAGCGCTACGACATCGAGTCGCAAAGCTCATCCCGCTACCAGGTCAAACCCATCACCACGATCACCGACTCCGGCCCCGAGTGCATCCCGATGGGCGGCGCCGAGGGCTTCACCATCGACGTGTGGCGCATCTTCAAAGAGAACGGCAAGACCGTACGCAAGCAGCAGTTTCACACCGTGTACGCCCCCGAACCCCGCCTCACCTGCACTTAAGGGCTCTTGGGTGGTCGGTGCGATCAGCGGCGTGGAGTCGGCGAGCGCCGTGACTGGGCGTGAGCCTCAGTCCGGAGCCAGGAAGAGTGAATCTACGATACGTGATAGGAGAGTGCCTGCCGGGCACCCTCCGGTGTGAAGGAGGCAGGCCCGTGACAGGTCCCATGCATGCTCACCACGATCATCACAAGGGCTCCCGCACCGCGATCCTGGACGTGAGCGGCCTCCAGTGGGCGTCGGAGCAGAACGCCGTGGCCGCCCGGCTCGGCCGCCGGCCAGGCGTGCTCGACGTCGAGGTGAATCCGGTCGGCCAGACGGCGACGGTGGTGTTCGACCCGTCCCGGACGTCGCTGGCCGACCTCCGGAAGTGGGTGATCGAGTGCGGTTACCACTGCGCCGGGCAAGCGGTGCCGTCTAACATCTGCGACCCGATGGCCGAACCCGGCCAGCCTCGTCAAAACATACCGGGGAGCCACGCAGCGCCCGCACACGTAGAGCATCAGGCAGAACACGGCGACGGCCGGGAGCCATCCTCTCCGCACGAGATGATGGGACATGGCGGGCACGCCGGCATGTCGATGGCCGCGATGGTGGCCGACATGCGCAACCGGTTCCTGGTGGCGGCGCTGCTGTCGGTTCCGATCGTGGCGTGGTCGCCGATCGGCCGAGACGTGCTGGGCTTGAACCTGGCGGTGCCGTTCGGGCTGCGCATAGACGTCTGGGCGTTGGTGCTCAGCCTGCCGGTGATCTTCTATTCGTGCTGGATCTTCTTCGACGGGGCAGTGCGGGCACTGCGGGCGCGCACCCTGGACATGATGGTGCTGGTCGCCGTCGCAGTGGGCGCGGGCTGGCTGTACTCGGTGGTGGTGACCCTCACCGGCGGTGGGGAGGTGTTCTACGAGGCGGCCACCGTGCTGGCCTCGTTCGTGCTGCTGGGGCACTGGTTCGAGATGCGCGCCCGGGGCGGCGCCAGCGACGCCATCCGTACCCTGCTCGACTTGGCCCCGCCCAAGGCGGTCGTTATCCGCGACGGACAGCCGGTGGAGGTGCCCACCGCCGAAGTGGCCGTCGGGGATCTGCTGCTGATCCGCCCGGGGGCCAAGGTCCCCGTCGACGGCGTCGTCGAGGAGGGCGAGAGCGAGGTGGACGAATCCATGGTCACCGGCGAGAGCCTCCCGGTGCACAAGCGGCCGGACTCGGCCGTCGTCGGAGCGACCATCAACCGCAACGGCACGCTGCGGGTGCGGGCCACCAACGTCGGCGCCGACACCGCGCTGGCCCAGATCGTCAAGCTCGTCCAGCAGGCCCAGAACTCCAAGGCCCCCGGGCAGCGTCTGGCCGACAGGGCCGCGTTCTGGCTGGTGTTCGTCGCTTTGATCGGCGGTGGACTCACCTTCGCCGTCTGGTTGCTGGGCGCCGGTCGGCCGTTCAGCGCCGCGATCCTGTTCGCCATCACGGTGGTGGTCGTCACCTGCCCGGACGCGCTCGGCCTGGCCACCCCTACGGCCATCATGGTAGGCACCGGGTTGGGCGCCAAGCGCGGCGTACTGTTCAAGAACGCCATGGCGCTGGAGACCTCCGCACGTATCCAGGTCGTGGTCATGGACAAAACCGGCACCCTGACCAAGGGCGAACCCGAGGTCACCGATGTGATCACCGACGGCTGGACGGAAGACGAACTGCTGCGGTTGGTGGCCGCCGTGGAACGCGAATCCGAGCATCCCCTGGCCGAGGCGATCGTCCACCATGTCGACGCGCGTGGCCTGGGCATCGTGCGCGCCGACCGGTTCGAGAACGTGCCGGGGCATGGTGCGATCGCCGAAGTGACCGGACACACCGTGGTCGTGGGCAACCGGCGCCTGCTGGAGCGCGAGGGAATCGAGTTGGGCGAACTCGGTCCGCGCCGTGAGGAGGTGGCCGCCGGCGGCCGGACGGCGGTCATGGTGGCCGTCGACGGCACGGTGGCCGCGGTGATCGGCATCGCCGACGCGCCCCGCGAGACCTCCGCGGCGGCGGTGGCCGCCCTGCACGAACTCGGCGTCGAGGTCGTCATGCTCACCGGCGACAACGCCGCCACCGCCCAGCGGATCGCCGAACGACTGGGCATCGACACCGTGATCGCCGAAGTGCTGCCCGGCGACAAGGCCGCCAAGGTGGGCGAACTGCAGGCGGCCGGACGAAAAGTCGCCATGGTCGGCGACGGCGTCAACGATGCGCCCGCCCTGGCCCAGGCCGACCTGGGCATCGCCATCGGCGCAGGCACTGATGTGGCGATCGAGACCGCCGACGTGGTGCTCATGCGCTCCGACCCGCTGGACGTGCCCACCGTACTGCGCATCGGCCGCGGCACCCTGCGCAAGATGCGTCAGAACCTCGGCTGGGCGATCGGCTACAACGCCATCGCCCTGCCCATCGCCGCGGGCGTCTTCGAACCCGCCTTCGGCCTGGTGCTGCGCCCCGAGATCGCCGCGCTGTCGATGTCCGGCTCCAGCGTCATCGTCGCCGTCAACGCCCTGGCACTCAAACGCCTGCGCCTGCCCGTCCCAGGCAAGGTCGAAGCCGCAGACGCCGAACCTCTCCCGGCCCGATGAGTCGCCCATCCCTCGCTCGCGCTGCACAGCACCTTCCAGGCAGCGATGTGATTGAGGCGTACCACCAGATCTATGAGGACGCGATCATCGCGGAAGCGACCCGGCAAAGTCTGTTCACGGGGCGGTTGCTACTGTCTCCACGCATTTGTCCTCAAGATCGGCGGTCATGGCATGAGGTTCGCGCAGAAGTACGGGAAGTGGGCGGTGATCGCCGGCGCCTCCGAGGGCATCGGCGCCGCGTTCGCGGGCGCGCTGGCCGAGCGGGGGCTCAACCTGGTGCTGGTCGCCCGGCGTCCGGAGCCGCTGAGCGAGTTGTCCACGCAGTTGGGCGTCCAGACGATTACCGTCAGCGCCGACCTGTCCACCGCGGACGGGCTGGCTGAGGTGTTCGCGGCCACGGAGGACCGCGAGGTCGGACTGGTGGTGTGCAACGCGGCATACGCGCCGGTCGGTTCGTTCCTGGACCTCGATCAGGCCGCGCTGACCGCGATGCTGGACCTGAATTGCCGCACTCCCCTCCTGCTGGCGCGGCACTACCTGCCGGCGATGGCGGCCCGGCACCGTGGCGGGCTCGTGGTGATGTCCTCACTGGCCGGCAATCAGGGCTCGCCCGGCATTGCGGCGTACGCGGCGACCAAGGCGTTCGGCGCCGTGCTGGCCGAGGGGCTGTGGTCGGAGCTTCACGGCAGCGGTGTCGATGTCCTCACCTGCGTCGCCGGGGCGGTCGCGACACCGAACCTGCGCGAGGCCATGGCCAAGCCGGCCCCCGGCACGGTCACGCCCGACGTCGTGGCCGCCGCCGCCCTGCGGGCACTTGGGCGAGGACCACGTATCGTCCCGGGTGCACTGATGCGTGCCTGCGCGCCGCTGATCAGCCATCTGCTACCGCGCCGGACCGCCATCACCCTGATGGGCCGCGCATCGCGAGGCCTCTCGGCACCCTGAGTCTCGGCTTGGCAGCGCCTACGAATTGACGGCAGGCCACAGTATGTACGATCTTGTGTAGTAGATACTCATCTCGACCGAACGTGAGCCCAAGATACGGCGCCTCTTAGGTCATTTGCCACGTCGCCGTCGATCGCGTGACGGCAGGTCACAGACTCTGCCTTTGATTACTCAACGTCTACAGGTGATTTACAGTTAGCGATGTAGCGTTGCGTCTGCGAGTGTCTCTCCGTCCAACCGCCGTCGGAGTTCGCACCTGCTGGTGCCGAGCGTTGCCGGGTGACCGTGCCTGTCGCAGGCGTGGTGGCTGGACTCTCGCGTTCAGTTCTGTCTGCCGATCTGTCACGAGCTGATTCGCGTGCGGGCACTTCCCTGCTGTCTGTGGTGTGCGTTTCTCGGGTGTAGTCGTCCCTGGCGTGTGCCTTGTCTGGCCGCGCCTGCCGTACATCCATGTGTAGCCATCAGGGGCGAGGACTTACATCATGAACACCATCTATTGGCGTCAGCCTGCCCGAATACGGGCGGCCACCCGGCGTACCTCTCTCGCGGGACTTGTCGGCGGTACGCCTGTCCTGCGGATCCCGGAGCTGTGGGGCGGCGGTTCGCACCGCTTCTGGGCCAAGCTGGAGGGTCACAATCCCGGGGGGATCAAGGACCGACCTGGACTGTACATGATCGGTCAGGCGCGGTGCCGGGGGCAGCTGCGGCCGGGTGAGCCGATCATCGAATCCACCAGCGGCACGCTTGGCCTGGGGCTGGCGCTGGCCGGGATCGTCTACCGGCATCCGGTCATCCTGGTCAGCGATCCGGGGATGGAGCCGATGATGCACCATCTGCTCAGCGCGTACGGCACGCAGGTGGAAACCGTGACTCGGCCGCATCCTGTCGGCGGCTGGCAGGAGGCCAGGCGCCAGCGGGTGCGTGAGCTGAAGCTGGAGTATCCGGGCGCGTACTGCCCGGATCAGTACAACAACCCCGACAACATCAGTGCCTACGATTCGCTGGCCCGTGAACTGGCCGAGCAGGTGGGTGGCGTCGACATCCTGGTCTGCAGCGTCGGCACCGGTGGACACAGCGCGGGCGTGTACCGCACGCTCAAGCGACTCTGCCCAGAGGTACGTCTCGTGGGCGTGGACACGATCGGGTCGACCATCTTCGGCCAGCCTGCCCGCCCTCGGCTGATGCGCGGCCTGGGCAGCAGCATCCACCCCGGCAACGTCGCCTACGACAGCTTCAGCGAGGTCCACTGGGTGGCGCCGCCCGAGGCGGTGTGGGCCTGCCGCCGGCTGGCCGCGGGGCACTACGCCTCCGGTGGATGGAGCGTTGGCGCGGTCGCGCTGGTCGCCTCTTGGCTGGCCAGAACGCAACCCGCTGGTACCCGCATCGCGGCGATCTTCCCCGACGGGCCACAACGATACTTCGACACGATATTCAACGACGTCTACTGCGCCGAGCACGGCCTGCTCGACTGCGAGCCCGAAACCGAACCCGACCACATCGGCCACCCAGCGGACGCCGAGGTGACGCGCTGGACCCGGTGCACGACGGTCGTGGCCCCGTGACGGCCACGGTGGCGCAGGTGCGCTCGTTCAACCGGCCGATCCAGAGCTGGCAGCTGTATCCCGTCGGCCTGCTGTTCGGGCTCGGCTTCGACACCGCCACCCAGGTCGGCGTCATCGGCATCTCGGCGGGAGCCGCCTCGGGCGGCGCCCTGCCCCCGCTGGCGATCATCTCACTGCCGTTGATCTTCGCGGGCGGCATGTCGCTGTGGGACACGCTCGACGGCGCCCTCATGTGCCGCGCCTACGGCTGGGCCTTCTCTCATCCCCTGCGCAAGATCTACTACAACCTGTCCACCACCAGCCTGTCGATCTTCGTCGCGTTCGTCGTCGGCACGATCGAGCTCATCGGCGTGCTGACCGACAAGCTCGGCGTCGCCGATCGCCAGCCCTGGGCCCTCCTCACCGGCCTGGATCTCAACACGATCGGCTACTTCGTCGTCGGGACGTTCCTGATCACCTGGCTGGGCAGCATGGCGTACTGGAGGCTGGCCAAAATCGAGCAACGGTACAGAACCACTGCTACTGCTGATAGTAAATTGTAGGGAAGCTTCACCTGCTACTTCGCTGCCGATCATGGCGAAAGGCGGTGTATCTTACGACGCACCATAGCGCTTGCCATATGCTCTGCTCATGAAGCATGCGCATCGGGTCGTTCCGCGCCTGATGCTGCTCATGCTCGTGGTTCTCGGCGTCATGGCGATGCACACGATCGGCCATGCGGGCGAGCACGATTCGCCCATGGTGGGCAACCACGCCTCGTTGAGCGACGTCATCTCCCACTCGGGACAGCATCCCGGCGATCCGACGACATCGGCCTGGGTATGCCTGGCGATTCTCGGCGTGGCCGCCGGTTGGCTGCTTCTCCGGCCGCGCTCCGGCAGTGCCGGCCAGGCTCCTTCACACGCGGGATCGCGTGGGGGCCTCTGGTTCAGTCGATCCCTGCGCGGACCGCCGCCGCCCGAGCTGACGCGCTTGGTCGTGCTCCGGATCTAGACCGTCCCCGGACCGCCGTCATCCCACTGAGCGCGACCTTACAAACGAGGCGACACCCATGGACATCGATCGACGCACCCTGCTCAGAACCGGACTCGGCCTGCTGGGCGGAGCCGCACTCACCGCCTGCAGCGATGCCGGCCCCACCCCATCGCCCGCATATGTCACGCCGACTGGCGCACAGGTGCGGGCCGCGGAGCAAGCTCGCCGGCCAGGCACCGTCAGGGACTTCCGCCTGATCGCCGCGCAAGCGCAGGTGGATCTGGGCGGTACGACAGTACGGACCTGGGCCTACGACGGGCGCATCCCCGGCTCCGAGATCCGCGTCAACGCGGGCCAGATGGTAAGGGCCCGTTTGACCAACCAACTGCCTACCGACACCACCATCCACTGGCACGGCCTGGCACTACGCAACGACGCCGACGGCGTGCCCGGCGTCACCCAGCAGCCGATCAAGCCAGGGGCCGAGTTCGTCTACGAGTTCACCGCGCCGCATCCCGGCACCTTCTGGTTCCACCCACACTCCGGCACCCAGCTGGACCGCGGCCTGTACGCGCCGCTGATCGTGGAGGACCCGCGCGAGCCGCTGGACTACGACGAGGAATGGGTCGTGGTACTCGACGACTGGCTCGACGGTGTCACCGGCAACCCGGACGAGGTACTGGCCGAGCTCTCGCGCGGTATGAGCGGCATGATGCAACCGAGCTCGTCGGCGTCCTCGATGCCCGGAATGGACCACGGCAGCATGAACATGACGCCCAGCCCATCATCGGGCATGGGCAACCACATGCTCATGGGGGCGACAAGTCCGCTGCTGGGCGGCGACGCGGGCGACGTGCGCTACCCGCACTTCCTGCTCAATGGCCGCATCCCGGCAGATCCGGCGACCTTCCGCGCCAAGCCGGGCACCCGGCTACGCATCCGGATCATCAACGCGGGCGGCGACACCGCCTTCCGCGTCGCTCTCGCCGGCCACCGGCTGACCGTCACCCACACCGACGGCTTCGCCGTACAACCCGCCGACACCGACGCGCTGCTCATCGGCATGGGCGAACGCTACGACGTCCTGGTCACCCTCAAAGACGGCGTCTTCCCCCTGGTCGCCCTGGCGGAGGGCAAGGACGCGCTGACCCGGGGCCTGATCCGAACCAGCACGCAAGCCTCCGCGCCAAACCCCACGCTGCGCCCCAAAGAGCTGGACAGCGACGTCATCGACTACGCCAAGCTCCAACCCCAGGACGCCGTACGACTCCCACAGAAGCAGCCGGATCGGACCATCAGGCTGGAGCTCACCGGCAGCATGATGGACTACAGCTGGGCGATCAACGGCAAGAAGTACGACCCGAGGACCATCACGCCCATCCGATCAGGAGAACGGGTCCGCCTCTCCTTCGTCAACCGCACCACCATGTGGCACCCGATGCACCTGCACGGACACACCTTCGCCCTGCCCACCGGCATCCGCAAGGACACCGCCATCGTGATGCCCAACGACAAGCTCGACGTGGACTTCAACGCCGACAACCCGGGCATCTGGATGATCCACTGCCACAACGTCTACCACGCCGAGTCCGGGATGATGACCCTCCTCGGATACCAGCAGACTTGATCGCGTACCTCACGCTGGACGTGATCGGCTGGTACGTCCTCGTTCCCGTGAGCATCGCCTCGCTGGCCACCGGACTGCTGCGGTCATGGGGCACCAGATGGGGACTGTTCCAGCACTACTGGGTGGTGATTTCACTGCTCATGAGCACAAGGGCAGGGTCGCGGCGGACGCCGACACCGCCTCGCTCGCGCTCGCGCTGGTCGGCGCGGCGCACCAGCTCCTGCTCACCCGTGGCCTGTATGCCCCCGACCTGCGTGAACGCTGCGCCAGGTGGTCACGGCGTTGATAGCGGGCGTCACCTGAGATCTGCCTACCCGGTGGCCTTTGCCTGCCTCCTGCCGACGTGGCAGTCCGCTCGGGCGAGCCGTCGCAGCGCGTCGAAGAGCTTTTCGTAGAAGACGGCGGCCTGCGTCAGCGGCGGAGTTCGACGCGACGTTCTGACCAGGCGCATTTCGATGGCGACCGTTTCCCTGGCGAGCCGCGCGTATCCGGCCAGCAGGGCGGGCTGGAGGTCGTGGCCGAGCTCTTCGAAGGCCACGAGCACGTCCGCCACCGTGTCGAGCGCTTCCGCCTCGGGCTGCACCCGCCATCCGCCCGCGAGGAGCAGGTTGATCAGCTGTTCCCTGGTCTGGCCCCACTTGGCGGGCCGAATCGGGGTGCGCCGCGAACCCGCGGGCGGGTGTTGCCGTACCGGCTGCGACGGGTCCTCCGTCGCGTCGATTAGTGTGCGGATGGTGGGCAGTGACAGGTCGCCGATCTCTACCAGAGCCCGGATCAGCCGCAGGCGATAGAGGTGGCCGTCGTCGTATTCGACCTGGTTGCAGCGCAGCGGACGCCCAGGAGGAAGCAGGCCCTCGCGCCGGTAGAACTTGATCGTAGCGATTGACAAGCCGCTCTTGTTGCTCAGCTCGCCTATCCGCAAGGTGCTCACCCCTACCGGTTCGAGACGGACATCAGCGGGGTGAGTCCCACCCACCCCGCTGACCTGTATTGCCGTTATGCGTGGCGACGGACCTGGGCGAGGAACGCGTCCTGCTGCGTGCCGTTCAGACGCGCCACACCCGGAACCGTGCTGAAGGTGCGGACCACGCCGCCGTCCAGCAGGTACCGGCCTTCGGGTGAAAGTACGACCTGCCGGCCGTCGGTCCGCTTGCCGTCCAGGATCAGTACATACTGCTGGCCGATCTGGTAGGCCGGGTCGTCGGCGATGCCGGAGGCGTCGTCACCGGTCCTGAACAGCGTGACCGTCGCGTCCGCGGACCCCTTGAGGGTCTCATCGGTCCGCAGGGTGATCGCCTGGGTGGGCACCCGGTCTACTCCGCCCGGCTCGGCCTGGGCTCCGACGACCAGGTCGTCTGCCTGACGCACCTCGGTCACGGTCGCCCGCACCACGGCGCTGCCCATCCGTACCGCCTGGCTCAGTGACCTGGGCTGGCTGCGCCAGATGGCCGCGTACTGCGGCGGGCCGCCGATCGTCTCGGTGCCCTCGACCGCCGCCGTGTGGTGCGAGGTGCGGTACATGGCCGAGATGTCGTTCCAGTTGTGCTGGACGGTGTTAGTGAGGTTGTTGTAGTAGCCCATCCCCATGCAGCCGTCGTTGGAGTGGTCCAGCCCGAACAGGTGGCCGACCTCCTGGCAGAAGATGCCGGTCTTCTCGGCCGAGGTGTAGCTGTAGTAGTAGTTCAGCCGGGCATGACCGTGGGTGATGTGGCTGCCGGAGGTGTAGTTGATGATCTCGGCGAGGCCGCCCCAGCCGGTGTTGCCATAGTTGCCGTCGAAGACACTGATGTCGGTGTGGGAGCCCACACGGGGCAGGGACAGGAGGGTGTGGCTGTCCCAGTCGTTGATGGACGCCTCGGCCTGGCTGAAGTTGGTCGCGGTGTCCTGGATCTGGATGGTGACGGTGGCGCCGTAGCGGTTCCAGTGCCAGCTGCCCCACTGGTGCGCGAACGCGGGTGGCGTTGTGGAGACCAGGACGAGTCCGATCGTTGCGGCCATTGCGAGTGCTGCCCTGATGGGTCGCAAGGCTGCACCTCCTTCGACACGGGGGGGGTGAAAGTGCGGAAGGCACGTGCCAGCGTTTGTTACGCATGTCAGATCTGAGGCGAACGAAACGTAACAGGCTGGTCAAAGCCGGACAAGAGGGCATGGCGATTCCGCATTACCGCATCCCGTCAACCTGCGGCAATCGTCGTGTCGAGCTGATAGGTCAACTATCAGCTATAGGAGCACGGCGCAGCCATCGATAGAGAACCAGCACTCCGCCCACCAGCGCGACACCTAGGAAGACCAACAGGTACGGGGAGGTCCCGCCCTGCTCGATGGCGATCGACCTGGTACGAGTACAGGCGTTGTCCTGGAACGGACTGCTCGCGTTGAGCGGATGGAACTCGTACCGCGCACCGGTCTTATACGTCCGATCAGCCGTAGTAATACCGCTCTCCGACGGCGTACCGACCACTTGGACGTCCTGACCGTCGTCCGTGCGTACGTGCGCGACGCGCCCGTCTCGCTCCACCGACAGCACCACGCCGATGAACACGTGCGGAGAAGGCGGAGGGGTCCCTGTGCAGTCGGCGAGAGCAGCTGCCGGCGCGACCGCCAGGGCCGCGCCCACGATGGCGCATAGGAGGCTGATCCGCAGTATGGCGGCCATACCCTTTTGACGTTTCGCAGCCCCTAGGCGTTCACCAACTCGTATCCGGCCTCTTCCACGCCGGAGGAGCCCCAGGTCAAGCGTGGTCACGAACAGCCCCTTATGCGCCTCGGCGGCGGCTGTGGCGCCCCCAGCGGTACGGAGCCGGCCGCGAAAGGGTATGGCCTCGCTGAACCATGGGCACCCGGGCCGCAGCCCGGGTGCCGCTGTTGGTCAGAGTCGCTTGAGCAGGCCCTGCATCTGCTCGACTTCCGTCTGCTGGGCGGTCTCGATGGTCTTGGCCAGAGCCTTGGCCTCAGGGTTGGAGCCCTGGGACTGCTCGGTGCGGGCCATCTCAATCGCCCCGTTATGGTGAGCGGTCATCAGCTGGACGAACTGCTTGTCGAACGCGGCGCCCTTGGCCGCCTCCAGCTTCTTCATGTCCGCCTCGGACATGATCCCGGGCATGTTGTGACCCATGCCGCCGGAGGGCGCGGGCTTGCCCCAGGTCTTCAGCCAGCCCTGCATGGTCTGGATTTCCGGATCCTGCGCCGCCTTGATCTTCGCAGCCAGCTCCTTGACCTCCTTGTCGCTCGCGCGCGTCTCCGCCATCTCGGCCATCTCGACCGCCTGCTGGTGGTGCGGGATCATCATCTGCGCGAACATCACGTCGGCGTCGTTGAACGCCGCACTACTCGACTCGGTCGCGGTCGGAGCACTGCTCGCTTGGCTAGCGGCCGGAGCGCTGCTGGACATGGTGGACATGTCGTGCTCGCTGCCCCCGCCGCACGCCGTTAGCAGCGCCAGGGCGCCTGCGGCGATGCCGATGCTGAATACCCGGTTCGTGGTCATATTTGGCCATCTCTCTGCTGGTCTGCGTACGGGTCCTGAGCTGCCAAGCAGCCGGGCCTATATGCGCAGCACCGATAGGTGAGCCAGCTGTATCGAGGTCGGCGAGGGAGGCGGCCTAGCCGTCCGGGCCACCCAGGAGGGCCTGCTGGACTCGGCCTCCGGTGTCCACCGCGCCAGGGCGGCGCTCGCGATCAGCGCGATTGTCAGAAGCGACGTCAGTACGGCAAGGCAGACAGACGTCGGGTCGAGCCCGGGCATCTCATCGTTCAACACCCGACTGGCGTAGGACGGCAGCGCTGCAGCCGCTTGGTGCGACTCCATGGCGCGGTCGCCGGACATCTCGCCCATGGCCACGTGCCCGAGCGTGTGCATCCCACAGACGCCAAGTACGAGCATGACGAACAGGAGCCAACGCCCGGCAGCCAGCCCGGTAACGCGGATTGACCTGCCCATCGTCCCCCGAATCGCAATGGCGCCCTCCTCGTACATGAGACATCTTACGAGGATGGGTCGTAGAACATTGCGGCATTGCACGATCTGGAGCAGGCCGGAGTCGCCCTGTTCGCCGCCGACGAGCCCATCACCTTGAACGGCAAGCGCGCCGACAAGGTGCCCCACCCGGTGCCCGCCAAAGCCGCCGAAGGCAAGCACAAGACGCGCCTGATCCCCGATCCCATCAAAGGACCGATCGTCACTCAGATCTACACCTGGCGGGTCACCGAGCACCTCGGGTACGGCGACATCGTCGATCGGCTCAACGCCGACCTGGACCGCTATCCCCCAGGGCAGTCGCTCAATCCCAATTACCGCGGCACGCCCGGATGGGGGCGCTCTGCCATCGTCGAAATCCTGAAGAACCCAAGTACACCGGCTACATGGTGTGGAACCGCAAGGCCACCACCAGCCGCAAGGGCAAAGGTCGGGGCACAAACAACCCGCCCAGCGCCTGGGTCTGGTCCGACTACCCCACGCACGAACCGCTCGTCACCTGCGAGATGTACGACGCCGCCCAAGGCGTCGGCCGGCAGCGTGCCCGTTCGCGCGTCGGCTCAACGGTGAACAAGCATCCCCAGACCAAGCGGACCTATGTGCTGAGGTCGTTCGTTGTATGCGAGATCTGTGGCACCCGCATGTACGGCAAATGCGATCTGCGTCATGCCGCCAAGACCGTCTACATGTCCTGCCAGCCGGGTCAGAACCGCAAGAACCGAGCGGTTCCGGAAGGCCACCCCACTGGCATTCGAGTCCGTGAGGTCCATCTCCTCACGACCGTTCACGACCTGTTCGCGCGCCGCGTGTTCGGACCGCACCGCCGTGAACTACTGGCAGTCGAACTGCCCAAGACCGACCAACGGGCACTGACGGACTGGAAGGCGACCCGGGGGGCGGTGAGTCGGACTCTGACCGAGTTGGGCCTGCGTATAGACCGACTGACCCGGCAGTTCGAGGAGACCGACCTCAATCCGGTCCTGGCACAGAAGCTGAACGTCCGCTTCATCGAGTTGCAGTCCGACCACCGCGCCAGGTCCGACCGGCTCGCCGAACTCGACGCCAACCCGCCTGAACCCGACCACGCGGAAGATCTGATCGACCGCCTGCCCATCCTGACCGGCAACTTGGCGCACGCCCCGGAGGAACTCCGACATGAACTGTTCGAGGTCTTCAAGCTGGAGATCCGCTACGACGCCCGCACCAACCTCGCCACCATCAGGGTCACGCTGGACAGTGACACGATCGGCCATCTGATGACGGTGAGCAGAAAAGTGGTAAGTGAGCTGTCACCTTCCGGCAGGCCCGTGACCTGCACCGTGTCGGTCGGGTCGAGACCGCCTGGCGCATCAGCGACCGATCGCCTCCCGACGCATCGCGGTGAAGCAAGTCGGGCGAACCGCCCTCAACAAGACGAAAACGGGCCCCCTTTGCCCCGAAAGGCGAAGAGTGCCCGCTACGCAGATCTGATGAGTGCCCCCTGTAGGATTCGAACCTACGCACCCGGCTCCGGAGGCCGGTGCTCTATCCCCTGAGCTAAGGGGGCTCAACGAGTGATAAGGCTACCAGTATCGGGCCACCACTCCGCACCACGATAAAGGTCCAGCCACACATCCAAGGAAAACCCCACGTGACCGCGCCACTACGGGTAGCTTTGCGGCCGTGGGCGAGGTTCTTGGCAGGGTACTGGTCGTGGACGATGACGAGGTCATCCGTCAGTTGATCGCGGTGAACTTGAGCCTGGAAGGGTTCGAAGTCGCCACCGCCACCGATGGGCAGGACTGTCTCGAGCGGGTGCTCGATGTCATGCCCGATGTCATCACGCTTGACGTGATGATGCCGTTTCTTGACGGCTGGGTGACAGCGGAGAGGCTGCGTACCGATGAGGCGACCAGTCACATCAAGGTCGTGTTGATCACGGCGCGGGCGCAGGACGACGACAAGCGGCGGGGGCGAGGGATCGGCGTCGACGCCTATCTCACCAAGCCGTTCGACCCGGCGGAGCTCATTGAGGTGGTCCGCGATCTTGCGGCGGGAAGCCGGGTCTGAGCCCAACTCGTTTCGTTCAACGAGTGAGTGGGGTTGAGCTCAAGCGCCTCGATGGGCGTTGAGATCGAGCGGCCTCGATGGTGATCGCCGTCAATCAGGTCGCTGTTCGGGTGAAGGATTCTGGTAGGGGTTTGGGTCGGGCGGGGTGGGCAGTTGCGGCGCAGAATGCGCGAAGTGTCCCGATGTGCCGACCTCAGGGCCCGTTGACGTCGTCGTCGGGCCACTCCCCCACCACCGAAGCGTCAGCGTCCGCCACAGCCAGGCACGCGGGGCTATCGGTCCTCGGCCCAGTGCAGGCGTGCGGGTGGCATAGAGCGATAGAGCTAGGGCAGCACGCAGGGCCACGGGCGCCCAGTGCAGCCGCGTGAGGGCACAGGGCAAGAGGAGCGCACGAAGGTCGTCGGGGCTACAGCAGTGCGCGTGTCCGGGCCTCCGCCGCAGCCTGCGTACGCGTAGAGACCTCCAGCTTGCCCAAGATGTTGGACACGTGCACGCTCACCGTCTTCTGCGCGATGAACAGCCGTTCCGCGATCTCCCGGTTCGTCAACCCCTCCGCCACCAGCCTCAGCACCTCGGTCTCGCGTGCCGTCAGGCCCCCGTCGCCATGCCCGCCGCCGCCGGTGGTGAAGCGGGCTCGGCGGGCGAAGTCGCTCAGCGCGGTCTCCAGCGGTGTGGCACGGAGTTTGCCGGCTGCCTCGCGGGCCAAGTCCCACTCGGCCTGGGCTTCTGTACGGGCGCCTGCTGCCAGCAAGGCCTCCGCGAGGCGCCAGCGGGCGCGGGCTGCCTCGTAGACGAAGCCGAAGTCGAAGGCCGCCACCACGCGCCGCCACAGCTCCACGTCGAGGCGGCCGTGGACGCGGTGCCATTCGGCCTCCGCTCGCAGGGCCCAGGCTTGGCCCTCCGGGCCCATGGGGCCGCGTTCGCCCACTGGGCCGGATTCGACGGCGAAGCGGACGCGGTTGAGGAGGTCGTCGGCGCCCTCCACCTGGCCTAGGTCGGCTAGTGCCCACAGGCCGATGGCGGCGACGCGCAAAGTGCCCGTCTCGCCGGGTTCGAGGGTGGCCATGGCGGCCTCTACGTGTTCCAGGGCGAGGGCGGGGTCGCCGCACCAGAGGGCGTGTTCGGCGGCCATGCCTCGGGACATGTAGGCGACGAGGAGGTCGGACCAGAACGGGCGTAGCCAGTTGAGGCGGGCTTCGACGGCGGGCAGGCCGCGGGCGACCTCTACGAACAGGGCGAACGATGACAGGACCGCCTCCGGCAGTGTGCCTACTCGAGCGCCGAAGCCGGCGGCGGTGGCCTCGGCCTCGTCCCATTCGCCGGCCACGTAGTGGATCAGGAAGCGAAGGAAGCGCAGGTCGGTGCCGTAGGTGCTCCAGTTGAGGCCGGTTTCGACCGCCAGGTGGATGCCCGCGTCGGCGATCTCGGCCGCCTCTACGAGCAGGCCCTGCTCGTAGAGGATGCGGGCGTAGTGGAAGCGGGCACGGAGGTCCATGGCCAGGTGGCCGGTGTTCGCGGCGGCGGCGGTCTGGGCGAGCGAGCGGGCCCGGGTCATGTCGCCTTCGTTTTCCGCGTGCAGGGCCAGGGTGAGCAGGGCGCCCGCTTCCGCGTCGCGGGCGCCTGCGGCTCTGGCCGTCTCGATGGCGCGGCGGGCGATGTCCTCGGCTTCGGCGTGCCAGGCGGACCAGGTGATCGTACGGGCATGGGTGGCCAGGGCTCGGGCGAGGGTGGGCGGGTCGGCGGCGGCTTCGACGGCACGTTGGGCCGCGGCGATGGCGCCTTCCTGGTCGTCGAGCTCGACCAGGTAATAGGCCAGCCGCTCGTTGACCTCGGAGGTCGGGGGCAGGGCGAGCAGTTGCTGGACGGCGCGGTGGTTGTCGCCGCTGTCGGCCGCCATCACCGCGCTGCGGAAGGCCAGCGTGACCCGCTCCTCACCGGCGAGTTCGGCGGCGTCGGGGACTCGGTCCCACAGGCTCAGCACCCGGTCGTAGTGGCTGTGGGCTTCGGCGGGCGCGCCCAGGCGCTCGGCCAGCCGGCCGGCCTTCGCCGAGGCTGCCAGGGCTCCCGCCAGGTCGTGGCCGGCCAGGTGGTGGTGGGCGAGCTCGGCGGGCGAGGTGAGCAGTCGTGCGAAGTCGGCGTGCAGTCTGCTGCGCTCTCCGGGCAGCAGGTCGGTGTAGGCGGCTTCCTGCAGCAGAGCGTGCCTGAAGGCGTAACCGTAGCCGTCGACGCGGAGCAGGCCGCGCGAGACGATCTCGCGTACGGCCTCCTCGAAGTCGGCCAGCGGGAGCCCGGAGACCTCGCGCAGCAGCTCGTCCTCGACGCGGCGACCGGCGACCGCGGCGGCGCGCAGCACTCGCTGGCCGGGCTCGGACAGCACCTCGACCCGGGACATCAGCAGGCTCGCCAGCCCGTCGGGCAGCGTGTCGCCCTCGGCCAGGGCGGCGAACAGCTCCTCGGCATAGAACGGGTTGCCGCCCGCGCGGGTGACGATCACGCCGAGCTCCTGTGCGTCCACATCGCCCAATGTCGCGACGTAATCAGACATCTCGCCGGAGTCGAGAGGGCCCAGTTCCAGGTGGGTGACGCTGGGCAGGCGCTTCAGCTCGGCCAGCACCGGCCGCAGGGGGTGACGGCGGTGCAGGTCGTCGGTGCGGTAGGTGCCGACGACGCACACGCGCTCGCTCTGCACCATGCGGCTCAGGAACACCAGCAGGTCACGGGTCGAGCGGTCGGCCCAATGCAGGTCCTCGATCACGAACAGCACCGGCTGAACCTCGGCCAGCAGCCCCAGCAGCGAGCCGAACAACCGCTGCTGCGTGAGCCCGGCCGGAGGCGCGCTCTCCACGCCCGGCAGCAGCTGGCCGAGCAGGGGATGGGCGGCGGCCGCCTCGCGGACGGCGGGCTCGGCGCCGCGCAGGGCGTCGGCGAGCGGGAGGTAGGGCAGCGTGTCGCCCAGCTCGGCGCACTGCCCGACCAGCACGTTGAAGCCACGGGAACCGGCCTCGGCGACCAGCTCGGACACCAGCCGGGTCTTGCCGATGCCGGCGTCGCCGCCGACGAGCGCCACCTCGGCGGTGCCGAGGGCGGCGGATTCGAGCACACGCGCGAGTCTCGCCAGCTCAGCAGCGCGCCCGACCAGGAGACCCTTCACGGCAGCAACTATGCCACGCCTGGCCGACATTCCGATTGGCCCAGGAACGGGGTACCCGATTGGCTCTCAACAGCGGGCCAAAGCCGCTTTACGCTTATATTTCATGATCCCTTGGTCCACGTACGTGCTCTTCGTGGGCGCCTCGCTCGCACTGGTGCTCATCCCGGGTCCGAACCACCTCTACATCACCGCCAGGGGCCTTTCCCAGGGCCGGGCGGCGGGGCTGGCCAGCGCGTTCGGCGTGGAGACCGGCACGCTGGTGCACATCGTGGCGGCCGCGGCCGGGCTCTCGTATCTGATCACGAGGTCCGCGACGCTGTTCGGGATCGTCAAGTGGGCAGGAGTCGCCTATCTCGTCTATCTGGGGGTACGCGCGCTCACCGGCAAGGAGCAGGCCGAATCCGAGGTGGCGCGGCCGCCGCAGCCGCTCGGCAAGGTGTTCCTCGAAGGTGTCGTGGTGAACCTGCTCAACCCCAAGGTCACGCTGTTCTTCCTGGCGTTGCTGCCACAGTTCGTGAAGCCGTCCGCAGGGTCGCCGGCGCTGCAGATCGTGGTGTTCGGCGTCACGCTGCTGGTGCTGGGGGTGCTCTCTGACCTGGTGTACGCGTTCACCGCCGGGGCGCTCGGCAGCCGCCTCGTCAGGAGGGCCAGGGGGCTGCGGCTCTTCAGCGGTGTGGTGTACCTGGGGCTGGGCGTGATCACGGCGTTCGCCGGGAGAAAATGACCGCATGGCGCCGAGGAAGCAGCAGGAGATCTTCGACGCGACGCTGCTGCTGGTCGCGGAGAAGGGGTATGACGGTCTGACCGTCGAGGGCGTGGCCGAGCGGTCGGGCGTCAACAAGACGACGATCTACCGCTGGTGGCCGTCGAAGGCCGCACTGCTGGGGGCGGCGCTGGTGGAGGCGGAGGCGCTGGAGTTCGAGGCGCCGGACACGGGGAGCCTGCGTGGCGATCTCGTCGCGCTCGTGGAGGGGGTCAGGCGGCTCCTCACCCAGCCGCCGGCCAGGGACATCGCGGTGGCCGCGCTCGGCGCCGCCGTACGCCATCCCGAGCTGGACGCGCGGCGGTTCTTCGCGGATCGGTTCGCGCGGGAGCGGCAGGTCTTCGAGCGTGCGGTACGGCGGGGCGAGCTGAAGCGGTCGGTCGACCCGATGCTCGTGGTCGATCTGCTGGCCGGGGCGGTGTGGGTCAGGGCGGTGTTCCGGGGGTTGCCGCTCACGGACGAATTCGCGAGTCAGGCGGTGTCCATGGTGCTCGATGGTGTCATGTCCTAAGGGACGACTTCGCGAGCCAGGCGGTGCCCGTGATGCTTGGTGGCGGTGTCATGTCTTAGTGGGATAAATCGGGACCGCCCACGCAGCCTGTCAGAGGGCCTCGGCAAGTGCGGCCGGGATGCGGTCCAGCACCGGGTACGACATCAGTCCATAGGCGTAAAAGTCCACCGCCAACGCCCCCGCCGCCTTGGCCCCCCGCGCCTTCGCGACCAGCCGGTCGGCCGAGTCGCTGTCGGGATAACCGGGCCGCAGCACCGCGCGTACCTCCCGATCCTTGCCCACCGACCGCAGATACGCGCCCACATCGTCGGCCACCCGGGCGGCGTCGCGCGCGTAGGCGAGCACCCCGAACGCGGGCACGAGGTCGCCGAGCGCCACCAGATCCACGCCCAGCTGCCAGGCGTCGTGCGCGGCCAGGCCGGGCGAGGGCAGCCCGTCGGTGTAGCCCTTGACGGCGCCGGTGGAGTCGATGAACACCAGTTTTGAGCCCTCGTCCGCCACGGCGGAGGCCACGTCGGAGACCAGCGTGGTGACGGTCTCCGACCGGGCGCGGGCGTAGGCGACCACCTCGGGCCCCGCGTACGCCGTCAGCGCCGCCCGCGTCACCTCGCCCTGCGCGGGCGGATCGCCGTCGAACACCCCGCCCACGATCCTGGCGCACTCCTCGCGGGCCACCTCGGCGTTGACGCCCAGGTCAGTGGCCCGGCGCATGCAGTAGTCGCAGAAGCACAGGCCGAACAGGTAGGCGTCCATCGGCCCGAGCGGTACGAACGAGCGCTGCGGTTTGAGCGGTCTGAAGTGCAGTGACTCGGCCACGACGCTGTCGACGCCGAGCCGGGCGACCGCCCTGGCCAACGCGACGGCGTACTGCCGCACATCGGGATGCGCCGGGCACAGGTCGGTGAGCGAGCCTCGATCGCCGAAGCAGTCGCGTACGGTCACATCTGGATGCTGGGTGCCGATCGTGGCATTGCGCAGGAAAACCGTCCAGCCATGGAGCTTCAGCCCTCGCTCCGAACAGGCTTCGCGCAGGCCGTCGAGCGCGTTCTGGTATCCGGCCGTCGGCCTGAGCCGCAGACCGGAGAACAGGTCGGCCGGCGGGACGAAGTGGGCGCCGTCGTGACGGAGCGTGAGCCTGGACAGTCCATGCGGGGTGACGTCGCGGGAGGCATGGTGTACGGCGCCGACGGTCACGCCCGCAACGCCGTACCCGCTGATCCTGTCGAGCACCCGCTCGACGCCCTCGCCGCGTAGATCTTCGACGAAGACGTACACCGAACTGTCCACGGACCGACCTTACGCGCTCTTGTGCGCGACGAAGTCGATCTCCACCAGGATGTCCATCAGGTCCGAGCCGACGGTCGTGCGGACTGGGTACGGCTGGCTGAAGTACGACTTGTACACCTCGTTGTAGGCGGCGAAGTCGCGCTTGAGATGCTGCAGGTGGACCGTGGCCTTGACCACGTCGTCGAAGCCGAGGCCGTGGGCGGCGAGAATGGCGCCGAGGTTGCGCATGGTCTGGTGGGTCTGGGCGGCCACGTCGTCGCCGACGACCTCACCGGTCTGCGGGTCGAGCGGCCCCGCGCCCGAGGTGTAGACGAAGTCGCCGACGACCAGACCTTGGGAGTACGCGCCGACCGGGGCCGCGCCCTCGGTGGTCCTCAATTCCTTCTTCACAACATCTCCCTATTTACCAGCATTTATCAGCCAAATTGGGTGCTTATTGTGCCGACGCGGCGGTAGTCCCGGTCGACCACCGGGAGCGTGCGCCACTTGTCGAAGGCGGTGCACGGGTGCGAGATGCCGAAGGCGAGCAGGTCGCCCGGCTTGAGCCCGTCGGCGCGAACGACCGTGTGCTGGTCCTGCATCTTCACGATCGTGACGCCGCCGCGCCGGGGAACGGGCAGGCCCTCGTCGTACGGCGCGTCCCGCTTGCCCAGGCCGACGATCGCCAGCCCCGGCTCGGGCGTGGACAGCACGTGCGCCCACACCTCCATCGCGGGCCGCAGCTCGCCGGGGACGCGGTTGAAGGGCGTGCGCTCGCGGTAGTAGCCGTCGTCGTGGGTGACGTACGCTCCGGCGCGCAGGACGATCCTGGCCTGGGTGGCGACGAGCTCGCGCCCGATCACGTCGAACCACTGGCTGCCGCCGACGGTCAGGATGGGATTCTTGACGCGGATGTGCTCGGCGGCATCCTGCAACAGATACAGATATTTCCGGACCTCGGGCGCCGTCTTCAGCGCCCCTTCGTACCCGGCGATACCCGCCAGCTCCACCCCGTCGGTCCGCTGTACATGCGCGGCCACCTCCAGCAGCTGATCCAGCGTCCGGCACCCGGCCCGCCCGCCCTCATGCCCGAGCTCGACCAGCACGCTGAACGGCCGCGACGAGGCATGCCGGGCCAGGATGTCCACCCCGGCCACGGAGTCCACGAAGGACAGGAAGTCGAAGCCCGGGTCGGCGGCCAGCTCCGTCGCCGCCCACTCCAGCCCGGCCGGGTCCACCATCTGGTTGGCCACCATGACCCTGGCCGCGCCGAACTCCCGCACCGCCATCGCCTGCCGCGCCGTCGCCACGGTGAGCGCCCATGCGCCCGCTTCGAGCTGCATGGTGGCGATCTCTCGGGACATGTGCGTCTTGGCGTGCGGCGCCAGCTCCATGCCGTGATCGCGGGCGAAGGCGGCCATGGTCGCGATGTTGTGCTCGAGCGCCTCCTGATGCACGAGCATCAGGGGGAGGGTGGCCCCGTCGAAGACGGACCGATTGTGTTCGTGGATTCCCTGCACAACACCCCCATTTGTCCGCGCCTGACCCTATCTCATGTTTATTTTATGATCTTGTATGGCGGGCCGGGTGGAGGTGGCTGGGCGCCGATGTTTTTATGATCTTGTACGGCAAGCCCGGTGAGCCCCACCCGCCGCACGGGGCCGGGCCCTGTCCAGGGGCACGCTCCTCCGGTGGAGGTGGCTGGGCGCCGTGACGTGCGCATTCTGGGCCCCGTCCGTGGTTCCAGGGGGCGCCGACCGGTTACGGGCGCAGTGCTCGTCCCGGAGTCTTGCCCGTCAAGACGCCGTTCGCCAGCACCGGCACCCCCGACACGAGCACGTCGTCCACGCCCATCGCCGGTGTGCGCGGAGTCTCGTACGTGGCCAGGTCCGTCACCGTCGCCGGATCGATCACCACCACGTCGGCCGCGAAGCCGCGCCGGAGCAGGCCGCGGTCCGTCAGGCCGAAGCGTCGCGCCGGGTGCGACGACAGGTGAACGGCGGCCTGCCCCCACGTCCAGTCGCCCAGCTCACGCACGTGCCGTCCCAGGAACCGGGCGAACGCGCCGAAGCCACGAGGATGCGGGTGCCCGCCCACGTAGATGCCGTCCGAGCCGCCCGTATGCGAAGGGTGGCGCAGCACGCGGCGTACCGACTCCTCCCCCTCCGGGCCCTCGTCGGGACGCGCCGTCACGCAGCCCGCCTCCAGGCGCGTCTCTATGAGCAGGCGGCGGCAGAACTCGTGCGGCGCCAAGCCCGCCCGCTCGGCCGCCTCGACCATGCCCAGGCCCTCCGCCCACTCCAGGCCGGGAGCGTGGGAGATGGTCAGGCGCGGCCAGGTCTGCGCCAGCTCCGGCCACCAGGCGTCGAGCTCCCCGGACGACAGCATCTCCAGGGCGCGGTCCGGCTCGGCGCCCGGGACCTCGGGCGGCAGGACGACCATCGCGAGGATGGTGTTGCCGCGCAGGTAGGGGTAGGAGTCGAAGGTCAGGTCCACGCCATCGGACAGTGCCTCCTCCACCAGGGGGAGCAGGACGTCGGCGGGTCCGTGCAGGTGGGATATGTGCACGGCCGTACCGGATCGGTGGGCTATCTCGACGACCTCCGACATGCCTACGTCGGCTCGCTCGCCGTAGGCGCGCATGTGGGTGACGTACGGCAGGCCCGCGAGTGGTGCGCACAGGGCGGCCAGTTCCGCCGCTGAGGCGTAGCGGCCCGGCAGGTACTCCAGGCCGCTCGACAGGCCGACCGCGCCGTCCGCCAGGCCGCGTTCGACGTGGGCGAGCAGGCGGGTCAGCTCGTCGGGTGCGGGGACGCCTGAGGAGGGGCCCATGACGTCGTAGCGGATCGTGCCGTGCGGGATCAGGTAGGCGGTGTTGAGCGCGACCGCGCGGTCGTACCCCTGGAGCAACTCGGCGACCGACAGCCCGCCACCGGAACGCACGCCATCCGAGACACGGGGGCCGTTCACCGCTGCGAAGTAGCGTTCGGCGTAGGCGACGGTGTCGGCGGAGCCGGGGGCGAAGGACAGGCCATCCTGTCCCAGTACGAAAGTGGTCACTCCCTGGCGAAGCGTCGCCAACTGTACGGCGGGGTCGAAGACGGCCGCGTCGCCGTGGGCGTGGCAGTCGATGAACCCCGGTGCGACGAACCGTCCGTTCGCGTCGATCACGGAGGCGGCCTCCGCGCCGTCGAGGCGGCCCACGGCGGCGACCCGGTCGCCGGTGATCGCCACATCGGCTCGGTACGGCGGCGCCCCCGTCCCGTCGAGCACGTGTCCGCCGCTGATGATCACATCGAAAGCCACTCAAGGATTAAACATGATCCAGCAGGTACCGCGCGGCTGCGGTCCTACCCGGGAAACCCGTCCGGCGGCTGTCGTCGACTCGAACGGCCGACAAAACAGAACATGATCACTTTTGATCAAGCTTGAGATGGTTAATGCGCTACATGGCTATTTGTCCACTATATGAGCGGGAATTACCTCAAGACGCTCGTTGGTCGAGGCGGGACACATGGCCGTGCTCTTCGCCGGAGACGGAGAAGGTCATGATCGAAAGAGGTGCGCTCGTCGTCCTCGGATCGGCTCTTGTCGCCGCCCTCGCCCTGCCTCAGGGCTTCACCGCGGCGATCCCGGCCACCCGTACGGCGGCCCTGTCGACACGGCTGAACCCGTGCGACGACAAGGGCCAGGGCTGCCCGAAGGGCTACTCCGACGGCTACGCCAACGGCGTACGGTGCCAGCCCTCCCGCCCAGGTAAACACCCGGCCTCAGGCCAGCCGGACTACAGACTCGGCTACAAGGTCGGCTGGGCGGTGGGCCGGAAACACGCCGGCTGTGGCGGGGGCGGTACTTCCGGACGCGCCCAGTCCAGGCACCAGGGCAAGAGACGGGGCGCCGCGGACGCGGCCAGGTTCCACCGGTGTGTGAAGAAGCACTTCAAGGGCCGGTCGAAGACATTCAAGCACGGTTATAAGGCCGCCAACCCCCACTGCTAGGACCACCGGCCGTCAGTCGGAGATCCGGAGCTCCGGGCGGTCGCAGCCCGTGGTCGTGGTGGCGACCGGATGCTTGGCGAGCAGTTCGCGGGCCTGCGACCTGGCCAGGTTCCAGCCGTTCCACGCGTCCGGCTGGTTCAGGCCGTTGGTCTTGATCACGTCGGTCAGTACGCAGCTGCGTTGCGGCTCCGGGAGCCGGTCCAGGGCCGGTACGGCTTCCGCGCCGAGGTCGCCCAGGTAGTCCGCGTCCAGCTTGGCCGGCCCGCGTACCACCACCTGTGTCCGGGCCACCTGGAAGTCCGGGTTGACGATCGCGAACGCGCCCAGTCCGAGCCCGGTGACCAGCACGACCGTGCGGGGCAGCCAGCCGGAGCCGCGACCGGCCAGCCGGGCCGCGCCCGCCAGTATGACCAGGGCGAACAGCGCGCCCAGCCACCACACCGTGGCCTGCACCGACAGGCGCAGCCGGGACAGGCCGTACGCCTCGGTGTAGAGGTCCATGCGGTGCAGTGCGGAGGCCAGCACGACCATGGTGAGGGCGCAGAGCACGCCGAGCTGGCCGGCCAGCAGCCAGCGTTCGCGCCGCTCGGTCCGGAGCAGGCCGGCCACGACGGCGACGATGCACAGCACGAACACGCTGACGACGACGAGCTGGAAGAAGCCCTGCCGGGCGTACTCGGCGTAGGTGAGGCCGGCGGTCTTCAGCACCCAGGAGTCGCCGCCGAACAGCACGGTGATCTGTACTGCCACGAACGCCGCGAACAGCAGGTTCACCGCGGTCAGCGGCACCACCCAGACGCTCCTGGAGACGCTGAACTTGACCTCGGGCCCGACCGGATCCACCACGGGCCGCAGCGCGACCAGCACCACGGCGGCCAGCAGCACGGCCCCGACCACGAACAGGAAGATCCGCAGCGGCACCGACTCGGCCCAGTCCGGGGTCGCGGTCAGGCGCTCCAGGTAGGTGGCGAACACGGCGTCGGCCGAGGCGAACAGCAGCCCGAACACCACCAGCAACACCGCCGTGATGCCCAGCGCCGCGACCATGGGCAGGATGCGCCGCTTGGCGGTCAGCCGCTTCAGCGGCTTGGCCAGGAACCACGGCACCGGCCCCAGCGCGAGCAGCACCGACACGCCGCCCCTGATCACGCCCAGCCAGCCGAACCCCGCCCCGGAGACGGCCAGCGCCAGCAGCCCGCACCCGGCCATGAACAGGATCCCGACCAGCCAGTCGGCGTCCCGTACGGCGGCCATCGCGATCAGCCAGTAGGCGGTCAGGCCGAACAGCACCGTCCACGGCGTGATCCGCCGCAGCACCGCGGGCAGCGCCGCGGCGCCCAGCACCATCGTGACCAGGACGATGCCCAGTCCCACCTGCGCGTCCGGCAACGCCACGGCCGTGAACACGCCGGCCCCCGCCGCCGCCGGCAGCAGCCAGCGCGGCGTCTCGGGCAGGTCCGGACGTGGGAAGAGCGGCGGCGGGACGTACGGCGGAGGCGGGGACTGCGGCCCATGCACCTGCGGACCAGGCACTTGCGGCCCGTGGACCTGCGGACCAGGCTGCCCCGGCCCCTGGTACGGCTGGCCCGGCAGCCGACCCTGAGCGGGCTGGTACGGCAATGCACCGGCAGCCCGTCGCCCGGTGCCCGCCCCCAGAGACACCCCGACACCCCCGATGAGCGCGGTGACCAGCACGAGCGTGATGAGCGCGGCCGTATCGCTGCCCGTCGCCACACTGACGAACACGGCCCCGAACAGCCCGGCCAGGAACCCGAGAAGCAACCCGATGACTCCTCCCCCGACCATCCGCGCAAGCCGCCCAGCGGACACCGGCACCGCCGACATGGCCGCCCGCGCCGACGACGGCGAAGCTCCCGACGAACCCCCCGCCGGAGCCAGAGCGACCGGCTGACCCGAGACCATCGGCTGACCCGAAACCACCGGCTGAGCCAGCGCGACCAGCTGCGCCAACGAGTCCGACAAAGCCGCTGGGACCGGCTGGGCCGACGGGACCGGTGGGGCCGACGACACCGGCGACTCCGGCTCCTGAGCCGACGAAGCCGCGAGCACCGCCTGCCCCGCCGTCTCGGTCTCCGGCGTGGCCTCCGCATCCCCCGCGGCCTTCACCTCAGACAGACCCGGCTCAACCACACCGACGGCCGGCGCCACACGAGCCTCCGGCACCCCGCCCTCAAGTAAGGCATCACCCGCCGTAACGGGCGCCACCCCTTCGTCGGCCCCCGAAACGGGTTCTAATGGCGTATCCGCCATGATGGTCCTCCCTGGTAGATCGACGATCATGCGGCACCCCGCGCAGTCGTCGATGCGGATCGAACCGCCGTGCAGTTCGACGATCTCCTTCACGATCGCCAGCCCCAGCCCGGCACCCCCGCCGTCCGCCGTCCGCCCCGCGTCCAGCCGGGAGAAGCGCTCGAACACCCGCCCGTGAGCCGAGGCGGGGATCCCCGGCCCCTGGTCGGCGATGGTGATGCGGACCCCGTCGCCGTCGGGCGCGCCCGTCACGGTGACCGAGCCGCCGGGCGGGCTGTGGCGTACCGCGTTGTCGAGCAGGTTCGCCAGGACCTGGGCGAGCAGGTCGGGGTCGGCGCGTACGACGAGGTCGGCGGGGGCCGCCGGGGTGAGCCGGACGTCCTCCCGCGCCAGCGCGGCCTCGCGCACGGCCTGCTCCAGCAGCGGCGCGAGCTCGACCGCCTCCGGTTCCATGAGGCGCGCGCCCGAGTCGAGCCGTGACAGGTCGAGCAGTTGCGCCACGAGCCGGCCGAGCCGTTCGGTCTGGGCGAGCGCGGTCTTCATGGTGACCGGGTCGGCCGCGGATACGCCGTCCACGACGTTCTCCAGGACGGCGCGCAGGCCGGTGATGGGGGTGCGCAGCTCGTGGCTGACGTTCGCGACGAGCTCGCGCCGTTGCCGGTCGACCTCGCCGAGGTCGGCCGCCATCGCGTTGAACGCCCTGGCCAGCTCCCCGACCTCGTCGCGCGAGGTGGCGCGGACGCGCAGCGTGTAGCGGCCCTTGGCGATGGTCTGGGCGGCCCTGGCCATCTGGCGCAGCGGCTTGGTCATGCCCATGGCGAGCACCTGCACCATGATCAGGGCGAGGATCAGCGCGACCACGATCCGGATGGGCCGGGACAGGCCGGAGTTGATGCCGACCTCGTTGACCAGGAAGGCGGTGCCCACGGCCAGCACGATCACCAGGCCGAGCTTGACCTTGATGCGGCCGAGGAAGTCGAGCGGCTGCCTCATCGGCGGACCAGCGCGTAGCCGACGCCGTGCACCGTACGGACGACGCCGGAGCCGAGCTTGCGGCGTAACGCGCGTACGTGGCTGTCCACGGTCCTGGTCGCGGCGGCCTCGGAGAAGCCCCACACGTCCGACAGCAGCCGGTCGCGCTCGAAGACCTGGCCGGGCCGTTCGGCCAGGCGGCGCAGCAGGTCGAACTCCGTCCTGGTGAGCTGCGCCTCGGCGCCGCGGACGAACACCCGGCGGGCCGCGGTGTCGATCTCCACCTCGCCCACCCTGATCACCGTGTCCTCGGAGGCGAGCTGAAGGGCCCGCTCGACCCGGCGCAGCAGCGCGTGGATCCGGGCCACCAGCTCTCGCATGCTGAACGGCTTGGCCAGGTAGTCGTCCGCGCCCACCCCGAGCCCGACCAGCACGTCGGTCTCCTCACCGAGCGCGGTCAGCATGAGCACCGGCACCGGCCGGGCCGCCTGCATCCGGCGGCACACCTCCAGCCCGTCGAGTCCCGGCAGCAGCCGGTCCAGGATCACCAGATCGGGCTCCGCCCTTCCGTACTCGGTCAGGGCCGTCTCCCCGTCCCCCGCCACCCTGACGTCGAACCCCTCGGCCGCCAGCCGGTTCCGTACGGCCAGGGCGATGGTCTCGTCGTCCTCGACCAGGAGGATGCGTCGCTGCTCTGCCACGGACGAAAGCCTAGAAGGGGGCTGTGCAGACGGCACTCCCCAATCTGTGCATATCCGGTGCAGACTGAGCCGGTGAACACGGACGGATACCTGCGCCGCCTCGGGCTTCCCGACCTGCTGACCGCCCCGCCCACGGCCGAGAACCTGCGCCGGCTGCACGTCGCGCACATCGAGCGGGTCCCGTACGAGGCGCTGGAGATCTGGCTCGGCCGTCCCACCACGGTCGATCCCGTCGAGTCGGCCGGGCGGATCATCCGCGGCCGCGGCGGCTACTGCTACCACCTGAACGGCGCGTTCTCCCTGCTGCTCATGACGCTCGGCTACGACGTGACCAGGCACGTGGGCGGCGTGCAGGTCCCCAACGGCGCGCCCGGCATCACCGCCAACCACCTGGTGCTCACCGTGCGCGGGCTGCCGTCCGACGACAATCCGGACGGCGAGTGGCTGGCCGACCTCGGGCTGGGCGACGCGCTGCATGAGCCGCTCCCGCTGGTCGCGGGCGTCTACCGGCAGGGGCCCTTCTCGTACGGCCTGCGGCGTTCCGAGGTCGCGCCGGGAGGCTGGCGGTTCGACCACGACCCGAGCGGCTCGTTCCCGGGCATGGACTTCGACCCCGCCCCGACCGACATGTCAGCTTTTACTGCGATGCATCATCACCTGTCGACGTCGCGGGAGTCGGGTTTCGTGCGGGTCGCGACGGTCGCCCGGCGGGACGCTTCCGGCGTGGACCTCCTCCGCGGGCTCGCCTTGTCGCGCGTGGGCAACGGTGCCCATTCCATCACCCTCCACACGGCTCGTGACTACTACTCCGCGTTGTCCGACGTGTTCGGATTGCACCTGGACGACGTCAGTCAAGAAGAGAAAGAAGCCCTGTTCGGGAAGGTTCACGACGCGCATGAAAAGTGGCTGTCGGGAACCCACGCCTAGCCCATGGCTTTGCCATAGAACGTGGCGATATCGTGCACCTCGGGATGGGAGAGACCAAGAAGCTCGCCGGTCGCTACCGGCTGCTGAACCCTTTGGGCGCGGGTTCCGTACGACTGGCATTCGACGAGGTAGAACATCGTGACGTCGCGGTCAGGGAGCTACGTGTGCCCGCCGAGTTACGCGGATCCGCGCTGCAGGACGCGCGGCGGGCCGCCGGGCTCCGGCATGCCTCCGTCGTACCGGTTCTCGACGTGGTGGTGGAGGACGGCGAGCCGTGGCTGGTGATGGAGTTCGTCTCCGGCACCTCGCTGGAGCAGACTGTGGACTCGCGGCACCCCTTGCCCGTGCAGCAGGCCGCCCGGGTGGGCGTGTGCCTGCTGTCGGCGTTGCGGACCGCTCATGACACGGGGATCGTGCACGGGCGGGTCAATCCGGGCAACGTGCTGCTCACCTCGACGGGCCGGGCGGTGCTCACCGGGTTCGGGCTGCCGGGGCTGGGCATGCGGCCGGCCGCCGACATGTGGTCGATGGCCGCGACGCTGCACTTCGCCGTCGAGGGCAGACCGCCGGGGCGGGCCCCCGCGGAAAGCACCGACGCCTTCCGATGGCTGGTCAGGGCCATGCTGGAGCCCTCCGGACCGCCTCCGGTCGACGTGGTGGCCGGGATGCTCGACCGGCTCGCCGTGGAGCAGACGCTCGGGCACGTCCTCGCCACGGCCGGGCCGCTGCCGCCCGCCCGGGTGGCCGAGATCGGGCTGGCCGTGCTCGACCAACTGGCCGACCTGCACGCCCGGGGATCGCATCACGGCGGTGTACAGCCGGGCAACGTCCTGATCGACACGGCCGGCCGGGCCACGCTGGCCACCACTCCCCTGCCCGGGCCGGTGTCGCACGCGCCCGTGATGCCGGCGACGATCCCGGCCTACACGGCGCCAGAACGCGTGCCAGGACCGGCGGCGGACCTGTGGTCGCTGGGCGCCACGCTGTTCGCGGCCGTCGAGGGGCATCCGCCCGCGCCCGGCGCCCCGCTGGCCAAGGCGGGTGCGCTGGCGCCGGTCCTGTTCCGCCTGCTGTCGGGGTTCCCGGCGCACCGGCCGGGGCCGGACGCGCTCCGCAAGGACCTTAAGGCCGTCGCGGACCTGTTTTGAGATACGAATCTTTAAGACATATCGCGAATGGAACCACTGGAGTGGTCCACTCGTTGGACTCAAGACGCACAATGGGAGAGGCGGGGCGCGCGCTCCGCGTACGGAGGAAGTTGAGGATGTCACCAGTCCAGAAGTACGCCATCGGCGCAGGCGCCGCGGTTCTGCTCTCGCTGATCTTCTTGCCCGGCTGGCTCACCCTGCTGGTCGTCCTCGGCGTGGTCGCCGCCCCGGTGGTCGGTTACCTGATGCTCGACCCGTCGCAGCGCGAGCGGCTCAAGCGAGCCCGCAGACGCGGCATCGGCAGCTGAACCCAGCCCGACCCGGGCCGGGTGCGCGGCGGGGCCTCAGGCCGCCGCCGCGGCCAGGGCCGTGTGCACCCGGCTCGTCACCCGGCGTTCGATGTAGAACGACAGGAACGGCACCGTGCCGCCGAGCATGATGCCCAGCATGTACGGCCAGCTCCAGCGCGCCTTCATCCCCAGGTTCATCACCGTGATCAGGTAGATCATGTAGAGGAAGCCGTGGATGGGCGCCACGATCTTCGACAGGCCCACGATGCCGAAGCCGTAGCGCAGCACCATGGCCACGCAGAGCACGAGCAGCATCACGCCGACGATGTAGGCGAGCACCCGGAAGGGCTTCAGAGCCGATTCCACCGTTAACCTTCCAGAACCATCTCAGGGGACTTGCCACTGTCCCGATCACGATCCGCTCGCACGGCGTCGCGTACGAAGTGGAACCACATGAACACGGCGAACCCCGCGAAGATCCACCAGTTGGCGGCATAAGCGAGATTACGCCAAGTCAACTCCCCGCCGACGACCGGCGGCCGGACCTTCACCGGCGTCAGCGGCCCCGAGGCGGGCTGGGCGACGACATAGCCGTTGCGCACCTTCTGCCCGCTCCACAGGTTGATCAGCTCACCGGTGGACACCGTCTGCACCTGCCCCGCGGGTAGCCCCTCGGTGCGGCGCTGAACGCTGTCGGTGCCCTGCGACGGGCGCAGCCGCCCGGTCACCGCGACCTTGCCACCGGGCACGGCCGCCGCCGGATCGCCGGCCTTGGCCACCCAGCCGCGAACGACCGGCACCAGCGTGCCGTCGTCGAGCCGGAGCGGCGTGAGGACCCAGTAGCCCTCGTCGCGCGAGACGTTGCCGCCGGGCGCGTCGACGTCGGCCGGCCGGTCGGCCACGAGCAACTGGCGCGGCGCGTCGTAGACGCCCTCCGCCGAGACCTTGCGGCCCACTGCGGGCCCGGTCAGCTGCGCGCCCACCTGGGACAGCGTGGCGACGCCGACGGCGGCGGGATCGGTGTCCGCGTGCGGCTTACCGGAATCCTGGAACACGCCGAGCTGCCAGCGGCCGAGCAGGATGAACGCGATGAGGACCCCGATCGTCAGCAGGTGCAACCCCACCACGCGTGGGGAGAACAGGGTCCGGAGCATGCTTCAAAGCTATCCGGCCACTAGGCCGGTCCCCTAATCAGCCCATGTCCACAGATCACACCAAAAGCGGCAAGCGCACCAGACGATCACGCTAAGCTGCTGGGCATGTCTGACCAGCATATCGACCCTGCCGGCAACACTCAGCAGTTCCGCGCGTTCGCGCAGCGGTCCGAGCAGGAGGCGGCGCCGAGCAAGAAGTCCCCCATTCTGCCGATCGTCGCGGTGATCGCCGTCGTCGTGATCATCGGCGTCGCGGCCTTCCTGCTCCTGCGCTAACCCCGCGCACTTCAGAGCGCCGACGGCCACCCGCTCTCGGCGCTTTTCGTGTGCCTTGAGGACAGGTAACATACCGACCAGTCGGTGTGATATGGGTCACCCTGGACGGACCCGGACGCCTCTCATTACATTGGACAAGTCGTCTAATAAAGCGGAGGAGCAGTGGACGAGCCAGGAATAGTGATCATCGGTTCGGGCTTCGCCGGGATCGGCATGGCGATCAAGCTCAAGGCCGCCGGCTACCACGACTTCGTCATCCTGGAGAAGGCCGCCGACCTGGGCGGCACCTGGCGCGACAACACCTATCCCGGCTGCGCGTGCGACGTGCCGTCGCCCATGTACTCCTACTCGTTCGACCTCAATCCCGGCTGGTCGCGGATGTTCTCCCCGCAGGAGGAGATCTGGGACTACCTGCGGGCGTGCGGCGAGAAGCATGGCATCACCCCGCATTTCCGGTACGGCAAGCGCGTCGTCGCGCTGGAGTACGACGACCTCGACCGCCGGTGGGCGGTGACCACGGACGACGGCGAGACTCTGCGGACGAATGCCGTGGTGTCGGGCATCGGTGCCCTACACATCCCATCGTTCCCCGAAATTTCGGGACGTGAGGTTTTTGCGGGGGCGGCCTTCCACTCCGCCGAGTGGGACCACTCGGTCGATCTGACCGGCAAGCGCGTCGCGGTCATCGGCACCGGGGCCTCGGCCATCCAGTTCGTGCCGCGGATCGCCGAACGCGCGGCGCGACTCACCGTGTTCCAGCGCACACCACCCTGGATCCACCCCAAGCCGGACTTCGGCTTCTCGCCCTGGGCACAGCGGCTCATGCGGTTGCCGGGCGCCGCCAGGACGGTCCGCAACGCCATCTACTGGCTGCTGGAGACCAGGGCGCTGGGCTTCACCGTCGACCCGAAACTGATGAAGGCGTCCGAGCAAGCGGCGCTCAAGCACCTGGAGAGGCAGATCCCCGACCCGGAGCTGCGTGAGCGGCTGACGCCCGACTACACGATCGGCTGCAAGCGCATCCTGCTGTCCAGCGACTACTATCCGGCGCTGACCCGGCCGAACGTCTCGCTGGTCACCGACGGGATCGCCGAGATCAGGGAGCACTCGATCGTCGACGCCGCCGGGGTCGAGCACGAGGTGGACGTGATCGTCTACGGCACCGGGTTCAAGGTGACCGAGGCGCTCCAGCGGCAGCGGATCGTGGGCCGCGACGGGCTGAAGATCCAGGACGCCTGGCAGGACGGTATCGAGACCTATTACGGCATCTCCACCGCCGGGTTCCCGAACCTGTTCTTCCTCCTCGGCCCGAACACCGGCCTCGGCCACAACTCGGTCGTCTTCATGATCGAGTCGCAGGTCCGCTACGTGATGGACTGCCTGCGGCTGCTCTCCAAGACCCAGGCCAGGGCCATCGACGTCAAGCCGGGACGGCAGCGGGCGTTCAACCGGCGGCTGCGCGAACGGCTCGACCCGCTGGTGTGGAACGCGGGCGGCTGCCGGTCCTGGTACCTGGACGAGCACGGGGTGAACCGGACGCTGTGGCCGGGCTTCACCTTCGAGTACTGGGCGCGTACCCGGAAGATGAAGCCCGGCGCGTACGAACTGATCTACTAGCCGGGTTTCACCACGAGGGCGCTGCCGCCGCCCCGCCGGACCGGCTCGGCGACCGCCTGCACCTTGCCCCGGCCCAGGAACTCCAGCGCGGTGGCCGCGCCGATCTCCGTGGTCAGCGCGAGCTTGTGCCCGCGCGCCTCCAGCTCGGCTCGGTACTTGTCGAGGAAGGCCTGCTCGGCCAGTGTCTGCTCGGTGTTGCGCTGCGTGGCCCGCGGCGCGGCGACCGCGTCGGGCAGGCTCATGCCCAGCTCGAAGCGGTTGACCAGGATCTGCAGCACGGTCGTGATGATCGTCGAGCCGCCCGGCGAACCGGCCGCCAGCAGCGGCCGGCCATGGGCGAAGATCAGCGTCGGCGCCATCGACGAGCGGGGGCGCTTGCCGGGGGCCGGCAGGTTCGGGTCACCGGGGGCGGGGCCGAAGGTGAAGTCCGTGAGCTCGTTGTTGAGCAGCACCCCGCGCCCCGGGACCACGATGCCGTTGCCGCCGGTGGACTCGATCGTCAGGTTGTAGGCGACCACGTTGCCCCACCGGTCGGTGATGGTCATGTGGGTCGTCTCGGGGCCTTCGTCGGTGGTCGCCGTGGCCGTACCCGCCGGGGTGGCGCACGCCTCATAGCTGCCGTCGGGGTTGCCGGGGGGAGCGGGGTTGGGCATCGCCTTGTCGCCGATCAGGCAGGCGCGTTCCTTGGCGAAGCCGTCGGACAGCAGCTCCTTGAGCGGCACGTTCGGGATGTCGCCGACGTACTTGTTGCGGTCGGCGAAGGCCAGACGGGAGGCCTCCAGGTATTCGTGCAGGCCCACGCTCGGCAGGGACTCCAGGATGTTGAGCGCCTCGCCCACGGTCGAGCCGCCGGAGGAGGGGGGCGCCATGCCGTACACCTGCATGCCGTTGTAGTCCACGCGCGTGGGGTCGCGCTGGAGCACCCGGTAGGCGCGCAGGTCGGACAGCTCCATCAGGCCCGGCCGTACGTTGCGGGTGGCGCCGGGGGTGACGGGCGGCTGCTTGACCGTGGCGACGATCTCCTTGCCGAGCTGCCCGTCGTACAGCCAGCCGATTCCGCGTTTACCCAGCTCACGGTAGGTGGCGGCGAGTTCGGGGTTCTTGAAGACGGAGCCGACGGGCGGCGGGGCGCCGTTCGGGAGGTAGAGCTTGGCGGTGGAGGTGATGTCCTTGAAGCGGGCGAGGTTCGCGGCGGTCTGGTCGTAGAAGGTCTGGTCGACGACGAAGCCCTTGGACGCCACCTCGATGGCGGGCTGGAGCGCCTGCTTCAGCGAGAGCGTGCCGTACTTCCGCAGGGCCACATCCCACTGCGCGAGCGTGCCGGGGATGCCGGCCGACAGGCCGCTGGTGACGCCCTCGTCGAACGGGATGCCCTCCAGCGTGGTGGCGGTCATGGCCTTCGGGGCGGTCTCGCGGCCGTCCAGCGTGACCACCCTGCGGCTGCGGGCGTCGTAGTAGACCATGAAGCCGCCGCCGGTCAGACCCGAGGAATAGGGCTCGGTCACGCCGAGCACCGCGCCGGCGGCGACGGCCGCATCCATGGCGTTGCCGCCCTGCTTGAGTACGGCGATGGCGGCCTTGCTGGCGTCGAAGTCCACCGTGGCGACCGCACCGCCGTACCCCTCGGCGACGGGGGCCTTCTGCTGCGGTGTGGGGGTGGCGGCCGGCGCTGGGGTGGACACAAGCGTTGGCGTGGATGCCAGCGCGGGGGTGGACACCAGCGAGATGAGGATTGCTGCTGCTGCAGGAACGATCACTCGGCGCATGTATCCACCTTGGCCCAGGTACGCCCATCGTGGTAGGGCCCCCTGCGGCGGGAGGATGATGCGCAGGTCAAGCGGGTGGCCTAGCGTTGGGGGGTGCGAAAGAAGCCGGGGAACGACGTCTACATCGCTTTGGTCGTCGCGGTGATCCAGGTGGTGCTGTCGCAGGGGGCGGCCTGGGGGCAGCAGGGGTTCAGGGCGCCGCTGGATTCGCTGGCGTACGTGTTGCTGCTGGTGGGGCCGGTGGCGATCGTGGCCCGCCGGAAATTTCCCGTTCTTTCGACTGCCATCACGCTTTTGGCGACATATGCGTATGTGGTGGTTGGCTACCCGTATGGGCCGGTTTTTCTGGCGCCGGTGTACATGCTCGGGTCGCTCGTCGTCAGCGGGCGGCGGCTGGTCGCGTGGATTCTCTCGGGGGTCACGCTCGCCGTTTTCCTGATTTATGCCTATTTGGTGGCCAACCAGACCCTTTGGATCTTCCACACGCTGGCGATCACCGCGTTCATCCTGCTGTTCATGGTGATCGCCGAGCTGGTCAGGATCCGCAGCGAGCGGCGCGCCGAGCACCAGCGGGTCGTCGAGGAGGAGTCGAGGCGACAGGCCAGCGAGGAGCGGCTGACGATGGCGCAGGAGCTGCACGACGTGCTGGCGCACAACATCTCGCTGATCCACGTCCAGGCGTCCACCGCCCTGCATCTCATGGACGATCAGCCCGAGCAGGCCCGTACCGCCCTGACCACCATCAAGTCCGCCTCCAAGGAGGTTCTCGGCGAGATGCGCTCAGTCCTCAACGTGCTGCGCGAAGGAGCCCCCCGCTCCCCCACGGCCGGGCTGGACCGCCTCGACGAACTCGTGACACGCTCCGGCCTGGACGTGACGCTCAAACGCGTCGGCTCCCGGCCGCTGCCGCCGCAGCTCGAACGCGCCGCGTACCGGATCATCCAGGAGGCCCTCACGAACGCCGCCCGCCACGCGCCCGGATCCCAGGTGACGGTCCGGCTCGAGTACGGCACAGGCGCGCTGGGCATCCTGGTCACGGACACGGGCGCGACGAAACCGGCCGTACTGACCGAGGCAGGCAGCGGCAACGGCATCCCCGGCATGCGCGAACGCGCCTCAGCCCTCGGCGGCACCCTGACCGCCGGCCCCGCAGGCAACGGCTTCCAGGTCGAGGCCACACTGCCCCTCCCCGAGGAGACCTCATGATCAAGCTCGTACTGGCCGACGACCAGGCTCTCGTCCGGGCGGGCTTCAAGGCCCTGCTGGATGCCCAGCCCGACATGACGGTGGTCGCGGAGGCCGCAGACGGCGCCGAGGCGGTACGCCTGTCCCGCGAGCACGAGCCGGACGTGGTGCTCATGGACATCCGCATGCCCGGCACCGACGGCCTGGCCGCCACCCGCCAGATGCCACCGGGCCCGCGCGTCATCATCCTGACCACGTTCGAGCTGGACGAGTACGTCTTCGAGGCCCTGCGCGGCGGCGCCAGCGGCTTCCTCGTCAAGGACACGGAGCCGGCGGAGCTCATCCAGGCGGTCCGCGTGGTCGCGGCCGGCGAAGCCCTCCTGTCCCCCAGCGTCACCCGCCGCCTGATCGCCGAGTACGCCACCCGCGCCAAGGAACCCTCGACCACCAACCACCACCTGGACCAACTAACGGACCGCGAACGCGAAGTCCTGTCACTGGTAGGCACCGGAAAGACGAACGACGAGATCGCCGCGGACCTCTTCATGTCCCCCGCGACGGCGAAGACCCACGTCAGCCGAGCCATGATGAAACTCCACGCCCGAGACCGCGCCCAACTCGTCGTCATCGCCTACGAATCCGGCCTGGTGAAACCCGGCTGGCTATAGACAAGCACGGCCTTCGTCTGGGCTACCGCCCCCTAGCCGGGTCCAGGGCCGAAGCGTTCTCAGGGGGTGGGACAACTGCGGGCATTCGCGGGCCATCATCCCCGATCGACGTGCTCATCCACCACCTGGAGCACATCACCGTCACCGACCCACTGACATGGTTCCGACTGGCCGGACGCGAGTGACTAGGTGATGGCACTATGTGACCATGCGGCCACCCCGAGCGAGATACTTCAACACCACCGGTCCGTGCAGTCCTCAGCACCACTACATTCTTCCCCCCGCGGAGCGGCTCCCGCAGGCGCGCGAGCTCGTCGAGATGGACCGTTACTTCGTGCTGCACGCGCCCCGGCAGACCGGCAAGACGACCACGCTGGACACCCTGGCCTCCGAGCTGACCGCCGAAGGCGACACCGCCGCCCTGATGCTCTCCTGCGAGCGCGCCAAATCGGCCGGCGACGACTATGCCGCCGCGGAGGAGATTCTGCTGAAGTCCCTCCGCCAGGCCGTCGAGTGGGCGGGATGGCCAGACGAACTGCTGCCGCCGGATCCCTGGCCGGAGGCCCCAGCGGGCACCCGGTTCGGTTCGGCGCTGACCGAGTGGTGCCACCGCTGCCCGCGCCGGGTGGTGCTGTTCCTCGACGAGATCGACGCCCTGCAGGGCAACAGCCTGGTCAGCATTCTCAGCCAGCTTCGCGACGGTCACAACACACGCCATAAGGGACGTCCGTTCCCCGCGTCCGTGGTGCTGTGCGGGTTGCGTGACCTGCGTGACTACAAGGTCGCCTCGGGCGGCGAACCCGGCCGGTCCAACCCGGCCAGCCCGTTCAACATCGTCGCCGAGTCGTTGCGCCTGGGCGACTTCACCACTGATCAGATCGCCGAGCTGTACGGCCAGCACACACAGGCGACCGGCCAGGAGTTCACCAAGGACGCGGTAGACCGGGTCTTCGAGCTGACCCAGGGACAACCGTGGCTGGTCAACGCCCTCGCCTTTGAGACCATCCTCCAGATGGGGAAGACCATTACCATCACCGCCGGTCAGGTGGAAGATGCCAAGG